>MWDI01000022.1 GCA_002070475.1 Firmicutes bacterium ADurb.Bin146
AACAATATGGAATTATGTGCAAGACTAAAATCCGCTTCAATATATTAATACTGGAATTTAACTTTTCACTTCACTGTTTTATTATCAGATGTCTTTTCATGTTGACATAATGATTTTAAATCTATATAATTTCCATTGCTACATAGGGAAGTAGTTCAATCGGTAGAGCAGCGGTCTCCAAAACCGTTTGTTGCGGGTTCAAATCCTGTCTTCCCTGCCAAATTCCGGACTTTAACAGCCCGGTTTTGTTTTATTTACTTACAAAGTATTCATTAGCATATGTAAATATGATATAATGACTTTTGTTGAATAAAAAGAAGGAATGACCGTTATATTTGTAGAATAGGAAAAATGATGGAAAAAACATATTTGGACAGGATAAAGGAAGCAGAAGAAAAAGCAGGTGATATATTAAGAGCTGCAATTAATAGAACAGAGCAGATGCTTTATGATGCGGAAAAGGAAAATGCTGAATATGAAAAAAAACAAATTGAAGGCATTGATAAGCAATACAAAGCATTACTTGAAAAAGCTGAATCAGATGCTGTAAAACTAGTTGAAGAAGCAGATGTTGAGTATGCTTTACAAAGTGATGTTTTAAAATCTGCAGCTATACCGAATATTAATGACGCAGTTAAGCTTGTTGTTGAAAAGGTGACAAATGGCAGTTGTTGAAATGCAAAAAATCCACATAACCGGTCTTGTTAAGGAAAAGAAGGCATTGCTTTCTTTTCTAATCAAACATGGTGTTGTTGATATTCAAGATATGAAGATAGACTCGGAATATGAGGATATATTTTCTAAAGGGTATGACAGAAATCTTGAGTCGGGCATAGATAGCGACATGTCCATGTTATCCAAAGCTATTTCTATTTTAGAAGAGTATGATAAATCAAAGAAACCTTTATTCAAAGTCAGGAAAGATATACACAGGCAGTATTATGATAGCATAGCGAATAATGCCAATAAGCTAATCGGATTTGCTGAGGATGTCATAAAAGCCGATAATTCCATAATGGATTACAAAAGTTCGATAAATACTATGGAAAATGATATACATTCCATTTCACCATGGATGGGATTAGATATACCACTAAATAAGTCATCTACAGATAAAACAAGAATAATGCTTGGTACTATACCAGAGTATGTAAAACCGCAGACATATATCCAATCATTAGATGAGCAAGGATTACTTTGTCAGATTCATCAGATAAGTAAAGACAGGACTAATTCTTATGTTGTGGTATATGTCCATAAATCAGATGTTGAAAAGTCTTTGCATTTTCTTAAGAGCATAGGATTCACTTTAATGGAATATGATTTTGGAGATATCCCGAAAAATTTAATTAATGATAAGAAGAAGAATATTGATATTTATAAGAGGGAAATTGAAAAAGTAAAGGAAAGTCTCAGCGAGTATGCTTTAAAAATCGACGATTTGCAAACTGCTTATGATTATTTTGCTATTAAGAAAAGTCTTTTAGTAGTTGATGATAAGATTCTTTCGGGAAAGTACAGTTACATAATAGATGGATGGATTCCAAAAGAAAAAGCACAAGATACAATTAATGAATTAAACAAGAGTTACATGTGTGACATACAGTTAAGAGAACCATATGATGATGAAGAATTTCCTGTCCTTCTAGAAAATGGATTTTTAGGGGAAGCTGTGTCTGGTGTAACTGAAATGTTCAGCCTTCCAAATTGCAGGGAAGCGGATCCTAATACCATCACTTCAATATTTTTCGCTCTGTTTTTCGGAATGATGCTTTCTGATGCAGGATACGGTCTTGTGATGGTGATAGCATGTTTATTCATCCTTATAAAATTTAAAATGGAGTCTTCAACTAAAAAATTTATTAAATTAATGCTCATATCCGGAATAGCGACTGTAGTAGTAGGTGCGCTTTACGGCTCTTGGTTTGGGAACTTCATACCTACAATTCTAAATGACACATCCATTGATATCGCTTTGTGGTTTGATCCCATTAAGGATCCTAATAGACTTCTGTTGTGGTCTTTGATTCTTGGGGTGATTCATATTTATATAGGTTTAGGCATGAAAGGTTATAATAATATTAAAAAGAAGAAGTATCTTGATGCTATCCTTGATGTTCTTCCATGGTATTTTTTCTTTACTACTGCATGCTTTATGGCTTCTTCGTTTATTCCAAGTGTCCCAAAGGACATATATGACATATTGACACCAATAGGTTCAAAACTTTTTCCATATGCTGCAGGTGTAATCCTGCTTACACAGGGAAGGCATAAAAAAGGTATTTTCGGAAAACTCTTTGGTGGAATTGCATCTTTCTATGACCTTATTTCCTTTATGGGTGACGTATTATCCTACTCAAGACTTTTAGCAATGGGTCTTGCCACCGGAGTTATCGGAACGATAATAAATCAGTTGGGATCATCAGGCGGCTTTACAATAGTCGGAGTTATCTCATTTGCGCTTGTTTTTGTTGTCGGACATGGATTTAATTTCGCGATTAATGCGCTTGGCGCTTATGTACACTCAAGCAGGTTGCAATATATCGAATTTTTTAATAAGTTTTTTGAAGGCGGCGGAACAGCTTATTCTCCTCTATTTGAGGATACAAAATATGTAAAGATTAAGGAATAATATTTGGAGGAATATTTTTATGTTAAAGTATGTATTAGAAAACAATTTAGGTGATGTACTGGCCATATTTGGAGCAGCTATTGGTTTTTTGCTTGCTGCTTCAGGTTCTGCAAAAGGTGTTGCTATGGCTGGAACAGTCGGCAGCGGTGTTATTGCGGAGGATTCCAGTAAATTCGTACCGGTCATGATTTTAGAAGCCCTGCCTAGCACACAGGGAATATACGGATTTGTTGTCGCATTCATGATAATCGGTAAATTAGGCGGACTTAATCTTGCAGATGGAATGAGTCTATTGATAGCTGGTCTTCCAGCAGGTATAGTCGGACTTGTTTCAGCTATTTTCCAAGGAAAAGTCGCAGCAGCAAGTATCGGAATAGTTGCTAAGAGAAGCAATGATATGGTAAAAGGGGTTGTCCTTACTCTTATGGTCGAGCTTTTTGCGATATTCGGGCTTCTAATATCAATCCTTATGATTGGGAAAGTGTAAAATGTCTGGAATAGAAAGAATATATGACAAGATAATTAATGATGCGAATGATCAGGTTGATGTAAAGATTAAAGAAACTTTATCTAAAATTGATTCTGCTCGAAAAGCAGTTGATGAGAAGCTTCAAGAATATAAAGCAGTGCAATTATCTGAAGCAGAAAAAGAAGCGAAAAATATTATACTAAGAGCACAAGCAAACAGAAATCTTGAAGGCAAGAAACAACTGTTAAGCATTAAACAGGAAATGATATCCCAAGTTTTTGATAAAGCACACAAATCCTTGATGGAGATGGAAGATTCAAAGAAGCTTTCCTTATATATGAAACTAATTAATAAAAGCTTGCAAAAAGGGCATAATGAGATACTGTTGAACAAAAAAGATAAATTAAATTTTGGCGAGCAGCTGATTAGTGAAATTCAAGATCATTTAGGAGATGGTTTTCATGTTAATTTAAGTGAACAGCATATACAAGATGATTTTGGAGTTATAGTGAAAAATGGGAATATTTATTCCAATTCCACATTCGCAACTCTCTTAAAATATAGCAAGCAGGAGCTTGAAGCCGATGTAATGAAGATACTTTTTGAAAGAGGTGTCCAGGCTTGATAGATACAACAAGGTATGCATATTCTGTCGGAAGGGTGCGTGTCGCAGAAAACTACATGATGGATGAAATGAAGCTTTTAAGGCTTGTAGATGCTCCTGATATAAAAGAAGCAATTAGAATTCTAGCAGAGTGCAGATACAAAGAAGACGAAGATTATATGGTTATGCTTAAAAATGAACAGAAATCTCTGTATTCATATATAAGAAGCATAATACCCGACAAAAAAGTATTTGATGCCTTTTTCTTTAAATTCGATATTCATAATTTGAAAGTTTTACTTAAGTCAGAATTTTTAAAGAAGCCATATCATGAAATTGCATTAGATATGGGAGTGTTTAAATTTGACGAGCTTAAAGAATTCCTCAGAAACAGGGATTTTTCTAAACTTCCACAGATTATTGGGAATGCAACTCAAGAAAGTATAGAAGAATTTCTAAAAACTAATGATCCCCAGTTAATAGACCTTATATTAGATAATGCATACTACACCTTTTTCAATGATATTATAAGCAGGACACATGATACTTTCTTGAAAGAATTTATGATGATACAGACTGACCTTATAAATTTAAAAGCATTTATAAGGATAAGAAAAATATTCCGTAAGGAATCTTTCCTTGATTATGCGATTATTCAAAAAGGAAGTATAGGTAAAGAGAACTATCATAGGCTCTATGAAGCAGATGATCAGACTCTATATGATTTTTTAAAAAAAACCAGATATTCCGCTATATTTGAAAAAGGCAATATTGAGAAGAATTGTGATGATTATATGACTGACTTTTTAAGAAGCAATAGATATGATCCATTAGGGATTTCTCCAGTAGTAGGCTATATGCTGGGTAAAGAAACTGAAATAAAGAACGCAAGAATAGTTATGATAGGGAAAGCAAACAAGATCAGTAAGGAAAAAACAAAGGAAAGGCTAAGGATGTGTTATGTATAAAGCTGCTGTAATCGGGCGTCATGATGACATACTGGCGTATAAAGCTGTAGGATTGACTGCATATAACATAGAAGAAGCAGAATTCAAAGATATAGTAAAGATACTTGAAAAGCAGCAATACGCAGTTATTTTCGTTACTGAAGAAATTTACGAGCAAAACAGCGAAGCAATAGATAAATATACTGATCAGGTACTTCCTGCATTTATTGCCATACCTGGTATGAAGGGAACAACAGGCATTGGAATGATGAATATCCGTAAATGCACTGAACGAGCTATTGGAGCAGACATCAATATAACTGAATAGAATGGAGAATCATATATGAATAAAGGAACTATTATAAAAGTATCAGGACCGCTTATAGTAGCAGGAGGCATGAAGCATGCTAACATGTTTGATGTTGTTAAAGTCAGCGAATACGGTCTTATAGGAGAAATCATTGAGATGAGAGATGATTTAGCCAGTATACAGGTATATGAGGAAACTTCAGGTTTAGGACCTGGCGAAGCTGTTGAAACGACTAATATGCCTTTAAGTGTAGAGCTTGCGCCTGGCATAATTGGAGGCATATTTGATGGTATTCAAAGGCCATTAGAAGAGATGCGTAAAATTTCCGGAAATACAATAAAACGAGGCATCTCAGTAACTAGTATTGACAGGAATAAGAAATGGGACTTCAAGCCAGTAAAGAAAATCGGTGACAGAGTACAGTCAGGAGATATAATAGGTATTGTTCAAGAAACAGTGCTCATTGAACACAGAATTATGGTTTCTCATGATTTGAGCGGTACCATAGTCCAAATTGAAGAAGGTAGTTTTAATGTTACTGAAACCATTGCGAAAATAGAAAATGATAAAAATGAAGTAAAAGAAATATGTATGCTTACTAAGTGGCCTGTTCGAAAACAGCGTCCTTTTAAGAAGAAATTTGCACCTGGTGAACCTCTTATAACCGGGCAAAGATCCATCGATACTTTCTTTCCTTTGACTAAAGGAGGGATTTCAGCTATCCCCGGACCTTTCGGAAGCGGCAAAACAGTGGTACAGCACCAGCTAGCAAAGTGGTCAGATGCTGATATAGTCGTATATATCGGATGTGGAGAAAGAGGAAATGAGATGACAGATGTCCTAATGGAGTTCCCTCAACTTATTGATCCTAGAAGTAATGAACCACTTATGAAGAGAACGGTCCTTATAGCAAATACATCGGATATGCCTGTTGCAGCTAGAGAAGCATCGATATATACGGGTATAACAATTGCAGAGTATTATCGTGATATGGGTTATGATGTTGCGATTATGGCAGACTCAACATCCAGATGGGCAGAGGCTTTGAGAGAAATGTCAGCCAGATTAGAAGAAATGCCTGGTGAGGAAGGGTATCCAGCATATCTCGGATCGAGACTTGCACAGTTTTATGAAAGAGCAGGGAAAGTATTAACATTGGGCAGTGAAAATAGAGAAGGGTCGATTACAGCAATTGGAGCAGTATCACCTCCTGGAGGGGACTTGTCTGAGCCGGTCACACAGTCTACCATGAGAATAGTAAAAGTGTTCTGGAGTCTTGATTCTTCATTAGCATATGCAAGGCACTTTCCAGCTATAAACTGGCTGACTAGTTATTCACTGTATGCATCTAAGCTTAACTCCTGGTCAGATATTAATATTGCTAAAGATTACTCAAAACTTACAAGAGACGCTATGAGGCTTTTACAAGAAGAAGCAAATCTTCAGGAAATAGTCAGACTTGTCGGTATTGATGCTCTATCAAAATCTGAACGTCTTGTATTAGAAGCAGCAAGATCCCTAAGAGAGGATTTTCTGTATCAGGATGCAATGCATCCTTTTGATACATATTGCAGTGTCAATAAAAGATATATGCTTATTAAAACTATAATGGATTTTTACTACAAATCTAAAGAATTAATAAAAAAGGATATAGATATTGAGGAACTTTTCAAGTTACCAGTACGTGAAAAAATTGCACGATCAAGGCTTGTAGAAGAAGCTCAAATTAATGATCATTTCCGCAAGATTGAGGAAGAACTTGAGAGCCAGCTTAAACATCTTGGCGAAGTGGAGGCATAAAACATGATTAAGGAATATAGGACTATAAATGAAGTATACGGCCCTTTGATGATAGTGAAGGATGTCGAAAATGTTAAATATAATGAACTTGGCGAAATAGAGCTTTCTAATGGAGAAATCAGAAAATGCAAAGTGCTAGAAATTGACGGAACTAATGCAGTAGTCCAGTTATTCGAAAGCTCTGCTGGTATCAACCTTGAAGACAGCAAAGTCAGATTCTTAGGAAAGAGCCTGGATCTTCCAGTTTCTAAAGATATGCTTGGCAGGGTATTTGACGGGATGGGTAATCCTATGGATAATGGCCCGAAAATAATTCCAGACAAGAGAGTTGATGTTAATGGAGAACCTATGAATCCGACTGCAAGGAATTATCCTTCGGAATTCATTCAGACAGGCATATCTTCTATTGATACGCTTAATACATTAGTAAGAGGTCAGAAACTTCCCATATTCTCAGGATCAGGTTTACCTCATCCTGAACTTGCTGCTCAGATTGCCAGACAGGCAAGAGTTCTGAATACTGATACGAATTTCGTTGTCGTATTTGCTACAATGGGAATAACCTTCGAAGAATCAGATTTCTTTATACAGGATTTCAAAAAGACAGGTGCTATTGACAGGACAGTTATGTTTATAAATCTAGCGAATGATCCACCGATTGAAAGGATTTCCACACCTAGAATGGCTCTTACTGCTGCAGAATATCTTGCTTTTGAACAGGATATGCATGTGTTGGTAATACTTACTGACATAACTTATTATGCAGACGCGTTAAGGGAAGTTTCCGCAGCAAAGAAGGAGGTTCCTGGAAGAAGAGGATATCCTGGATATCTTTATACTGACCTTGCTACTATGTATGAACGTGCTGGTAGAAGAAAGGGAAATGAAGGGAGTATTACATTAATACCTATACTTTCTATGCCTGAAGATGACAAGACTCACCCTATTCCAGATCTTACAGGATATATCACTGAAGGACAAATAATACTGTCAAGGGAATTGAATAGAAAATCCATAACGCCTCCAATTGATGTTATGCCATCACTATCTCGTTTAAAAGATAAAGGCATAGGGAAAGAAAAAACAAGAGAAGACCATTCTGATGTGATGAATCAACTATTTGCTGCTTATTCAAGAGGAAGAGAAGTCAGAGAACTTGCAATCATTTTAGGTGAAGCCGCACTGACTGAGACTGACAAACTGTACGCAAATTTTGCAGAAAACTTTGAAAATATATATATTAATCAGGGATTTTATGAAAACAGGTCTATACAGGAATCATTAGATTTAGGATGGAAATTGTTAGTCAAACTGCCGAGAAGCGAAATGAAAAGGGTAAGGGATTCTAACCTTATTAAATATTATGATAAATTTAAGGAATTAGACGATGGCCAGGATTAATGTAAATCCTACAAGGATGGAGCTTAACAACTTAAAAAAGCGGCTAATTACTGCAAGAAGAGGACATAAGCTTCTAAAAGATAAAAGGGACGAACTCGTAAAGCAGTTCATCAATATTGTTAAGGAAAATAAAAGACTAAGGCAAATATGTGAGCGAATGCTTGGAGAAGCCCAAAATGATTTTATGCTTTCAAGAGCTTCCTTATCTGATGAAATTATTGAAGAAAGCCTTATGTATCCTAAAAACAAGATACGGCTGGATGTGCAGACAAAAAATATAATGGGAGTAAAAGTTCCTATTATTACAAATATTGATGATACAAAAAAAGATTCAAACATATACCCTTATGGTATTTTAAGCACTGCAGCTGAATTGGATAGCGCTTTATATAATATTACCGAAGTTCTTCCATATTTGATTATGCTTGCTGAAAAGGAAAAAACAGTTCAGCTTATGGCATCAGAAATTGAAAGGACCAGAAGGAGGGTTAATGCGCTTGAATACATAATGATCCCACAATTTGAGGAAACAATAAAATATATAACTATGAAACTTGATGAGAATGAACGAGGCAATACATCCAGACTTATGAAAGTTAAAGATATGATGATTAAGGAGGTCAGAAGTAAAAACAATGTTGAAAATTGAAAATCTGACAAAAACTTATGCAAATAAAGTAAAAGCGGTTGATAATATTTCTTTTGAGATAGAATCAGGCGATATGTTCGGATTTATTGGTCCTAATGGCGCTGGTAAAACTACAACATTGAAATGTGTAGCAGGAATACTGGAGTTTGAAGAAGGACAGATTCACATAAATGGGAAAAACATTAAAGAGGATCCTGTCGGATGTAAATCTGATATAGCATATATTCCGGATAATCCTGATGTATATGAATCGTTAACAGGTATACAGTATTTAAATTTTATTGCTGATATTTTCAAAGTGACGAAGCATGATCGTGAAAGATTAACGGAGTATTATTCAACACAGCTTGCTTTTACTGATGCTTTAGGAGACATAATATCTTCATATTCTCACGGGATGAAACAGAAGCTTGTTATCATATCAGCTCTAATACACAGTCCAAAATTATTAATACTTGATGAACCATTTACCGGCCTTGATCCTCAAGCTTCCTTTACTGTTAAAGAAATTATGAAAAATTTATGTGCTAAAGGAGGAGCTGTTTTCTTTTCAACGCATGTTCTTGACGTAGCTGAAAAAATATGCAACAAGATTGCTATTATAAAAAATGGAAAGCTTGTAGCGCTTGGAGACATACATAAAGTGATGGGAGATAAATCTTTGGAAGGCACTTTTATGGAGCTTGCTAAAAATGAGTAACTTATTTACGCTTCTTAAGGCAGATATAGTAAACACCTATAAGCTAAATGGTTTTAAAGATCCTTCGAATAGAAAAAAAGCTATAGGTATGTTCTTCATAGCACTTACCATTATTATTATATGTTTTCTGTATATTGGAGGATCTGCTTTCCTTATATCTGATGTTCTAAAGAGCATGAATCTTCTTAATATACTTCTTGTATTTGCTTTTGCTTTACCTTTTTTCGCTCTATTCATTATGGACATATATAAGATGCCTTCAGTACTGTTTTCCTTTAGAGATTATGATATGTTAATGTCTCTGCCAGTTCAAAATAATGTCATACTTGCAGCGAAAGTAATTAAACTTATGCTAAGCGGTTATATGTGGCAGTTTCTTACTGGTTTTCCGATATTTTTAGTCTATTGCATAAAATCTGACAACTTGAGCATATTATCCATAATTATATATATTATCTTGTTTATCATACTTCCTCTTCTTCCTATAAGCATTGGTTCTGTAATAGGATTTATAGTCGCTAAAATATCCGCAAAGATGAGAAGTAAGAATATAATTATGATAATTGGTTCGTTTGCTTTGCTTATCTTGATAATGGGTATATCTTTTTCAATACAAAACATTATAAATGAGCAGGCGATTAAAAATTTAGTATCATCAATTTCCAATATTGAATCCTCATTTTTTCTATTCAGACTCTATGTTGATTCTGTTTACAGACTGGATATAGTCTCGCTTCTTCTTTTGATTTTAATATTTGTCATTCCTTTTATCCTGTTTATTTATCTGTTCGGGAAATCCTTTAAAAAGATAAACTCTTCAATGATGGAGACTAAAGCATCACGTTCTTCGAAAAATATTAAATATCAGGAATATTCACCCGTAGTAGCTATATTTAAGAAAGAATTGAATTTTTATGTGCATTGCGTCATATATATAGTAAATACTTTTTTTGGAATGGTACTTTTGTTTGCTGCAAGCATCGCTATTTTAGTTATTGATTTTGATATTGAAGCATTTTTTGCAGAGTTTGGACAGCTTGCGACAAATGCAGGTGATATGAAGCTAATGGCTGCGGTAATGGTATTCGGATACTGCATAATGCTAAGTACTCCTACTGCAGCATCAATTTCACTGGAAGGCAAGAATCTTTGGATACTTAAATCCATGCCGATTCATCCAAAAATGATATTTAAAGGGAAAATAGGGTTAGGATTGATTGTCACGCTGCCTCTTGGTGTAGTATGCTCAGTGCTCGTTTACATAGGATTAGGATTAACTTTCATCCAATGGCTTATACTCTTAGCTTTTACTATATCTGCAGGATTTTTATCTTCAATACTAGGATTATTCATTAATATTCTATTGCCTAAATTAGAATTCAAATCGCCAACAGAAGTTGTAAAGCAATCAGCATCAGTCGGGGTCGCAGTGTTTGCAGGAATGTTTTTGGTATTAATACCTATGATACTAGGTTCCTCATTGGTTTTATCCAGTACATCATTGTATGTTCTTGTATTGACAGGGATATATACCCTTATTACTCTTGTTTTATGGCAGTATATTGCTACAAAAGGAGTAAAACGATTTAACAAGATGTAATATTATTAATTATGTTTTGCTTGTATTTAACGATGGTTTTATTATAATAAAGATAAATACTAATGATATGGTCGATTTATATTGAAAGGATATCTCATGAATAGAAAAAAAAGACAAAGGATTTCAACAGTACTGGCAATAATAAGCCTCATATGTTTTTCCTGTGTTAATGTAGCTAACGCAGTCATATATGCTCCTTTATATCTTCAAGTTGGGCTCTATTTCGGAAACACAGCAAAAAGCGCATACACGATATCCAGCCCATTTGGATTAAATATGACTATTAATATAAATAACCAGGAAATTGATTTTGCTTCATCGCAGAATATACTAGTAGTAGCTAAAGATACTTCTGAGTATTCATATCATATTGTACGTGATGACAATTTTACTACTTATAAAGAAGCTCTTGATGTTTCCAATAATATGTCATTAGCAGGTGCGACCTCTTTTCCAGTATATGCTGCAACAGGATTTTGGCAAGTATGGCTGGGAAGCTATGCTTCTTCTGATTCAGCTATGAATGCCATTGCATCTGTAGCAGCAAAATACCCTGGAAGTTACTCTACTATAGCATATCCATCCAGTGCCAGGATACTTGTTAGAGATAAAGCTTCAAGTCGTATCTTATTCGCATGTGATAATCCTTCTGCACCAGTTATTGCAAAAACTATAACTACCAGCAACAGCTCATATATGTATATTGAAGGGAAGCCTTACAGAGGAAATCTTGAATTTACTATCTTTAAATCAAATGAGCTAAGCGTACTGAACAACCTGATTCTTGAATATTATGTTTATGGGGTTGTTGCACTGGAAATAGGTAGCAATTCTCCATTGGAATCTTTAAAAGCTCAAGCTGTTGTTGCAAGAACATATGCTTTATGTCAGAACAAGCACCAGGAGTATGGGTTTGATGTATGCGCGACAACATGTTGTCAGGTTTACGGAGGATATAATGCCGAGACAAACCGTACAAATCAAGCAACAAATGAGACATATGGCCAGGTAGTGACATATGCAGGTAAAGTAGTCACACCATACTATTTCAGTTCTTCAGGAGGGTATACGGAAAATTCTGAGAATGTATGGGTATCATCAGTTCCATATCTTAAGGCGGTAGTTGATGCTTATGATATAAACAGGACATGGAGTTACTCATACACTACAG
Source organism: Firmicutes bacterium ADurb.Bin146 (assembly GCA_002070475.1). Lineage (GTDB taxonomy): Bacteria > Bacillota > Clostridia > DUPQ01 > DUPQ01 > DUPQ01. The sequence goes on from MWDI01000022.1 coordinate 12,284, forward strand.
CTCAGATGACAGACTATATGTATAAAATGGGACACAGAATAGGCAATGTAATTAAAATAACAATAGATTCCAGCTCTCATACGGGAAGAGTCCTTTCCATGACTGTAAATGGGTCTACTGGTTCGGTAACATTTTTGAAGTCTAATGTACGCAGTGCTTTTCCTGACTTTCTGCCAAGCCAGATGTTTGTGTTAGGAGGGCAGTCTACTGTAAAAGTAGCGAATGCTTCAGGTACTGCTACCACACAGGCTTTGGATTATGCAAGTATCCGCGGTATATATAATACATCACTAATTACTTCAAAAAGTATAGGAGTGAAGACTAATTCAGGTATAGTAACTATTTCATTAGTTACAGAGGAAAGTAATGACAAAATAACTGTATCAGGAAGAGGATCAGGGCATGGTGTAGGAATGGCTCAGTGGGGAGCTATAAATATGGCAGATGCAGGATATACTTACGAGCAGATAATTAAATACTTCTACACAGGAGTGAAACTTGAATCGGTGACACTGAGGTAGCATGAAGAAGAGTGAATTTTATTATGATCTTCCTCAGGAATTGATTGCACAGCATCCTTTAAAGAAAAGAGATTCATCCAGATTGCTTGTTTTGAATAAGTATAATGGGGTTATCGAACATAAGAAGTTTTCAGATATCATTAATCTATTCAATAAAGGTGACTGTCTTGTGCTTAATGAGACAAAAGTAATTCCTGCACGTCTTTTAGGTCATGTAGAGGATTCTACAGGAAAAATTGAATTTCTTCTTCTAAAACGAATATCTGATACTGACTGGGAGGTACTGACACGTCCTGGTAAAAAGGCTTTGCCCGGTAAACATTTTGTTTTTGGAGATGGTATCCTAAAGGCGACAGTTCTGGATATTGTAGATTTCGGAAATAGGATAGTACGCTTTGAATTTAGCGGTGTTTTTGAAGAAATTTTAGATAAGGCAGGTCTTGTACCTTTACCGCCATATATAACAGAGAAACTTGATGATAACAGCCGTTATCAGACAGTATATGCTAAAAGCAGCGGATCATCAGCAGCACCTACTGCTGGATTGCATTTTACAGAAGATCTATTAAATGAACTTAGAGAAAAAGGAATTGAAATCGTAAAAGTGACTCTGCATGTCGGAATTGGCACATTCAGACCTGTAAAAACAGACAATATTGAAGATCATGTAATGCATTCAGAGTATTATGAAATTAGCAAACAAGCAGCAGATACTATAAATAAAGCAAAAATAGAAGGAAGAAAGATAATAGCTTGTGGAACAACCAGTTTAAGGGTGCTTGAAGGCGCATCTGATGATAATGGGATTTTATATGAAAAGCAGGGACAAACAGATATATTCATATACCCAGGGTACAAGTTTAAGGTTGTAGACCGCTTGATTACTAACTTTCATCTTCCTGAATCAACATTAATAATGCTTGTGTGCGCTTTAGCAGGGAAAGATAATGTGCTTAAGGCATACAAAGAAGCTATAAACAAACGATATAGGTTCTTCTCATTTGGAGACGCTATGTTTATAAATGAATAATGAAATTTTAAAAGGAATAATAAATGAGTAAATATCCAGTAACATATCAGCATATTCACACATGCAAGCAGTCGGGAGCAAGATTTGGCATTGTAAATACCCCCCACGGCTCTTTTGAAACCCCTGTATTCATGCCTGTTGGAACTTCTGCAACAGTAAAAGGAATGACGCCTAGAGATTTAAAAGAGATAGGTGCAAATATAATCCTATCAAACACATACCATTTGTACTTGCGGCCTTCAGATGAATTAATAGCTCAAGCAGGCGGATTACATAAATTCATGAACTGGGATCGTTCCATATTGACAGATAGCGGAGGGTTCCAGGTGTTTAGCTTGAATACTTTAAGAAAAATTACTGAAGAAGGAGTAGTTTTCAGAAGTCATATAGATGGTTCATCGCATCTGTTCACGCCTGAAAAAGTTATGTCCATAGAAAATAATCTAGGTGCAGATATAATAATGGCATTTGATGAATGTGCACCTTATCCAGCAGAAAAAAGCTATATTGATGATTCTCTTTCACGTACGACAAGGTGGCTGGAAAGATGTGTAAAAGCACATAAACGTAGTTCTGACCAAGCTTTGTTCGGAATTATTCAAGGCGGAATGTATAAGGATCTTAGGAGGAAAAGCACTAAACAGGTAACATCTTTTGACCTACCAGGATATGCAATAGGAGGGTTAAGTGTTGGAGAGCCTTCTAATCTTATGTATGAAATGCTTGAAGAAGTAACACCTTTAATGCCTTTTGATAAACCCAGATATCTGATGGGTGTCGGTACGCCTGATTATCTGATCGAGGGATCAATAAGAGGAATAGACATGTTTGACTGTGTACTTCCAACAAGGATTGCAAGGAATGGGACAGTCATGACAAATAAAGGAAGGATAATAATCAGGGATGCGAAGTATGCAAAGGATTTTACTTTATTAGATGAGGAATGCGACTGTTACACATGCAAAAATTTTACAAAAGCATATATTCGGCACCTTTTTAAAAATGATGAAATATTAGCATTAAATCTAGCAACTTTGCATAATTTGAAATTTCTTCTTGACTTAATGGCAAAAATAAGGCAATCTATAAAGGAAGACAGACTTTTAGATTTCAAGAATGAATTCTACGAAAAGTATGGATATTCGAAATAGAATCGGAGGATAATATAAATGTTTAACTTAATACTGGCTGAAACCGCACCTGAAACTGGTGGCACGAACTGGACATCATTGATACTAATAGTAGTAGTTTTTGTAGTAATGTATGCAGTAATACTCATTCCACAAAGGAAAAAGGACAAAAAACTCAAACAAATGCTTTCTGAACTGAAAACCGGTGATGTAATCTGTACAATAGGCGGAATAGTCGGAACTATTGTTAATGTTAAAGAAGATGAGCTTACAATCGAGACTTCAATTGAAAGAAGTAAAATCCGTATGAAGAAATGGGCTGTAAGAAATGTTGAATCAGTTGAAGAAACATCAGATGCTGAACCGACAGGGGAAATAGAAAATAAGTAATAAATTCTGAGTATACAAAGACCGGTTTTTTAACCGGTCTTTTATTTTGTCTGTAAATATATTATGATTCATATATGAAAAAGAATGCGGATGAAAGATTATATCTTTTAGATGAATTGCGGGGATTTTTGATACTTGGAGTAGTAGTATCTCATACGTTGTTCGATATGTACCATATTTTTGGCTTTGATATGCCATGGGTGGAATCTGATTTTGTTAATTCAATATCAGACATCGGAGCTATGCTGTTCATATTGATATCTGGGATGGTATCCAAATTCTCAAGAGACAATATTTCAAGAGGACTGAAGCTCATGTGTGTTGCTATTGCTTTAACCTTAGTGACACGCATAGTTATACCTGATTATGTTGTTTATGCAGGTATTCTTCACCTTCTTGCCTTTGCTATTGTTCTTCTTGAGCTTATAAAACCAGTCATAAGCAAAATACCAAAATTTACAGGTGTAATTTTAAATATCCTGCTTGCAATCCTTTCATGGAATCTATATGAAAGAAGAATTAGTTTTTTAGGGTTTAAATTGTTTGACATTCCAGATGATATTATGAATGGAGGGCTTTCTTACCTTCTAGGCCTTAAAATTAAAAATATAACTATTTCATCTGATTATTATCCGCTTCTACCATGGATAACTTTTTTCTTTTTAGGTTTTTATCTAATCGAATATATTGAAAAAGAACCAGTAAAAAGATTTTTCGCAAAAAAAAGATGTGCTTTTCTAGCAAAAACCGGTACGCTTTCCTTATGGATATATCTAATTCATCAACCTATCATTTATGGCATACTTTATCTGGTTACTTTGATATAAAAAGAAATGATGTAAAAAGGTTAATATACTCATAACCTACAGAGTTTTTTATATAAATGTCTGTTATAGCGACTTTATTGGCACTTACGTATACTCCTTCAGAATAGTATATTGTTATGTCATGCAGAATATATCCTTTTTCCTCGATCCATCCAAGATATAGCATCACATGACCATCCATAAAGATTAGAGATCCAGGTGGTTGTGCTCTGAGAATATTTTCTTTTTCTTGCTTGCTTAAATTTCTTACATCCCGTGTAATCGGGTTCATAGTTTCCTGCTGGTCAGTATTCCTTTTAAGTTTAACACCCACAGACCTGAATATATCCATAACAAGTGCTGAACAGTCCCTGTATCCGTTCATGCCACCCCATCCATAGGGTTCATCTATGAATTTTGCAGCTTGAATAAGAATATTTTTCATATTATACTGAAGATAACCGATGTTCGCATCTTCAGAAGCAACATATCCAAATGAAAAGTATAGTTTTCCATCTGAGTTTTGTTTTGGACATAGAACTGTAAAGTATTTTTCATGCTGTTTGACAAGCGGAAACACACATCCCATATCCAACTCAGTGCTAGTGTATGCCATATATGTTTTTGGGTTTGTTATGACTATAAAATTGTTGTTTTTTTCATATAATTTCAGGATTTCTAATGATGTGACTGCTACATTGCTTTTATGTACCCATCCTTCATAATTATACATTTTGACAAATAACCATTCACCATCTCTGCTTTCATGAATAATTGCAACAGGTTCGAATGGGTACAATGTTGACTCTAAAAATCTGTCATGAACCGATGAAGGGCTTGAAAATACTTCATCATGGCTTGGAAAAGTCTTAAGAGGAGTTCTTTTAATTATAAATCCATAAACTATATTTTCTTTATCAGTTATAGCTTGGTAATTTATATTCTCATTAAGCTGTTTGAAATACTCCATGTCTGCTTCGTGAAAGAATCCGTATGAATCTTTTAAATACCTCTTTGCTGATGGAATTATACTTAAACTCTTAATCTTAAATTCGATTGTAAATTTGCTTATAGGTGTATTAATATAAATATTTTCATTTTGTTCATTCCATTTCTTGATTTCAACAGTATCCATTATAAGTTTATTAGAAGCAAGTGAAATGGATTCATCTAATATGCTAGTAGAACAGTCAGCTGTTAATGAGGGAAAAAGAAGTATTATAGTTAATATTGCAGTTAAAAGCTTTTTCATGATATGATTATAACATCGCAAATAAATGTTTTTTATAAAAACGTGTTATTGTGAAGTATAATAACTTTAGAAGATTCACCGATTCGGAGGGAAATATGAAAGTCATACTCACGCAAGATGTTAAAAGTTTAGGTAAGAAGAATCAGCTTGTTGATGTAAGTGATGGTTATGCAAGGAACTACTTGTTCAAAAAAAATCTTGCAATAGAAGCTAATGCTAAAAATCTTAATATTATGAATGACAAATTACAGTCAGATAATTCAAAGAAAGACAGGGAGCTTATAGAAGCTAATATTTTAAAATCCAAACTTGAAGGAAAACAAATAGAGATTGAAGTCAGAGCAGGTGAGAACGGGAAACTGTTCGGCTCCATCACAAGTAAAGATATTGCAGATGCTATATTAAATAAATACAAGGTTGATGTTGACAAAAAAAAGATACAGCTTGAAGAATCTGTCAAAAATATCGGGAAAACAAAAGTAATAATAAAAGTTCATCCAGAAGTAAGTATAAATATTGAATTACTGATTACGGAGAAAGCATAGAATGACAGTAAAGACAAACAGAATTATGCCTCATAATGAGGAAGCAGAACAATATGTGTTAGGATGCCTACTTTTGGACAGTTCTGCATTTGAACCAGTCCAAAAGAAGATTGATTCCTCCATGTTTTATACAGCAGAAAATCAAAATATATACACTGCTCTACAAACAGTTTTTATGGGAGGTATACCGGTAGATATTATTTCGGTATCCGAGCAGATGAAGAAGGATAATACATTTTCAAAATCAGGAGGTATGGAATATCTGACAAAACTGGCATCACAGATAGTATCTGCATCATCTGCTGAGTATTATGCTTCCATTATTTTTGATAAATATATATTAAGATCTCTTATCAGACTCAGCGGAGAAGTATTTGAAGAAGGATATAGCGATACCAAAGAAGCGAAGGAACTTTTAGAATACGCTCAGCAGAAATTATTTGACCTCTCCGAGCAAGCCGATACGGAAGGTGTAAAGAAAATTAGCGATCTTATAGTACATAGGCTTAATTATTTTCGTGAACTTAGCAAGACAAAGAAAATGCCACAACGTATAGAAACTGGATTTGCAGATCTTGATAATCTGATACTGGGATTCCAACCGGGAGATTTCGTACTTATTGCTGCAAGGCCTTCTGTAGGAAAGTCTACATTAGCAATGAATATGGCTCAGAATATGGCAATAAGAAAAGGAAAAAATGTGCTTTTCTTAAGTCTTGAAATGTCGAATGAACAACTAACTGACAGGATAATTGCTTCGGAAGCAAGAGTATCAAATTCAAAATTGCAAAGAGGAGAAGCAGACCAGAATGAATGGGCTAAAGTCACAGCCACTGCAGGTGTTATTCATGAGTCAAAGATTTTTCTTGATGACACTTCATCTATTACTGTAGCAGATATACGCTCCAAATGCAGAAGGTTTAGGAGTGCTGAAAATCTAGATATATTATTCATTGATTATCTTCAATTAATTGGAAGCGCTGTTAAAAAAGAAAACAGACAGCAGGAAGTAACTGAAATTTCTAGACAACTCAAGATTTTAGCAAAAGATATGAAAATACCAGTAGTTGCATTATCTCAGCTTTCTAGAGCTTCTGAGCAGAGATCTGATCATGTTCCTCAACTAAGTGATCTTCGTGAATCAGGCGCTATAGAACAGGATGCGGATATTGTTATGTTTTTATACAGACCTTCACAATTTGACAAAGCTGCAAGTACACATCTTGTTGACTTGGTTGTAGCAAAAAATAGGAATGGTTCTATAGGAAAGATTAAACTTGTATGGCAGGATCAGATTGTGAAATTTGACAGCTATAAGCAAGAATGATGATTAAGCTGGATATAGATGACAATTTAATAATAGGTAAAGACTGGTATGTTGCATTTTCAGGAGGACCGGATTCAACATGTCTGTTGTATCTTTTGATGAAAAAGAAAGAGCAGATAGAAATGGAAAAAGATATTAAAATACGATTATCAGCTATTCATGTAAATCATAACTTAAGGCAAAACGAGAGCGTAAGAGACGAAAATTTCTGTAAACAATTCTGTGAAAAGAATAATATTAATTTTTTATTATTCAATGTTGATGTAAAAAAATATGCGCAATCTGAAAAGTTAACCATAGAACAAGCTGCTAGAATACTCAGGTATGAGATATTTGACAAATATTCAGATGGATGTGTTTTTCTTGGTCATAACAAGGATGACAATGCTGAAACTATTTTCATGAATATTATAAGAGGAACAGGTCTTCAAGGCCTTTGCGGTATTGATAAAATCACCTCTCATTATTATCGGCCTCTTCTTTCTTATTCCAAAAAACAAATTATAGATTTTAATCAGAAAAATGATATTGAATATATTATTGACAGTACCAACTATTCCAGTCACTATATGAGAAATTTTATAAGAAATGATATTTTTCCTTCAATAAACGAAAAAACAGGAAAGAATATATCCAACAATTTAGTTTCGATGTCTAATCTTGTCAGACAAGCTCAGAAATATATTGATAAACAGATTGATCTTGAGTTTAATAAAAGGGTTAGCATTGAGAATAACACAGCTGTTATTAATATTTATGATTTTAAATTTTTAGATGATGTAATAGCCACAGGAGTAATTAGAAAAGCGATACTTCATGTCAAAGGCATACTTAAGGATGTAGAGAAGAAGCATATAGATATAGTTAAGAATTTAATTGCAAATAGCCAGAGCGGATCAATAATTGATTTAAAAGATGGTATAAAGGTTCTTTTACTGCAAAATGACAGAATTAAAATTTTTGTCGAAAAAAAACAGGATAAGAATTTTTGCATTGATATAGATATAGAAGGAATTACATATGTAAAAGAAATAGATTTGTTGATTAAAACTGGAAGATGTGAATATGACAAAGGAGAGGTTTTTAATGAGGGATGGGTTATACTAGATTATGAATCTGTGAAAAAAGGCCTTGTCATACGCAAAAGGATGGAAAAGGATTTAATCTACCCATATAAAGGAAATGGCACAAAGACACTCAAAAAGTACTTTATTGATAACAAAATAGATAGTGACTTAAGGGATAAGCTTTTTATTCTTGCGATTGAAAATGAGATAGTGTATATTGAGAACATGGAAATCGGAAAAAATTTCCTGCCTAAAAAAAACCAGAAAGCATTGAGATTGGAGTTTTTATATGAGTGCACTGTATGATGATGTTAGCGAGATAATGATACCAAAAGAAAGACTTGATGAAATATGTACGCAACTTGGAGAAAAAATTTCTGAAGACTACAAAGACAAGAAATTAATTTTGGTAGGGATAATGAAAGGCGGATTAATATTTTTATCCGATCTTTTAAGGAAGATAACAATCCCTGTGGAATTCGGTACTGTAACTGCATCAAGTTATGGTCAAGGTACATCGTCAAGCGGCCAGGTAAAAATACTCCAGGATCTGGATATGGAAATAAGGGATAAGGATATAATAATTGTAGAGGATCTTATAGATACAGGTCACACATTAAAGTATTTAAAGGAATTCTTTGCATTAAGAGGACCAAACAGCGTAAAGATATGTTGTATGCTTGATAAGCCTTCAAGACGTGAAAAACAGGTTCAAGTTGATTATATTGGAATGGAGATACCAGATAAATTTGTGGTAGGATATGGAATGGATTTCAATGAGAAATATAGAAATCTCGCAGATGTTTGCGTTTTGAAAGAAGAGCTCTATAAATAGCATGGTGAATTGAAAAATTAAATTCCAGTACTAGATGGAAAAAGAAAATTGCACAAGAAACTTCCATAAACAAGGTAGGAGTTTCTTTTTTCGATAAGGCAAACTATTGTTTTTTATTTGAAAAAGGGATATAGTGACTATGCCTGGATAAATGAAAGGCACAGCAAAGCCGAGGCTGGATTGGTTAATTTTTAAAATTCGCACAATTAAAATCCAGTCGCGTGAGGCTTGTTGTATATGGTGAAGACGACCCGTATTATCCCCGGTTAATGGGGAGGTTCGACGTCCTAGAGGTTGTCCGGCCTCTTGTAGACGTGGCCCAGAAGGCAAGGTTTCAATGTGACCTTGTCTTTTTCTATGCAGCTCACATTAAGAATGTCTGCTGTTTCCCTCCCATAAAGGAACACGAACATCTCATAAGGGGTCCTGTCCGCCAGGGACTTCCTCGGTGTCGAGTTGATATGGGAGAACATGACGTCCAGATCCTCCTGGCTCATCCTGTCCAATTGGTACTTGTTAGGTATTATGTCCCTGATATAGTTGTGATTGTTTTCCACATGAGGCTTCTGGCTGGCCTGCATCGGGTCGCAGTAGAACATCCTGCATCTGGTAGAGCCGTCAGGTCCTGACTCGAACATGGAATATTTCTCGAATTCAGGCCCCCTGTCTGCAAGAATCACAGGGAAGAGGGTGCTGAATAGCTGTTTTCCCAGAGTGTTCTGGAGCATGTCCAGTTTCTCTGACATTGACCTGGAAGTCTTCTCTCTGTGCATGAACCCTATCATAAGCTTGGTCTGGTTATGGATGATAGTCTGTATGTAAGGGCCTTCCAGAGCATTCATCACAGTGTCCATCTCTGCATAGGGGGTATCAGGATTTTTCGACAGGAAATTCAGGAAATCACTGTATGTCCTCCCTGAATAGTCCGCTCTTTCTTTCCTCGGCTTGTGCTTGCCCCTGTACCGCTTCCTGTTGACCTGCTCTTTGAGGGAGAAGCAGTCTATGCCCAATGTTATGAAAACGCCAGTCTCTATGTAGTGGTATATGGTCCTCTCGCTTAAATCTATCTCGTCTTTGTGTGAGGCCAGTATCTGATGCACTGACTGCCCTTTCTTGAGAAGCGGAGCCAATATGCCGCCAATCCTGAGCATATCTTTGGCTGTTATGCCTATTCCTTCTCTCGATTCTACGAGCTTCTCTTTGTACTCTTCATCGGCGCGTTCGGCGTTGTATATGTACCTGTCGAGGCAGCATCTGCTGAATTTGTCGCATTTGTTGCATGCTCCTGGAGATATGTCCCTTCTTGTGCACTTAGGTTCCTCATACCTTTCGCAGCTTCCTATGCATTTTTTCCCGCACTCCCTGGCATGTACGCATATCGTAGGCCTATTGTATGTGTTGCGTGGCTTCTTGATCCTATGTTTTCTGATCTCTTTTGCTATGGTCGAAGGGTCTTTGTTTATCACACTCGCTATGCCAGCTTTTGATGATCCGTTCTCAATTCCAGCCTGTATAATCTTCCTGTCGTCTATAGTCATATGTTTGTTGTTATATGGTGGTCTTCTCATGTCTTCGTCCTTTCCATACGAGACGTCTTCATTAAGACACTATATAGACTTATGTCATGCAAGACAACAGCTGGAATTTGATGCATAACTAAATTCCATTCGCGTCCTCTAGCACTGGAATTTAATTTTTCAATTCACCCTATAAATAGCATAAATGAAGTTTATGTGAACTTTGTTGCATTACTTATTCACATATGCTAATATGTTTTATCAGGTATAAGGAGATGACTTTTGAAAAAATACAAAAATATTAGCTTCTATGTAATAACATTTATAATCCTGGTGATACTGATTTCACTTTTCACAAATCAGAACTCTGTAAAAGAACTGGGATATTCAGAATTTTTAAACCAGCTGGAAAAACAGAATGTTTCTGAAGTTGTTATTCGCACAAGCACTCTATCAGTAACCTTAAAGGAACCTATAAAAGATGGTAACAAGATTTTTTATGTTAATGTTGAAAATCTTGATAAGATTGAAGATATTTTAAATCAAGCAAGACTCACAGATCCGGATCTTTCTTACACATGGAAACCGGAAACTACATCATGGTGGCTTTCACTACTTCCTTCTTTTATTATACTTGCTGTTGTTGTAATAATATTTTTTGTTTTTATGAACAAACAAGCAGGAGCGAATAATTCCGCTATGTCTTTTGGAAAAAGCAGAGCCAGGGAATATAGTGATAAAGACAGGAGGGTCACATTCCTTGATGTAGCTGGAGCAGATGAAGAGAAAGCCGAACTTGAGGAAGTAGTGGATTTTCTAAAACAACCGGAAAAATATAAGAAACTAGGTGCAAGAATACCAAAAGGTATGCTTATAGTAGGACCTCCAGGAACAGGAAAAACATTACTTGCCAGAGCTGTTGCTGGTGAAGCAGGCGTACCTTTTTTCAGTATAAGCGGTTCAGATTTCGTTGAAATGTTTGTTGGTGTAGGAGCGTCAAGAGTAAGGGATTTATTTACTCAGGCAAAAGCAAAAGCTCCTTGCATAATTTTTATTGATGAAATAGATGCGGTAGGCCGTCACAGAGGAGCAGGTCTCGGAGGAGGCAATGATGAAAGAGAACAGACTCTTAATCAGCTTTTAGTGGAGATGGACGGTTTTACTATTGATCAAGGGATTATTATTCTTGCTGCAACGAACAGGCCTGATATACTGGATCCTGCTCTGCTTCGTCCTGGCAGATTTGATAGGCGCGTATATGTTAATTATCCAGATGCAAAAGGAAGATATGAGATTCTTTTAGTTCACACACGAAACAAGAAACTTGATACTGATGTTGATTTGCATGAGATATCAAAGATTACCCCGATGTTTACTGGAGCTGATATCGAAAACCTCATGAATGAAGCTGCTATACTCGCAGCAAAAAAGAACAAAGAAAAGATTTCCATGGAGGAAATAAGGGAATCCATTTATAAAGTCGCAATGGGTCCTGAAAAGAAAAGCAAAATTATTTCAGACAGTGAAAGGAAACTTACAGCATACCACGAATCAGGTCATGCAATTGCAATGAGAAGTGTCTCATCCACTTCAAAAGTTCAAAGAGTATCCATAATACCTGTCGGTCAGGCAGGCGGATATACTATGCCTATGGCTAACGAAGATAAATACTTCTATACCAAAAAGCAACTGCAAGAAGAAATTATAACCTTGCTTGGAGGGCGTGCAGCAGAAAAGATTTGTATTGGAGAAATAAGTACAGGAGCTTCGAATGATCTTCAAAGAGCAAATAAGATTGCAAGAAATATGATAGTTAAGTATGGGATGAGTGATAGCCTTGCGAATATAGTTTTTCAGGAGGATGACGAAGTATTTATCGGAAAAGATTACTCAAAGGTAAAGGGATACTCGGAAGAAATAGCAAATAAGATTGATATGGAAACTAAACGTATTATTGATGAGTCTTATGAGAAAGTAAAACAGATTTTGTCTGAAAAGAGAGATACTTTAGAGATATTAGCCCGTTCACTTCTAAAAAATGAAAAGGTAGAAGCGGATGAATTTGAAAGGATCTATAATGGCGAAAATCCTTTTGAAGTAGAGGCGCTGATAGCTTAAAGATTTACTAATTGAATATAATAACTTATCAAGAGTGGCTGAGAGACTGGCTCTATGACGCCCGGCAACCTGCAAAGCAAAGGTGCCAATTCCAAATAGATGAGGTAATTACAAGGTCTCATCAAGAGGCCTTTTTTATGGAAAAGGAGATAATATGAGTTTAAGAAAAATATTTACATCTGAATCGGTAACAGAAGGACATCCAGACAAGCTGTGTGACCAGATATCTGATGCTATTCTCGATGAGATACTTAGAAAAGACAGACAGGCAAGAGTCGCATGTGAAACTGCAGTAACAACAGGATTAATTCATGTTATGGGAGAAATAACTACTGATTGCTATGTAGACATAGCAAAAATTGCCAGAGAAACAGCATTATCAGTGGGTTATACAAGAGCGAAATTCGGTTTTGACGGAGAGACTTGCGGAGTGATTACTTCAATTAATGAACAATCAGCAGACATTGCTATGGGTGTGAACAGTTCTTATGATCTTGCTGGAGAACAAGGAGCAGGAGATCAGGGAATGATGTTCGGATTTGCATGTGATGAAACAAAAGAACTTATGCCTTATCCAATACAAACTGCTCATAATCTTTGTAAAAGACTCTCCAAAGTCAGAAAAGAAAGCAATCATAAATATCTCAGACCAGACGGCAAAAGCCAGGTCACTATTGAGTATGACGGATATGTCCCCAAGCGAATTGATACAATTGTATTATCCTCTCAGCATAGTGATGAAATTACTATGAAAGAATTAAGAGAATATTTGACTGATGAAGTTATTCTGCCTGCTGTAGATAATGCAATGATAGACAGCAAAACAAAAATCTATATTAATCCTACAGGAAGATTTGTTATCGGCGGACCAATGGGAGATTCCGGGTTAACTGGAAGAAAGATAATAGTGGACACATATGGAGGCATGGGACGGCATGGAGGAGGTGCTTTTTCTGGTAAGGACCCTTCAAAAGTCGATCGTTCAGCAGCATATGCTGCAAGATATGCTGCAAAAAATATTGTCGCAAGCGGAGTCGCAAAGAGATGTGAAATTCAAATTGCTTATGCGATAGGTATGGCAAAACCTGTATCTGTTGTTGTAGATACTTTTGGCACTGCTTTGATAGATGATGAAATTATCGCTAAAGCTGTTATGCAAGTATTTGACCTTCGTCCTCATTCGATTATAGAGTCTCTTGGTTTAAAAAATCCAATTTACAAGCAGGTTGCAGCATATGGCCATTTTGGAAGGTCGGATCTTGATCTTCCATGGGAGAAAACAGACAAAGCAGACATTTTAAGAGACATGCTAAAATAAATTTTCTTAATATCAAAAATAAACTGAAAGACTGCAGATGCAGTCTTTATTTTTACTAAAAAATAACATATAATGTCAGTATGAGTGATTTTATGCAATTTATTTTTCCAAATGAAAAATATGATGATATTAATAGCCTTAAGTTTGATGCACATATCATAGATAACCACATTTACTTTGTAGAGTATAACGATGTTATATCTTCTATAATAAAATATGCTAAATATACACATCATCCTGCTTCTTTTGTTCTAATCGGAAAGAAAATTGCACAGATATTGAAGAAAACAAATTTAACTGCAGATTTGATAACTTATGTACCTATGCATTTTAAAGCACAAAAAAAAAGAGGATTCAATCAATCTATGATACTTGCAAAGGAAATATCAAAAACTACAGGAATACCAATATGTCATGAAGCTTTAAGAAAAATAAAGCAAACATGCAATCAGGCATCTTTAAATGCTTCAATGAGATTGGTCAATCTCAAAGGAGTATTTTTTGCAGATGATAGATATACAGCGGGTAGAAGAATAATTATTGTTGATGACATATATACAACAGGTACCACCTTAAATGAATGTAGAAATGCATTGATTGAAAGTATGGCTGATTCAGTAATATATTTGACTATCACAAAAAGAAATATATAATTGTGTATTGACAAATAATGTAAATAATATAATATCTATTTATTCTCAGGAGGAATTATGTTTTACAGTGAAAGATACAAGATTATACAACCTTTGTTTATAAATCCAAAAGAATCGAAATATCTTGTGTTTGATGAAATAGACAAATGCAAAAAAGTAATAAGTGAAAAAAACGATAAGGACGAAATAGGATTTGACATTGAGGACATTGCTAAGATAGAACACATAGGAATACCAAAAATTACTGACTATTTTGAAGTTAACGGATGTTTCTGTATTGTTCATGAGTATATTGAAGGAGAAACACTAAAAAATTATGTTGACAAGAAAGGGGTACTTGATACATATGAAGCTCTTGATATATTTATAAAGATTCTATATACAGTAAAATTTCTTCATGATATAAAACCTTTTGAGGTAATTCATGGGAATATTCATGATGAAAATGTAGTTTTAGCTAATGATGAAGTCTACTTAACTGATTATGGAACAAAGGATGAAAAAAGGAATCCATATCAAGCTCCAGAAGTAATAATAGGCATTAAAAAAAGCAAGCACCAAGATATTTACTCATTAGGGATGCTTTTAAATTACATGCTTACCGGCAGTTATAAAAAACCTAGTCATTCTTTAAAAAGTAACAATGGTACTGATTCGATAATTATTAGGAGCACAAGTGTGAATTATAATAATCGTTTTAATGATGTCGGAATTCTCATAACTGAGTGTGAACGACTGTACAGGAATTTAGCATCGGATGGTTCAAAGCATGTATCAAAAATTTTTGCATTAAACGGAAGCCATGATGCTATATTTGAGTTTGCCAAGACTTATTGCAAGGCTATATCAGATGACATCCTTGTTATCGATGCCGATATGCTTCATCCGTCTTTTAATGCTGATAGTTATGTTCTAAATTATGATCTCCAGACTTTAATGGATATGGTTTCCAAAGGAGAAGACGATTCCTTAGTATTAAAAAAAGCTAAGATTGGGACTAAAGTATATATAATACCAAGTGTTATACGTATTGAAGGATATGAAAATGTGACATTTGCTTCATTTTATAATCTTTTAACAAGACTTGCAGAAGATTTTAATATGATATTTATAAGATGTTCGGATTTCATATATGATTCTTTGACTATAAATACATATTCTATTGCTGACCAGATAATACACATAATGACAGATCCTTTGAATGATATAAGGCTGTTTAATAAAATAAGCGAGTATCTCTGTTCAAGACATGACATAGATAATAAAAGATTTAATGCATTCATTTATAAAGTTAAAGCCAAAGACATTATTACAGCTGGGATTAAAGAAAACTTATATGGTGAATACCTTGGTATAGTTAATAGTCAAAGTAAAAATTTTTACAAAGATTTACTTAACATTACTGAAAAAATCAGGAGGAAGTCTTGATATGGGAGTACTAAAAAGATTATCATCTTTCAACGATGATTCAAACAACAGAAGATATGTAAAAGGTAGTTATCCATTATCAAAAGTTGTAACCGATGTTACAAAGGAAATTTTAAATGCTTCCCCTGAAATTGTTGTCAATGCATATTATGATGATAAGCAAAGGAGTTTTTTAGAGAACAGAATACTTAATATACTGGATAAACAACAATATTTTGCCATGGGATCAAAAAGGAAAATGATTAAGAGCATATTTGATTTTATGTTTGGCTATGGACAGCTTCAAGAATATATTGAAGATGATGATATTACAGATATTGATGGAGTACGTTTTGACTGTTTTTCCATTACAAAGAATGGGATAAGAGAACCTGCAGATATAAATTTCTGTACTGAAACGGATTTTTATGTTTACTGCAAACTGATTGCTTTGAGAAATGGAGGTATCCTCAATGAGAATGACAGCCATTGCAGAGTTGCGGATATTCAGAATAAGCTTCGAATTAATATTTCAATATATCCAAGAAACATATCAGGACCAGCTATTTCAATACGAAAACATAGAAAATCCGCATTCACAATGGAAAATCTGAAAGATTTGGGTATGCTAGATGATGCATGTGTTGAGATTCTTGAAAAATCCTTATTAGAGAATAAAACAATAATAATGTGTGGAAAAGGAGGTTCTGGAAAGACTACTCTTCTGCGTGCTCTGATAAATATACTCCCTGAAATGGAAAGAGTCCTTATAGTAGAATCAGATGCTGAGATTTATCCTGACAAGAAATACTGTATTGAACAAAGAGTTAAAAGATATAATGAAGGCGGTAATCCAATTAATTTGGATATGCTTATAAAAGATGGGCTTACTATGTCCTTAGACACATATTGCGTTGGAGAGATCGTAGGAAACGAAGCTATGGCTTTTTTAAATGCTTGTTGTTCAGGACATAGATTCTTAACAACAATGCATGCGGATAAACCGCAGGACTGTGTAAAAAGACTTATAGCGCTTGCAAAAGGCTCGAATGGTATAAGTGATGAAAAAATGCTACTAGGTTTATTTGCTGAAGGTGTGGATTGCATTGTTTTTCTAGAAGATTTTAAAGTTCTCAGTATTAGTAACGTAATAGGTACTGATATACCGTTAAATACTGTTGTATATGAAAAAGTATATCAAAGGAGCAGCAAATGACATATCTTCTCTTAAATATTTGCTTTTTTATGGTCATTGCATATTTATCTCAATTAAAAAAAACAAGATATGATATCAGATTTTTATTTAAAAAACAACGAGGAAAATTTGTTTTATGCATATGTTTCGCCTTGTTTATAATTATAGGATCATTAATAAATAAAAGATTATCAAATTTTATAACAAGTTACTTAATTGCATTAATGCCGGCTTCAATACCATATTTAATTTATGATTTGGCAAAAAGTTCGGTTTTTACTAAAGAAAAAGAAGGTATAACTTCCTTACTAATGGTACTTACTAAATGGAGCGCAGTTAGAAATGATGCAGTCTACTGTCTTCAAAAAAGCAACGATACAAAATTATCCAAACCAATAGGAGGTTACATAAATGACTTATGTATAAGACTCGAAAAAGGTATGAGCGTTTCTGAAGCATTGATAGCTTGCGAGAAAACAGTTTTAAGTGAAGAACTTCGATATGTCCTAATTAATATACGATATGCCTATGAAAAAGGAGGGGATCTTTACAAGATATTTAAAAGTTTGGAAAATCAGTTCTTTAAGATAGATGAGGAAAATTTTAAAAGGAAGATTAATACGATATCTGATAAGTATGCTGTATATACAGCAATTATTATGGTAATGTCTACCTTCTGTATGGTAGTATTGAACAAAGGACAGTCGCGTGAATACTATTTAAACACAGAGGCAGGCATGATGCTTTTAGGTGTATTTGCGGGACTTTTTTCTATTGGCATTTTTATTATTGTTAAAGTAATTAAGAGGTACTAAAATGCAGATTATTAGAAATGTTATGTATTTAGGTAATATAGGAGTCGGTATCTTGTTTGCATCTTATATATCAGGTATGAAGCTTTTTAACTACGAGAAAAAAGTTGTAAATGTCAAATCAGATAATAGAGTTAATATTTTTTTAAATAAACTTTCAAAGAAATTAAACATACCAACTGAGAAGATAAAAGAGTTCGGATCAATTGTACTGTTCTTTTTCATTGTATGTATTCTAGCTGTAATAACATCTGGAATTTTGAAGGCTGCTATTATATTAATACTTTGTGTTATATGGATATCTTTAATAAAAAAAGCGTGGGAAAAGAAAATCAATGACCTTTTTCAGAAAAATGCTTATAGATTATACAGATATCTGATATCACAAATAATGGCAGGGGTTAAGCCTAAAGATGTAATCATTAGTATGTACAAAATAACAGAGGACAATAGTTTAAAGAAGATACTGACTAAGGCATCCGCTGCATATTCTATAACACTTGATGGAAAAACATATGCAAATGTCATAAAAAGTTCTATAAAAACTGAAGATGCAAAAAGATTCTGTATGATTCTTGAAGAGGATCTTTTATATATAGATAATGAAGATTTTTTGGAAAAAATGGAAGAAATGATGTTTAACAGGTATTTTTCTTATCATCAAAGAAAAACAGACATAATTAAGAGAGGCTGCTTTGCGGCAGTATGCGTATTCATGCTTATCGTAATAATCATGGTAGCTTTGCCGCTTATGAACGAGCTTGTGCAGGGGCTCAAATATATATTTATATAGGAGGATATAATGATTACGAAACAAAAAAGCAAGAAAGGATTTGGTGTGTCTGAAATAATCGGAATAGCGACAGTTCTGATAATCGCAGCAGCGGTGGTAATACCTGGCTTAAGAGGTATTGCAGCAGACATTATCGATTCAACAAAAACATGGGTTGGAACAAAGTTGCAATTTATCTTTGGTCTTGAAACCGGAAGTTAGTTCAAAAATATGGCTGAGAAAATTATAATAAGCATGATAACTTTGCTCATAATGCTTTGTGTCTTTGCATATTTTGTTGATGTACTTGCAATTATATCAAAAAATATGGAATTTCAAGACATATGCAGAGGATATATGCATTTAGCTGAACAGAATGCAGGATTAACCTATGAGCATAAAATAAGTGTGGTCCAGGATCTGATTTCAAGGGGCTTTGATAATGTTGTAGTCCAGGCCCCTGAATCAGCCATATATGGAAGTATGTTTAGTTTGAATATACAAGCATCGTATCAGATGAATATGATAAATGATATCTTCAGCAGAAATTTTCAGAAGTATGTAATGTGTTTTAGTCAAAATATTATGGCAAGAAAGATTCGATGATATGGGTATTAAGAAAAAGGGAACAGGAATATCAGAACTGCTTATAGGTGTTTTTATAATAATCTATATATTGCTTCCTCTTTTTTGCTCTATAGTCAATAAAGCAATGTTTTATCATCAGATTAATAAAATAGAACAGTCTGTGGAGATGGCTGTTATATCTTTAATAAGCAATAATAATATTGATTCATTTTCATCAGGCTTACTTTCATTAGATGAAGATAATGATATGCTTAAATATTTGATTGCTGATGAGATATCAAAAGCTTGTATTAATACTCTAAATGTAAATAGTGAAGGTATTGATGTTTTTGTACATGAAACAGACAGTTTTTGCAGATGCGGTTACTATAGTGACTATTTCATGATATCAGCAGATATATTCGCAACTTTGAATTTTTTGGGTCAAAGACAAATGGTAGTCCATAAGCATGTTGAGTTCCCTGTTAAAAGATGATGCTGTATTATAGCATATGACAGATACAGGTTAATAAAGGAGAGAAATGAAAAAATATAAATATTACATATTAGCAGCTATATTTGCTGTCTTGCTTACTCTTTTACAGATATTTATCTCTAAAGCTATGATCGAAAAAGATAAGGGATATCTATATGTTTCTGATAGAGATTTTGTTAAAGGAGAGCATATAAAAGAAGGGGATATAAGAAAAATAGAAGTATTTGGATATACATCATCATATACTATCGATGAAAACAAGGTATGCATCAGTGACATGCCAAAAGGTGTAATACTTACAGAACAGATGTTTATTGATGCTAAAATCAATCAAGATTTGAGAATAGTATGCCTGATGGTTGATAAAAGCAGATGTCCTTCAACAATGTTATCTGAGTCTGATAATATTGATTTGTTCATAATACCTGATAATAAATCAATAAGTTTGTATGAATCAGAATGGATGAATAAAATTCTTAAAGTGTTGAAAATAGAATATGATATGGATAATGATATCGGATTTATGATAAAAAATTTATCAATAGCTTCTCTTAGCTATCCTGAAAGTTCGAATTATTCTATTAATTTTAGAGTTATTGAACCTGTAGACCAGCTTTTAGCTTTTCTTAAAAATCGGAGCATAATAGAGATTATCCTTCCTATGCAATATTGAGAGTAGAAAGATAAAATCCTTTATGATATACTTTTTTATATAATATGTCATGGAGGATATATGGATAAATACTACGAAAACTTACTGAAGTCAGTTGAATATATTAAATCGAAAATCAAAGAAAGACCTGTAATTGGTATTATACTGGGTTCTGGTTTAGGATTGCTCTCTTCACATATACAAGATGCGATAGAAATAGATTATCATGATATTCCAAATTATCCTGTATCAACAATTCCAGGACATGCAGGAAAATTGATATTCGGACATCTAAGCGGAAAATATGTCGCATGCATGGCAGGAAGATTCCATTACTATGAAGGTTATGAACCTGAACAAATACATATCGGAGTTCGTACATTCAAACTTTTAGGCGCTGAGGGAGTTATTATTACTAATGCTGCTGGAGGTATAAATACTTCATTTAAAGAAGGTACTATAATGCTTATTAATGACCATATAGGTTTTTTGGCTCCATCTGCTCTTAGAGGTCCTAATATTGATGTAATTGGAGACAGATTCTTTGATATGTCAAAGGTGTATGATAAGCAGTACCTTGAAAAGGCTAGAAATGTTGCAAAAAGGATAGGGCTCGATGTAAAAGAAGGTGTATATATGTTTTTTAAAGGACCTAATTTTGAGACTCCTGCAGAGATAAGAGCAGCTAGGATTTTAGGAGCTGACGCAGCAGGAATGTCAACAGTACCTGAAGTTGTTGCCTGTGCTCACTGTAATTTAAGGGTGCTCGGTATTTCCGTTATAACTAATATGGCAGCAGGGATTTTGGATAAAAAACTTAATCATGAAGAAGTTATGGAAACTGCAAACCGGATACATGAATCTTTTATAGAATATGTAAAGCAGATTATCAAGGAGATGTAAGATGGAATATGAGATTAAGGATATTTCCTTAAAGGATATTGGCAAAGAAAAGATTGTGTGGATAAAGGACTTTATGCCTGTTTTATCTTCTATAGAAAAACAATTTATAAAAGAACAACCTTTAAAAGGAATAAAAATAAGTATGGCGCTTCATCTGGAAGCAAAAACTGCATATCTTGCTGTTGTAATGAATAATCTCGGTGCAGCAGTGAGAGTGACAGGAAGTAATCCATTATCTACTCAAGATGAAATAACAGCTGCACTAGTTGATATGGGGATATCCGTTTTCGCATATAGAGGAGTGGACAGCATGACATATAAACAGCACCTTGTCAGAGCATTGTCACATAAGCCTAATATTGTTATTGATGATGGAGCTGATTTAGCTTATACTTTGCACAAAGAGCATCCAGAACTTATGACTGATGTCTATGGAGGATGCGAAGAAACAACGACGGGAATAGTACGGCTTAAAGCGATGGATACTCAGAAGATATTAAAATATCCTATGTTTGCAATTAATGATGCAGATTGCAAGCATCTGTTTGATAACAGATATGGAACCGGACAGTCTTCGCTTGAGGGTATTATGAGAGCAACTAATCTTACTCTATTTGGAAAAAAGATTGTTATCGCAGGTTATGGATGGTGTGGCAAAGGTATTGCTTCAAAGGCAAAAGGCTTTGGAGCGAATGTAATAATTACTGAAGTTGACACTATTAAAGCTTTAGAAGCTGCTATGGACGGGTTCGAAGTTATGCCTATGGAACAGGCAGCAAGTATTGGAGATATTTTTATAACAGTTACAGGAAATATCGATGTCATTACTGATAGACACTTCAACTTAATGAAGAACAATGCAATATTATGTAATGCTGGCCATTTCGATTGCGAGATATCAATGAAAAAGCTTAGCAAGATCGCTACAAAACAGGAAATCAGAAGGAATGGAGTTACAGGATATCATCTGCCAAATGGCAATGTCATAAATGTTCTTGGAGAGGGACGCCTTGTAAATTTAGCATGTGCAGATGGGCATGCTGCAGAGATTATGGATATGAGTTTTTCTTTACAGCTTCTTACTGCATTGCACATATTAAAAAATAAAGATAATCTTCAGAATAAATTATATAATGTTCCAGCGTGTATTGATAAGGCTGTAGCAGATGCGAAATTGAAATCTATGGGTATAAGGATTGATATCCTGTCAGATGAACAAAAAAAATATTTGGAGAGCTGGGAGTAAGATGAAATTTTCTGTAAAAGATAGAATAATACCATGTCCAAAGAATATCAAGACTAAAGGAAGCTATACATTTTTTAGAAACATGACAAAGGTCATAGTAAAAGTTGATATGACACCGATAATATCAACTGGTTATGAGATGCTGAACTCTTTATGCTCATCAGGTTACATCAATCCAAATTTTATTATTACTTTAAAAAAGATAGATGAATATTATGAAGGTAAAGAACTGGATAAATGTGCAAACATAAAACAGGCATATATTATAAAACCTGTTATGAATGGTAAGAATTTTTCCGGTCTGGATTTATTGGCATATACGGATACCGGTCTTTATTATGCCTGCTCTACATTATACCAGGCGATCATACAGATTTCTGATAAGGAAATAGAAATACCAATTATGGAAGTTTCTGACTGGCCTTCTATTGAATATAGGGGAATGTTTTTGGGAGATTATGTTAAATGTCTGCAACATACCTCAACACTTAAGCTGAATGCTTTGGATTATGTTTATAATACAAAGAATAAAGAAAAGGAAAATGAAATATATGCAGACTGCGTCAGATACGGGGTTACACCATTTAGTGCAGTTTTTGATTGGGCAGATCCTGCGGAAATATTTGAAAAGCTATATAAAAACGAACGTAAGAATAATTTGCTTTTTTGGATGAACGAACAGTGGGACGAAAACGAACTGTTTTATGAGACGACAAGGATAATAGAAGCCTTTAAGGAAAACAGTGCTGCTGATGATCAGCTAGAAGCAGGAATAATAACAAATTATAAAGGCGATAAAGCTTTTGACAGGATATTTAACCTTAATATACCGAAAAACTTTTCAATTTCATACTGTGATAAGACAAAGACATATAATACTGATGTTAGAGAAATAACTGATTCTGCTATTAATATGTTTACTAAAAATAATGGCAGATTTGGGATTTATCCTATGATAGCATTTGATATTAAAACATTCTTCTTGTGGACTGCTCCTGAATTTATTCAGTTTAGATGTGCGGAATTCGACAGGATAAGAGCTCATAAGGTTATGGGTTATACACCATATGCTTGTTCATTTTTAAAATTTAATATAGCTGCATTTGCAGAGTGGTTATGGAACCCGAAAGGCAGAAATACCATTGATTTCATAAAAGCATATTCATATAGAGAAGGTCTGGATTTTGATAAATTCGAAAACATGCTATATTATCTGACATTTGCATCCTGGTCTTTGCAAAGAAGCAACTTTGTGCAGTGTATAAATGAAGAAGAAGTGGATTTTAAAAAACTTAAAAAACTATCACGTGCAAATCAAATGGCTAATGATGCCCAAAGAGCTTTAAAATATGCCCAATTACTAGACAATCCACTCTTGATTAATGAAGCTCAGGCTACATATTCAGCTATAATATCATTCATATGCACAAAAAAACTATTAAGGTTATCTTCTCAAAAAAATACAAATAAAAAGAAATATCTTGTCAACAGAGAAAAATTGGATGAATCCTGTAAAACTGTTTACACAAGTCTTATGGAATGGGCAGAATACATGAAAAAGGAATCTGGTGCTTATGATACTTATATTTACGAGACAGCTAAATCATTCTTGCATCTTCCTTCAATGTTTAACAAATTCATGCCAGAAATAGAGAAAAAAACTGAATAGGTGAAAAAGAAACTTATCTTCATATATATAGTTGCTATATCGTTATTTCTGCTTTCCTCATGTAATAATGAGAAGCAGCCTTATCTCATATATGACAGTTCTTTAAAAGACCAGGAGCTAGTCGACTCTATTATTCAAAGAGTTCCTGACAGTATATATATCGAGATTGAAATGAATATACAAGGCTCAGCTTCTGAAATGATTCTATGCAAACATAATAATATTGTTATGACAAAAACCGCTTTAGCGGATGGAATAAAAGTAATTAGCATATATAATTACTCATCAAATAAAGCATATCAGTATTTTGAAGGTGAAAACCTTACAGTTGAAGAAAAAACATATGGTATGGAGCTTTCCTTGACGGATGATGAAATAAAAAAAGGAATTGATTATCATTTTAGAACGCTTGATGACATAGGGGATGTAATTAAAGCATATGAAACTGAATATAATACCAAAAAAGCAGTTTATATAAAAAGCAGTTATTATTATGAAAGTTCAGAACTTATATTTGAGATTTACCTTTCTATAGATTACTCATATCCATTATATTTGTTAAGTACTGTAGACGGGAAAGATACGGTTGAAATGATTGTCACGAATATTGACACAGAATATGTGTTTTCTGATACATACCCGGATATTCCAGATATAATTGAGTTCGTGAACTACGATAATTACGAGTAGTAGCTTGTATTGACATATGACAAATTAATGATATAATACACTCAATATGGCGTTACAAGAAGGATAAGTAACATATATTTTTAGATAAAGAGAGAGGGGAATGGTGAAAACCCTTACAAGGATATTTGTGAAAGCTGCCCTTTGAAGCCTTCCGGAAAACGGAACGTATTCCTGCGTTAAAGGGTTAAGAGCTTTCTTAGGAAAGAAATTGGGTGGTACCGCGTGATAACTCTCGTCCCTTTACAGGATGGGAGTTTTTTATATACAATTAACAAAGAATAAGGAGAAAAGAATGGAAAAATTATCATTAAACACACTAAGAGAAGAGTATTTGAAGTTCTTCGAGAGTAAAGGCCATCTGAGATTGAAGAGTTTTTCTCTTGTTCCTCAAGATGATCCTTCCATACTCCTTATAAATGCAGGGATGACGCCTTTGAAACCTTATTTTACAGGAGCATTAAAACCTCCTTCAAAGAGGATTACTACATGCCAAAAATGCATCCGTACTCTTGATATTGACCGTGTTGGGATTACAACACGACATGGTACATTTTTTGAAATGCTTGGCAATTTTTCCTTTGGAGATTATTTCAAAAAAGAAGCAATACAATGGTCATGGGAGTTCTTTACTGATGTGCTGAAAATGGACAAGGAACTTCTATATGCATCTGTATATGAAGAAGATGAAGAAGCATATGATATCTGGAAAAACCTTATTAAAATGGATGAAAGTCACATAGTAAGGCTTGGTAAAGAAGATAATTTTTGGGAACACGGAACTGGCCCCTGTGGTCCAAGTTCTGAGATATATTATGACAGAGGCAAAGACAAAGGTTGTGGTTCAAAAGACTGTAAGGTAGGATGTGACTGTGACAGATTTGTAGAGGTATGGAATAATGTCTTCACTCAATTTGATAAACAGGAGGATGGGACATATTTACCGTTAAAAAACAGGAATATCGATACTGGAATGGGATTGGAAAGGCTTGCATGCGTAGTGCAGGGCGTTGATTCCTTGTTTGAGACAGATACTATTAAACAAATATTGGATTCTGTATGCAGTTCAACTGAATATATATACGGAATTGATAAAACAAAGGATATATCAATTCGTGTAATAACCGATCATATCCGCAGCTCAGTTATGATGATCTCTGATGGTATAATTCCTTCAAACGAAGGAAGAGGATATGTACTAAGAAGATTATTAAGAAGAGCATCAAGGCATGGGAGGCTTTTAGGAAAAGAGGATTTGTTTCTTGCAGATCTGACAGACGTAGTTATAAACAACTCAAAAATCGCATATCCAGAGCTTGAAGAGAAGAAAGAATACATTTATAAAATAGTGCAAAGTGAAGAAATAAAATTCATGAATACAATCGAAAGCGGTATGTTTATTTTAAACCAGTATCTTGAACAAGCTAAAAATGCGAAAAAAAATATTTTGGATGGAGAATATATTTTCAAGCTTCATGATACATACGGATTCCCATATGACCTTACGCGAGAGATTGCTTATGAACGCGGATTTACCCTTGACAAAGATGGTTTTGATGAGTGTATGAAAAATCAAAAAAAGACTGCTAGAGATGCTAAGAAAGCCAATGAAGGATCTGCTTGGCACAATGAGGAGAATACGTATAAGAATATTTCCAAAACGGAATTTTTGGGTTATACAAAACTTGTAACGCCAGCGATTATCTTTTCCGTTATACAAAAAGATGAAATCGTGGAGATAGTTACTGATAAAACAGTGTTTTATGCAGAAGGAGGCGGTCAGCAGTCTGACGCAGGATATATATATAATTTGAATGCAAAAATGAAGGTAACAGGATGTATAAATAAAGAAGGCGTTTATATACATTCTGGATTTATGGAAGAAGGCATGTTTTATACAGGTGATTCTGTTACTTGTATTGTCGATGAAAAAAGAAGAAAATCTACAGAACGTAACCATACTGCTACTCATATGCTTCAGTACGCTTTAAGAGAAGTGCTTGGAAATCATGTGCATCAGGCAGGTTCTTATGTGGACCAGCACAAGCTGCGATTTGACTTTACTCATTTTTCAGCTATGGATGATGACCAGATAAAAAAAGTTCAGGATATAGTTAATAGTATTATTCTTGAGGATATTGACGTTTTTAAAGAAGTAATGGATATAGATACAGCAAGGAAAAAAGGAGCAACAGCTCTATTTGGCGAAAAGTATTCAAATACAGTCCGTGTTATATCGATAAATCCGTACAGTATGGAATTATGTGGAGGCACTCATATTGCAAGAACCGGAGAAGCAGGAATGTTTAAGATAATTTCAGAAAATGCAGTCGCATCTGGAGTAAGAAGGATTGAAGCGCTCACTGGAACTAATACTTATGATTATATGCAAAAACAGGATGACATAGTCAATAAACTAGCAAAAATTTTGAAAGGTAATGATGTTGTCAGCAAGGTAGAAAATTTATCTTTACAGATTAAAGAGTTAAGGAAAGACAATGAAGAGTTGAAAAATAAGTTGTCATCATCTGAGGTTAAAGATTTACTTGGCACTTTTGAACAATATAAAGGTATTAAAATAATCGCATCAGTGATTGAAAATGCTGATATGACTGCTCTTCGAAGCTTATCTGATAAAGCTCGTGAAAGATATGATGACTGCGTAGCGGTATTTGTCTCTACAAACGATAAAGTATCAATGGTTGTCGCAGCAACAAAGCATGCTGTTGATAAAGGAATTAATGCTAATCTGATAGTAAAAGAAGCAGCCGTCCTCATCGGCGGTTCAGGCGGAGGCAGGACAGATATGGCTCAAGCAGGAGGAAAAGATTCTGATAAAGCATATGATGCTCTTAATAAAGCTGTTGAGTTAATTAAGGAGGCAATAGATAATGGATGACTGTATTTTTTGTAAAATTGCAAATAAGGAGATACCCAGCACTAAAATTTATGAGGATGAATATGTATATGCTTTCCTAGACCTTAATCCTCAGGCAAAACATCATGCATTAATAATCCCAAAACAGCATAGCTTGTCAGATATAAATGATATAGATGAGGATAATTGTGAA
The DNA here is from genome assembly GCA_002070475.1 of Firmicutes bacterium ADurb.Bin146. Lineage (GTDB taxonomy): Bacteria > Bacillota > Clostridia > DUPQ01 > DUPQ01 > DUPQ01. The sequence goes on from MWDI01000022.1 coordinate 40,270, forward strand.
ATAATAGGAAGAATGTTTTATGCTGCAAAGAAGGTAAGTGATATCTTAGGAATATCAAAAAGCGGAGTTAGGATAATAAATAATACTGGTAAAGATGCGCATCAAACAGTAAGACATATTCATATACACGTACTTGGCGGTCAGGACATGGCGGAAAGATTAATATAAATACTTGTAAAGTATGCTTTGAACAGATATAGTAAGTATTACTTCAGCGTAGTAGAAAAATGGGAGCTTTATGCTCCCATTAAGTTTATTTATTATCTTTTCTTTCTCTTCCTTGCAGCTTCGGATTTTTTCTTCCTTTTGACGCTGGGTTTTTCGTAGTGTTCTCTTTTTCTAACCTCGGCTAAAACACCTGCTTTGGCGCATTGCCTTTTAAAACGCTTTAATGCGCTTTCAAGAGTTTCGTTTTCTTTAAGCCTTACTTCCGCCATCTGTTTTCACCACCCTTCTGTCATAAGGTAAATCAATTCTTTTGTATTTTATAGTTTTCATAAGTGTTTGTCAATGAAAATCATGCTTTTTCGTCAGGATTCTTCAAATCTTTTTCCATATCCCTGTAAAAAGAATCAATTCCTTTATATGCTATTATAAGTGCAAGAAGGAAAATTAGTGAATCACCTAAAATTATATTCAAAGTTGTTGACATCCAAATAACATATATTATTACAGGAAGAGTGAGAGCATATGCTGAAAGCTGTAAAGACAAGCCTAAATTAGCAGTCTTCTTTCTGATCCTCCTTAATATGTTAACAATTAAGGAAATTAAAAGTGTATACATTAAATAATTAACAAGTAAGAATATAAACAAAGAAACGAATAGTAAGACATATAGGAAGGATTTTGCATTGGAAATTGTCTCGATAAGCATTTCAGATGTAATCTCTTGTTTATTGCCTAAAATGGATTCATAACTAACAAGGTATCTGATGGCCGAGTTGGAAAGATATACATTTTCTTTTCCTAATACTACAACTGTCTCATATTCCTCATATTTCGTTACAGAACCTGTATATTCCTTATCAATAATGATAAGTGTTCCTTTATTTGAAGTTTCTGCAAGAATAATAGGCTGATCGGATTCTATTACAAGTTTTGCATCTTTAATGGAAAATTCTTCTGTATTCTGTTTCAACTCATCAATAAGCTCTGAAGCATACGCATCAACTGATGCAATATAAATTAATGAAAATATTGCTGAAATTAGAAATGTCAGTAATAATATGTATAAAAAAGATCTCAAAAAATTTTTAGAGGCAAAATTCTTGTAAGCATGCATGTCAGTGAAACTTTTAATAAATATCCAATACATTGGTTTTTTCTTATTATCCATAAATCTCCTCATAGTAACACAAACTTTACTATATATTATACAGCATATTAGTTAAAAACATACTGTATACATATTGATTATGTTAAAATATATATATGGACAACTCAAGTAAATCGGAAAAGTTTGTTTTAAAATCAGAATACAGACCTACAGGAGACCAGCCTCAAGCGATTGAAGCTTTAGCAAAAGGTGTAATTGAAGGCCAGAAACATCAGACTCTTTTAGGAGTTACAGGCTCTGGCAAGACTTTTACTATGGCCAATATAATCGAGAAAGTTCAGAAGCCAACTCTTGTAATAGCTCATAATAAAACCCTCGCAGCACAGTTATGCTCAGAATTCAAAGAATTTTTTCCTGAAAATAGCGTGGAATATTTCGTTTCATATTATGATTATTTCCAGCCAGAAGCATATATACCTTCTACTGATACATATATTGAAAAAGATTTATCTATAAATGATGAAATAGATCAGCTGCGCCATGCCGCTACGTCAGCTCTTCTGCAAAGAAGAGATGTAATTATAGTAGCTTCTGTTTCCTGTATATATGGACTTGGTGATCCTGCAGACTATAAGGATCTTATGCTTTATTTAGGTGTTGGCATGATTAAAGATAGGGATGAAGTAATTAAGAAATTAGTGGAAATACAGTATTCTAGAAACGAGATAGACTTCAAAAGAGGAACTTTCCGTGCAAAAGGCGACTCGCTTGAAGTTGCTCCTTCAAATAGTGCTAACAGCGCATATCGGATTAGTTTCTTCGGTGATGAAATTGAAAGAATAACTCAGTTTGATCCTTTGACAGGAGAACTGACTGGTAATGTTAATCATCTGGCGATTTTCCCTGCAAGCCATTTTGTATCAAAGGATACCAAACTTAAGAAAGCATTAGAAGATATTCAGGATGAGCTGGAAGAAAGAGTGAGTTTTTTTGAAAAAGAAGGAAAGATAGTTGAAGCATATAGACTTAAACAGAGAACAAATTATGATTTAGAGATGATAAAAAATATCGGTTTTTGTTCCGGTATAGAAAATTACTCTAGACATATTGACGGAAGAAAAGCCGGACAACCTCCGGCAACCTTATTGTCTTTTTACCCAGAAGATTTTTTAATGTTCATAGATGAATCCCATGTTACAGTTCCGCAGATAGGTGGTATGCACAAAGGAGACAAGTCGAGAAAGAAAAACCTTATTGAATACGGATTTAGGTTACCATCAGCATATGATAACCGACCGCTGACTTTTGAAGAATTTAAAAAAAAGCAGAACCAATGTATATATGTATCAGCAACCCCTGGAGATTATGAGATACAAGTATCTCAACAGGTAGCTGAACAAATTATAAGACCAACAGGATTAATGGACCCTAAAATTGAGATACGTCCTGTTAAGGGCCAGATTGATGATTTGTTATCTGAGATTCAGGATACAATATCTAGAAAAAATCGCGTGCTTGTTACTACTCTTACTAAAAGAATGGCTGAAAAACTGACCGAATACTACACAAGTCTTGATGTGAAAGTACAATATCTTCACTCGGATATTGAAACGCTAGAAAGAATACAGATATTGAAACAATTAAGAGACGGTACTTTTGATGTTCTGATAGGGATTAATCTTCTTCGTGAGGGGATTGACCTTCCTGAAGTGGAATTGGTTGCTATTTTAGATGCAGATAAAGAAGGTTTTTTAAGATGTGCACGTTCTTTAATTCAGACTGCAGGAAGAGCTGCAAGGAATGTCGCAGGCAGAGTAATAATGTATGCTGATACAGTTACTGACAGTATGAAAGCGGCTATAAATGAAACAGACAGAAGAAGAGCTATACAAAAGGAGTATAATCAAAAAAACAATATAACTCCATCTAGCATAGTAAAGGAAATAAGAGATAACATAAGCTTCAAGGTTATGGAGAAACAGGACTCAAGATATTCAAAAGCAAAGGAGTTACCAAAAACAGAGGTTGAAATTATACGACTTATTGATTTTTATGAAAGACAGATGAAAAGATATGCAAAACTCCAGGAATATGAGAATGCTGCTAGATACAGGGATATGATTAAAGAGCTTAGAGATATTCTTAACAGCGGGATTTGATGTTGAAATGAGAGTTAAAATAGAGTAACATAGCACATGATAAGCCCATGAAAGGAGATAGGGCTGAAATGCCCTGATACAATATGAAAAAGGTAAGAGTAGGACTATATGGCATAAACGGACATCAGATACATAATCAGATGGTTAATCATGATAAGGCTTATGTTACTGCCATATCAATGATAGACAAAGACAAGCTGCCAAAAGAGTTAATTAATGAGGAAGTTATATTCTATGAGGATTTTGATTCTTTAATTAATGCAGAAAATGTGGATGTAGTTTCAATATGCGCTCCAAAAAGAATAGACCAGAAGAACCTAGCAATAAAGGCAATGCTTTCAGGCAAGCATGTATACAGCGAAAAACCTTGTGCATACACTGAATCTGATTTGGATGAAATACTGGAAGTATCCAGAAAAACAGGTAAACTTTTTCATGAAATGGCGGGTTCAGTATTTGATGAACCCTTCATATCAGTCACTGAAATTATTAAGTCAGGAAGGATAGGAGAGGTTGTACAAGTGTTTGCACAAAAATCATATCCATATAAGACTTCAGCTGGCAGGCCTCAAGATGACATTACGGACGGTGGCCTTATAAGATGGATTGCCATACATGCTGCAAGATTTGTTGAACATACGACAGGATTAAAAATGAAAGAGATTTATGCAATGGAAACCAAACATGGGAATCCTGTTAAGGATGGAAATTTAAAAATGGCTGCTAGTATGATGTTTTCACTAGAAAATAATGCTGTAGGATGTATAGTGTCTAACTATCTTAATATGAATAATTTCCCGACATGGGGTAATGAGCATCTTAGAGTATGGGGGACAAACGGTTTTGTCGAAATAACTGATGGATTGACAAAGACTAGGCTAGTAACTCCAGATTATGATGGTCCTGTGGAGATAAAACATAAATCAATTGATTATTTTGATTTCTTTATTGATGAAATTTTATATAAAAAGCCAATGCCATTAACACTAGAAGAGGAACTTCATCCTTTAAGAATGGTAATTAGAGCGCAAAAAAGTGCTGTGGAGGTTGAATGATGAAAATTGTAGTTGTTGGTATCGGAGGATATGGTGAAATAGTGCTTAACGGATTATTTGCAAATCCGGACAATTTGGATTTCACTATAGAAGGTTATGTAGCACCAAGACCAAAAGATAATGATTATTCTAAGAAACTTCATGAAATGGGAGCTCAAAGATATGTAACTTTAGAAGAATTCTTTGAACAGAAACATGCAGACCTCGCAGTAATTTCCAGCCCTATAGAATTTCATATGCCCCAAACAATCTTATGCTTAAGCAAGAATACAGCTGTCATGTGCGAAAAACCTGTAGCAGGAACTATACAGGATGCGTATGCTATGAAGCAAGCGGAAGATGCATCTAATGCTTTTGTTGGAATAGGTTATCAATGGTCATATTCAGATGCAATCATAAATCTAAAAAAAGATATACTCAATGGAATATATGGCCAACCTGTCAGACTAAAGAATATAGTGTTATGGCCTAGAACACAGAGATATTTTAAGAGGAACAGTTGGGCAGGCAAGGTAAAAAACGAGTCAGGATACTGGATACTGGATTCTGTCGCAAATAATGCTACAGCTCATTATATTCATAATATGTTCTTTGTTTTAGGAGATAGTTTAAAAAGCAGCGCATGGCCTAAGACTATCCAGGCAAATATATACAGAGCAAATGACATTGAGAATTATGATACATGCGTATCCAGGATAATTACGCAAAAAGGTGTAGAAATACTGTATTATGCAAGCCATTCAACAGATACTAAATGTGAGCCTCTTCTCAATTTCCAGTTTGAGAAAGGTGAAATATATGCAGATTTCAATAAGGAAAAATGCATATATGGCAAAATCGGCGACAAAATAATATCATATGGTAATCCTTTTGATGTAGAGATGAAAAAGGTATTTGACTGTATAAGGACAATTAAAGGTGAAGATGTAAATTATTGTCCTATAGAAGCTGCCATACCGCAGCTTAAGACTATAAATGCAATCAGTCAATATTATGATATAGAACAAGTTCCTGAAGCAAAATTAGGATATCTAGAGGCTGAAGAGAATACTACGAAACTAGTTTATGTAAAGGGACTTTATGAGGAAATGATGACAGCATATAAAGACAACAAGATTCTAAATGAGTCTTCAGAAGTTATAGATATAATCGGCTATAACCATTTTGAAAATATAAAGCAATAGGAGGATGCTATGTATCTGGACCAAAGCCATGTAAAAAAGTTTCTTAATGATATGTCACAGATGAGGTTTACTCATATGAATGATGTAAATAATATTCATATGATGGAAGTGACTGGCAAAATAAATCTCAAGGTATTAAAAGAGACTGATGTTTCAAAGATGAAATCTTATGAAAGCGGTATGATATATGAAACTGAAGGAAACAGATATCATATATTTAGGTTTAAACTCAAAGTCAGCCCTGTATATGATCAAAAACCTTTTGTTTTAAAGGCAATTACTGGATTTGGTTATGAATGGAATGAGTATAGAAATCCGAATTTTCTTCTATTTGTAAATGGCGAACCACTGCAAGCTTTTGATTACGGCCATCATGAGTGCATAATAACTAATAGTGCGAAAGCATATGATGAATATGACTGTTTTATCTTTGAATTTTCCGGCATGAAAAAAGGACCTGTACAACTCACCTTAAAAACCTGTTCTTTAGACTTTCCAACAGAAGATTTGTATTATGATGTATTGTGTCCTGCAGAGTCAGTACAATATATCGAAAGCGAAGCGATAAGAAAAGATACTCTGAAATACTTGATAAATGCAATAAATATGGTTGACCTAAGGAAGCCTTATTCTGATGAGTATTATGATACAGTAAAAAAAGCAGATGCATACCTTTTAGAGGAATACTATAATAATTATTGTGATGATGATACTTCGAAAGTAACAGTTGCTGCTGTAGGACATTCTCACATTGATGTAGCATGGAGATGGCCTTTAAAAGAAACAAGGCAGAAGACCGTAAGGACATTTACTACTCAGCTAAAAAATATGCAAGATTACAAAGACTATAAATTCATAGTAAGCCAGCCTCAGCTTTATAAATATCTTGAAGAGGATTATCCTGAACTAATAGATAAGATAAAACTTGCAGTACAGAACAAACAGTGGGAGCCAGAAGGCGCAATGTGGTTGGAATCCGATTGCAATCTTGTAAGTGGTGAATCTTTTATCAGACAAATAATGCATGGGAAGAGATATTTTAAAAATATGTTTAATAAAGATTCTAGAATATTATGGCTTCCTGATGTTTTTGGATATAGTGCAGCGCTACCTCAGATTCTGAAAAAATCAGGAATTGATTATTTTTCAACATCTAAAATATCTTGGAATGAATATAATGTAATCCCGTACAACACTTTTATGTGGCAGGGCATAGACGGATCGGAAATATTCACTAATTTCATAGTCGGAGGAAGAGGTCCAGACGATAAAGGTAAGCCAAGAGTAAATTACAATGCATGGGTTGATGCAGAAAACATTATGGGTACCTGGAAGAATTACCGCGATAAGGGAATATCAAAGGAACCTTTAATGACATATGGGCTTGGAGATGGTGGAGGCGGTCCAAGCAGAGATCATCTTGAACAAGCTATAAGGTTTGCTAGAGGAATAAAAGGAATGCCTAAGCTTGAGAATATCACTGTAATAGAATATTTTGACAGGTTATATGATAATGTCAAAGATGATAAAAGACTTCCAAAATGGGTAGGTGAGTTATATCTGGAACTGCACCGAGGAACATATACATCAATTGCGAAAAATAAGAAAAATAATAGAAAATCAGAAATACTTATGCGTGATACAGAAGTTTTCTGTTCTTTGGCTGATAGATTAGGATTAGATGTATATGATAAGAAAAGAATATATGATACATGGGAAACAATTCTTCTTAATCAGTTCCATGACATAATCCCGGGATCTTCAATCAAGGAAGTATATGATGATTCTGATATAGATTATGCCAGAATAATGAAAGATGGGAAAGAACTTTTGTCAAATTCCCTACATGCGTTTTCAAGGACAGTCAAAGGGGAAGACCTGTGTGTGGTTTTTAATCAGCTTGCTTTCAAACGTGTTGATATAGTAAAGCTCAGAACAGACAAATTATTTAACAGCGCATATGATTCAAATGGGAATATTATTCCAGGACAGACGATAATAGAAGACAATAAGCAGTATTTCATTTTTGAAGGCAAACTGTGTCCGATGGGTTATACGATATTCAAACTTTCACAAGAAAAATATGAATTGAAAGATAAATCATTTATTGCATCAAATAATATGATGGAAAATGAGCATCTAAAGGTTGTTTTTGATGAAAATATGAATATATCATCGATATATGATAAGGATGCTAAAAGAGAAGTCATAATGGAAGGCCAAAGCGCAAATAAGATAACAGCATATGAAGATAAACCAATAAAATATCAGGCATGGGATATTAATATATACTATAATGAAAAACCATATGACATTAATGATGTGTCATATTCAGCATTAGTTGAAGATGGTCTAGTCAGAAAATGTATAAAGGTAGACCGTAAATTTATGGAAAGTACTATAACCCAGTATATTTCACTGGAAAAGAATTCTAGAAGAATAGATTTTAAGACTATCATAGACTGCAATCATGATGATTTGCTTATAAAAGCAGCTTTTCCTGTAGATGTACACGCAAATGAAGCGACTTATGATATACAGTTCGGTAATGTGAAAAGACCTACACATTGGAATACAAGCTGGGATTATGCACGATTTGAAGTGTGCGCACATAAATGGGCTGATCTGTCTGAAGATGATTACGGAGTTAGTATTTTAAATGACTGCAAATACGGGCATGACATCAAAGGTTCTATTATTAGGCTTACATTACTTAAATCAGCAATAGAACCTTATCCGGATGCGGACAGAGGACTTCATGAGTTTACTTATTCATTATATCCGCATGTAGGTGATTTCAAGGAAGCACACACTATAGATATGGCATATAAACTAAACTATAGACCATACGCAAATTACATAGAAAGAGGTTTAGGGGAAATTTCAAATTACAAATCTTTTGTGATAAGCAATAACGAAAATGTTATTGTAGATACATTGAAGAAAGCTGAAGATAGCGAACATCTGGTGTTAAGAGTTTATGAATGCTTCAACAGGCGTACAGAATGTACAATTGACCTGGGTTTTGATGTATTGCATGGTATAGAATGCGATCTTATGGAAAATGATATCGCAGATGCAATAATAGAAGACAATGTTTTAAAATTTTCAATTAAACCATATGAAATAAAGACTTTCAAGCTGCTGTAAAGATCAATTGATATTTAATTATTATAAAAGATAACGGTTTTTACCGTTATCTTTTTAACTTGCCGATTTTTATATTACTATCTTACTTATCTTTTTTAATAATGTTATCAACAATATAAGCAATTACACCCTCGTTATTAGAGCATGCAACCATATCAGCATGTTTTTTCACTTCGTCATGACCGTTTTCTGCAACAACTGCAAATCCTGCATAATCAAGCATATCAATATCATTAAAGCCATCTCCTACTGCTATCATCTGTTTTCTATCTATGTTCAAAGCCTTTGAAAGTATTGATAAGGCAGTTGTCTTAGATATGTTGCTACTGAAGAACTCTAAAAAGTATGGCCTTGTAGTTACAGCAGTCACTGAAGCAGGGGAGAGCGTAGCTGCTTGTTCTTTAATGCTTGTAATTTTTTCCAAAGTATCAGTAAACACGAATTTTGTAGGTCCATTCTTGCATTTCGTTAAGTCTATCTGCTTCAGAAGAAGAGGAGACACGCCTGTTATGCTTGCATAATCATATGCATATTTATTCAGTTCAGAAACATATAAGATGTTATCATGCCACATACAGACAGTGCAATTGAATAACTCATTGAGTTTGAGGACATGTAGCGCATCATCTATACTCATAGTTTCATTATGTATCAAAGGCCCATCTTTACTTAGATAAACCATAGCACCATTATTTGCGACAACTGGAGATGTAAGATTTAAATCATCATATATTTTAACAACTCCGAGAAGAGGTCTTCCTGTACATAATACAAGTTTTATGCCTTTTTGTTCAAGGTAAGCAGCAGCACGGTATGTATTGTATGGAAGTTTTCCTTCATCATTGAGCAAAGTGCCATCCATATCTGTTGCAATTAATTTATAACCCATAACCTCATCAGTCCACCAGGACATTTATCCATTTCCTGCTCTTAAAACGTATTGAGCATAATATAAGTTTAGCTACTTCCTCAAGATTTACAAGAGCAATACAGTAATATATAGGCCACTTTAGTACTACAGCAGATAAAAATGCAAGAGGAACTCCAATAAACCAAACTGAACCTGTCTCTATAATCATATTAAATTTTGTATCTCCGCCACCTCTTAATATGCCTACGATGAAAAGAAAATTCATACATTTTATTGGCAGATAAGCAGCAAGAATTAATATCGTATATGATGTAGCTTCATTACCTGCAACGGAAAAATTTAAAAAACTTGTAATCCAGCTCCCGGAAAGAGCAAACAGCACTGCAAAAGGAATAGATAGTATAATTTGGTATAAAATGATTTTACTGCTATATTTCCATGCTTTATCAACTTGTTTTTCTCCAAGAAGGTTTCCAACCATTACACCAGCTCCATTTCCGAGTCCTATGAATAAGGAAATATATATATCTAAAGCTGTCATTGAAACCTGAGCTGCAGCAACAGAAGCAGAGTTTAAGCTTCCATAAGCTATAAAATAAACAGATGTACCTATAGCCCATAATCCTTCCTGCATAACAACAGGAAGACTTCTTTTTAGCACTGTAGTCAACAGGGAAATATCAAATGAAAAATACGTTTTTATTGTACCTTTCAAAGGACAGTTTTTATGGGTAAATACAAAAATCATAACCATTACAAGTTCAACAATTCTTGCAGCAACTGTAGCTATAGCAGCACCCTTCACGCCAAGTGCAGAAAAACCAAGTTTTCCGAATATGAGTATATAATTTAAAAATCCGTTTACCAAAACAGCTACAATGCTTGTCATCATAGGAATTTTAGTCATTCGTACACTTCTCAAGTTAATTTGGAAGACCATTGATATAGAAGTAGGTATAAAAGATAATACTGCTATTTTAAGATATTCAGTACCCATTTTTATGACATTTTCATCCTTTATAAAAATTCTTACCGTATCTTCAGGAAATATAGATATTAACAGTGTAAGTATGACAGCAAAACTCACTCCGATACTGAATCCGATTCCCATCATGGAGTGGATTTTTGATATTTCCTTACTTCCGTAATATTGTGATGAAAATATGCCAATACCGCTTACTAGACCAAAAAGCAACATTATAAATATGAAATATGACCTGTTCGCCATACTGACTGCGGTAAGAGCATCCTCAGACAAACTTCCAACCATAAAATTGTCCAAAAGATTCACACCATTCGATAAAAGGTTTTGTATTGCTATGGGAAGCCCCACAGTTATGAGTAGTTTCAGGATTTTCCTGTTCTCATTTTTGCTCATAAAGCATATTATACATACATTTACATGATAAATACATATAATTTTAACTAAACGTTTTGCAAATAAATTATTCTATATAAACCGAATTAATATTCATGATATAATTATAAAGTATAGGAGTGTCATATGAGCGGTATTATGTTAAATTGGGATGACAGTGCATTCTTTTACTATATTCATAAGGGATACGGAAAGGATGTAAAAGACAAGCAAGATGCGCTTGCATGCAGTAAAGCTGTTATCGATCAGTATGAAGGTAGTGGTGTAACTGATTTTTTGATGTGCGTCAATGCTAGACTTGCATCTTTCCCATCAATAACAATGGAGAATTATGGTGATTCATATAATAGGAAAATTCAAAATAACGAAAAAGTAGATTTTTCTGATACATGGGCATCATCCTTTAATAAAGTATTCAATGAGTGGGGTATAGACTATTTTCAGATATGGTCTGACAGGTTAAAAGAGCTTGGAATTAAACCTTGGATATCCATAAGAATGAATGATGCTCATGATACATTGGCTGATACAACATTTCTAGCACCAGATTTTTATTATAAAAACCCACAATACAGAAGAATCACTCATCATAAAACTCAAAAATATTTTGATGGCTTATTTGATTATGGAGAAGAAGAGATTAGAAAAAGATTTTTGGGTTTTATAAATGAAACACTAACCAGATACGATGTTTTCGGGATTGAACTGGATTGGATGAGGGAAGCTTTCTGTTTCAAGATTGGTATGGAACTTAAAGGGATAGAAATATTGACCAGTTTTATGCAAGATGTGAAAAATATTGTTAAAAGTCATGAAGAGAGAAAAGGACATGATATTTCTATTGCAGTCAGAGTCCCAAGCAGAGTTGAAACATGTCTATACCTTGGATTTGATGTTGCAAGATGGGCCGAATATGGACTTGTAGATAATGTTATAATTTCTCCAAGATGGTCAACGACGGATACAGATATGCCAGTTGAGGTATGGAAAAGACTTTTACAACCTTATAAAGTGTCCCTTTCTGCAGGAATAGAAGTACTTATAAGGCAGAATAGACAAGCTGATTATACATACAATTGTATGGAAACCGTTTATGCTAATGCAGTATCATATTTTAGTGCCGGAATTGATAAACTATATCTTTTTAATTTTATGACAATGCCAGAACTTTTCGGTGCTGACAGAGAAAATAAAGCACTTTATACTCTTTACAAGAATATGTTTGATATTCTGAAAGGATGCAAAGATATTAAAAGTTTATTAACAAAAGACAGACGTCATTTTGTTACTTTCAATGATTTAACTGCTCCATGGGAAAAAAGCTTATATTATGTGCCTGCAACATGTAATCCATCCAAATCTGAACCGGAAATATTCAGGATAAGAACAGGAAGAGTTAGTATAAATTTACATGCCTACATACAGTTTGGTATTGATAGCAAAGAAAACAATATATGTGATGAGGATATATTTATTTATCTAAACAGCAAAAGGATAAATGGATTATCAAAAATTGATGAGCCTGACTATTATATAAAATCCGATCGTTTTATATGTAAAATACCTGATATTGGAATTCTGAATGATATAAATATCATTGAAGCATGGTCGCTTACAAAAGAATTTACAATTACTCATATAGAAATATTAATATGTAATAAGAGGAAAGGATGGTGCAAATGATAAAATTTAATCTTCTGCATCCAGCAGACCAGATAGTAATGTTAATGGAAAGAATATACAGATATGGAATGACAACAACAAGCGGCGGCAATCTGTCAGTTCTTGATGAAAATGGTGATATTTGGATTACACCAAGCGGTATAGATAAAGGAAATTTGAAAAGAACAGATATAATGCAGATTAAGCCCGATGGAACGGTCATAGGACCACATAAACCTTCAGTTGAGCTTCCTTTTCATGCGCATGTTTATAAGACACGTCCTGACGCAAAAGCTGTTATACATGCACATCCGCCAGCATCTGTTGCTTTTAGCATTGTACGTAAGATACCAAACGTCCATCTGGTTCCAAATATTAACAAAATATGCGGTGAAGTTGGGATGGCAGAGTATGATGTCCCAGGAAGTGAAGGCCTTGGAAAAAAAATATCTATTGCTTTTCTAAAAGGATATGATACCGTTATGATGGAAAACCATGGAGTTATTGTTATAGGAGATAATTTGTTTAATGCATTTATGAAGTTTGAAACAATAGATATGTGCGCTAAACTGGAAATAAGAGCGAAAAGTATTGGTTGTATAAAACCATTATCTCAAAAACATATAGATATTTCGCTTCAGAAAAAAGGTGAGGATTTACAGGAGTTTGTTCCTTCAGGTTATTCATCTTTTGAAAGAGCTGTCAGACGAGAGATGTGTGAGCTTATTCATCGCTCATATGACCAGCAGTTGTTTACTAGTACGCAGGGTACATTCTCTGTAAAACTGGATGATGACTCTTTTGTAATAACCCCGTATGGTATTGACAGAAAGTACATTGCTGTAGAGGATCTTGTAAGAATTGAAAACGGAAAATACAGAGAATCAGGAAAAACACCTTCTCGTTCAGTTGCACTTCATCAACAGATATATAATCTGCAGCCTCATGTGAAAAGTATTATTATTTCACATCCTCCTAATATGATGGCTTTCGCTGTTACCGATGCGGTTTTCGATGCTCATACTATACCAGAGAGTTATATCGCGTTAAGAAATGTGCCTAAAATGCCATATGGATCAAGTTTTTTACAGCCTGCAATGTTTGCAAAAATCTTTGACAAGAAGACACCTGTGGTCTTAGTGGAAAATGATTGCGTAATAGTTACAGGAGCAACCCTTCTTCAGGCTTTTGATAGACTGGAAGTAGCAGAATACAGCGCAAAAGCTCTTATTGATACCCATGTGCTTGGAGATATGATTAAAATTAATGATGAACAAACAAAACAGATAGAAAAAAGTTTTAATCTTGATTAAGGAGGTAACTGTCTATGTATAATAAAAGTGATCTCGAAATATTGGGACTTGATGAAAGTTTTACACGCGAACAGTTAGAATATGAATATTCACTTATATTGAAGCGTGCCAAGTCGGATCCACAATTTGATATTTCCAAAGCGGAAGAAGCATATAACAGGATATTAGGATTAAAGCAACCTGAAAAGATATCAGAAGAAGAGCAAAAAAAGCGTAACAGGAAAATGAAGCTTGCTGAAAATTCCATTTTTTTTATAGCAGGAGGTATTCTTTTGTTGATTTTAGCGATTACGATTCCTTCAACGATACTAAGAAAATCAATTGATCTTCACATATGCATTTCCGGACAATTTGCTGTTGGAGATACGGAAACTTTAAAACAGGAAATACGACCTGAGGTTAAATCAAGAAAAACATCTATAGAATTCATTTACGCGTCATTTGCTACAGGGGATGACTCTGCATCATACTCTCTTCAAGCACTATCCTTGTCACTTCTTGCAGGCGATTATGACCTTATGATAACGGATTATCAGGTATTCCGTTTCCTTGTATCCAATCCAAGCGATCTTTTAGTCAAAGATATTTCTGAGTATCTTGATGATTTAGGAATAAGTCAGAATGATGACCGGCTTATTAAACTATATGGAGGAATCTATGGAATCAGGGTTCTTAAAAGCGATGTGTTGGATAAGATATCTTCTAATGAGGAAGGTTACTATTTATCCATTCCAAATAAAGCAGATGATATAGATAATGCTATTTCTGCAATTGAAAAAATACTATATAATTAGGAGATTTTATGATTACGAATGAAATTAAAAAGAAATACAATGCTTTTTGGGATAGGACATCGTATGAAAGATGCACTCTATTCATATCCCAAAGAACAAAAAGAAATTCGATAATGGAAGGTGCTTCAGTAACCGAAAAGTGGACTGATCTTAAGAGACGCACTCAAGCTGCAAAAGAATCATTTACTAATATAAAGTACTATGCAGAAGGATTCCCGACAGTATTCACCAATTTCGGACCAGGGAATATGGCTGCTTGTATTGGTGGTGATTATGTGCTTGCGGAATCAACTATATGGTTTGACCGTAATCCTATTATTAAAGACTGGTCACAAATACCTGATTTGAAATTATATGAAGAAAGCAAAATGTGGAAACTAACTAGGGATTTAACAGAAATGCTATGTAAAAATTCGCAAGGTAATTATTACACTTCAATGGCCGATATTGGAGGTTCTTTGGATGTTGTCGCTTCATTAAGAGGTTCTGAAGAACTTTTGTACGATATAATTGATTATCCTGATGAAATAAAAAAAGTACATAATAAAGTTGAGGAATTATGGAAAATAACATACAACAAATTATATAACCTTATTTCTTCATATCAGGAGGGTATGACAAGCTGGATGCCTATTTGGTGCCAAAAAAGATATTATCCTCTACAGTGTGATTTCTGTGCGATGATATCTCCAGACATGTTTAGAGAGTTTGTCAAACCTAATCTAATTGCGCAGACAGAATGGCTTGAACATTCCGTTTATCATCTTGACGGGCCTACTGCGGTCTGTCATCTTGATCATCTTCTTGACATTCCATCTCTTGATGCTATACAGTGGAGTCCTGGAGATGGCAGGAAACCTATATATGATGAGTCATATTTTGATATGTATAATAAGATAGCAAAAAGTGGTAAAGGACTTGTACTTTTTTCTATACCTCTATCCAAACTAGAAAATGTTCTTAAAAATATTTCGACTAAAGGTTTGTATATTAATATGGGTGTTGAAAACGAGAAAGAGGCTGAAGAAGCTATAAAGATAGCAAATAGTTATGGAGTTAAGTAGTAATATGTGTATAGGAGGAAAAAGAAATGAGTTTTAAAATCGGTGTAATCACGGATTC
Source organism: Firmicutes bacterium ADurb.Bin146 (assembly GCA_002070475.1). GTDB lineage: Bacteria > Bacillota > Clostridia > DUPQ01 > DUPQ01 > DUPQ01. The sequence goes on from MWDI01000022.1 coordinate 56,234, forward strand.
ATTCAGATGCCCGCTTGAAAAAGCAATTGAAAAAGCAGCCTTTTTAGGCGCAGATGGAGTTCAAATTTATGCAACTGGCAGAGAACTTTCACATGATACTCCAGATGATTTAATAAAGAAAATAATGCGTCAATTAAATGATACTCATCTGGAATTATCTGCACTGTGCGGTGATATTGGAGCATTTGACGATGAAATTGTAAATATTGAAAGAATAAAAAGATCCAAAAAAATTGTAGATCTTGCTGTAAAAATGGGTACTAATGTAGTTACGACCCATATAGGAACAGTACCCGAGGATAAGAATGATAAGAAATATATCACGATACATAAAGCATGCCTAGAGTTAGGTAAATATGCTGACTCTCATAATGTTAAGTTTGCAATAGAGACAGGTCCAGAAAAAGCTCATGTATTAAGGATGTTATTAGATGATTTGGACTGTACCGGTATAGCAGTTAACTTTGATCCTGCAAATCTTACAATGTGCGTTGATGATGATGCGAGAGCTGCAGTAGCGATACTTGCTCCGTATATTGTACATACACATGCTAAGGATGGCATTATGCTAAGCAAATATGCTTTGGATCCGAGGTATGCTGAAATTGCTAAACAAAGAAAATGGCTTGAGCTTCCATTAGGAGAAGGTGATGTAGGTTTTCCAACTTATCTTGAAGCATTAAGGAAATCGGGTTATAAAGGCTTTCTGACAATTGAACGTGAGGTTGGTGAAGATCCTGCTAAAGACATAGCAAATGCCGTATCATTCTTAAGGAAATTAATATAGGAGGAGTAAATGAAAATCGGTATAAGTTCTTATTCATATGAAAAACTTGCAAGAAAAGGATTAATGGATTCTTTTAGCATTATTAAAAAGACGAAGGAATTTGGTTTTGATGCGATAGAATTCTCTGGAATTCCTGGAGACACTTACCAAAAAAGATATGAGCTTGCTAAAGAGATAAAAAAAGCATGTGATGACATAAATCTATTAATCGCAAATTACTCAACAGGTGCAGACCTGATTAAAGGTTCTGACTGGAATCTGCAGAACGAAACAGACAGGATCAAAAAAGAAATTGATATTGCTGCAGTTCTTGGAGTAACAAAAATGAGGCATGATGCATCGTTTGGTTTTGGAGCAGAAGATCCAAAAGCACGTCCTTTAGAATGTTATCTTGATAAGCTTGCAAAGGGATGCAAGATACTGACTGAGTACGCAAAGAGCGCGAATATACGTACAATGGTGGAGAATCACGGAAAGTACTGCCAGCATAGCCAGGATGTTTTAAGCATATATAAAGCAGTAGATGACGATAATTTCGGTATTCTGATTGATATTGGAAATTTTAAATGTGTTGATCAGGATCCTGTTGAAGGTATAGCTGATCTTGCACCATATGCATTCCATGTGCATGCAAAAGATTTTCATCAAAAATCTGGAAACTGCATGAACCCTGGATGGGGATGGTTTTTAACTAAGCATGGTAATTATTTGAGAGGATCAATAATAGGGCATGGGGATGTCCCGTTACATCAGTGTATAAATGTTCTAAAAGCATATGGATATAACGATGTGCTTTCAATTGAATTTGAAGGAATTGAAGATGTTTTTTCAGCTATAGAAAGCGGTTACTCTAACTTGAAGAGATTAGTAGATATGTAATGGAAGAGAAGAAAAACAAAAAAATATTAATATGGCTTATTCTAGGATCGGCTGTTCTTGGTATTATATTCAGCATACTGTACTTGGGATTTGAAATTTTCATACCAGCAGCAAGTGCTGTGTGTCTTTGTCTGATGTTTCTCTTTATTATACTTGCTGCGAAAAAATATATGGAATTATTTAGTAAAAGACAGATGATGGTAATTAAAATCATCGCATGGATTGGGATGATTTCAGGTTTGCTTGCAGCTATTATACAGTTGGTATTATTTTTCAAATTCTAATTGAGTTCTTATGTTTTATGAAGGGATATGTATGTATTATTCCTTCTTTTTGTGTTAAAATATCAATAGAGGTTAGCATGAAAATTATTTCCGGCTTTGACATGCATTTGTTCCATGAAGGGACGCAATGCCAAGCATACAGGATGTTCGGAGCACACCTTAGGGATAATGGGTGTGAATTTTCAGTGTTTGCACCTAATGCCGCTTTCGTATCTGTTGTAGGTGATTTTAATAACTGGGATGTATTCGCGCATAATATGAATCAATCAGGTGATGGGATTTTTAGCATATTTATTCCTGATGCAAAAGAATGGGACAGATATAAATTCAGAATACTTACAAAGGATAATGAGGAATTGTTTAAAGCGGATCCTTATGCATTTTATGCTGAACATATGCCAAATACAGCTTCAAAAATCGCAATGATTGATGATTATATATGGTATGACAATGATTGGATTGAGAAACGTAATAATACTCCCTTATATGATAAACCAATCAATATATACGAAATGCATTTAGGTTCATGGAAAAGACATGACGATAACACCTATTATATGTACGAAGAGTATGTAAATGAATTAATACCATATATAAAATATATGGGTTATACCCATATAGAACTTATGCCTGTCATGGAATATCCTTTTGATATGTCTTGGGGGTATCAGTGTTTGGGATATTTTGCAGCAAACAGCCGATACGGTTCTCCAAAGCAGCTTAAATACCTGATTGACTGCTGTCATCAGAATAATATTGGGGTAATACTTGACTGGGTACCAGCTCATTTTCCAAAAGATTCATACGGCCTAGCGAACTTTGACGGAACTAGCCTGTATGAATATTCCGATCCTAGAAAAGCACATCATGAGGAATGGGGGACATTGATTTTTGATTATGGAAAAAATGAAGTGTGCAGTTTTCTTTTATCTTCAGCATATTTTTGGTTGAAAGAATATCATGCAGATGGCTTAAGAGTGGATGCTGTATCTTCCATGTTATATCTTGATTATGGTAGAAGGGCAGGTGAATGGACTCCAAACGAAAAAGGAGGAAGAGAAAACCTTGAAGCTGTGAAGTTTTTAAGATCCTTATCTTTAAATCTTTTTAGGGATTTTCCGAATATAATTCTTGCAGCAGAAGAATCTACAGCATGGCCAAATGTGACAGCAAGGGTATGTGATGGAGGATTAGGGTTTAACTTCAAATGGAATATGGGATGGATGAATGACACTTTATCATATATTTCAAAAGACCCGCTTTTTAGAAAGTATGACCACCATAAGCTTACCTTTTCCATGGTGTACGCTTTTTCTGAAAATTATATACTTCCTCTATCTCATGATGAAGTTGTACATGGTAAGAAATCGCTTTTAGAGAAAATGCCAGGATCATACAATGAAAAGTTTTCTAATTTGAAGATATATTATGCATATTACATGTCTCACCCTGGTAAAAAACTTATGTTTATGGGCGGTGAATTTGCTCAGTTCATAGAATGGAGATATCAATCAGGACTAGACTGGATGCTGCTTGATTATGAGTCACACAAAAAATTGAGAATATTTGTGAAAGATTTGAATATGTTTTACAGGAAGCATAAAGCGTTTTATGAACAAGAAAGAGACTGGACAGGATTCAAATGGATTAATGCAGATGCTGATTCAGACAGCGTTCTTTCTTATATTAGAAGAGATAAAGCAGGGAAGAATGATATACTTGTAATTATTAATTTTACGCCTGTAGATCGTAATGGATATCGTATAGGTGTCCCGTATAAGGGTAAGTATAAGATACTTATGAATTCATCTGATGAAGATTATTCTGTTTATGGAAAACCCATTAAAAAAGAATTAATATCTCAGGATATACCATGGGACGGATTAAAAGCGAGTATATGTGTAGACTTAAAGGGATTAACTGCTTTGTATATAAAAAAAGACTAGGAGGATATATGCAAAATAAAGAATGTATAGCATTGATTCTGGCAGGAGGACAAGGAAGCCGTTTAGGGGTACTTACAAAAAAAGTTGCAAAACCAGCTGTGAATTTTGGTGGAAAATATAGGATAATTGATTTTCCACTAAGCAATTGCACTAATTCCAATATTGATACAGTTGGCGTGCTGACACAATATCAGCCTTTGGAATTAAATTCATATATTGGAAGCGGACAACCGTGGGATTTGGATAGAAGCTTCGGAGGAGTATATCTTCTTCCTCCTTATATGAAATCTGAAACAGGAATCTGGTATAAGGGAACAGCAAATGCCATTTATCAGAATATGAACTTTATACAGATGTTCAATCCTAGGAATGTATTGATTCTTTCAGGAGACCATATTTATAAAATGAATTACACAAAAATGCTAGATTTCCATATACGGAACAATGCGGATGCTACTATTTCCTGTATAAAGGTTCCATGGGATCAGGCGGACCGTTTTGGTATAATGGAAACGGATAAATCCATGAGAATAAGTAATTTTTATGAGAAACCAAAAAATCCTGTTAGCAATATGGCTTCCATGGGTGTCTATATTTTTAAGTGGGAAGTCTTAAAAAACTATCTTATCAAAGATGAAGCGGATAATAGCTCTTCAAATGATTTTGGGAAAAATGTTATACCATCAATGCTTAATGAAGGACAGAGAATGTTCGCATATAAGTTTAATGGGTATTGGAAGGATGTCGGTACCATTTACAGCCTTTGGGAAGCGAATATGGAACTGCTACACAAAAGGCCTGCCATGAATCTATTTGATAAGGGTTGGAGGATTTACTCAAAGAATGCTATCCAGCCTCCTCACTACACTGCTTCGGGAGCAGTTATAAAGGACAGCATGATAACAGAAGGAAGCGTAATATACGGTAAAGTTAAAAACAGTATAATTTCCAGTGGAGTGAAAATTGGGAAAAATTCTATAGTAGAAGACTCAGTGCTGTTTCCATCTGTTGTTGTTGAGGAAAACTGCATAATAAAAAAAGCCATTATTGGTGAACGGTCTGTAATAATGGAAAACAGTAAAATTGGCGTTTTAGATGCTATTGATGGGCAAACCCCTTCAAAAATGTGTTCAGACGGTATTGTGCTTATTGGATCTGATCTGATTGTGGAACCCGGATCAAATATTGCAAAAAATGTTATGGTGGAGTAGGTGAATATATGAAAGAAGCATTAGGAATAATATTTGGAGAAGGTTCAGATGCAGGATTAAGCTCATTGACAGCTAAAAGATCGTTGGCTGCTGTTCCTATAGCATCAAGATACAGGATAATAGATTTTATATTATCATCAATGGTTAATTCCGGAATAACCAATGTCGGAATAATTACACAGAGAAATTACAAATCCCTAATGGATCATTTGGGAACAGGTAAAGAATGGGATTTGAATAGAAAGATTGGAGGTCTTCTTCTAATACCTCCATATTCATCTAGAGAGACTATGAGTAATGAAAACGGAGATCTTTCAGATCTTGCAGGAGCTTTGGATTTTCTTGAGAAATCTCCTCAAAAATACGTTGTATTATCCAAAAGTCATTTAATCTGTAATCTGAACTTCGATGATGCTTTTGAAAAGCATATTCACTCTAACGCAATTGTAACCATTTTTTACCAGAACCTGGAGCCAAAAGGCGAGATTAGCGGATTAAAAAACAGATTTTTCATAAAGACCGACCAAGAAGACAGAATAACACAGGTAAAAGCATATTCATCAACAAATGAAAGTAATAAAATTTCATTGGATATCTATATTATAAATAAGGAATTCCTTATATATCTGATACGCGATGGGCTTGCTACATCAGAAAAGGGTAGTTTAAGCGAAATATTTTCCAGAAGAATTGACCATATAAGGATGATTGGGTATGCTACGAAGGATTTTGTAGCGAGGATTGATTCCATAAAAACTTATTATCAAGCTAACATGATGATTTTGGAAAAGGAGATAAGGGAGAAGCTCTTCTTTAAACCAGGTCTTATATATACAAAAGTAAAAGATGAAGCTCCTTCGAAATATATGGATTCAGCTGTTGTTAAAAATTCTCTAATTGCAGATGGATGCGTGATAAACGGGTGCGTTGAAAATAGCATAATATTCAGGGGAGTAAAGATCGAAAAAGGTGCAAAAATATCCGATTCGATTATTATGCAGAATTCCGAAGTACAGGAAAATGCGATACTTGAGCATGTTATATTGGATAAAGAGGTTATAATAAGACAGGATATCCGCCTGACAGGACAGGAATCCTATCTCATTCTTATTAATAAAGGAGCGATAGTGTGATGAAGATTCTATATGTATCAACAGAAGGCACTCCTTTTGCAAAAGCTGGCGGTCTTGCCGATGTGATAGGAGCATTACCATATGCTGTTGCGCAAAAGGGACATGATACTGCAATAATGATGCCATATTATAAGAGTATCAGGGATAAGTGGAAATATGAAGCTAAATTTCTTACAAGCACAATTGTGACTGTTGGCTGGCGAAAACAGTATGCAGGAATATTCTATATCATTCATAAAGGAATAACTGTTTATTTCATAGACAATGAATTCTATTTCGGTTCAGATAAAATCTACAGTTATGGTGATTATGAAGCTGAGAGAACTGCTTTTTTTAATAGAGCGGTCCTTGAGTCCATAAGGCTTCTTAATGTCACTTTTGATATCCTTCATCTTAATGACTGGCAGACAGCAATGATTGCGTTGCTTTTAAAAGAACAGTATATAGGGAAGAAGGAGTACGAAGGTTTTTATGATGATATAAAAACTGTATTTACAATACATAACCTTAAATACCAGGGTATATTTGAACCATCAGTTCTCACTGACCTTTTCAGCCTTTCAATGGACTATATGTCCCTAGATAAACTGGAGTTCTTTGGAAGAGTAAACTTTATGAAAGCAGGATTAGTATATTCCGACAAGATAACGACTGTCAGCAACACATACAAAGAGGAAATAAGAAACCCATTTTTTGGGGAAAATCTTGATGGGGTAATAAATACGAGAATTATCGATCTGTACGGTATTGTAAATGGCCTTGATGCACAAGAATATGATCCGAAAACTGATAAAAACATATATTCAAATTATGGCATACGTGATCTTGAGAAAAAAAAGGAAAACAAGAAAAGCCTTCAAAAACAACTGGATCTGGATATTAATGATAACGCTCCTATAGTAGCTATGGTAACAAGATTGGTATCACAAAAAGGTTTAGATCTTGTAAGAAGAGTGTTTGATGATTTGATGTCGTTTAATATACAGTTTATAGTTCTAGGTACAGGTGAAGAGCAATATGAAAGCTTTTTTGAAGATGCTCATACAAGGTATTATGGTAAAGTTGCTTCACTGATAAGGTTTGATGAACAAATGGCAAGAAGGATATATGCTGGAGCAGATATGTTTCTGATGCCTTCTCTTTCTGAACCATGTGGAATCAGCCAGCTGATAGCAATGAGGTATGGAACTATTCCTATAGTTAGGGCAGTCGGGGGACTACGCGACACTGTCACGCAGTATGATCCACAAAAAGAAACAGGAAATGGGTATTTGTTCCAAAATTACAACGCTCATGAAATGGCTCATACAGTTTTTCTTGCATGTCAGACTTATAAAGATCAGGAAAAATGGCTTAAACTTGTTAAAAGAGCGATGAAAACGGACTTTTCATGGGAAAATGCTGCTATACAATATATTGATGTATATGAAAGGACTATAAAGTAATTATGAAATTTGGTATTTATTATGCATTCTGGGAAAAGCAGTGGGGCGCAGATTATACCAGATATATTCAAAAAGCTGCTTTGTTGGGATTCGATATACTTGAAATATCTTGTGCTTCGCTGGATGTTATGGAAAAGAAAGAAGTTGAACAGCTTAAGGCTGTCAAGAACAGCTTCGGTATTAAACTTACTGCCGGATATGGTCCAAAGCCTTCACAAAATATCGCAGCTGAAGATTTTTCTGTAGTTTCTGATACGTTAATATTTTGGAATAAAGTGTTTAAAGTTTTGTATGCATTGGATATAAGTACAGTTGGAGGCGGACTTTACTATTACTGGCCGGTGGATTTTAACAAGCCTGTTGATAAACTAAATGATTGGGAAAGAGCAGTTAAAGGTGTCCGGCAATTAGCTGATCTGGCTGCTGATTATGGAATTAATGTATGTATGGAAGCATTAAACAGACATGAGGGATTTCTTATTAATACAGCTTCTGAGTGTATGGAATTTGTAAAACAAGTTGATAAAAAAAATGTAAAAGTAATGCTTGATACATATCATATGAATATGGAAGAGGATGATATGGAAGAGGCTATATTAAGTACAAAAGGTTTGTTAGGTCATTTTCATGTAGGAGAAAACAATAGGCGTCTTCCCGGACAGGGGCATATAATTGATTGGAAAAAAATAGGAAAAGCATTGCATAATATTAATTACAGTGAAGCTGTCGTTATGGAACCATTTGTTTTATGCGGAGGAAAAGTCGGCAGCGATATCAAAGTTTGGAGAGATTTGTCAAATAAAGCTACTGAAGAAATGATGGATCTTCAGGCTAAAGATTCCCTCGAATTTTTAAAGGATATTTTTGACAAAGACTAATCATATTGTAAATATTAAGATTTTTGTATATAATACTTGATTGGTAAAGGAGTATATTTATTTGGATAATAAACTCAATAAAGAAAATAAAGTAATACGTCAGATTAACGAGACCTTAAACAGGTCATTTGGTAAAACAATTGATAATGCGACACAGAATCAGTTATACAAGGCATTTGCAATAACAGTAAAAAATGAAATAATGGACAAATGGTCTTCTTCAGATTTTACTAAAGATAATAAGCAGGTGTATTACTTGTCAATAGAATTTCTTATGGGTAGAGCACTATCTAATAACATTCTAAATATTGGTAGGCAAAAAGAATATCAGGAGGCATGCAAACTGCTAGGTTTGGATTTTGACAGCATAGCATCAAAAGAACCGGATGCCGGACTGGGCAATGGCGGATTAGGACGTTTGGCAGCATGCTTCATGGATTCATTAGCGACACTGGATCTGCCTGCACAGGGTTGTGGTATTCGTTATGAATACGGTTTATTCAGACAGAAGATTATTGACGGACAACAGGTAGAGTATCCTGATACATGGCTTGAAGATGGGAATGTGTGGGAAATTGAAAGACTGGAAGAAAAAGTTGAAGTGCATTTTGGAGGCCAGATAAGTGAATCATGGGAAGGTGACAAGCTTAGATTCGTACACAGCGGTTATTCGACTGTATTAGCTGTACCATATGATATGCCCATTATCGGGTACATGAATAATAGAATAAATTCATTAAGGCTTTGGAAAGCAGTATCACCAAAGCGTATAGATATGGCGAGCTTCAATAGAGGAGAGTATTTAAAAGCTATTGAAGAAAGAGAAATGGCAGAAGTATTATCACATATACTGTATCCAGAAGACAAGCATTACGAAGGCAAGTCACTTAGATTGAAACAGCATTATTTCTTCGTTTCTGCTACTATGCAGATGATAGTCTCTCGTTTTCTAAAAACTAATCTTCCTTTGGATAAGTTACCAGAAAAAGCTGTGATTCATATTAATGACACACATCCGGCCTTAGCAATACCTGAACTAATGAGGATTCTAATGGATGAACAAGGATTAGGTTGGGATGAAGCATGGGATATAACCAGCAGGATGTTTGCTTATACTAATCATACCATTATGGCTGAAGCGCTTGAAAAATGGCCTGAGCAGCTATTTATCCAGATACTGCCAAGGATATATAGTATTGTGAAAGAGATAAACGAGCGTTTCTGTGCTATGGTTCACCGTGATTTTCCTCATAAAAGAGCAGATATACATAAAATAGCGATTATCGCATACGGTCAGATTGCTATGGCTCCATTGTGCATAGCAGGCTCGTATTCTGTTAATGGTGTTTCTCAGCTACATTCACAAATTATTAAGGATGAGACATTCAAGGATTATTCAGCTGTTTTCCCATCAAAATTTACCAATGTCACTAATGGGGTAACTCATCGAAGATGGTTGATGCTGTCAAATCCTATGCTAACTGAACTCATAACGGAAAAGATAGGTAATGATTGGATAAGTGATCCTGTACAGCTAATCGAACTAAAAAAATATATTAACGATAATGAGTTTTTAGAAAAGTTTGATGAAATCAAGAAGCTCAATAAGCGTAAGTTAGCTAAATATATTAAGCGGACTACTGGCATTACAGTAAGTGAAGATTCAATTTTTGATGTACAGGTAAAAAGGCTTCATGAGTATAAACGGCAGTTAATGAATGTAATTAGAATACTCTATGATTATTTACAGATTTTATCTGATCCTGATAAGTTCAAAGATTTAACTCCAGTAACTTGTATTTTTGCAGCAAAAGCAGCACCTGGGTATAACAGAGCTAAGACAATAATTAAGCTTATAAATGATGTTGCTGAAAAAATAAATAATGATCCAAGGGTTATGGATAAAATAAAAGTAGTGTTTCTGGAGAATTATTCAGTATCACTAGCACAGATTATTTTCCCTGCTTCTGACATATCGCAACAGATTTCAACAGCTTCAAAAGAAGCAAGCGGGACAGGCAACATGAAGTTTATGATGAATGGTGCTCTTACTCTTGGAACGATGGATGGAGCTAATGTCGAGATACATGAAAGTGTTGGTGTGGAAAATATCTACATTTTTGGATATGATGCAAATACTGTTCAGCAGATATATAAGACAGGGCAATATGACCCAATGAAATATGTAAATGAGGATTTTATACTAAAAACAGCATTGGACATGCTTATAGACGGTTCGTTAAATCCTGAAAGACTTAATCTTTACAAGGAGATTTATGAATCACTTGTTTCAAGTAAGCATGGCATGAGTGACCAATATCTAATATTAGGTGATTTCAAATCATATAAGCAAGCACATGATAAAATGATCAAAGATTACAATAACAGATTTGAATGGAATAAAAAAGCGCTTATAAATGTATCACAAAGCGGGCGGTTTTCCTCAGACATAAGTATAGCAAACTACAACAAGAAAATTTGGAAACTTAAATAATGCTGGAAATATATTTCAATAGCCGGGATATAACATATAAATCTTTATTTGGAGCTGTGCAGAGCAATTCAATTATTGAATTTCGCCTTGATGTCAGATGTGATGCTCCTGTAACTGCTTATATTATTATTAATAGAAGAAAATATCAAATGCAGCTGGAAAATCTTATACAAGATTTGTCAATATTCACCATTAAAACCAAAGCTTTGCCAAAACCAGGCCTAATGCACTATCATTTTGTCATATCTACACCTTATCACACAGTTTTTTATGGTAATCAACCGGATACTTATCAAGGAGAAGGTACTAAATATCATAAAGATCCTTTAGATTACCAGATTACCGTATATGATGAGTACAGTACACCTGACTGGATAAAAGGCAGAATTATGTACCAGATATTTCCAGACAGATTTTATAAAGAATCGATTATAAAAAGCCCATACTGGGAAAGAATTTATCATTCTGACTGGTACGAGGACCCTTATATAGAGCAGGATTTTCCTAGCAAAACTATGGAATGTTCAGACTTTTTTGGAGGAAATTTACAAGGGATAATAAAGAAGCTGGATTATATTAAATCATTGGGAGTCGGTGTTATATACTTGAATCCTATTTATCTGGCTTATTCAAATCATCGGTATGATTCAGCTGATTATATGAGTATTGATGATACCCTAGGAACAAAAGAAGATTTACACGAATTATGCAATGAAGCTTTAAAGCGAGACATATATATTATTCTTGACATGGTATTTTCTCACACAGGAAGTGACAGCATATATTTTGATAAGAATAAAACTTTCAATAAAGGCGGAGCTTTTAACAATCCTCACTCACAATACAAAAACTGGTATTCTATAAACGAAGACGGCACATATGATTCCTGGTGGGGTATTGAAACTCTACCAAATACTAATGAAACTGACCCAGGATTCATGAGTCACGTATTTGATTCAATTGAACAATGGCTTTCTTTAGGTGTCAAGGGATTCAGGCTAGATGTTGCAGACGAGCTTCCTGATATTTTTATTAAAGAATTAAGAAAAACGCTTAAAAGTTTTGACCCTGAAGCTGTGCTCATTGGTGAAGTTTGGGAAGATGCAAGCAACAAATACAGTTACGGAGCAAAAAGAGAATACTTATATGGATATGAACTGGACAGTGTTATGAACTATCCGTATAGAAATGCGATAATTAATTATGCGCTTGGTAGCATTAATGCTGAGTGCTTTGTCAGACAAATTGAGATTATCAGAGAAAATTATCCATTACAATCATTTGAATGTCTAATGAACATGTTAAGTACACATGATGTTTCAAGGATTTTATCAGTTTTGGGAGGAAAAAGTTCTTTTGAAAACCTGCCAAGACTACAACAGAAAAATGTTTTACTGAATAAAAAGGAATATGATATAGCTTTGAAAAGATTACATTTTTGTTTAAATCTTCTAATGTGCCTTCCTGGCATACCTTCTATATATTATGCTGATGAAGCGGGGAGTCAAGGATTAAAGGATCCATTTAACCGCAGAACTTATCCCTGGGAAAGAGTTGATATGCAGGTGTTTAATATGTATTCATCCATAATGAATAAAAGACATAAGGATGACTTGCTGAAATATGGTGCTTTTTCAATAGTTAATCAAGATGGTAATGTTATTATAAAAAGGCAACATGGGAAAGAAATTTCTGAACATATTTTTAACAACAAGGATCTGTCATATAAGGAGCACTAATTTTTAACACCTAAAAATTGAATGAAAAATTTATTTCTTATGATATGTATTTGTTTATCCAAAACCTATTTTATAATTATACTAACCGTTAGGTATCATAACCTTGCGCTAGTTAAAGAGCCATTATCTAATTGACTTTATTAAGAATTTATTATATATTTGCTTAGATAGCAAATTGGAGGTGTACTATGTCAGATTCATTATTGCAGACGATAACAGGCTTTCTAGTAGTAATCATGGGGATGTTTCTGCTGACAGGAATAATCATAATTTTCTCAAAAATTATGTCCAAAAGAAGTGTGAAAAATACACAGACTATTATTGAAGAACCTGAACCTGTTGAATATATAGCGGAAATATCAAGTGATGACAATGAAGTAATTGCATCTATATTAGCAAGTATTGAAGCTTATATGCAACAAAATAATATAAAGAATATATGCAATATTGTTATTAAACCTCTGATTAGAACTTCAGCATCATCAAGCTGGAGCCAGGCTGGTAGAATTGAAAATGTAAGCAAAAAAGCATAAAGGCGGGTATTAAAATGTTATTAGAAATTTTAAAAGATTTATATAATGAGTCAGCATTTACAATTATTACATGGCAACAGGGTGTGTTGATAATTATCTCTCTTGTGCTGCTATATCTTGGTATTGTTAAAAAATTCGAACCGCTACTTTTGATTCCTATTGCATTTGGTATGTTAGCCACAAATTTGCCTGGATCGAATGTCTATCACCCGGAATTATGGGCGGATATGAAAAATATTAACTATGGAGATGTTTTGCGAAATGGCGGGCTTTTAGATATTTTATACATAGGTATTAAATCCGGATTATTCCCACCATTAATTTTCATGGGTATTGGTGCAATGACAGATTTCGGTCCGCTGATTGCAAACCCAAAGAGTTTTTTATTAGGCGCAGCAGCTCAGTTAGGTATCTTTTTAGCATATTATCTTGCAACACTTGTAGGATTTACCCCTGCAGAAGGCGGTGCGATTGGCATAATCGGAGGTGCTGATGGGCCTACAGCTATATATACAGCATCTATTCTAGCACCACATCTGTTAGGAGCTATAGCAGTAGCAGCATATTCATATATGGCTTTGGTTCCAGTTATACAGCCTCCATTTATGAAACTGCTAACAACTAAGAAGGAGAGAGCTATAGTAATGGAACAGCTTCGTCCGGTTACTAAAACTGAAAAAATTATTTTTCCGATACTAGTCACGATAGTAGTAGCTTTTCTTATTCCAAGTGCAGCGGTTCTTGTTGCATCGTTGATGGTTGGAAATCTTCTTAAGGAAAGTGGGGTAACGGAAAGATTGTCTAAGACCTTGCAAAATGAGTTTATAAACATCATAACAATATGCTTAGGTCTTGCAGTTGGTGCGACCGCAACTGCTGAGAATTTTTTGAAAGCAGAAACATTAAAGATTCTAGGCATAGGAGTACTTGCATTTGTTTTTGGTACGATAGGTGGGTTGTTATTTGCGAAACTTATGAATTTATTCAGTAAAAAGAAAATAAATCCTCTTATAGGATCAGCTGGTGTTTCAGCAGTGCCAATGGCTGCAAGAATATCACAAAAAGTCGCTCAAGAGGAAAACCCAGGCATATTCCTTTTAATGCATGCGATGGGACCAAATGTTGCTGGCGTTATTGGTTCTGCTATTGCTGCAGGTGTACTTATATCACTTTTCGGTTGATTATAATTGGTTGTTATTAAATAAAACAGGGTTGTGTAAACTCTGTTTTTTTTTAAAAAAATATTGAATAATGTTTGTGTATGTGTTAATATAATCAAAATGATTTTTTGTAGATGAATAATATGCAAAAAAGCATATATTTTAAATGGGAGTATTTGAAAAATGAATTTTACAAATCCTTATATTGCAAAAGCATATGAACAGGTGATAAATAGAAATCCTAATGAACCAGAGTTTCATCAAGCAGTAAGAGAAGTCTTTGAAACTATTTCCCCGATTATAGAAAAAAATGACATATATGAAAGGAATGCGATTCTGGAACGTATTACTGAACCTGAAAGAATGATAACTTTTAGGGTCACATGGGTGAGTGATGATAATAAAATAAATGTCAATAAAGGCTATAGAGTGCAATTTAATTCAGCAATCGGACCATACAAAGGGGGATTGAGACTCCATCCATCTGTTAATGCATCAGTATTAAAATTTCTAGGATTCGAACAGATATTCAAAAACAGCCTTACAGGGCTTCCTTTGGGAGGGGGTAAAGGTGGATCGGATTTTGATCCTAAGGGCAAATCTGATATGGAGATAATGAGATTCTGCCAGGCATACATGTCTGAACTATATAGGCATATAGGTCCTAATCTTGATGTTCCTGCAGGTGATATAGGAACTAGCGCACGAGAAATTGGGTATATGTTCGGACAGTATAAAAGATTAGCAAATGAGTTTACTGGCGTTCTGACAGGTAAAGGATTAGCATATGGCGGTTCACTTGTAAGGAAAGAAGCAACTGGATACGGATTATGTTATTTTACAGATGAAATGCTTAAGACTATAAAGAATGATTCATTTGAGAATAAGAAAGTCGCAGTTTCAGGTTCTGGTAATGTGGCTATATACGCTATTGAAAAGATATATCAGTTAAAGGGAATACCTGTTACAGCTAGTGATAGTGACGGATTTATATATGATCCTAATGGGATTAATCTTGATGTACTGAAGAAACTAAAAGAAGTAGATAGGAAGAGGATATCTGAGTATGAAAAAATAGTAAAGGGATCTATATATTATCCATCATTACGTCCATGGATAATTCCTTGTGATATAGCTCTACCTTGTGCTACGCAAAATGAACTGGATGTTGAAGATGCTAAAATTCTTGTTAGCAATAATGTAATAGCTGTTTGTGAAGGTGCAAATATGCCTTGCACGCCTGAAGCAATACAGTACCTTCAAAAAAATAAAGT
This sequence comes from Firmicutes bacterium ADurb.Bin146, assembly GCA_002070475.1. GTDB lineage: Bacteria > Bacillota > Clostridia > DUPQ01 > DUPQ01 > DUPQ01. Next base: position 71,997 of record MWDI01000022.1, read on the forward strand.
ATTATTCGGTCCTGCTAAAGCAGCAAATGCAGGGGGTGTAGCGACATCGGGTCTGGAAATGAGTCAGAATTCCGTAAGGTACAGCTGGTCAGCTGAAAAAGTTGATGAGCGTTTAAAAGCAATAATGAAAGGAATTTTTAATAATGTTAATGATACCGCTAAAGCATACGGAGTCGAAGGTGATTTGGTAGCAGGAGCAAATATGGCAGGTTTTATAAAAGTTGCGGAAGCCATGATTGCACAAGGAGTAATTTATTGAATAACCTCATAATTAATTAATGTATATGTATAACTTGTAATGAACCGTGAAAGCCACCTTCGGGTGGTTTTTGCGTTCAGAAAGCTTTGAAGCACCTGTTTTAAGTGTTTTTAAATATTATTAAATCAAGTAAAAGGTAAAAAATTAAATATGATATTGAATTTTGTTGATAATATGATAAAATACGGTAAATACTATGAAGAAAGAAAGTACCCTTACTTGTTTTCTTACAGAGAAACGGTGTCAAGGCTGAGAGCATCGTGCAAGACTGTCTGGGGAAGTTCCTTTTGGAGTTGTTCGGCAGAAGCTTAAGTAAGCCGGAACGGCAGGACACCGATAAAGGTCCCTAGCATTGTTGGATGTGTAGTCTCATGGTTTGAATCAGCTTTCACCCTGTTGGGATGAAGGCTCATTTTATATTTATGGAGGAGAAAAGGGATGTTACAGCTTGATAAAATGTTAACAACTGCTCAAAACGAGATATCTGCAGCAAAAGATATGAAAAAAATTGAGGAACTTAAAGTTCAGTATCTTGGAAAAAAAGGAGAGCTTACTCAGATTTTAAGAAGCATGAGTACTCTTGATCCTAAAGATCGCCCTGCAGCAGGAAAAGCTGCAAATGAAGCTCGTGAGAAATTAAATGAATTGTTTGAAAATGCTGAAAAAATAATTGCTGGTACTTTTATGAAACAAAGACTGGATAAAGAACGTCTTGATGTAACTATGCCTGGGAAAAGAATTCAAATAGGCCATACTCATCCTTTGACTCAGGTAATAAGAAAGATAGAGGATATATTTATTGGTTTAGGTTATCAGATTGCAGAAGGTCCGGAGATAGAATCGGTACACTATAACTTCGATCAGCTTAATACTCCTGAAAATCATCCTTCAAAAGATGAACAGGATACTTTCTATTTTGACGCAGAAACATTACTAAGGACACAGACCTCTCCTGTTCAAGCAAGGGTAATGGAGAAAAATGCTCCACCTATCAGGATTATCTGTCCTGGACGCGTATATAGAGCTGATGAAGTCGATGCTACTCATTCTCCGATTTTCCACCAAGTGGAAGCCTTAGTTGTAGATAAGGGTATTACGATGGGTAACCTTATTGCTACATTAAAGCTTTTTGCAAAAGAATTATTTGGTGAAACTACGGAAATCCGTTTGCGTCCTCATTACTTTCCATTTACCGAACCTAGCGCTGAGGTGGATGTAAGCTGCTGGGTATGCAAAGGAAAAGGTTGTCCTGTATGTAAAAATGAAGGATTTATTGAAATTTTAGGAGCTGGTATGGTTCATCCAAATGTGCTACGAAACTGTGGTATTGATCCTGATGTATATAGTGGTTTTGCATTTGGTTTAGGAGTTGAGCGTACAGCTATGGCAGTATATGGCATAAATGATCTTAGATTGCTATATGAAAACGATATGAGATTTTTATCTCAATTTTAGGAGGTGGAAAATGATAGCACCAATTAAATGGTTAAAGGATTTTGTCGATATAGATTATGAGGTAAAGGATTTTTGTGATCTTATGACTATGACTGGAACGAAAGTAGAGGGTTATGGCCAAGTGGGGGAAGAAATTTCTCGCGTAGTGACTGGAAAAATACTTACACTGAGAGACCATCCAAATTCTGATCATCTAAAAATAGCTTCTGTTGATGTTAAAAATCAGATATTGCAGATAGTAACAGGAGCACCAAATGTTCAGATCGGTCAGATTATACCCATAGCGCTTGATAATGCGACACTGCCAAAAAAGGTTACAATCAAAAAAGGCAAACTCAGAGGGGAATTGTCAGAAGGCATGATGTGTTCAATCCAGGAACTTAATCTTACTAAACACGATTATCCGGATGCATGTGATAATGGGATATGGGTTTTAAAAGAGGATACTCCATTGGGTATGGATATAAAAGAGTATGCAGGACTCGATGATTATGCAGTAGAATTTGAAATTACACCGAACAGACAAGATTGTTATAGTATAAAAGGTATTGCTCGGGAAGCATCTGTTGCTTTGAAAAAACCGTTTAAAGATAATGCTCCTATAATTAAGGAGGAAGGTCAAGGGATTGTTAATAACTATATAAAAGTTAATATAGATGCAGAGGATCTTTGTTCAAGGTACTGTGCAAGAATTATTACTGATGTAAACATAAAACCTTCCCCTGAATGGATGAGGATAAGGCTAAGAAACGCAGGAGTTAGGCCTATTAATAACATTGTTGATATAACCAATTATGTAATGCTTGAACTCGGCCAGCCTATGCATGCATTTGACTTGGAATATATTGAAGGTAATACAATAAATGTCCGACGGGCAAAACCTGATGAAATGGTTGTCATGCTTGACGAAAAGACAAAAATACTTGATGATTCCATATTAGTAATATCTGATACAAAAAAAGCAGTCGCAGTTGCAGGTATTATGGGCGCAATGAACAGCGAAGTAAATAGTAATACAAAGACAGTGCTTTTCGAGTCAGCAATGTTTAGCTCATCAAATGTGAGAATTAGTGCTAAAAAACTAGGCATGCGTACTGATTCTTCATCACTTTTCGAAAAAGGACTAGATGCAAACAATGCATTATATGCAATAAATAGAGCTTGTGAACTTGTTGAAATACTTAACGCAGGCAAAGTAGTTAAGGGAATAGTGGATGTAAATAATAATCTTCCTGTACTAGTAAGTATAAAATTAGACAATCAGAAAGTTAACAATTTACTAGGTGCGGATATCTCGCTTGAGGAAATGAAAGCGATATTAACAAGGCTTGGTATGAAAATTGACAAAAAAGAAAAAGATTATTATGTAACTGTCCCTACATACAGGCCTGATATTACATGCTGTGCAGATATAGCAGAAGAAGTAGCTAGATTTTATGGATACAACAAAATAATTCCTTCTTTATCATTAGGACAGTCAGTAACACAGGGAGTCAGAACCCATAGTCAGAATGTGAAAAAAGCTATTCACAACACACTTATATCATGCGGTCTTAACGAGATAATGACATATTCATTTATTAGTCCAAAAAATTTCGATAAGCTTGGATTAAGCCAAGATGATCCGCTAAGAGACTGTATGAAAATAAAAAACCCTTTAGGTGAAGATTATTCGGTTATGAGGACAACTACATTGCCAAGTATGCTGAAAGTTATGTCATACAATGTAAACAGAAATATAAAACAAGGAAGATTCTTTGAAATATCAAAAACATACCATCAGGCTGCATTGTTAGCTGAAGAAAAAGAGGTTATTACTATAGGATTATTCGGATCATGCGACTTTTATGATCTTAAAGGATTTGCAGAAAATATACTGCTATGTCTTGGCATAAATAATGCTGAGTATGTAGCAAACAGAACTAACAATGTATATCATACGGGAAGATGTGCAGATATATTGCTAAATGATAAGATAATAGGTACATTCGGCCAAATTGATTACTCAGTATCTGCAGAATTTGATGCACCTGAAGATTCATATATTTTAACAATGGATGTCGCAATGCTAATTGATAATACGAATTTCGTACGCTCGTTCAGACCATTACCAAAATATCCTTCATCATCAAGAGATTTATCTATTATTGTAGATAGAGATATTTTATCAGCTGATATTATAAAAACCGCAAAGAATACAGTAAAAGAGATACTTGAGGATGTGGCATTGTTTGATGTCTATACAGGAGGACAGATAGAAGAAGGTAGTAAGAGTCTATCATATTCATTTACATTCAGGTCAAAAGACAGAACACTGGAGGAAGACGAGGTAAATAAAGCAATGGATAAGATAATGAACATGCTTTTAAAGGAATACCAAGCAAAAGTAAGATGCTAGAGAATATTTACAATAGATTTAGAGCAGATAAGTTTGCAACTGAAATTCTAAAAATCAATATAAACAGCATTAATGAGGGAAGAGCTAAAGCATCCTTGCAAGTAAGAAAAGAACATTTAAATGGTGTTGAGCTATGCCAAGGAGGCGTAATTTACTCTTTAGCGGATTTTACATGCGCTATGGCTGCCAATAGCTATGGTCCGGTATGTGTGTCTGTTGAAAATAGTATAATCTACAAAAGAGCAGTCAGAAATGAAGAGATAATGATTGCAGATGCAGAAGTTGTTTCACGCAATAATCGTATTGTTGAATGTGAATGTGTTATTACTGTAAACTATGAGATTCGAGCAATTATGAAATCAAAACTATTGAGTGAAAAAACACAATAGGATATACTGTAATAAGGTGTACTATATCCTAACTTATGAAAGGCATGTTAATGTTCAATAAGATAAGCATAAAGACTTTCTTTAAGAAATTCGACTATATCCTTTTAGGATTAGTTCTTGCGCTGACTACAATAGGAATTATCGCTATGCCAAGCATCGTTGATACAATGAATTCAGGCCCTTCAATACTAAAAACACAGATGCTCAGTATTGCATTGGGATTGTTTTTATGCTTAGGTTTTTCAATAATCGATTATTCATTTTTAAGATATTGGGGAATAGTATTTTATATTATCGGTCTTCTAATGCTTATTTATGTTATTCCTTTCGGATATGGTAGAGATGATCCTAATATAGGCTCAAATAGCTGGATTGACTTATTTGGAGTTTTTAGTTTCCAACCTTCAGAACTGATGAAAGTAGCCTATATGATGTTTCTGCCGTCACAGTTTGAATTACTTAAAGAAGAATTTTCATTAAAAAGGTTAATTTTCATTGCAATTTCGGGATTATTGCCTATTGGACTTATACTGTTGCAGCCTGATTTGGGTACAGCAACTGTTTTTGCATTCTCATTTGCCATAATAATATTTGTATACGGAGTAAAGTATAGATACATTTTAATATCTGTAGCAGTTTTGGCAGCTTCACTACCAATTGTGTGGATGTTTTTGGATGGATGGCAGAAGAACAGGATCAGAGTATTTATAGATCCGACTTATGATCCTTCGGGAGCAGGGTATCAGACATCAAAATCCATAGTCGCATTAGGTAGTGGAGGACTGAAAGGAGCAGGTTTATTTAATGGTATACAAACTCAAGGCAATGGTATCCCTGTAAAAGAATCTGACTTTATTTTCTCAGCTATAGGAGAAGAAATGGGATTTTTAGGGTGTTCAGCAATTGTGATACTGGCTTTTTTTATAATTATAAGATGCATATATATAGCATCAAAATGTTCCAGTTATTATGGAAAATTTATTGTAGCGGGGATGGCTGCTATGATAGCTTTTCATTTTATAGAAAATATAGGGATGAATATCGAACTTATGCCCGTAACCGGAATACCTCTACCATTCATATCTGCTGGAGGTACAAATATGATTGGTTGCTTTGCAATGATAGGTATAATAATATCCGCTTCTATTCGCAGAGATCAGGTTAAAAGAATCTAGATATTTAATTAATGTATGATTTATTATGAACAACACTTTTTTAAGTGTTATTTTTTTATAAAAAAACATAAAAATTAAAAAAAGATGTTGACACATGCAGAGATGGAGTGTAAAATGTAGTCAAGTGGTAACAAAGTGGTGCCAAAGTGGTATAAAATGCACTGGAGAAAACAGATGGCAATGTATGGAGAATTTACACATAGGGTAGATGATAAGGGCAGAGTCGTTCTTCCTGTATCCATGCGAGAAGTACTTGGAGATAAATTTGTTATAGCTAAAAGCGTAGATAGTACTTTGAAAATCCTATATCTGTACACAAGAAAAGATTGGGAGAATATTATTGAATCAGCTGCAAGAATTGCCGCAAAAGACAGAAATAAAGCTGTATATGTAAGACTACTTTCTGCAAGCGGAAAAGATACAGAACTTGACAGTCAGAACAGAGTACTTATTCCTATAGAATTAAGAAATTATGCTAATTTAGGCAAAGAAGCTGTATTACTCGGATATAACAACAGAGTAGAGATATGGAACAAGGAATCATATTTTTCTGTTATACCTGATGACTCAGTAATTTCAGAAGAACAAGCTCAAGAATATGCGGATAATGTTGCTGCAATTCTTGAGGAAATACCTTTAGCGTAATGAAAGAATATTCACATGAATCGGTATTGGCCGATGAATGTATAGAATATCTGAATATTGACAAAAGAGGAACTTACATTGATTGTACCGCAGGTGGTGGAGGACATTCAGTAAGAATATACGAAAGATTAAACGAGGATGGTTTGCTAATTTCCTGTGATCAGGATATCAAAGCATGTGAAACCACAAAAGAAAGACTCGGAAAGTACAATCGAAAAACGAAATTCATAGTATTACATGAGAATTTCGTGAACATTGATAAGATAATACAGGAATATTGTCCAGAAGGAGCAGACGGAATACTTATCGATTTGGGTGTCTCGTCATACCAGCTGGATAACGAAGAAAGAGGGTTCTCTTATCATAATGATGGACCATTAGATATGAGAATGGATCAAACAAAGGATAAAACCGCAGAATATGTGGTAAATAATTACACTAAAGATGAACTTATCCGTATTCTATATGAATATGGAGAGGAAAAGAACGCAAGAAGAATAGCAGAAGCTATAATGCACAAAAGACAAAATTGCAGGATAACTACTACTAGCCAGTTATCGGATATAATTAAGGAAGCATATCCTGTGAAAGAAAGATTTAATGGCAAACATCCTGCGCGGAAAACATTTCAAGCCATAAGGATTGAAGTAAATGATGAGCTCAATATTTTAAAAGAAATGCTTCCTAAGGCAGCATTTGCACTAAAGAGTAGTGGACGACTGGCAGTAATTACGTTTCATTCGTTAGAAGACAGGATTGTTAAAACATCTTTCAATGGATTAATCGCACCCTGTACATGTCCAAAATCCTTTCCGGTATGTGTATGTAATAAAGTAGCACAACATAAATTAATTGTAAAAAAACCATTAGTACCGAAAAGTGAAGAAACACAAAAGAATTACAGATCAAGAAGTTCCAAACTGAGAGTTTTAGAGAGAACTTTTAGATAAACACTAAAGATAAAACGCGATTAGCGTAAAAACACTCAAGAATCATTAAACACTAAAGATGAAGAACCGGTTGTAAAAATTCCCCCTTTTACAACCGGTAGGTCTTTGACCTGGCAGATTATTGTACTATTAGGTATTGGACTCTTATTTTACTTAAAATCATTATTTGGATAATAAATGGAAATTGAAAAGAAAAACGAAAAGAAAATATTCAATAAAATGAAGGCTGTGATATTGCTTATGCTTGTATTCACAGCCTTGTTTGTAATTATTTACAGATATGGCGAAATGATTAATCTAAATTATGATATTACATCAATGAATAACGAATTGCGTGAAAAAACTGCGCTTAATTCTTCTTTGTATGCTGAACTTGATAGAGCATGTAATATAAATGACATAAGGATAACTGCAGAAACAAAATTGGATATGAATAAACCAAGGCCTGATCAACATGTATATATAGATTTGAACTTAAATGATGAGTATGCTTCACAGGAAAAAGAAGATTTCTATTCAAAAATTCAGGTTTTATTCGATAAAGTAAAATATACTGTTGAAAATGTAATTGACATTTTCATGGGTTCAAAAAAGGACTAAAATAGTATATCATTCTATTGGTAAATATATGGACAACAAAGAGAGCATAAAAAAAACTGAGAATACTGAAATATCAAATAATACGTTGACAAGAAAAAGACTGTTGATACTTATGGCTGTCTTTATATTAATTGCTATGGTTATTGCTGGGTATACCGGATATATACAATTTGTGTGGGCAAACGAATTAAAAGTGAAAGCATATGAACAACAAAACCAAGATAGGACAATAAAAGCAAGCAGAGGTACAATTTATGACAGTCAAGGGAATATTTTAGCGATATCCATAAGTGTTGATACAATTTCGGTTAGTCCTGTAATTTTGCAGAAAAATAAAAATATAACTGTAGAAGAAGTTGCTTTAGAATTAAGCACGGTTCTTAATTTACAGTATAATAAGATATTAGAAAAACTAAAAACGCAAACTCAGTATCAGCTTATAGCAACAAAAGTTGAAAGAAAAGATTCTGACCTTATTAAGGAGTATATAAAAAACAACTCAGTGTCTGGTATATACATACAACCAGACAGTAAAAGATATTATCCATATGGTGCTTTAGCAGCTCATGCAATAGGTTTTACAGGAGATGATAATCAGGGTTTATTCGGTCTTGAATTATCACTAGATGGATATTTGAGAGGTATAGATGGTAAAATCCTAACAGAACTGGATGTCGGAGGAACAGAATTGCCTTTTGCATTTGAATCTAGGATAGAAGCAGTTGATGGGTATGATGTAATTACAACATTGAATGCTGATATACAGAAAATAGCGGAAAATGTTGTAAAACAGGCAATAATAGATAATAAATCAAAAGATGGTGCTGTATGCATAATTGCTGACTCAAAAACATCAGAAATATTAGCAATGGTTTCAGAACCAGGATTTGATTTAAATTTTTCAAGAGCGCTGCCAGAAGGTTATTCGATAGATGGCTGGACAGGTTTGAGAAACAGTGATGTTGAGTTGCTTTATAGCACAGTATGGCGCAATAAAGCAATTATGGATACATATGAACCTGGTTCGACATTTAAATCAATAACTACTGCTATGGCACTTGAAGAGGATGTAGTCGGGTTGGATACGGTTGTTGATGATTTGCCAGTTACAGTATTTGGAGCTGCAATTCACTGCTGGTCTAAGGAATATCCTCATGGAACAGAAACATTTTTGCAAGCTGTATATAATTCCTGTAATCCTGTTTTTGTAAAAATATCACATCTTATAGGGATTAAGACTTTTTATGAATATGTAGAATCTTTTGGGTTTAAAAATTATTCAGGAATAGAGCTTGCTGGTGAAGGGAAAAGCATATTTCATGATGACCCAACTAAACTAGATATGTCTGTTGCTTCATTCGGACAAAGATTCCAAATAACTCCAATACAGATGGTTGCTGCATATAATGCAATAGCAAACGGAGGATATCTCATCCAACCAAGCCTTACTGATGCAATAATAGACAAACAGGGTAATGTAATTTATGATTTTGAGCCTCAAGCGGTAAGACAAGTTATTTCGAAAGAGACATCAGATAAGCTTAGAAAAATACTGGAAGGTGTGGTAACTGAAGGCGGAGCAAAAAATGCTTATGTTGACGGATACAGAGTAGCAGGCAAAACAGGAACTAGTGAAACTACAGTAGAAGATGTATATGTATCTTCATTTATAGGATTCGCTCCTGCAGATAATCCTGTTATAACTGTATTGTTTATAGTATTTAATCCTCAAGGAGCATCATATTATGGAAGTCAGGTTGCTGCTCCTTATGCGAAAATGGTATTTGAACAAGCTTTAGAAGCCTTATCAGTAGAAAGACAGGGAAATGCATCAAGTAATAAAATTTCTGTATATGTACCAAATCTAAGCGGATATAATGTAGAAAAGGCTACGCAGAAAATTAAAAGTTACGGATTGGATTATGAAATAGAAGGCAGTACAGCAGGGGAAGATGTAACTATTATGTATCAATATCCTGAAAGCGGTACCAAGATAACAAAAGATGGCGTTATAATACTATATACATATATACCAGATTCAAAAAAAACTGTAAAAATCCCATATCTGGTAGGTAAAGATAAAACTTATGTAATAAAAACACTTAAAGATTTGGGATTGAATGTTGAATCGGATGGAGATGGAACATGTATAACTGTCGAGTATAATGCAGGTACATATGTGGAGAAAGGTACGATCGTAGATATTACTTTCAGGTTTACTGATTATTTGGACTGATGGAGGACATATGCTTTTAGAGAGTTTGCTTGCAAAGACTGGGTATAAAAGAATATCGAATAAAAAAGCTATGGATATACAAGACATATCCTTTGACTCTAGAAATATTAAAAAAGATTATCTATTTATTGCAATAGATGGAACTGACGATGATGGTCATAAATATATAAATAGTGCTATTGCATATGGAGCATCAGCTATAGTAATAACCAAGGATTATGAAATATATTCAAAACAGTATCCGAACATCACTGTAATTGAAACAGATGATGCCAGAATATTTTTAGCAGAAGCTTCTGCAGCTTTTTTCAATTATCCGACACATGATATGAATCTTATGGGTATTACTGGGACAAAAGGTAAATCAACTATTTCATATATGATTAAAAATATTTATGATAAAGCAGAAATAGGATGTGCAGTAATCGGGACTGTTGGGGTAGCCTATAACGGAAAAGAGATTTCGACTTCACAGACAACTCCTTCATCTTATGAATTAAATAATATATTCAGCCTTATCAAGAAGGAGGAAATTACTAACTGTGTAATGGAAGTATCATCAATAGCTCTCAAAACAAACAGGGTATATGGATTAAATTATGATATCGGTATGTATACTAATCTTACACAAGCACACATTACTGCGAGAGAGCATCCTGATTTTGAGGACTATTTTGCAGCAAAAAAAAGAATTTTCAAAATAAGTAAAAAAATTATAATAAATAATGATGATTCAAATGTACGGAAAGCTGCCGAGCAATATATAAACAGTCCTTCATATAAAGATAATAGGCAAAAGATATATACTATAGGTATTGATAACAAAGCGGACATAACAGCGATAAATATAGTATATGAAAACGACAGTTCAAGTTTTACTTACAATGGATTAGGATATGAGATTGATATTAAGATAGACATGCCGGGGAGATTTAATATATATAACAGCCTTTTTGCTATAACAGCATGTCTTTTAAAAGGTATATCAGCAGATTACATAAAACAGGGAATGATAGATGTGGTTGTTAAAGGAAGATGCGAAAAGGTTGATATAGGCAAGGATTATTCTATAATGATAGATTATGCTCATACCCCAGACAGTCTGGAAAAGCTACTGATAGCAGTCAGGGAAACCAAGAACGCGGGACGAATAATATGCTTATTCGGATGTGGCGGTGACAGGGATAATTCCATGAGACCAATGATGGGAAGAATCGCTGGGCAAAATGCAGACTTTTCCATTATTACTTCAGATAATTCCAGAACAGAAAAACCTGAAGATATAATATCTATGATAGAAGCTGGCATAAAACAAACCGAAGGAAGATATATATGTATAACAGACAGGACTGATGCTATCGCATATGCTATACATAATGCAAAGAAAGACGATATTATTATTCTGGCAGGTAAGGGACACGAGACATATCTTGATGTTATGGGTAAAAAGACTCATTATGATGAAAGAGAAATTGTTCATCAGATACTGGAAGGCATGAAATGAAATTGAAACTTAGCGAGATATATGATTTTTTCAAGAATGAGTATCTAAAGGACTCGGATGTTTTCGTTACAGGGGTATCCATCGACACAAGGACTATAAATCCAGGGGATATCTTTTTTGCCATTGAAGGAGAGAATTTCGATGGACATACTTTTGTTAATAAAGCGTTGGAAGCAAAGGCAGTTGCAGCAGTATGTTCAAAGAAGGTTGACTATTATGATGACAAAATCATTTATGTGGAAAACACTCTTAAAGCTTTACAGGATTTAGCAAGGTATTATAGGCTTTCATTGAATATCCCGTTTGTATCTGTCACAGGAAGTAATGGAAAGACCACAACAAAGGAATATATAAATGCGGCATTGTCTTCATCATTTAAGATCGGATGCACAAAAGGGAATTTAAATAACCAGACAGGAGTACCGCTGACAATATTTTCAATTGACGAAGATTCAAAAGCTGCTGTTATTGAGATGGGTATGAATAACATGGGTGAAATAAGCAAATTAGCTTCCATAGTTATTCCTCATATAGCAGTTATAACTAATATCGGAACAAGCCATATAGGGCGACTTGGCAGCAGGGAAAATATATTCATAGCGAAAACTGAAGTTTTGAATTATATTAACAATGGATTTTTGGTGGTAAACTCAGATGATGATATGCTTAGCAGTCTAGTAACCAATGATAAATATACTGTAATACGCACAGGGATCAAGGCAGATAACCTGGATTATGCAGCTAAAAACATAGTTCTGAATGAAGATAACACATACTCTTTCACGGTTCGTGATACAAGAATCAAGTTATCCATACCCGGCATACATAATGTCAATAACGCACTGCTGGCATTTGCAGTTGCAGATATATTAAAAGCAGACAGGAACAAAGCAGGAAAAGCATTAGGTTCATGCGTAAACCAAAAGATGAGGACACAGATAAGCGATATTAATGGATATGTCGTTATTAATGATGCATACAATGCGAATTATGACTCCATGAGAGCATCTATTGATATTCTGAAGAAATACAGGAATAGAAGAGTTGCTGTTTTGGGAGATATGCTGGAACTTGGTGAATATGAAAAGGTACTGCATGAAAAAACAGGCGAGTATCTGGCTGAAAGTGGAATTGACATATTGATAGCTGTAGGGAAAAATGCAGCGAATTACAAGAAAGGCGCATTAAATAATGGAATGAATGAAGACAACATTTTCATTTATGACGATTTAATACAAGCAAAAAGATTTATTAAAGATATAATATATAAAGGCGATTCCATTCTGATTAAAGGATCTAGAGGATCATCGATGGAAAAAATAATGGAGATTTTTGAAGGGGACGAAGTATGATAATAGCAATAAGTGTATCTTTCATCTTAACTGTTATACTGGGTATAGTTATGCTTCCAGTTTTAAGACAGTTAAAAATTGGTCAGGTTGTAAGAGATGATGGTCCGAAAGATCATCTTAAAAAAGCTGGAACACCCACAATGGGTGGGATTATATTCATACTTCCAATAATCGGATGCACGTTATTTTTTTCCTGGAATAACCCGCAAGCAGTATCAGCATGCGCTCTTATCTTTTTATCTTCATTAGTAGGTTTCATAGATGATTATTTAAAAATAAAGAAAAAGAACAAAGATGGATTGAAACCTTTATTTAAAACTATTTTTTTCGTGACTATATCTTTGGCATATGCTATTTACATTGTCTACTTCTCACCTATCGGATCTGATATTATTGTGCCGTTTTCTAATGGAATACAGTCTTTTGTTATACCTGGATGGATTTATACAGCATTTATAGTACTTTTCTATAATGCAGTTATAAATGCTGTAAATTTTACTGATGGAGTCGATGGTCTTTGTGGTTCTGTAACCGCAGTAGTATTTATTTTCTTTGCAATAATATCAAAAATCATATTTGATGATACTGATATGACATATATGTCCTTAATTATTGTAGGAGCAATGATAGGATACCTTATTTTCAATGTGCATCCTGCAAAAATGCTTATGGGTGATACGGGCTCGTTAGCTTTAGGAGGTGCAGTTACAGCTATTGCTATAAATTTACAGATCCCATGGATTGTGTTATTAATAGGTATTATATATGTAATTGAAATTCTGTCTTCAGTAATTCAAGTGATGCATTATAAAAGGACTAAAAAAAGGATTTTTCTTATGGCTCCGATTCATCACCATTTCGAACTAAAACACTGGAGCGAAAATAAGATAGTAATTGTATTCAGCGGTATATCTATTATTGGAGGTATTCTAGCATTATTGATTATTTAGGAGTATAGATGAAAACAAAAGTAAAACAAAATGCAGATTTTCTTATATTGTTATTTGCTCTAGTGCTAACATCTTTAGGACTCTTAATGATTTTCAGTGCATCTGCTCCATATGCTAAAAGCAGGTTTGGAGATATTTATTATTTTATTAAGGATCAGATGCTTGCAGCAGTTATAGGTATAGCTGCAATGATGATAGTATCTTTGATTAATTTTCATTTATATAAAAAATTCGCATGGATTATATTTATAGGGGGATTATGTCTTCTTCTTTTGACTTATGTACCAGGCATAGCAGTGGAACACAATGACGCAAGCAGATGGATTAATATCGGATTCGAGTTTCAGCCTTCTGAATTATATAAGCTTGCATTTATTATATTTATAGCTAAATTGATAATTTATTTTAAGGAAAAACAAAAACCATTAGCAGGATATCTTGTAACGCTAGCATTTACATTAGTATCTGCACTTATAATATACTTTCAACCTCACTTAAGTGCTGCGATTATAATCACTTTAATCGGATTTATAATCATATATGTGGGAGGTACTAAGTTGAAATATTTAATATTCACAGTGGTTCCGGTTGTACTGCTTGTTATTGTAGGAGCATTTACAGTAGAATATATGAAAGTAAGAATCATGGCGTGGCTAGATCCTTTTGCATATCCTTCAGACAGTGGTTACCAGGTTATCCAGTCGTTATATGCAATTGCTTCAGGAGGTCTTTTCGGGGTAGGTTTAGGCAAAAGCACACAAAAATTCTTGTATATTCCTGAACCTCAAAATGACTTTATTTTTTCTATTATAGCAGAGGAGATTGGATACATAGGAGTATTTCTTGTAATCGCTTTATTTTGTATGCTTCTTTGGCGGGGAATAAGAGTCGCCATTTTTTGTGAGGATCTTTTTGGTACTTTACTTGCTACAGGAATTACTGCTTTAATTTTTGTGCAGGCAGCATTAAACATAGCTGTTGTTACAGGTTTGGCTCCCAATACTGGTATACCTTTACCTTTTTTTAGTGCGGGAGGGACCAGCATTGTAATGTTTTTAACAGAAATAGGAATACTATTAAATATTTCTAAACATCCTAAGAAAAAGAGGGAAATGGAAAAATGAAGGTATTGATAGCAGGCGGAGGATCCGCAGGGCATATTAACCCAGCTATATCCATAGCAAAAGAAATTAAAAAACATCATCCCCAATATGAAATCTTATTTATCGGATCAAAAAAAGGTTTAGAGAAGGATCTTGTACCAAGAGAAGGTTTTAGTATTGAATTTATTGAAATAGAAGGATTTAAAAGACCTTTTGGATTTAAATCTATTAAAACTATTTTTATCATGATAAAAGGATTTTTGCATGCAAATAAAATAGTTAAGAACTTTAAACCCGACATAGCGATAGGAACAGGCGGATTCGTATCAGGTCCTGCACTATATGCTTCTTTTCTACATAAATCAAAAATACTTATACACGAACAGAATGCATATCCAGGTATAACTAACAGGATACTTGCCAAATGTGCAGATATAGCAATGGTCAGTTATGAATCAACATTAAAATTCTTCACTAAATCTAAAAAAACAGTGTTGACAGGTAACCTGATAGATGACTCGTTTTCGCTGAGCATAAAGTATGAACCTCACGAAGGGATAAAGACTGTAGTAATAATCGGTGGAAGCCAAGGTGCGATGACTATAAATAATGCTGTTATAGGTATGATTAACAATCATATAAAAGAAAAAGATTTTAAACTTATATTTGCACCAGGCAAAAGGCATTATGAGGAAACCATGAGCAGAATTAATAAGCAATTACCTAATGTTATAATTAATGATTACATATATGACAGAGATACGGTATACAGAAGTGCTGACCTTATGGTTGCAAGAGGAGGGGCTACAACGATAAGCGAAATACTTGCCATGGGTATGCCTTCGATAATCATTCCATCTCCCTTTGTACCCGATAATGCACAGGAAAGAAATGCTGAACAGATTTACAAGAAAGATGCATGTGAGATAATATATGATAATCAAGATTTTAATGCTGATGTTTTATATGAGAAAATAATGAATATGTTAAATGACAATAATAAATTACTAGAGCTGTCAAGTAACGCATATGCAATCGGTATACGTGATGCGAACGAAAGGGTATTCAGCGAAATTGCGGAGGTTTTAAATGAAACTGACGGTATTGGGAAATAACGGACCATATCCAGGGAAAGATGGGGCTTGTTCAGGATATGTGTTTGAAAACAATGGTAAACTGGCTGTTTTTGATTTTGGAAGCGGCTGTCTTATAAATTTTCAAAAAAAATATTTAATTGAAGATATATCCTTTGTTGTGCTTACTCATCTTCATTTTGACCATATGTCAGATATGCTGGTACTTAGATATGCTCTTCAAGTCAAGAAGAAAAAGCTCGATATATACTTGCCAAAGCAGCCGAAGAATATTGCATCTGTCTTGGAATGTGATGAGTTCAATTTATTATACATAGACGAATCTTTGGTTATATCCAGAGATACCTTCACAGTTCGGTTCAAGAGAACAACCCATCCGGTGGAAACATACGCTGTAAGAGTAAATAATGAATTTGTGTATTCGTCAGATTTAGCTGAACCGGATGACCTTATGGATTTTGCATTAGGTGCTGATACTCTTTTAATTGATTCAGCATTTCTTACAATACAGAAGGGTGATAAAAAGCTTTACCATCTTAGTGCATCAGAATGCGGTATGTTAGCCAGTAAATTAAATGTAAAAAAAATTATACTGACACATTTCCCACCAGATTCTGATAAAAGACAATACCAGGAAGAAGCATCTTTATATTTTAAAAATACTGTTACAGCTCAGATCATGCAAGAATGTTGATGTGTTAATTTTAACATTTTATATGATTTTTGTGATAATTAGGTGAAAATGCTTTTAATTGAAATTGTAATGAGCTAATATATTCAAAGAAGGAAAATTTATGATAAAGAAAGCATTTCTTTCCGTATTACTGATAATATTGCTGATTTCTATGGCAGGGTGTATGTCTTTCTTCCCAAAAGAAGATGAGATGTTGATATTGCCTGTCCCTTCATACACTGTAGTTGAATATAAGACTATAAATCCTACAAGAGGGGATATAGTAAACTCCATAAGTATTTTAAGCACGGTGATTGCAGAATTTGAGAATTTAACAGAGCAGAAATTTTCAGTTAATGGGTATATAGATGAAATATATGTTGTAAATGACCAGTATGTAGAAAAAGGTGATTTATTAGCGACTTTAATAGACCCTGAAAATAAAGAGCAGATAGAAGAAGAGTACACAAATGCTTTAAACGAATACATAAATATCCAAAAGCTTTATTCGGAGAAGTCAGTTTCTGAGTATCAGTTTCGAAAAGCTGAAATAAATTACAATCATGCCAAAGAAAAGTATGATGAGATAATACTGCACATAAATTCAAAGGAGCTTAGGGCATCGCAATCCGGATACATTGTTTTTCTCAAAGACATGAAAAAATCTGATCCTATCGGTAAATCAGTACAATTATGCTATATTACCCTCGGACAGAAAAAGATGATTAATGGCACAACGACAGCAGTTAATGCAGCTAAAATGCAGGCAGGGAAAAGTGTGATAATCACTTTAAACGATATTCAATACCAAGGGTATGTGCTAAAATCTGAAGGTACAAATGTCGTTATCGGAATGGATGATATGTCTGGTGTAAGTGTAGGTAATGTAGTGCAGGTTAAAATGGTTATTGATGAAGCCTATGATGTGCTGAAGCTTCCAAAAACAGCTGTATCCGTAACAGATGAAAAAACAGGTACAATAAGGGTATTGATGAACAATGTTCCTACTATTATGACAATTGACTTAGGACTTAGTTCAAGTACTGAAGTGGAAGTGCTTCCAGGACAAGGCGTTGATGAGAATACCATGGTAATAACGGGGATGAATTAGTATGCTAAGACTCATATTCAGAAAAATATTGAATAATAAATGGATGGTAATATGCCTCATAATAGGATGCACATTTGCTATTGCGGTAGCTGCGGCAATTCCTATGTATACTTCTGGGATGTATAATGTCCTATTAGCAAATGAATTCAAAAAAGAACAGGATAAATTTAGTACATTTCCTTTTAAAGCTTCATATAATGCAACTTTTTTCGGACTTAACAACAATACTTCACAAACAATATTTAATGATCTTGACAACACTTTCTATAATGAATACTTAGCTAATATGCCAGTAAAGAAAGTATTCGATTATAAAAACGTAACCACAAAATCCTATTCTATGTTTGATGAACAGAATTATAAGATAAAGCAGCAGAAAATTGATGATGGTGAACAACTATCTTCTAGAAATCTTAACGTAAAATCAGATTTTTCCATTACTTCTGCTGCAAATGCGCCTGATATGCTTGATATTATTGGCGGACGTATGTTTCAAACCAGTACAGAGGAAGGAGTAATTGAAGCTGTTATAACTCAACTTGCAGCTGCCCAGTACCGATTATCAGTTGGTGAATATTATTATATCTATAACAAAATTTTAGATGTAGATTTAATCGCAAAAGTAAAAATAGTCGGTATTGTAAAAGTCAATGAATCCTCGTCTTCGTTTTTTACTCTTTCTGATAGGACTCTTCTTGTAGATTTTGATCAAATGCAAAACATGATAAAAGAGTCCCTAATTACTCTACAGCAAGCAAACTGGTTCGCAGCTTTTGATTATACAACTGTAAGATTAGAATTCAATGAAGACATAATCAAGGCTACACAAACTTTAAAAGTATCAGATGGAAATTCAAGCCACATTTTATCAGCCTCAAATAATTACATTACCATTCTTGATAAATATAGTAATGATACTCTTGTTATGCAGAAGGTATTTCTGCTGCTTATAGTCCCTGTAATATTAATGATTGGAATGTATGTCGTCATGATATCCCAGCTAATGATGGAAAGGGAAAAATCAGAAATAGCAACGCTCGAAAGCAGAGGTGCAAGCAGAAATCAGATTTTCTTTATTTACTTTGGTCAGGGAGTAGTGTTATCTATTATTTCTTTTATTTTTGGGATGTTGCTAGCACGAAACTTATGCCGTCTGCTTGGGGCAGCAAACGGATTCATGGAATTTGTCAACAGAACTGCTATAGAAATAAAATTTAATGTAATGTCTATAATATATGCTATTATTTGTGCTGTAATATATCTAATAATGATACTTGTTCCTGCATATAAGGCATCTAAATATTCGATTGTGCAGCATAAGCAGAATATATCCGACGGATCAAAAAAATCATTCTGGCAGATTATTTTCCTTGACTTTATTCTTATCGGTATTTCCTTGTACTTCCTATATGACTATGAATCAATGAGCCAATATATACAAAAAGTACAGTCTTCATCAATTGACTTTACGTTGTTTATAGCTGTTACTCTGTTTATTATGGGATTAGGTCTTTTATTTATAAGGCTATTTCCTTATATTGTGAAATTAATTTTTCTGCTTGCAAAGAAACACTGGAAACCTGCTGCATATACTGCATTTATGCATGTAGCAAGAGGAGGTAATTATAAGCAGTTTATAATGATTTTTTTAATACTTGCTATAAGTATCGGAATATTTAATGCAAATGCTGGCAGGACATTAAACGAAAATTTGGAAGATAACATCAGATATTCTATCGGCGCGGATGCGGCATTTGTACCTGCGACTATAACATATAATGAATCAACTGGGTCTTTTGATTTTATAAATAATACTGGTACTGTTCTCGTTTCTAATGCAGAAACATTCTGTAAATCGGATCTTATTAACAACTACAGCGTATACTATTATTACAACACAAAAATCAAACCATCAGATGAATCAGTCACTTTTATGGGTATTGAACCATACGAATTCGGCCAAGTTGTTAAGATGAGGAAAGATTTAAATGAAGGTCTTCATATAAACAACATTCTGAATACTTTATCCACTTATCCTCAAGGTGTAATAATATCCAGAGCTATTGCTGATGAATATGGTACACAGGAAGGGCAGTATTTTAATTATATATATGAGTCAATTACTTCAAATAATGGTGTTGAAGAGAATTTAGTAGTGAATGTACTTGTTGTAGCAGTAGTTGATTACTGGCCGACAATGACAAATGAACGCTTTATTATCATGACACGTGACAATTACAGTATAATGAAAGATTTCTCAGATAGAGGCAAAATATTAATTGACAAAAAAGATGGTGCTCTCGATAGTGCAGTACTTGCTGACATTAAAGGAAAAATGAGTGAAGATGATTCAATTGGAAATATGTCCTTTGTAGATTATGAAGTAACTCAAGCCAAAAAGAATTCAATCCTAAACGGGATGAATGGTATACTAACACTTGATTTTCTAATATCCATGATAATCTGCTGTGTTGGCTTCATCATTTTCTGGATTATTTCTGTCAGACAGAGAATTTTACAGTTTGGGATTTTCCGTGCGATGGGAATGAGTAAGAATGAGTTATACAGGATGATATTCTATGAACAGCTCATGATATCTTTTGTATCAATTGTCGCGGGAATTCTTATTGGAGGTATCGCAAGCCAGATGTTCGTGCCTCTATTTGAAAGGATGTCGACAATGAGCAATCAGTATGTACCTTTTAGCACCTACCAGGACGGGATTGATTATATAAGAATATATGTGATAACAGGTTTATCGCTGATTATTGGATTATCAGTGCTACTAAGATTCATATCTAAGCTGAAGATAGACCAGGCATTGAAGTTAGGAGAGGATTGATGACTGCATTACTTGAAGCTGTTAATATCTGCAGAGATTTCAAACAAGGAAGCCAGACAGTACATGCTCTTGTTGATGTCAATATCTCTATACAGCCTGGCACTCTTACAATGCTAGCAGGACGTTCCGGTTCAGGAAAAACGACTCTTATGAATATAGCAGGCGCACTAGACAGGCCTTCTTCAGGAACGATATACTTTCATGATAAGGAAATTTCCTGCCTCAGTGACAATAAACGCGACAATATAAGAAGAAAAAATATGGGCTTTGTTTTCCAGTCAGTTGCTCTGATTTCAGTTTTGAATGCATATGAAAATGTGGAATTCGGACTCAGGATGGCAGGAGTTGACCTGAAACGCTGGGATGATCTGATACGTGAGTCATTAAAATTCGTAGGATTGGAAAAGAGGCTCAAGCATAAACCGCATCAGCTTTCAGGCGGTGAACAGCAGAGGGTCGCAATTGCAAGAGCGATAGCATCCAGACCTAAATTAGTCTTTGCTGATGAACCTACTGCAGAACTTGATACAAAGACAGGTTTGAAAATAGTCAATCTCTTTCGGCATCTTGTTGACGAAGAAAAAATGACTATAGTAATGACAACACATGACCCGAGCATGATCGAGCTTGCTGATAATGTCATAAGGCTGGAAGACGGGAGGGTAGTATGAAATTTGATAAAATCAGAACATTCATAAAATCCCTCAAAATGTCACCAAAAGCATCATCAAAAGTAATAAATGCGAAGAATTTTTACGGTAAAGATGATTCGGATATTCCTGGATACAGTTCAGACCATATTATATTCTGTGACGGATTAGTAAAAATATACAAATCAAAAGATACAGAAGTTGTTGCTCTGCAGGGATTAGAGCTAGAAATTAAAAAAGGCGAGATGATGGCTATAATAGGCAATAGCGGAAGCGGAAAGTCTACCCTTATGAATTTGATCGGAGGCCTGGACAGCCCTTCTGCAGGAACTTTAATTGTCGACGGTAAAAATCTGTTAAGGATGAAAAAGCCGGAACTTTTAAGATACAAGAAGGAAAAGGTCGGTTTTGTATGGCAGAATAACGCGAGGAACCTGATACCATATCTTCCAGCTGTGCATAATGTAGAGATACCGATGATTCTTGCGGGAAGAAAGGATGCGAAGAAGCGTGCTGCTGAGCTTCTGGAGATTATGGGTCTTAAGGAAAGGATGAATAATCGTCTATCACAGCTATCAGGAGGAGAGCAGCAGAGAGTGGCAATTGCTATTGCAATGGCAAATAATCCGAAAATCCTGCTTGCAGATGAACCTACTGGAGCAGTTGATACTGCTACTGCAAGTATAATATATAACATATTCAGAAAGCTGAACAAAGAATACGGTATTACGATAATTATAGTCACGCATGACAGGGCTGTTGCTAAGAATGTGGATAGAGTCGTTACAATTGTTGACGGAAGGACAGGAAGCGAATACATTAGGAAGAATTCCTACAAGGAACAAATAATGGAACTTGACAGAATGTCAGGTGTGGAAGAATCAGAGACTCATGAAGAAATGATTGTAGTCGACAGGCAGGGCCGATTAAAAATACCTGAAGAATATCTTGAGCTTGCAAAAATTCCTAATAACAGCAAGGTCAGGCTTAAAATGCAGAATGATAAGATAGTGATTTATAGTAAGGACAAAGATGATGAAGAAGATTAAAAATAGGATAGTCATTATTATTGTAATAAGCATTTTGCTCTCTCTTCTTTCTGGGTGCACATATTTCTATCCTTCGAATGGAAGATATCATGATAGTACTCCTTCCCTTATACAGCAAAAAGAAATCGAACTAAATTTGTGGACCGTAAAAAAAGGGGACATATTTGAAGCATATGAAGTAGGAGCTGACGGTGATAGTCACTGCATATATGTCAATGACCCTAAAAAGACCACAATAGTAAAAGCAGACATTGAGCCTTCAATCATTAAGAAAACATATGTTAAAGAAAATGATTACGTAGAAGAAGGCGAAATTTTAATAGAGTATATATATGAGATGGATAAAGATACAGAATTTAAATACAACATATCCAAAAGAAGAGCTGAACTCAGATACGAGAATGCATATATGCAGTATCTGCAGGGAAAGATTTCAAAAGAGATTTTAGATTCCTATAATGCAGCTTATGTGTCAGCAAAAAACATGCAAGATGAGTTCTATGCCTTAGAAGAGAAGTACGTACTAAGAGCTCCTTGTAGCGGTTATATTGCAAAAATTGTAGGGGATATAATGTCAACTGATTTAAAACAGAATATATCCTTCCATATATGCGAAATGGAGGATGGTTTGATATTATTATATGCTCCTGAAGCTAATGAAATCGCTGCTTACCCTTTCCTTATTTTTACTGACGGATTAAGAGCAAAACTTTATGACAATGAAGCTGAAAAAGATTATGATGCTTCAGTAAAAATGAGTAACATGACATTTAACAAGGAATATTCTGAATATCTCAACGATTTCTATGGAAGCGGTGTGCTGTATATGGTGTTAGAAATTGAAGGGGACAATCTTCCGGATAATATAGGTTTCAATAAGACTTTCACAGCCTCTTTAATAAAAAGAGAAGCACATGATATTCTGCTTGTTGCTAAATATGCTGTTGATGTATCAAAATCTATCGATTCAAACGGTTCTTTGGAATATTACGTTTATAAAATGACTTCTGATGAGACGCTTGAGAGGGTTCAGATAAAAGTAGGTGCGGTTTTTGATAACTATTACGAAGTCAAAGAAGGATTGCTAGAAGGAGACATGGTGCTTATAAAATGAAAACGAAAAGAATAAAACTAAATATCTTATCTTTCATTATAGTTATATGTACGGTATTCCTTTCATCATGTTCTCCTGGAATTGACACATATGAAATACCTGTTTTTAATGTTATGGAAGAAAAATTCTCCACTGTTGAAGTAAAAAAACAGGATATTCATGACTGGGATAAGATAAAGCTTTCATTGAAGACAACCAGCGGCACGACATTTTCATTTAATTATCCTGAATATGAAAAATGTACTCTTTACGTGAGTGAACCTGGTACAGCAGTGAAAAAAGGTGATGTGCTTGGAGTCATAACTGACAAAGATCTTGAATATGACTTAAGGCTCAAACAGGAAGATTTAGAGCTAAAAGAACTGCTATATGCTGAATTATATAATAAATACCTTGCCACGAATGAAGGGTACTATGAGATGCAACTGGCTTTACTGGATGTTGAACAGGCCCAATATAACTATAACAAAGCAGTTGAAAAAATGGATACCCTTAAGTTCAAATCTCCTATTGACGGTATAATTGAGAAGGTCGTTGAAACATACAAGCAGATGAACGATTCCTTTAATAATCCATATAAAGTATATACAGTCACTTATACTTATGTTATTGAAAATTATCTTCTGGATATATCTGTTGCAGATGCAGGATCTGAAGCCTTTCAAAAACTCGGATTAAAAGCAGATGATACATATCAGATATATGACAGCAGCAATAATATTTACAATGTAAGAATTGCCAGAATATATACGACAAGTTCATATAACTCATATTTGAGAAGAACTGTAAGAAACACAGTTATTACTGTTGAATTCATAAAAGAAGAAGGTATAGATTATGCAAATGTCGTAAAATATGCCTTATATTATAACCTGACTCTAAAACAGCTGAATAATGTTATTGTAATACCGAAAAATCTTGTGACAAAAACATCATCAGGCGAATATTACACCTATGTTCTGGAAAATAACAAGAAAACCATTCGTTACCTAACGCTCGGTACGCAGGTATTAAATTCAACATCGTATGTCGTATTATCCGGATTGTCTGAAAATGATCTAATTATCACTGGTTCAGTGATGGAATAGAACCATCAATAATCGATAAGCAGTATCCGATAATTGTTGCATCATCTGTATATTCGTAATCAGGAATGATTCCTATTTTATGTATAGAGTTACCATTAGGAGTAAGTACAAGAAAAGTAGTTGCTTTAACATAATATCCGTTTTTTATGCTGTATGTCGTTTGACCTATACCCTTACCATATGTTCTTGTTCCGACTGTGATTACATTGTCAAGATTTTCTTTTAGCGCATTAATGAATATTTCCGATGCTGATGCAGAATATTTGTTTTGAATTATTAATATGTTTTCAAAAGTTAATTCACCATTTTTTTTAAGTTTGGCTATTTCGTTACTTTTTCTATGCTGGATTATATATACAATATCATTATCTTTGAGAAAATAACTGGCGAGATTAAATGACACATCAAGATCCCCACCAGTATTATCTCTTAAATCTATGATTATATTTTTGTGGGTTTTCAACTGATTGATATTGCTTCGAAAAATATTCAAACTTTCATCAGAAAAATTAGTAAATTTTAAAAAGGCTGTTTCTTCATTAAGAAATTCTACATATGTCATATTTGCTTTATCTGAACGGTTTTCTAGATATGATGCATATTGTGATGGAGTATACTGGTAAGTGTATGGATCATTTCCTTTTTTACTTATTTCATTAGAAACTAATTCAATTGCCAGATTATCAAAGTACCTTGCATAGTCGTTTTTCTTTTGAATGTCTATGCCGATATTGTCTTCAAAAATTTTATCTAGAGTATTCGTAAAAATGTAGTCTCTCGTAATAAAATATTTAAAAAATATATAATCGTAGTTAAGCCAGACTATTGCTGATAATGCTATTACTAAAATTAGTAATCCGATTGTTATTCCAGTTAGGATATTTAATTTTTGTTGTTTATTCATCTTAATACGTTCCTTTACTTAATAGTAGTAATATTATTAAATTAATAAAATATAATTATAGATATTATATATTACAAATATCTAAAATACTTAAAATCAGATAAATATTTATTAGATGCAGAATTGTTGTATAATATGTATTACAGATTTATTGGAGGATGAATGGATAAAAAAAGCAATAAACTTGGTGAATGGATAAATAATGAACTTCCGGTAATAGCTTCAAAACTTGAAACATTAAACGATGATTATTACTTAAGAGAAAATACTATTTCTTTAGCAGGAAAAGAAAGAGTTAAAAACATACTGTTTCTTTTGCGTTCTGCATTATTTCCAGGGGTATACGAAAAGTGTTCTATTAGCAAAGCAAATGTCGATATGCTTATAGGAAATAATATTAGAGAAGCAGCTATTGAGCTTCGTGAAGTTATCGAACGAGTATTCAGCTATAAGTGCGATAAAGACTGTGACAAATGTGAAATTGATCCTGACGCAATAATTATTTCTTTTTTGGAAAAGATGCCTGACATTCGTACAATGCTTCAGACTGATATACATGCAGCATATGTTGGAGACCCTGCAGCTCAGAGTTTTGAAGAAATTTTACTTAGTTATCCTTCTTTGGAAATGATGAGTATTCACAGGATTGCTCATGAGTTGTATAAGCTTAAAGTACCTTTAATTCCAAGAATGATGAATGAATACGGCCATAGGGTTACAGGTATAGATATTCACCCAGGAGCAAGTATTGGTGAACATTTCTTTATGGATCATGGTACAGGTATTGTTATAGGGGAAACTACAGAAATAGGTAAAAATGTTAAGATATACCAAGGCGTAACTTTAGGTGCAAAGAGCTTTGAATTGGATGAACATGGAAATCCAATTAAAGGTATAAAACGTCATCCTAAGATAGAAGACAATGTAATAATATATTCACATGCGACAATATTAGGAGGGGATACGGTAATCGGGCACGACTCAATAATCGGAGCTTCAGTATGGCTGATGAAGTCAGTACCACCTCATTCTACAATTTACTATAACTTAAGGAGTGATAAATAGATTTATGGCTGAATTAAGATGGCATCCTTTGATTAAAGACTGGGTAATGGTAGTATCTCAAAGGCAGAACAGACCACAGATGCCGAAAGACTGGTGTCCTTTCTGTAAGGGAAGCGACAAGGTCCCTAATGACTATATCGTGCTGAAATATGATAATGATTTTCCTGCCCTTTCATTGAATCCTCCGATACCGGATGATGTGGAAACAGAATTATACAAGACAGCTCCTTCATATGGAAAATGTGAAGTAATTCTTTATTCTTCTGATCATCATACGACATTACCGCAGCTGGATGATCTGCATCTGAATGAGCTTGTAAAATTATGGAAAGAGAGATTTATTGAAATCTCTTCACATAAAGATATAAAATACATATTCATTTTTGAAAATAGAGGAGAAGCTGTCGGAGTTACAATGCCGCATCCTCACGGCCAGATATACGGATATCCTTTTATACCTAAGAAACTTGAGCTAGAATTGGATTCATGCAAAGAGCATATGGAAAAGACCGGACATTGCCTTATATGCGATATGAACAGGGAAGAATCGGAGTTTAAGAGGCGCGTCATTTTTGAAAATGAGAGTTTTATTGTTTATCTTCCATTTTTCTCGGAATATCCTTATGGTATATATATTTCATCAAAAAGGCATATTCAATATATTACACAGTTTACTGAGACGGAGACCCTTGATTTCGCACAGACAATAAAGACCGCTGCAGGTACGCTTGACAGCTTATTTGGATTTACTTTCCCATATATGATGTGTATGCATCAGGCTCCAGTAAACGACGATTGTGATTATAACCATTATCATTTCCATGTGGAGTTTTTCCCTCCAATGAGATCAAAAGAAAAAATAAAATTTAATGCATCCAGCGAAACAGGGGCATGGGCTCATTGCAACCCGACTTCTGTTGAAGAAAAAGCGGATGAATTAAAACAGGCATACTTAAAATTTATGAACCAGAAATAGGTGACTTATGATAAAAGATGATTTATTGAATGTTATAAATGAAATTTATGGGAAATCTGATGAGACTGTGAGATTTTTCCAAGCTCCAGGAAGAGTGAATCTGATAGGTGAGCATATTGACTATAACGGCGGTTATGTTTTTCCTGCAGCGATAGATAAGGTTTCAACTGTCGCGATAAGGAAGAGAAATGACAGTATAATCAAGCTATATGCTACTGACCTTAGATATGTTGTTGAAGCGGACATGAAAAATCTTGAGCAGTATAAAAATTTGAAATGGGGTAACTATCAACTTGGCGTAATTGATCAAATTCTAAAAAAAGGATTAAAAATAAAAGGCGCAGAGTTTATTTTTGATGATAAAGTGCCTTTAGGTAGCGGTTTATCATCGTCTGCTGCAATTGAAGTTGTAACAGCATATGCTATTTTGCAATTATATGGATATAAAATGGAAAAAATGGACATAGCGCTATTATGCCAGAAAGCAGAACATGAATATGTAGGAGTAAAATGCGGTATTATGGATCAGTTCGCATCAGTTATGGGAAAGAAAGACCATGCTATGCTATTAGACTGCAATACGCTTCAATATGAATATGTTCCAGTAAAAATGGACGAATATTCAATAGTAATTTCAAATACAAATAAAAAAAGATCGCTAGGATCATCTATGTATAATAAAAGAAGATCAGAATGCGAGCAAGCTTTAAGTGACATGCAGAAAAAGTTTCCTGACAAAAAATATTTGTGTGACTTCTCATATAAAGAATTTTTATCCTGTGTTGATGAGATAATAGATGAAGACTGCAAGAAAAGAGCAGAACATGCGGTATGTGAAAATCTTCGTGTTCTTGACAGCGTCAAAGCATTAAGAAAGAATGATATATTCTCATTTTGCAAATATCTCAATCTGTCTCATATATCATTAAGGGATCTTTATGAAGTGTCATGTAAAGAACTTGATGTGCTTGTTGAAAATGCCTGGATGCAAAAGGATGTATTGGGTTCTAGGATGACAGGAGCAGGATTTGGAGGATGTACAGTTTCTATCGTTAAAAGTGAATCAGTTGAAACGTTTATAGAGGATATATCCAGAGTATATTCGGAAGTAGTAGGGTATGATGCATCCTTTTATGTTTGTAATATTTCTGATGGGGTAAAGGAGATATAAATGAGCATTTTGGTTACTGGAGGAGCAGGATATATCGGTTCTCATATGGTCCTGCATTTATTAGAAAAAGGGTATGAAGTAGTAATAGTTGATGATTTGTCGACAGGCAATATGGAGGCTGTGCTTGCTAATAAATTCTACAAAGCTGATATTAAAGATGAAAAAGCAATGGCTAAACTATTTGATGAGAATAAGATAGATGGAATAATCCATTTTGCTGCTTTTTCACTTGTCGGTGAAAGTATGCAGGAACCATTGAAATACTATGAAAATAATGTAACAGGAACGTTACAAATACTGAAATATATGAATGATTACGGTATTAAAAATATTGTATTCTCATCTTCTGCAGCAGTATATGGTGAAAGCTCGTCACCGATTAAAGAAAATGTGTCTGCTAATCCAACAAATGCATATGGAGAAACAAAACTAGCAGTTGAAAGAATGCTAAAGTGGGCTTCAAAAGCATATGGGATAAACTTCACAGCATTAAGATACTTCAACGCTGCAGGTAGTCATGCAAGCGGACGAATCGGAGAAAAAAGGAAAATCGAAACTCACCTGATTCCTATAGCTTTGGATGTTGCATTAGGGAAAATTGAGAAACTCCTTATTTTCGGGGATGATTATGATACTTTTGACGGGACATGCATAAGAGATTACATACATGTAAGCGACCTTGCTTCAGCACATCTTCTTGCTCTGGAAAAAATGGCTAATGAGAATAAGTGCGGCATGAATATGATATATAATCTTGGAAGCGAAAAAGGATTTTCTGTTAATCAGATAGTCAATGCTGTAAAGGAAGTGACGCATATCAACATCAAAACGATGATTGCTCCAAGACGGTTAGGAGATCCTGCTGAACTTGTCGCATCAAGCGAAAAAATTAAAAAAGAACTTGGATGGTTACCACAGTATACTGATATAAAGGACATAATAGCAACAGCATGGGAGTTTCGGAAGAAAATGAGGTGATTCCATGAATGAGAAACTGAAATCAAAAGAAACAGATTATTTATTTGAAGCGATATTGTCACTTAAGAATAGTGATGAGTGCTATAGTCTGTTCGAAGATTTATGTACAATTGCCGAAATCAAGGCAATGGCTCAAAGATTAGCAGTTGCCAAGATGCTTAATGAAAAGCATACATATGCAGATATTTCATCAAAAACAGGAGCGTCAGCAGCAACAATAAGTAGAGTTGCTAAATGTCTTAATTACGGAGCGGAAGGATATAAAACTGTTTTAAAAAGATTAGGAGAAATTGATGGGAAAACTATTAGATAAAATATTTGGTACACACAGCGAACAGGAAATTAAGAAAATCATGCCTATGGTTGATACAATAGACGCCTTGAGTGAAACAATGAAAGGCAAAACTGATGCTGAACTAAAGGCATATACTGATGTTTTTAAAAAACGTCTGAATCAAGGAGAGACTCTTGACGATATTTTAATCGAAGCTTTTGCAGTATGCAGGGAAGCTGCGACTAGGGTGCTTCATTTAACTCCATATAAAGTTCAGCTTATTGGAGGAATCGTGCTGCATCAGGGACGTATAGCGGAAATGAAGACAGGGGAAGGTAAAACTCTTGTTGCGACTCTACCGGTTTATTTAAACGCTTTAACAGAAAAAGGTGTTCATGTTGTTACTGTAAATGATTATTTGGCAAAAAGAGATAGTGAATGGATGGGTAAGCTATATACTTTTCTTGGACTTAAAGTAGGATTAATAGTATATGGTATGACAAAAGAAGAAAAACAAGAAGCATATAATTCTGATATTACTTACTGTACTAATAATGAGCTTGGGTTTGATTATTTAAGAGACAATATGGTTACCAGAAAAGAAGAACTTGTTCTAAGAGAACTTCATTTTGCAATTGTAGATGAAGTTGACAGTATTCTTATTGATGAAGCTAGAACACCTTTGATTATTTCTGGAGCAGGAGAGCAATCATCAGATTTATACAAACGTGCTGATAATTTTGCTAAAACATTAAAAAAGAAAGTTGTAATTGAGGAAGAAAGCGGAGGAAAACTTAAAAGAATAATGGATATTGCTTCAGCAGATGAAGAAGATGATTATTCTGAAGATAAACCAGATTATATAGTTGATGAAAAAAACAGAACAGCATCACTTACTCCAAAAGGTGTGGAAAAAGCTGAAAGATATTTTAATGTTGAAAATCTTACTTCTTATGAGAATACAGGTCTTTTGCATCATATAAATAACGCAATAAAAGCTCAAAGTGTAATGGCAAGAGATGTTGATTATGTGGTAAAAGATAACCAGATTATAATTATAGATGAGTTTACAGGCAGAATGATGTTTGGAAGAAGATATTCTGAAGGTCTTCATCAGGCTATAGAAGCAAAAGAAAATGTGAAAGTAGAAAGAGAGAACAAGACTCTTGCTACAATAACTTTTCAGAACTTTTTCCGTATGTACCATAAACTTTCAGGAATGACTGGAACGGCATTAACAGAAGAAGAAGAGTTTAGAGAAATTTATAAACTTGATGTAATCGCCATACCAACTAATAGGCCAATTATAAGAAAAGATTACCCAGATGTGGTTTACAAAACTAGAAAAGCTAAATTAGATGCTATAATCGCCGATATAATTGAGTGTTCTCAAAAACAGCAACCGGTATTAATCGGCACTATATCAATAGAAAAATCTGAGGAACTCAGCTTGCTGCTTCGAAGAAGAGGGATCAAACATGAGGTGTTGAATGCTAAACATCATGAAAGAGAAGCGGAAATTGTCGCACAGGCCGGCAAGGCTGGAGCTGTTACTATTGCTACTAATATGGCAGGCAGAGGAACAGATATAGTACTCGGAGGTAATGCCGGGTATATGGCAATACAGAAATTGAGAAAAGAGATTTTTGACGAAGATATACTGCTACAAGCTGACAGCTATAATGAGACTGATGATCAGAGAGTTATTCAAGCTCGGAGTCTTTATCGTCAATATGAACAAGAATTCAAACAACAAATACTGGAAGATAGACAAAAAGTACTGGATAAAGGTGGTTTGTACATACTTGCGACAGAAAGACATGAATCAAGAAGAATTGATAATCAATTAAGAGGACGGTCTGGACGTCAAGGTGATCCTGGTATGAGTAGATTCTATCTTTCACTAGAAGATGACCTTATGAGGCTTTTTGCACAAGACAGGCTGTCAAA
Source organism: Firmicutes bacterium ADurb.Bin146 (assembly GCA_002070475.1). Classification (GTDB taxonomy): domain Bacteria; phylum Bacillota; class Clostridia; order DUPQ01; family DUPQ01; genus DUPQ01. Next base: position 103,952 of record MWDI01000022.1, read on the forward strand.
TATGATGGATGTTTTAAAAGTTCCCGATGATATACCTATAGAAGCCAAAATTATTACAAATACTATAGAAACTGCTCAAAAGAGAATAGAAAGCATCAACTTTCAAAGGCGAAAAACAGTTATACAATATGATGACGTAATGAATACGCAGAGAAACCTCATTTATACACAGAGAAGGCAAGTTCTTGATGGAACTGATATGAAGGTCAGTTACTTGAAAATGCTTGAATCAATTTTAAATAGACTGACTGAAGATTACTGTCACAACCAGAGGTCATCAGACTGGAATGTTAGTGCAATAAGAGAAAGGTTAAATGAGCTGTTTCCTAAAGAAAATAACCCGATATCATCAGATGATACTGATCTTACAATATATAATGATAAAACATTCAGACAGCTGCTTCTTGATAGTTACACTCAATATTATAGCAACAAGGAACTCGAACTGGGTACTGAACTTATGAGAGAACTAGAAAGAATTATTCTGCTTCGAACTGTGGATACTCACTGGATGGATCACATCGATGCTATGGACCAATTACGTTCCGGAATCGGATTAAGAGCTTTTGGACAAAAAGATCCAGTAATTGAATATAAATTTGAAGGATATACAATGTTTGAAGAAATGACAAACAGTATTCAACAGGAAGCGCTAAAGAAAATATTTTCTATACATAGACAGACTGACGTTAAAAAGGAAGATAGTAAAATAAAAATTAATGCTCAGCTTGCTCCTGATGATGTTCAGAAACCAAAAACATCTTCTCAGTCAAGGGTAGGCCGAAATGACCTATGCCCTTGTGGAAGCGGAAAAAAATATAAAAAATGTTGCGGGGCATAACATATGAACTATAACGATGCAGTTGCATATATACATTCAGCTTCGAAATTCGGATCAAAACTAGGATTAGCGAATATTACGAAATTACTTGATCTTTTGGACAATCCTCATAAAGATATGAAATTCATACATGTTGCAGGAACAAACGGTAAGGGTTCGACATGCAGTTATATAGCTCACATACTGTATGCTGCAGGATACAAGACTGGATTATTTATATCGCCATATGTTGAAAGCTTTGGGGAAAGGATGCAAGTTGATTTTCAAAATATTGATGATGACAGCCTCATAAATAATGTTCAAAAAGTAAAGGAAAATATTGATGTTATGCTGGAAGAGGGCTATAACCATCCGACTGAATTTGAAATAGATACTGCGATTGCTATGATGTATTTCAAACAAAAAGAATGTGATGTGGTAGTGCTTGAAGTAGGATTAGGAGGTCGTCTGGATTCGACAAATGTTATCAGCTCACCATTAGCTACAGTAATATGTACTATTGAAAAAGATCATATGGCAATATTGGGTGATACATTGGAGAAAATAGCCTTTGAAAAAGCAGGAATAATCAAAAAAGGTTCTCCGGTTGTGGTTTACGGAGGCAATGAGCAATGTACATATGATGTAATAAAAACACAAGCGGAAAAAATTGGCGCTTTATATTCAGTTGTTAATTTTAACTCTATAAACAATATACGATATCATGAGTACAGTTATACATTTAATTTTGAAAATTATAAAGATTTGAAGATTAATATGTTTGGAGATTATCAGATAAAAAATGCATGTACTGCTGTAAAAGCTATAGAAGCATCTATGCTGAATGTTACAGAAGAAGCAATAAAGGAAGGTCTTTTAAACACAAAATGGCCTGGCAGGCTGGAAATATTATCAAAAAATCCTTTGATTATTTGTGATGGTGCTCATAATCCTGAAGGTATAAGGAGTTTGAAAAATACTCTAATAAAGTATTTCCCAGAAAAAAGAAAAATATTTGTAATGGCTGTTATGAAAAACAAGGAATATGAAAAAATGATTGAAGACATATTTCCTTTAGCTGAAACAGCTATTGCTGTAAGACCATCATACGATCGAGCTCTTGAGCTGGAAGTTTTAAAACAAACAATACAAAAGCACTGTAAAAACACTTATACATTTGATAAGATAGACGAAGGATTGGATTATGCAGTAGCTATAACAGATGAAAATTCGATTATTTGCACATTCGGATCATTGTATTATATCGCTGACGTAAAAAATTACATAAGAAAAATGGGGCAATAAATGGATATTAACGAACTGCAGAAGTATCTTGAAAAAATTGATTTTAATGCATTGAGCAAGGATAATGTCAAATTAAGCGAAGATGATGCTTATGTGGGAGAGTTATATAACAGTGCTATAGATAATATCAAACAGTATAATATTGATGTTGCAAAAATCAAGCTTTCCAGAGTAGTAAAGCTAGACCCGACGTTTGAAAAAGCAAAACTGCTTCTTGATAGGATAAATACTCTTGAGAACGATAAATCTTTAGGCGAGAAAATTGAAGAAGCCCTTGATAAAAAAGATGATAAGGACAATTATAAAGATAAAAAAACCTTTAGAGAACATGAGAGTGTCTCAAAATTATCATTTAAAGAAATATTGCAATCTATAATTAATCGCTTTAGTGCAAATAAAAAACAAACCTTTCCTGTAAAAAGAAAGGTAAGGATGAATCCTTTAACATTCATTAAAATGCAGATGGTTATAATAATTGTACTTATAGTTATCATTGTCATCCTTATTGCTATTATATTATATTTAAAGAACAAGCATGAGGATTATGTAGCAGCTCAACCTGATTTGAAAACAGAAATCACGCAGCTTACACAGGATAAATATGAACAGTCAGAACTATATCAAAGTGCTGTGTTACAATATGAAGATAGAATAAAAAAGCTTGAGGATTCGCTAAATTCCACTGGTTCTGATGTACTTGCATCAAAACAGGAGACAGATATCCTGATACAGCAAAATAAATTATATTATGCCAAATATCTTTCTCTAACTCAAAAATATGATGATGCTCTGGATATGTTAAAGCAGATAGACTTGTCTAAGGCCAGCTTTTCGCAGACTGATTATAATATGTATACAGATACAATAGTAGAATGTAAGAAAAATATTTCGATTGCACTTTATCATTCAGGAAATAAGTTATATCAGGATTGGAAATATCGTGAAGCATATTCTAATTTTTATGAAATATGGCAGAATTACCCCGATTATGATTCTGTAAAATATTGGGAAAAAGATAACAACTATTCGAATATCATATATGACTCAGTATATAAGATGTCAAAATGCGCATTTGAAATAGGTGAATACAATGTAGCTATACAAGGATATAGTTTCATTGAAAACAGCCAGTCAGAGTTTGCTAATACAAATAAAGAAGGCATAATTTATCACAGTGCTAAAGCATATGCAGGTATAGAAAATTACATTAAAGCCGAGGAATTATTCAAAAAAATAATAAATGAATATCCGCATTCTGATCTAGTAACCTATGCAAAGGAACGGCTTGTAATAGTACAACAGAAATTGGGAAGATAACAAGAGGTGTATTTTGGGAACTAATGATTATTTCGCAGCAATAGCCGGTACTATGATTGAGAATAGAAAAGAATTTATGGAAAATATACAACCTGTTGTTGTACCGGATGTTTATTTTAACGAAATGCATAATTCAAATCAAGATAATCAAGATGTCTTTATATTTAAAGAACTGACATATGATCAGGAACTAAATGCATATTATTCAGGATTGGAATCACTAAAAAGAAAATACTCCACATTTCTGACAAGAAGAAGCAAACCTGCAAAAAAAAGAGAAAGACTTTATTTTAATGAATTTGATTTCAGATTCGAAACTATTAATGATTATACTGATTTCAATAGAATCCTTGAAGGTCAAGGTAACTGGGAAAAAATCAAAATACCGCATTATCATGGTCCTACAGGAAAATGGGTTTCATATTACAGAACTGTTTTTGATTATAAAAAAGATAATTTAAATGATTATATAGTTTTTAAAGGTTCTGATTACCTTACTGAAGTATACCTAAATGGCAGGCAGGTCTTGTCTCATGAAGGCTTTTTTTATCCTTTTGAAGGGGATATAACAAAGTATTTAAGAGAAAAAAGTAATATCTTATTAGTTAAAGTAGAAAATGACATAACGACACTGGGTGAAAATAAAAGATTTGGTAAGAAAATTTATGCTGCAACTGGTATAGGCTGGGATGATCCTGAAGAAGGATGGCATCACTGCCCACCTGGTGGTGGTATATTTGACAAGGTATATATTGAAAAAAGAGAGGATATGTTTGTTGCAGATGCGTGTGTATTTCCCGATATTGATAGGGAGTCGGCAGAAATAAAAATTATTCTTAATTGCACAAATCCAGATAAGAAAAATGTAAAGATAAACATTCACATAGAACCATTTAACTTTGATGATGATTTTAGATTTAATGAATATTTTGACAAAGAAATATATGATGGTGAAAATCACTATTATTTTGATATAAAAATAAATAATCCAAAACTGTGGGATAACGATAAACCAAATCTGTATACACTTGTTATAACAATAAATGATGGCGATGAATATGAACAGCATTTTGGTATGCGTAAGTTTCATATGGATACATCTAACAAACCTTATGGTACGCTTTTTCTGAATAATGAAAAAACATTGCTAAGGGGAGCAAATGAGATGGGGCATCTGCAGCTATGCGTCATTAATGATGATTATAATCAGCTTATTGAGGATATTCTAATAGCGAAATATTGTAATATGAATTACTACAGAATTACACAAAGACCTGTCCAATCAGAAATTTATGATTATTGTGATATGCTCGGAATGATGGTCCAGGTAGATTTCCCGTTATTCGGTCAGTTGGTTAAAAGCCAGATTTATGAAGCGACAAGACAGATAGGAGAAATGGAAAAGCATATAAGAAGGCATCCAAGTGTCATTATGGTGTCGTACATAAATGAACCAACTAATCAATTCAAAACAAATACACATCATATAAATCTTACAAGAGCAGAAATGGAAAACTGGTTTGAAATATGCGATAGATTCATAAAACATGAGAATCCTTATAGAGTTATAAAGAGAGTTGAAGGCGATTATGATCCACCGACTTTTGAAGGATTGTCCGATTTTCACTGCTACAATATGTGGTACACGAATCATGCGATACCAATAGGAGATTTGTATAGGGGATACCTGCCTGCAATAAGAAAGGATTGGAAAACCGGTTGTGGAGAATATGGTACTGAAGGATTAGATAATCTTGATCTTATGAAAAAAAGATATCCGACAGAATGGCTTCCGAAAAATGATGAAGACTTCTGGATACCTGATAAAATAGTTAAAGCACAGACTAATTCAATGCATGGAGACTGGTTCTATGAACAGGATAACATAAAGGACTGGATATATTTCAGTCAGCAGCATCAAGCTAAATCAGTCAGTATGATGACTTTGGCATTAAGAAGAAGGAGTGATTATGTTGTGCAGACGGCTTTGCATCTATTGATTGATGCGTATCCTTCAGGATGGATGAAAACTGTAGTCGGTGTTGATAGAAAACCTAAACCTGCATATTTCGCATTTAAAAAATCACTGATACCTTTTAAAATCAACTTAAGATGTGATAGGTGGACTTGCTATAAAACAGATATTATTGATATAGAATGCTGGATTTTGAATGATGAACCAAAAGATTATTCAGATATATCTATTATAGCAACACTATCTGATGATGTGGGTAATATATTTAAAACATATTCAATCAAAGCTTTTTCTAAGGGAGGCACTTCACTTCCAATAGGTAAAATACGTATTGATACATCAAGCATTGAAGTTAAACAAAGAAAGAAACTATTTTTAAGTGTTCAGATGCAATATCAAGGAAGAACTATGGATACCGATGTTTTTTGTTTTAATCTTTTTGAAAAGGACTACAATAATATTATGGTTTATCCTCTTGGATTAATAGCAGAAGAGGTTGTAAATACAAACCCTCAATTTATTAAAACAGATTTAGAAACATCTAGTATAGTAATTATTTCTGACAAAAAATATATTTCTAAAGTATTGGAGATTAAAAAAACAAAAAATAAAAGTATAATGTTCATCTTAAATAAGAATTTAGATGATTTTGAATTTAATGGGCATAAATATGTTATAAGCGACAAAAGAATGTGGAAAGCAACATACTGCCCTATTAATCAATCTATTTTAACAGAATATGAATGGGATGACTTATCATTCATATACGATTCCAATTCCGATAAGATTAATTATGCTGCTGAATGTTTTATACAGTGCGAGAATCAAGAAGAAGTATATGTATTTTCTTATAAAAAACCTTCGTTTAGTGAAAGTATAAAAGGAAGTAAAGAAAAAAGACCTATACTGATGCTTAATAAAGACGGTATTTTCACAACATTAAATTTAATAGGAAGAACAGGATTTAATCCGATTATAGATAAATTGTTATATGATGTAACGAGGAAACTGTTATGAGAGTCGCTATTAGAATAATGGCTATTATATTTGCCATTTTACTATGTTTTGTTTTTTTGTTAAGCGCCATACGTTATGTTGCATTCAATCAGGATATATACAGAAGAATACAAGTCAAACACAAAATTGCGGACTTTGTCCTTATGTCTCAAGAATCACTAGATAGTATAACAAATAGTCTTATACTATACATGAAAGGTGACCGGCAAGATCTTGTAATATATGATAAACAAGATGGAGTTAAAAGAGAAATATTTAATGAACGAGAAAAAATGCATATGGAGGATGTTCAAAACCTTTTCAAACTTTCCGAATGGGTACTATTAATTACGATATGCCTACTCTCGATAATTCTTATTGCTGGATTCTTAATTGATATGGATATAATGAAGTCTATTTTCTTAAAAACTGTTGTAATTACTATGATAATTACTGTTTTATTTTTTATAATGATTATTTTCTATATGATTGTGGATTTCTACAATTTCTGGATATTCTTCCACGAACTAGTCTTTACCAATGATTTATATTTTTTGGACCCATACACAGATCTTCTTATAAATATAATGCCGATGGAGTTTTTTGTATCTATATGCTTTAATATCAGCTTGTACTTCGGGTTGTTATTTTTAGGTACATTTGTTATGATGATATTTACAAAACTAATGAGGAAGGTGATAAAGAATGGATAGGATATTCAACCGCAAAATTGATATAACTACCATACAAGGTATTCGTACTTATCGAAATACACTGCAGCTTATTTTACTTAAGGTACTTCATGATATGTTTCCGCATAGAAAGGTTAAAATAGAATATTCAATCAACAAAGGGTGTTATTGTAATATTGAAAATGTGAAAATAACAAAAGAACACATTGAATCTATTAAAAGACGTGTACAGGACTATATTGACAAGGATGTAGAGATAAAAGAAATATATTGCACAAGACAAAAAGCTATTGAACTTCTAAAAGAACATAAAATTTTTGATATTGCTGAAGCATTAGAATATGTCAACAATTCAAAAGTTCTCATATACGATTTGGATGGATTTTTATCAGTATTTTATTCGGAAGTAGCACAAAGAACATCATATGTAGATTTATTTGACATCAAACCTTATGAGCCAGGTTTTATTTTCTTTTATCCTACACGGCACAAGCCTTATGAGCTTCCTTTATATACTGAACAGAATAAGCTTGCTTCCGTTTTTGGAGAGTTTAACAGATGGGGGGAAATACTTGGTATACCTGATGTAAAAAGCTTGAATAAGATAGTCAGAGATGGTTCAATTAATGATATAATTCTAGCTTCAGAAGCTCTTCAGGATATAAAACTTGGCGAGATATCACAAGAAATCTGCGACAAGCATATGAAATTTATTATGATTGCAGGCCCCTCAAGCAGCGGTAAGACCACTTTTGCTAACAGGCTCAGAATACATCTGATAGTTCACGGGATTAATGCAAGGATAATTTCACTTGATGATTATTATCGTAACCGAGCGGATATGGTGCCTGATGCTTCTGGAAAAGTCGATCTTGAAACAATAGATGCGTTGGATATCAAAATGTTTCAAAATAATATGAACGAGCTTTCAACGAAAGGGAAAACATTAATTCCTTCATTTGATTTCACCACTGCTACAAGACGTGCAGAATTGGTACCTATTTCTTTACATGAATCAGAAGTTCTGATTATTGAAGGTATTCACGGATTAAATCCCTTAATGACTAAAGGAATAAATGAAGAATTTATATATAAAATTTATATAAGCGCGTTAACGACTATAAATATTGATAACCATAATAGATTTTCTACAACAGACACAAGATTAATAAGAAGGATATCAAGAGACTACCATTACAGAAATTCCTCTGCTTCTCATACTCTTAATATGTGGGAATCAGTAAGATCAGGTGAAGATAAATATATTTTCCCATTCCAAGAAGAGGCTGATGTAATATTCAATAGTGCTCTTATATATGAACATGGTCTATTTCGAAGTATTGCAGAACCAATTCTAAGAAAGATAAAAAAAGAGGACCCTGTATATTGCGAATCTAAACGATTACTGGATATTCTTTCAGCATTCGAAAAAATTGATGCTTTTGCAGTACCGCCCAGTTCGATTATAAGGGAGTTTATAGGCGGTTCCTGCTTCCATTAATTAATACTTTGCAATACACTCGATTTCTATAAGTGCATCTTTTGGTAGTTTTGATACTTCCACCGTTGATCGAGCAGGGTAATCACAAGTAAAATATTCTGCATAAACTGAATTTACTTTTGGAAAATCATTCATATCTTTAATGAATATAGTAGTTTTGACAATGTCATTCAAGCTTAGACCTGCTCCATCTAATAAAACCGATATATTCTTCAAAGTCATATGGGTTTGTTTTTCAATTCCTCCATCAACAATCTTACCTGTTTCTACATCAATAGGGAGATTTCCAGATACAAATAGTAAGTCATTAGCTTTGACTGCCTGGGAATAAGGACCTATAGCTTCAGGACATCCGGTTACTTTAATAATTTGTTTTTTCATAATTTCACTTCCTTCATAATTTTGCTTAAAAACATTATTAATATTTTATCATTTATAATGAAGCAGTAAAAGGATATAATTGATATATGGATATTTTTACTGATATAAGACAACAAGATATACTGATGGCATCTTTTGGGAAACCGACTGGGGAAATGGATAAAGCTAGGATAAGGAAAGTAAATGATATTTTTCAATTAGAATATTTTGTTAAAAATAAGGCATTCCACATTAATTTACATCCAAATGATATTATCGGGCAGATTAAAAGTCTGGTTACGGATACTTTTAAGGAATGTATTATATACACTGATGAAAATGATATCGTAATATTCAGAAACAAAAAAAATGATTTGAGAATTAAAAGGCATAAACCTACAAAGCATGTTGTAAATACAACTCATAACAAATCAAAAAATTACCTCATAAAAGATGGAACAGATGCAAAATTCCTTTATGATCTTGGGATATGTGACCTTAACGGCGTTGTCACTGATAAAGGGAGCAAAAAATTTATACAGATAAACAGATTTATACAGATTTTTGACCATGCATTTGCAAAGATGCAGTTTAATAGTAATGAATTAAAAGTTGTTGATTTCTGTTGCGGAAAAGGTTATCTAACTTTTGCATTACATCATTATTTGAAGAATATAAAGAATCTTAATACTAAAGTTACAGGTATAGATTTAAAGTATGATGTTATAGGTGATTTAAACCGAATATCTGAAAAGTATGAAATTAAAGATTTGGAGTTTGTAAGCGGTGATATAAAAGCATATGATGAACCCTTAGATATTGCGATAGGTCTTCATGCATGCGACGTAGCTACTGATATATTTTTAAGCAGTGCTGTAAGAAATAAAGCAAGGTTAATAATATCTGTCCCTTGCTGCCAGCATCAGTTATTCAAACAAATTAGTAATGAAGGCTTAAAGCCATTGCTATCATATGGTCTTCAAAAAGACAGATTTACCGAAATGCTGACAAATACCTTGCGTGTATTGGCTTTAAAATCAAAAGGTTATAGTGTTGATTTGGTAGAATTCGCGCCTATTGAACATACTATGAAGAATGTTCTCATAAGAGCTACATATACCGGAATAAAAGATAAAGAATCTGTATCAGAGTATTACAGATTAAAAACAATGTTTAATATATTAGATTTTGAAGGGGATACCATATGAGATGTCTTGTGTGTTATTTTTCTCCAACTGGAAACACATATAAGAAATGCAAAGAAATAATTGATGTATTAAAGAATCAAAACCATGATGTAAATATGATTAATGCTACAAAAAGAGAAATCAGAGTAAAAAATAATATTGAAAATGTTATTTATGATGTATTAATTGTTGCATTTCCAGTATATTCACAAAGAGTTCCAAATGTATTTGCTGAGTATCTAAAAAAAATTGAGATAAATTGCAGAAAGGCAATTATAATTTCCACTTACGGGTCTGTAACTTCTGGAAATGCTTTAGCACAGGCAGCAAGGATTTTGAAGTGTAAGGGTATATTTACATATGGTGCTATTGCTATACCTACAGAACATTCATATAAAAGCGTGTTTAAGATAAAGATCAGCCCTTATAGTTATTCAGATGAGCTAAGGAAATTTATTAATGATGCCATTTTAAATATTTATAACAGTAAAACTGTTAGTTTGAAAAGCAAGTTTGTTATCAGTATGTTTTTAAACCAACAGTTAATAAGCAATATAACATTAAAATTACCTAAGGTAAATATAAAAAAATGCGTAAGATGCAAAAAATGTATTTTTTCTTGTCCTATGGATGCAATTGATAGAAATTTAAACATAACAACAGATAAATGTATAAGGTGTGCTGCATGTGTGATTGTATGCGAATATGGAGCAAGAGAATGTATCATCAAGAATTCTATATCAAGAAAAATTATATCTAAAAGTATTCATGGAAATAAAAAATTAGTAATCTTTACTTAAAAGAATCAATCATAATAGCTGTTTCTTCTGGTATATAATCAAAAAAACCTGAGTTTTCTTTTATCTCTATAATTGCTTCTTCACGGGACACAGAGCCCATATTGATTGCAATGGATAACTCTATAGCAGAAAAGGGTATAATATCTGTATCCATATTCTTAAAAGATTGAAACTGCGAGTATTCCTTGCATTTTTCTATCTTGCAACTTGTATGAAGACCTTTGTTTTCAATGTTCACATCTTCCCAGCCAGCATTTTCTATAAGCAGTGTTTTAATATCCTTCCATATATATTTATTCTTTGTTATATCATTAAAATCCATATGTATGAGAGCAGGTATATTATTATCTTCAGAGGATTTAGTAACAGTCTGTTGGAATTTATGCATTAAACTGTCTGCTTCTTTTAGTGATTCATAAATATTTCTAATTAATGGGTTTCTGACTGTTTTCGCTTTAATCAATGAAGGTTTGCCAAAAGCAAGTGTTTCAAGCAGTAGAAGCATCTCTATCTGTCCTTTTTTTAAAGGTCTTCTTCCCATAATAATTCTTAGCATATTAAATGCAACTCTAAAGCTAGCTTGAAAAAATGGATAATAAAAAATTTTTGGTGCAAGCTTGTTGAATATGAGATTTAAGGGTTGGGCAGGTTCATTACCCAAAACTAGGTATTTAATCTTATATTTTCTAAGAAGATCTATAAAAAGAGGGTAAGCTGCAAAGGGGCAAATGCAGGTGTTATTCATAAGATCATATGACTTTTTGTATATTGCTTTTTGATCTTTAATGTCAAGCTTCTTAGTGATGAAATGAACATTTGCAAAGATGCTCTTTGCATTATTCATGCTGTTAATGGCATTTAAAGACATAAAAGGAGTTTGCCATGTTAATGCCAATACTTTTAAATTCAGTACTTTTGCTAGATAATACAAAAGAAATGTTGAATCCTTGCCTCCTGTATAAAAAAGAGCGATATCATAATCGGATTTTTTGTCTTGTTCTATTTTATTGACAACAGGGATGACATCTTTTATTTTTTTAAATTTTTGCATATTAGCACATACAGGGCATATGCCTTCTTTATCGAATTCAATTCCAGGTACTATATAATCATTTAAACAACATTTCTTGCAGAATATAGCATTATCTATTTTACTAGGGGTTGATTTTTTTAATTTTTTGTCTACTATTACCTTTTTATTTATTAGGGTCTTTATTTGGTTATTTATCCTAATTTGGGATATATCATTTATCTTGTTAAATTCTTTTATTATCTTAGCAGTTTTGGAGGATACTTTTATTGTATTCTTAAATGTGTTTGGTTTATTGCGTAAACCATAGTATTTTAATGTATTGTCTTTTAAAATCCATCTGTTTTCAAGGACAGGAATCATATCTTCCTCCATTAATATTACAACTACTTTGATATTACAGATAAAATCCTAACTAGTCAAAATATTTATTATTAAATATGTTGATTTTTATGATATTATACGCCACAATTAAACAATACAATAACTAGGAAATGAAGGTAATTATTATGATGACATCAAAACAGGTTGTAAAAGCGACTCTGAAGTTCCAATATCCGGATAGGTTAGCAGTGGATTTTCCTGCTAACTACGGATCAGATTTTGTATATGTAGATATGAAAAAAAATCCTGACTATAGACCTTCAAAAGGAAGAGATGAATGGAATGCGTTATGGGAGAATATCGGTATATCCAGGTTAGGGGAAGTAAAGGATTATCCACTTAAAAAATGGGAAGATTTTAATTTTTTGCACATACCTGATGTTAAAGAGGATTTTAGGTGGATTGGAGTAAAAGAGAAAATTGATCAAAACAGAGATAAGTTTATTCTAGCTTTTGGGATGTCCATTTATGAACGGGTGCATTTTTTAAGAGGTTTGGAAAATACATGGATTGATATATATGAAAATACCAGTAATTTATGCGATTTAATTGATTTACTGACAGAAATGAATATTTATATGATAAAAAGATACGCCAAGTATGGAGCGGATTCATTTATTTTTGCTGACGACTGGGGTCTTCAGAAATCTTTAATGATTTCTCCCGATAAATGGAGAGAAATTTGGAAACCAAGATACAAGAAGATATACCAATCTGCACATGATAATAACATGATGACCATTCTACACAGCTGTGGTGATATCAGTTCTATTCTTGATGATCTAATTGATGCCGGTCTCGATTGCATACAAATGGATCAGCAACAAAATATGGGTCTTGAGTATCTAGGGAAAAAATACAAGGATAGGATAACTTTCTTTTGTCCGGTCGACATACAGAACACTTTTGTTGAAGGTTCCCTTGATGATATAAGGAAATACTGTCACACGATGTTTAATGCTCTTGGTAGTAAAAAGGGTGGGTTTATGGCAAAATGGTATAATGATCCAGAAGGTGTCGGTCATAGGATGGAAGCTATTGATGCTATGTGTCTGGAATTTTTACAGATGAGCAAAGAAGTTTTTATTCATAATTAATTAAGTTTAAGAAAAAACGCACTGTTGTGCGTTTTTTGGTACCGGCGGTGGGACTTGAACCCACACATAGTTGCCTATACTGGATTTTGAGTCCAGCGCGTCTGCCATTTCACCACGCCGGCATATATCGTTGTAATATTAACAAAATAATCAGATTTACGCAACAGATTTATTAAAAATGTTATAATACCATTATGCTATAAAGTATAGTAGCAGAAAGAGGTGCATCATGAGTATGGATATAGTAAATAATTATACGTTGCTTTGTGATTTTTATGAGCTTACAATGGCAAATGGATATTATAAAACAGGGTACAAAGACAGGATCTGTTATTTTGATATGTTTTTTCGTAATAATCCTGATAATGGCGGCTTTGCTATTGCATGCGGCCTTGATCAGGTCATAGAGTATATAAATAATCTTCACTTTTCTGATGAAGATATAACTTACTTGCGTTCCAAAAACTGTTTTGACGAAGGTTTTCTGGAGTATTTAAAGAATTTCAAGTTTACAGGAGATATATATGCAGTTCCTGAAGGAACAGTTGTTTTTCCTAATGAACCTATGATTACAGTTAGAGCAAAAGCGATAGAAGCGCAGATAATTGAGACATTCATATTGCTGACAGTTAATCATCAGTCATTAATAGCTACAAAAGCAAATCGTATTGTCCGCTCATCAAAAGGCCGTCCTGTGATGGAATTCGGAGCAAGAAGGGCACAGGGTTCTGCTGCATCTGTTCTTGGAGCAAGAGCTGCATATATTGGAGGGTGTGCAGGTACCTCATGCACGCTTGCTGAAAAAATGTATACAGTTCCTGCAGGCGGAACTATGGCGCACTCATGGATACAGATGTTTGATACGGAATATGAAGCATTTTATGCATATGCTTCAACTTATCCGGATAATTGCACCTTACTTGTGGATACTTACAATGTTTTAAAAAGCGGAGTACCTAATGCTATAAAAGTATTCAAAGAGCTTAATATAAATAAATGCGCTATAAGATTGGATTCAGGCGATATCACATATTTGTCTAAAAAGGCAAGAGCAATGCTTGACGAAGCTGGAATGACAAGCTGTAAAATTGTAGCATCAAATTCATTAGATGAATATATAATTAGGGATATTATTGTGCAAGGCGCATCACTTGATTCATTTGGAGTAGGAGAGCGGCTTATTACATCTGAAAGTGATCCTGTATTTGGTGGAGTATACAAGCTTGTTGCTGTTGAAGATAAAATGGGAAATATAATTCCGAAGATAAAGATAAGCGAGAATCCAACAAAAATAACGACTCCGCATTTTAAAAAAGTATACAGGATTTATTGTGCAGATATGAAAAAAGCTGAAGCTGATATTATTTGTGTTTATGATGAAGTTATTGATGTAACAAAGCCTCTTACAATATTTGATCCTGATTATACATGGAAAAAGAAAACTTATGAAAACTTTACATTAAAGGAGTTATTAGTACCTATCTTCAAAGATGGTAAGTGTGTTTATGAACGTCCATCAGTAAAAGCAATAAGGAAATATTGCGAAAAACAAGTAGCGGAACAATGGGATGAAGTAAAGCGTTTTGAAAATCCTCATAACTACTATGTGGATTTATCTGAAAAATTATGGAATATAAAACATCAAATGCTTAATAAGGATTGACAGAGGCTTTTATTGCTATATAATTTGCCTTAGTAGGATGGGAGGACGGTAGCATGGTTAAAATCATTATTATTGCCATATTTATTGCTTTGCAAGTGGCTGTAGGAATCTACAGCATAAAAAAAATCAACAACGTTGATGATTTTTTGTTGGGTGGAAGAAAAGTGGGTGCATGGCTTTCTGCATTGGCTTATGGCACATCATATTTCAGCGCAGTTATATTTATTGGATATGCTGGAGGTATAGGATGGGAGATGGGTTTTTCCTCCATATGGATTGGTGTCGGAAATGCGCTTATTGGCAGTTATCTTGCATGGATAGTTCTTGCAAAACGTACACGTGTTGTTACAAGACAACTTGATGCAAAAACATTACCTGAATTTTTTCAGAAACGATATAATTCTGAAACATTGAAAATTATGGCTTCAGTTCTGACATTTATATTCTTAGTTCCATATACTGCTTCAGTCTATAAAGGTCTTGGATATTTGTTTGCAAAACTTTTTCCATCAACATTTACGATTGATCAGGCTTTTACAATTTCTGTATTGATTATGGCAGTTTTTACATTATTTTATCTTGTGCTTGGAGGATATATCGCTACAGCTCTTAATAATTTAATACAAGGCGTTATTATGATAATCGGTACAGTAATGATTGTAGCATATGTTGTCAATTCACCAGTGGTAAATGGCTTTTCTTTAGGATTGGAATCACTCAATGAAGTTAAAGATGGCCTTGGTACTCTTATAGGACCAAATCCATGGAAACTGTTATCCTTGGTTATTTTGACAAGCTTCGGTGTGTGGGGACTTCCACAAATGGTACATAAATTTTATGCGATTAAAGATGAGACTGCAATAAAAAAAGGAACCATAATTGCAACTGTTTTTGCAGCAGTAATAGGTATAGGAGCATATATGACAGGATCATTCGGACACTTGTTTTTTACTGAAATACCAAATGGTTCAGTTGACACTATTGTGCCTGAAATGCTTTTTTCTTTGCTTCCAGATGTTCTTATAGGAATTTTCATAGTCCTTATAATGGCAGCATCTATGTCAACATTGGCTTCATTAGTCCTCGTATCAAGCTCATCAGTCACAGTAGATATTATTAAAGGATATATAAAAAAAGATATGAATGAAAAAAAGCAGCTTCTTCTTTTAAGAATTTTCTGTATTGTCTTTGTATCAATTTCAGTTATCATAGCGCTTACCAATAATAATTCGATTGTCACACTGATGAATTTGTCATGGGGAACTCTTGCAGGTTGTTTCCTAGGGCCATATATAATAGGCATATATAGTAAAAGAGCATGCAAGTTTTCTGCTTTTGCAGGCATGATCTCAGGCTTTACAATTATGATTACTCTTGTTATCATTAATGGGATGACCTATTCCACAACAGCAGGATGTATTGCAATGGGAACATCTGTAGCTGTTACTTTTATTTTTTCTAGGTTATCAAAAAAGAAAAATAATGTAATTCAGGAGAGTACAAATGAAGCAGCTGTTACTTGCAAATGAAGCGGTAGCAAGAGGATTATATGAAGCAGGTGTTACAGTGGTATCATCATACCCTGGTACGCCAAGTACAGAAATTACCGAAACAGCATCAAAATATAAAGAAATATATACGGAATGGGCTCCAAACGAGAAAGTAGCATTAGAAGTAGCTGCTACTGCTGCAATAGCAGGTGCAAGATCTTTTTGCGCTATGAAACATGTTGGCCTTAATGTTGCTGCTGATCCATTATTTACAATGTCATATATTGGAGTAAATGCAGGTTTTGTTATAGCAGTTGCTGATGATCCTGGGATGCATTCATCTCAGAATGAACAGGATTCCAGATATTATGCACAAGCGGCTAAAATTATCATGTTGGAACCATCAGATTCACAAGAAGCCAAAGATTTTACTAAAAGGGCATACGAGATTTCTGAGCAGTTTGATACTCCTGTCTTAATACGGCTTTCTACCCGAGTAAGCCATTCTCAAAGCCTGACATCCTTAGAAGACAGAGCAGATGTACAATTGAAAAATTATGTTAAAAATCCTCAGAAAAATGTTATGATGCCTGCAATGGCAAGAGTAAAACATGAAATTGTTGAAAACAGAATAAAAATGCAAAAAGAGTTTGCGCTTAGCACAGATTTGAATCAGATATGTATTAAGAATGAAAAAATCGGATTTATATCTTCTGGAATTGCATTTCAGTATGCGCTTGAAGCCATGCCTGATGCTTCATATTTAAAACTTGGTATTGTGTATCCGATTTCTGAAGACTTATTAAGAAAATTTGCTTCATCAGTAGAAAAGATATATGTGATAGAGGAGTTGGAACCTGTAATAGAAACTGCTTGTAAAGCTTGCGGTATACAAGTAATTGGAAAAGAGGTATTACCTATTACAGGAGAGTATTCAGTAGAACTCATCAGAAACAGGATTTTTGGGACTAAGCCATTTAGTTACATGGATGGGTATGATATGAGCAAAGTCCCCAAAAGACCTCCTGTGATGTGTCCTGGCTGTCCTCATAGAGGATTATTTCATGCTTTAAACAAGCTTAAACTTACTGTGACCGGAGATATAGGCTGTTATACTTTGGCGGCTTTAGAACCGCTTTCATCAATGGACACATCAATATGCATGGGAAGCGGTATATCATCACTTCATGGCTTTAACAAAGCAAGAGGTGACGAATATATGAAAAAATGTGTTGGGGTTATTGGGGATTCCACTTTTATCCATTCAGGAATTACAGGACTTATAGATATTGTCTACAATAAAGGAGTAGGGACAGTAATCGTACTGGATAATTCCATAACCGGAATGACTGGGCATCAGAATAATCCTTTAAATGGGTTAGACATTTCCGGTAATCCGGCAAAACAAATTGATCTTGTGCTTTTAGCTAAAAGTATTGGAATAGAAAGAGTTAGAATAATTGATCCTTTTGATGTTGATGAATCAGTCAGAGTAATAAAAGAGGAAGTAAATACTATGGAACCTTCACTGATTATTGCAAGAAGGCCATGCGCTCTTCTGAAAACAGTCAAATACAGAGGTTTAGTAGTTGTTGATAGGGAAAAATGCATAAAATGCAAAGCATGTATGAGCATAGGATGTCCAGCAATTTCATTTAAGAACAAACAGATTGAAATTGATGCATCTTTATGCAATGGATGCGGATTATGTGTCAATGTATGCAAATTTGGCGCTTTAAATAAGAAGGAGGAGTAATGGTCAAGTCAATAGTAATAGCCGGAGTGGGCGGACAGGGGACATTACTGGCATCCAGATTAATAGGAGAAGCTGTAACATCTGAAGGTTATGATGTTAAAGTATCTGAAGTACATGGAATGGCTCAAAGGGGCGGGTCTGTAATAACATATGTAAGATATGGTGAAAAAGTTTTATCACCAATAATTCCTCTTGGTGAGGCAGATGTGCTAGTAGCGTTTGAACAGCTCGAAGCATTAAGATGGTCGAATTATCTTAAAAAAGGCGGGCTTTTAATCTCCAATACACAAAAGATTGATCCGATGCCTGTTATAACATCTAAAGTGGAGTATCCAAATGATATTGTTAGAGTGCTATCGGAAAAAATTGAGAATAGCTATTTTCTTGATGCATTAGAAATTGCTAAAAAAGCAGGATCAGTAAAAACAGTTAACTCTGTATTGATAGGCCGGATGGCAAGAGATTCGGAAATAAAAAAAACAACATGGCTTCAAGCATTAGAAAAAACTGCACCTCCAAAATTCATTGACATAAATATAAAAGCATTTGAAGCAGGATACAATTACGGTATTTAAATATAAAAATAATAAATTTATAGGATGTGAATATCACATCCTGTTTGCTATAAAAATGCAGATGATATATAATAACTTTTAATGCATATTATAACTTTTAGCAAGGGGTATTTATGAGCATTACAGAAAAGGACAGGATATTTGAAGAGAAGAGATTGAATGAGGTCTATAACAAACTGATAAAAAGGATAGATGACCTTGAGATATCTTTAAATGACAGTCTTAAACGTTTTAAACAAAGTAACGAACAGATGTGGGATAGTGGAAAGCGAAATCTTGTAGATTTTTATGATGCTATTGAGAATATGCCTTATCTCGAAAGCATAAAAGCAGATTACTTTAAACTTGAAACAGTTAAAAAAGAGTTAAAACGCATGCTTATGCTACAAAGGGATATGTATTTTGGTAGAATTGATTTTCAAGAAGAAGATGAAAACACTTCTGAAAAAATATATATTGGAAAATTTAGTTTTACAGATGATGAAGGACAATACCTTGTTTTTGACTGGCGTGCTAATATATGCAGTTTGTTTTATGAAAATGAGATAGGACATGTTTTTTATGATGCTCCGGATGGCAGGATTTTTGGGAATATGTCAAAAAAAAGACAATTCGAAATATTACATAATAATATTATAACTATGTTTGATTCATCAATAATGATTGATGATGATATTTTAAAAGATATATTAAGCAAATCAAAAGATTCCAAAATGAGCAATATAGTAGAAACTATTCAGAAGGAACAGAATCAGGCTATTAGAAGCACTTACAATACAATTATCGTTGATGGCCCTGCCGGATGTGGAAAAACATCAATTGCTATGCACAGAGCTGCTTGGTTAATGTATAAATTCAAAAATGAACTTCAAAACAATCAAATAATAATATTCTCTCCGAATGATACATTTAATGATTATATATCAGAAGTATTGCCAGAGCTTGGTGAGGAAAATATAAATATGTCAACCTTTCTTAATCTTGCATATAAGATTCTATCTGACAAAAGAATTCTAATTTCTAAATATGTAGAATTTGAAGATGTATTATTAGGAAATGAATATATTGATATGGCTAGTATAAAATTGAAATATTCGATTAGCTTTGCACAGAAACTTAAAAATTATTCAGATTTAATAGCAAAAGGCAATTATCCATTCAAGGATATAATAATTGATGATCTGCTTCTTTTTTCGAAGGATGAGTTTGAGAGAATGTTCTATGAAGAATACTCCTTTAATGATGTCATTACAAGACTTTCAAAAATAAGGCTTGTCCTTAATGACAGGATATTTCCAGTAATTAGAAAGTATAGAATGGAATATGTAAGAAAAGTTAAGGCAAATGAAATAGATATGTCTAAAGGATACATAAAACTTAAAGAACAATGCAAAAAGATTTATCAGGCTATCGATTTAGCTGTTGCGGCTGATTTTGAGATGATTTATGCCCAATTCTTAAAGCATTGTTATTCATCAAAAATAAGTTCTGATTTTTTAGAAAGATTAAATAATGGATATATTTATGCTGAAGATACTGCACCATTAATTTATCTAAGACTCCTTCTTGGTAAAAAATACAGCTTTAATGAAATTAGGCATGTAATAATTGATGAATTCCAAGATTATTCCTACATGGAAAAACTAATAATATCCCTTATTTTCAAGAATTCCCATATGACTCTTCTTGGTGATGTTAATCAGAAAATTAATTATTATATAGAAAAAGTTAATGATAAGGATCTATTTATAAATGCAAAATCAGTGAAGCTTGATAAAAGTTACAGGTCAACATTTCAGATAGCTAAATTCTGTAATGATATGCTAAAAGATAATCTTGATATAAAGTATTTTAATAGGCAGGGTAACGAACCGGAAATAATTACCAAAAGTTCTTACGATATAGATTCATTAGCAATGCTTATAAAAGAAAAAGTATCACAGTACAGAGCATTCGGTTATCGTTCCATTGCGATTATTACCAGAACTGAATTCTTTTCAAAGAAGCTTCAGCCATATTTAAAAGACGCAAAAATAAATAGAGTAACGGAAAAGAGTGCATCATATACATATGGCACAGTTCTTATTCCTTCATATTTGACAAAAGGACTAGAGTTTGATGCAGTAATTGTTCTCGATACTGAAATTGATAAGTTTAATAAAGAAAAAGAAATGAATCTATTTTATACTTGCTGTACAAGAGCTCTGCATGAGCTTTTGATAATTAATTAATCAATAACACCTTTTTGCAGGTTTCGTAAACATGCTTCATAACTGCATCATTACCTTGCTCATTTAAACATTCATGACGCATTTTATCAAAAATATGTATTGTGACATTTTTAATGTCAGCATTTTCTAATCTTGCAGCTAGAGAAAGAGGACCTTTTGAATTCGCTCCTACAGGATCTTCAGAGCCTGACATCAGGTGAATTGGTAAATCTTTTGGTATTTTGGATATCCTGTCTTCTTTATATATAACTGACAATGCTTTAAATAATTCTTTAAATAATCCAATTGAAGGCACATATCCGCATAAAGGATCTTGAACATATTTATCTACTTCCTTTTCATCTCTAGATAACCAGTCAAAATCAGTTCTATTTGGTTTAAACTGTTTGTTAAATTGTCCAAAAGATAGAGCATTAAGTATTTTAGTTGGTTTATCTCTACCCATAAACAGTTCCTGAAGTCCTGCGATAAATTTACCAACATTTAGAATAATTGATGGTTGCTGGTCATTAGTACCGGATAAAATACATGCATCTATATTAGAAGCATACTGTTCAATATATGAAAGGCTCATGAAAGAACCCATGCTGTGACCAAATAACACAATTTTTTTATCAGGATTATTTTCATGTGCGTATTCAACAAGAGAATTAATATTCATTACACATTCCTCAAAACCATTTAATGGCCATAAGCCCAGATTAGTTGAATAAATGCCTTGACCTAGATGATCAATACAATATTGTTGCACATTATGATTTTTTAGAAAAGCAGAAAGCCTATTATACCTTGCAGCATGCTCTGCCAAGCCTGTAGCAACAACAAGAACAAAGTCAGGATTGTCAACCTGATGAGGTTTATATACGAAAAAAGCTCTGTTTTTTCCTTTAATTGAAAAATATTCTGTATTCATATTATTATCACTCCCTTATGCTAATGATATCATAAGAATGAATAATAACCAATAAATATAATTTTAATTAAAAAAAACAGGTTATAAGCAATATGTCAAATACAATGGAAAGGATTAAGTATCTTTATTCATTGATTTTTCATATATATAAGAGTAAAATACTATAAAATGGAGGTAGAGCATTTGGGCATTTGGGATAAGATTGAAAGCATTTCCTATGATGAGATGCGTGCTATACAAGATAAAAGATTAATTGAAACAGTAAAATATGTTTATGATAATGTTGAATATTACAAGAAAAAAATGGATAACATAGGTTTACTTCCTGATGATATAAAGAATTGTGATGATTTATATAAACTTCCCTTCACAACAAAGGATGATTTGAGAGATACATATCCTTACGGGCTTGTTGCTGTCGATATGGATGAGATAGTAAGAATTCACGCATCATCTGGAACTACTGGGAAAAAAATCGTCGTAGCATATACAAAAGATGATATTGATACATGGTCGGATATGATGGCTAGATGTTTTGCAAGAATAGGAACAGAAATTAGAGATATAGTTCATGTAGCATATGGATATGGCCTATTTACTGGCGGACTTGGGGCTCATTATGGGGCTGAAAGACTTGGAGCTACAGTTATTCCGATTTCAGGAGGAAACAGCAGAAGGCAGGTTGAATTTCTTACAGATCTAAAACCTACAATTATCGCCTGTACACCATCATATATGCTGCATTTATATGAAGTCATGACAGAAGAAGGATTTACAACAAAGGATATTTCACTTAAAGCAGGCATGTTCGGAGCGGAGCCATGGAGTGAGAATATGAGAAAAGAGATAGAACGTCTTCTTAATATAAAAGCATATGACATTTACGGATTAAGTGAGATAACCGGACCAGGAGTAGCATCTGAATGCATCGCTCAAAATGGTCTGCATATTAATGAAGACTGTTATCTTCCGGAAATTATTGACATTAAATCGAAGAAGCCTTTAGGACTTGATATGCAAGGTGAGATAGTATTCACAACCATTAAGAAAAAGGGAATGCCTTTAATTAGATATAGAACAAAAGATATAACGAAATTGTTTCGAGATGATTGCGAATGTGGCCGTACATTAGTTAAAATGGAACGTGTAACAGGCAGGACAGATGATATGTTGATAATAAGAGGAGTAAATGTTTTTCCTTCGCAGATAGAGAGCGTATTGTTAGAATTTAGCCAATTGACTCCTAATTATCAAATTATTGTTGACAGGATAAACATGATGGATGTATTGGAAATT
The DNA here is from genome assembly GCA_002070475.1 of Firmicutes bacterium ADurb.Bin146. Lineage (GTDB taxonomy): Bacteria > Bacillota > Clostridia > DUPQ01 > DUPQ01 > DUPQ01. The sequence continues at coordinate 127,340 of MWDI01000022.1, forward strand.
CGTGTTGAAATGAATGAAAATCTTTTTTCTGATGAGGTAAGAAAGATAGAAATGCTTGAAAGAAATATTACACAAGCAATAGAAAGCGTATTAGCTATTAGTGCAAGAGTCAAATTAGTAGAACCTAAATCAATAGAAAGAAGTGAAGGAAAAGCTGTACGAATAATAGATAAAAGAAAGATTTAATGGAGGGTAGGAATGTTAGTTAAGCAGATATCTATATTTCTGGAAAATAAAGAAGGCAGACTTGCAGAACTGACTTCTATACTGGCTGACGCATGTATAAATATAAATGCTCTTACAATCGCTGATACATCTGATTTTGGTATATTGAGGATAATTGTCGATGATGTATCAAAAACTGAAAATCTTTTGAAAAAAAATGGTTTTTCAGTAAGTGTAACTGATGTAGTAGCTCTTGATATTGATAATGTACCAGGCGGTATAGCAAAGCCTTTAGCAATGCTTCATAAAAGCGGAATATCAGTAGAATATATTTATGCTTTTCTTGCTAAAAAGGATGATACAGCACATGTCATTTTTAAAGTCAGTGATGTAACTGCCGCAGTAGACATCCTTAGCAAAAACGGATTCAGGAATACGGCAAAATCATGAAAGCTGAAATAATTGCAGTTGGTACAGAATTGCTAATGGGACAAATCAACAACACCGATGCAAGTTACATGTCAAAAAAATTTCCTGAATGTGGTGTTTTTGTATACTATCATACTGTAGTCGGAGACAATGCAATCAGACTTGAAAATTGTATTAATCTAGCATTATCCAGAGTTGATGTAGTAGTGCTCACAGGAGGATTGGGTCCTACTCAGGATGATTTGACTAAGGAGACAGTAGCCAAGGCATTGGGATTAAAACTGATTTTTCATAAGAACATACTTGCTGATATTAAAGCATATTTTGAAATAACCAAATACAATAGTAGAAATACGATTATGACAACCAATAATGAAAAACAGGCATATTATCCTGAAGGCTCTTTAATATTACCGAACAAAAATGGGACAGCTGCTGGATGCATTATAGAACATCAAGTCGATGGATTTATGAAAACTGTTATTCTGCTGCCTGGACCACCATGGGAAATGGAACCGATGTTTGATGAATATGTAATTGAACATTTTAAAAAGAAAAATTCTGAAGGATTGAAGTCAGTTTATCTAAAAATGTTCGGTATCGGAGAGTCAGCGATGGAAACACTGATATCAGACATAATTTCTTCACAAACAAATCCCACAATAGCCCCATATGCAAAAAAAGGCGAGGTTATGTTGAGGATAACAGCAAGATATGACAAACAGACAGATGATGCAGATAAGATTCTTGCACCGGTATTGGATATGTTGTACAAAAGGCTAGGACAATATATATACGCTGATATTGATATCGAAATGAAGGATGTAACAGCTAAACTATTGATAGAAAAGGATATAACAGTATCTTTTGCAGAATCATGTACAGGAGGGATGTTTTCACAAATGCTTACTGATGTATCTGGCATCTCTAATGTTTTTACAGGCTCAGTAGTCGCATATTCGAATGAGGTTAAAGAGAATATACTAAAAGTAAAACATAGTACTTTGGAAAATTACGGAGCGGTAAGCAGCAAGACTGCAGTTGAGATGGCAGAAGGTATAAGAAAATTATGTAAGACTGAAATAGGTATTTCTATAACTGGTATTGCCGGCCCCACAGGAGCGACTCCAAATAAACCTGTTGGTCGTGTCTATATAGGTATCAGTTCAGAAAAAGTGACAGAATCATATGAATATACTTTTAGCGGTAACAGAGATAAGATAAGATATTATTCATGTCTTCATGCTATGAATATTTTGCGCCTTTATGCGCTATCGAAAGGATGAGATTTGAAAGAGATTAAATTTAAAAGCACAGTATTTCTAATAATGGCTTCGGTCCTTTTAAGCAGGGTTATGGGATTTGTAAGAACAGCGCTTATCCCAATAAAAATGGGAGGGCTATCCAGTGTTACAGATGCATATAATGCAGCTTTCCAGGTTCCGGATTTGATGTATTCTATGCTTATAGGTGGAGCTATCGCATCTTCTTTGATACCTGTTTTGGCAGGTTATGTAGCAAAAGGAGAAGAAAAAAAAGGTTGGAGATCAATCAGCTCCTTTATAAATATTGTTTCAATCATTATGTTTATTGTCGTAATATTAGGTGTAATATTTGCAAGACCTTTAGTAAATATTCTGGTTCCTGGCTATGATGAACAGACTTTAAACTTAACTGTACAGCTTACAAAGACTCTGATGCCAATAGCCTTTTTCATGATGCTTGCAGGGTTATGTAATGGCATAATGAATTCATATAATGAATTTATCATACCTGCATTCGGACCTTGTTTATATAATCTTGCATCAATTATCAGTATCTTATTATTCAGTAATAATGATCCAGCGGATAATTACGGAGTAAATAAAGTCGTTATGGGCATTGTCATATGTGCTGGACTATATTTTTTATTCCAATTCGCGTTCAGCTACAAGCATTTTAAGCATAATTACAGAGTTATAATCGCATATAAAGAATCTGATTTTAAATTACTTATTGCTCTTGCTGTACCTTCTTTGCTTACTTCTATGCTTGGTCAGGTAAATTTGATTATATCAAGATATTTTACAGCATTTTTTGATACCGGGTCAGTAACTGCTCTTGAGCTTGTTAATAAGACATGGCAGATGCCTTTAGGAATTATAGCTCAAGCGATAGGAATAGCGATGCTGCCATCATTAGCTGCTGTTTATGACAGTGATAAAAAAAGTGAGGTCATTTATAAAATCAACTCTGCCATGCGTTTGGTAATATTTTTATCCATACCATCTGCAATAGGTTTATCTGTGTTAAGCAAACCGCTAATACAGGTGCTATTTAATTTTGGCACAATAGACCAAGAAGGTATAATGCTGGCCGCCAACCTACTTATTGGTTACTCGCTCGCATTGGTCATGCAGTGTGTGATTACTATTGTAAATAGGGTATATTTTTCTACTAAAAATTCTATAATTCCATTTTGGGGAAGTTTGATAGGTGTTATTTTTAATTATCTGATTGCACTTATAATGATAAAAGTTACCAATATTGGCTTATTCAGCGTGCCTTTAGCATATTCGTTGTCATCTGTTTTAAATCTTGCTTATCTTTCATTACTTTTTAAAACGAGGATAAAGGATTACAGTTTTAGAGGAAATATGCCAATTATCATTAAATCCTTATTAGGTGCGCTTATGATGGGATTAGTCGTATATTTATTAGATTTATATGCAATGCCTGCAGTATTTGGCAAGGTTATTTTTGAACTTGGCAAGCTAAAGCAGTTTTTATGGGTTCTTATAGAATTTTGTGTAGGTGTAGTAATGTATATGTTCCTAACTTATATCATGAAAGCAGATCAGTCACGTGAATTAATAAATATAGGTAAAGCAAAAATAAAGAGCATATTTGGTAAATAATAGTATATACGAAAAAATATTCCTTGTATGTAATTTTTAGATGATATATAATATCTTTAAGTAATCAATACAAGACTTACAAAGGAGCATATTATGGATAAGAAGAAAGCATTGGAAGCATCATTAGCCGGAATAGAAAAGGCGTATGGTAAGGGAGCAGTAATGAGGCTTGGCCAGAATATAGGGATGACTGTGGAATCTATACCTTCGGGTGCAATATCACTTGATATAGCTTTAGGTATAGGTGGAGTGCCAAGAGGAAGGATAATAGAGATATATGGACCCGAATCTTCAGGAAAAACTACAGTAGCTTTACATGTTATCGCTCAAGCTCAAAAAGCAGGCGGTGAAGCTGCATTTATTGACGCTGAGCATGCTTTAGATCCAATTTATGCAAAAAAACTTGGAGTAAATATAGATGAACTGATTGTAAGCCAACCGGATACTGGCGAACAAGCATTGGAAATATGTGAAGCTTTGGTGAGAAGCGGAGCGCTTGATGTAATTGTAATTGACTCTGTTGCTGCTTTAGTACCTAAGGCTGAAATTGATGGGGAAATGGGAGATGCTCATGTCGGGCTTCAGGCTAGACTGATGAGTCAGGCTTTAAGAAAACTTACAGCTGTTGTTTCAAAATCAAAAACGACTGCAATATTCATTAATCAGTTACGCGAGAAGGTAGGTATTATGTTCGGTAACCCTGAAGTTACGCCAGGAGGAAGAGCATTGAAGTTTTATTCAAGCGTAAGGATAGAAGTAAGAAAAGCCGATAATATAAAAATAGGTGATAATATTATAGGAAGCAAAACAAAAGCCAAAATAGCAAAAAATAAAATAGCTCCTCCTTTCAAAACAGCTGAATTTGATATTATTTATGGACATGGAATATCTAAAGAAGGTTGTTTAGTTGATGTAGGCGTAGAATGCGGTGCAATAGAAAAATCAGGAGCATGGTATTCATATAAGGACCAAAGGATAGGGCAAGGACGTGAGAATGCAAAAGATTTTTTAGTTCAGAATCCTGGTGTAGCAGATGAAATTGAAAAAGTAATAAGAGCTACATATGATTTGGATAAAAAACAAGAATCTAAATCAGATACGGTTGCAGATGAGTGATGGTAAAACAATAATTAAAAAAGAATCAACAAAAACAGGTTTTAACCTTACTTTTTCAGATGGATCACAGCTATTTATAGATGAGGAAACATACTTTAAAAAGAATGTATATGAAAAAAATTATTTGGCTGAACCTGAGATAATTGAGATTAAAGAAAAGACTGAAGCCAGACAGTGTTATAACAAAGCTTTATCATATCTTTTAAATGGAAGCAAGACAGAAAATCGTCTTAGAATATACCTTGAAAATAAAAGGTTCAGTTATAAAGCAGTGAATATGGCTGTTGATTTATTAAAAGGAGATAATAAGATAAATGATTTTGAATTCATAAATAAATATATAAACAAGCAATTGAAACAGAACATTAAAAGAGATAAGCTTATTGCTAAGCTGATTTATCAAGGAATAAGTCAGGAAATTGCAATTGAAGCAGTAGACAAGGTAATTAAAAATGATGAAGATACTTATTAATTCCCTCGGATGTCCCAAGAACCTTGTGGACAGCGAGATAATAGCAAAATCATTATCTGATGGTGGATATAATTTTACTGATAATATTGAAAATGCAGATGCTGTAGTCATTAATACTTGTTCATTTATTGAACCAGCAGTAAAAGAAGCTATTGATGTAATACTTGATGCTGCTAGATATAAAGAAAAGGGAAGTCTTAAAAAAATTATAGTTACGGGATGCCTAGTAGAAAGATATAAAGAACAGATACTTGATTCGATTCCGGAGGTTGATTTATGTGTGGGAATCGATGGATATAACGACATAACATCAATACTTAAAAAAACAGAAAAATCTGTAATATGCGGTCCCAAAACAGATGTTTCATTTATGAATAAATCAAGAATCCTTTCAGATAATACTGCAAGCGCTTATATTAAAATATCTGAAGGATGTAATAACAAGTGCACCTACTGTACTATACCTTCGATACGTGGGAAATTTAGAAGCAGGACAATTGATGATATATATCAGGAAGTAGAAAATCTTTGTGTTTCGAATGGCATAAAAGAAATAACTCTTGTAGCACAGGATACTACTGCATATGGAATAGATATTTATGGAAAACCATCTCTTGTCAATCTACTTGCAAAACTTGAAACTATAAAATCTCTTGAATGGATAAGGCTTCTTTACTGTTATCCTGAATTAATTTCAGATGAGCTAATTGAGATTATGAAAAACAGCACTAAAATACTGCATTATATTGATATGCCTTTACAGCATTCTTCAGATAAAGTATTGAAATTAATGGGTCGTAAAGGAACATATAAAGAATATACTGACTTAATTAATAAATTACGTTCAAAAATACCTGATATCGTAATAAGAACAACATTTATAGTAGGCTTTCCTCAAGAAACAGAAGAAGATTTTGAAAATTTATGTTTATTTATAAAAGAAAATCGTTTTGACAGAGCTGGATTTTTCGAGTATAGTAGGGAACCAGATACTCCTGCATACAAACTCAAAGGTCAAATATCAAAACAGGTAAAAGCACAAAGACGTGAAGTAGCTGAAAATCTGCAAAATAGCATCTTGTTAAATAAGAATGATGATAGGATAGGCAGAGAATATAGTATAATTATTCAAGGAATTTCTGAAGACGGATTATTTTATGTAGGCAGATCTTATGCTGAAGCATATGAAATAGATCCACTAATCTACATATCCAGCAAAGAGCCTTTAAATGTTAAGGATATTGTAAATGCTGTAATAGTGGCGAAGGATGATGATTCTTTGTTTGCGGAGGTTGTTGTATGAATATTGCGAATAAGCTTACTTTAGCTAGAATAATAATGATTCCCTTTTTTATTATTTTTGCTATTCCTACACCTGAATGGTTAAGTGAACCTGTTTTCAGTTTTCATAACATATATGGAACTTTAATTGCATTGATTATTTTTGTTATCGCATCATTAACCGATCTTCTTGATGGTTACTATGCGAGAAAATTAAAGCTTGTAACGAATCTTGGTAAATTTATCGATCCTATCGCAGACAAAATATTAATAACAAGCGCTTTAATAATAATGGTTCAAAGGACTGATATAGCAGCTTATACTGTTGTAATTATTATTACAAGGGATTTGATAGTAGATGGCTTAAGACTTGTAGTCAGTCAAAAAGGTCAAGTAATCGCTGCTAATATATATGGTAAAATAAAAACTAATCTTCAAATTATAAGCATTTGCATATATCTTGTAGATTTTTATATAGACTTATGGTATATTCCGCAAATTATATATGCTATAGCATTGATAGCAACAGTATACTCTGGAATAATATATATTAAAGCATCATTAAAATTTTTGTCAGATTAGTAAAAAAATTAATACAATGCTACAAATGTCTTATGTTTTCACTTTACAAATCATGAGCGATAGATTATACTGATATAAATTTGTTATCAGGTGATAAATTTGTAAAAAGGATAAGAATGACAAAAGCGACACAAAAAAAACTGAAGAAACTTGAAGATTTAAAAAGACTGCTCTCAGAGAATCCATATATGAATGATAATCAGCTAGCAGTTACTCTAGGGGTAAGCGTACCATGTATAAGAAATTATAGGAATGAGCTTGGTATCAAGGAAGTTCGAGAAAGAATTAAAGATACAGTTAGATCACTTGCTCCAGAGGATATAGTAGGCACTATAACAGAATTAAAACTAAATGAAAGCGGTAAAGCCGAGTTCGTCACGACTTCAGATATGGTCTTTAAGAAAACTAATATTGTAAGAGGGCAGTATTTGTATTCATTTGCTGAATCTGTCGCAATATCAGTAATAAATGCTGAAGCTTCATTAGTCGGAGTAGCAAATATAAAATACAAAGAGCCTGTATATGCTAATGAGAAATTAACTGCAAAAGCTGAAGTTACACAAATTAGGATGGATAATTTCTTTGTTTGGGTATTTGTATATAGAGAAAATAAAGAAATTTTTAGAAGCAAATTTATACTTGTGTCAATTTAATGAGAGGTTATATGAATATACTTGTAGATGCTATGGGCGGAGACAATGCCCCTCAAGCAATAATATTAGGATGTCTGGATGCTATAAAAAAGAAAGATGGATTTAGAATTACATTATATGGAGATAAAAATATAATAGAGAATTTATTAAAGGGACATAAGTATGACAACTCCAGAATAAGTATTGAACATTGTACTGATGTAATACTTTCTACAGATATCCCTACGCATGCTGTAAAAAATAAAAAAGAATCCTCAATGATTAAAGCGTTGACAATGCAAAGTAATGGATTTGGAGATGCTGTCATTTCAGCAGGTAATTCTGGAGCTCTTCTTGCAGGATCCTTGCTTGTTACAGGAAGGATAGAAGGTGTCATTCGTCCTGCATTAGGAGCATTAATCCCTTCAGGAAATAAATTTGCCTTGCTTATTGATGCAGGTTTGAATTCATGTCTTAGAGCGGAAAGCTATGTCCAATTTGCAAAATTTGGAAGCGAATATATGAAAATAATTTCCAAGTGTGATAATCCTATAGTCGGATTATTAAATATCGGTACTGAAGAAAATAAAGGAAGCATGGAAACAAAAGAAGCAAATATTCTTTTAAAGCAGTCAGGATTAAACTATTACGGGAATATTGAAGGGCATAGTGTAGTTGAAGGATTAGTCGATGTTATAGTGACAGATGGTTTTACCGGTAACGTGTCACTCAAACTTATTGAAGGAACTGCTTCATACATATTTAATAAAATGAAGGCAGTATTCAAAGTTGACTTATTGCATAAACTAGCTGCTCTGATCATGAACAGTGATATGAAAAAGTTTAAAGCAAATCTTAATCCAGATATTATGGGTGGAGCTCCAATATTAGGAGTTAATGGTTTAATCATAAAGTCACATGGTAACTCTAAAGCTAAAACTATTATGAATGTAGTACTAAAAACAGTTTCACTTGTGGAAAATGATATTGTAGGTAATATAAAGAAAGCAGTGTGTTAAACGCATAATGCGTATTAATATAAATAGTAATATTGACGATGGGATAATAATAGAATATTATAAATACATCCATCGTACAGACGGGAGGATAAAATGGTATTTGAGAAAGTAAAAGCGATTATTGTAGAACAATTGGGTGTAGATGCTGATAGCATAACAATGGAATCTTCATTTATTGAAGATTTAGGAGCGGATTCATTAGATATAGTAGAACTTATAATGTCTATGGAAGACCAGTTCAAAATAACTATACCTGATACAGAAGCTGAAAATATCTCTACTGTTGCTGATGCTGTAAATTTCATTGAAAATAACAGATAAGCAGAACAAAGGCTATTTTAAATAGCCTTATTTTCTTTGGATTTGAAAATCTTAAGAAAATAAGGTTATATGCAATTTTAATCGCATACCTATAATAAACAGGTATTATACTTGTTTCGAATAATGGATAAAATGGAAAACTACATTAATGATAAATCAATATCAGCAGTTGAGAAAGCTATAGGATATATTTTTAGAGATAAATCTTTATTGTCAACTGCTTTAAAACACAGTTCATATGATAAGTTAGAAAATTATGAAAAACTGGAGTTTCTTGGAGATTCCGTACTATCAGTCGTGATTAGTGAATTCCTTTTTAGAACACATAGTTATCTGCTTGAAGGTGAGATGACAGTAACAAGAGCATATGCGGTATGTGAGGAATCTTTATCTAAGGCATGCAGAAATCTAGGTATAGACAAATATATACTAGTCGGTATGTCTGCAATAGGTGCAAAAGTAAATACAAATAAATCTGTTATTGCTGATGCATTTGAATCGGTAATAGGTGCAATTTATCTGGATTCTGGATTTGATTATGTGAAATCATTTATTATTTCCAATTTAAACGAATTCATTGTAGAATATATTAAATCAGGAGATAATAATGATTACAAAACAAAGTTACAGCATCTAGTTCAATCACAATATCAAGATGAACCAAAATATGTTGTAAAGGATGAAAAAGGACCGCCTCATGACAAGACATTTATAGTTGAAGCTCAAGTTATGGGTAAAACATATGGTAATGGAAAAGGCAAGACCAAAAAAGAAGCACAGCAGTCGGCGGCTAAAGATGCTCTCAACTACATAGAAAAAAAGGTTTAAATAATAATGATTCTTAAAAAAGTAGAATTGCAAGGATTCAAATCCTTTGCCACAAGAACAGTACTGGAATTTAATAAAGGTATAACGGCGATAGTAGGTCCCAATGGAAGCGGTAAAAGCAATATTGCAGATGCTATTAGATGGGTTTTAGGTTCACAAAGCTCAAAACAGCTTCGAGGGATTAATATGAGCGATATGATATTTTCCGGAACACAGTACAGAAAACCTGTGGGTTTTGCTGAAGCATCGCTGTATTTCGATAATAAAGAAAAGGATCTCGCTTTAGACTATGAGGATGTCAAAATTACAAGAAGATTATATCGTTCAGGAGAATCAGAGTATTCAATTAATGATAAGAATTGTAGATTAAAAGATATTCAAATGCTCTTTTTTGACACCGGCGTAGGCAAAGAGGGATATTCAATAGTAGGCCAAAACGAAGTCAAAGATATTATAGATAGCAACAGCATTGAAAGAAGAGGAGTATTTGAAGAAGCTGCAGGCATAATGAAATACAAACAGAAGAAGCTTGAAGCATTGCGTAAGCTTGCTAGTACCGAAGAAAATCTTACAAGAATTAACGATATTATATTGGAAATAGAAAACCAGCTCGAACCATTAAGGGTACAAGCTGATAAAGCCAAGGAATACTTAAGAGTATATGAAATTTTGAAGATTAACGAAGTCGGTCTTTACCTTAATAATCTCGAAATGTATCAAAAGAGAATTCAGAAATATGAACAGGATATTCAGCTGTTAACAGAAGATATAAAAATAAAAGAACAAGAACTTGAAAGCATAAAACAGGAAAATAAAGACAGTAATGCTGTTATCAATCAATATGAAGAAGAAGAACAGAAACTTAAGGATGAATTAAATATTTTTTTGAGAGAACTTGAAGCATCAAGACATGACATTATATTGTGCAATGAAAGACTAGCAAATGCTGTTAATGAACAGATAAAGAATAAAAAGGAAATTGATGAATATGAACAAAGAGAGAAAGAGCTGTCAAAAGATTATCTGACAAAAGAAGACAGAAGAAAATATCTTGAAAAACAGTTTTTAAATTATAAGGAAAAGCTTGATTCTCTTACAGCTGAGGCAGAAAGTATAACTTCATCATTAAGCGGAAGCGAAAAGCATTTAGCAAATGTTAAAGCTTCTTTAATGAAACATATAGAAGAAACATCAGAGTTAAAACTAGAAGTTAACAATATTATTAACGAAAAAAAAGCTTTACGGACACAGCTTGAAATGCTGGATGTAAATATTAACAAGACAATTTTAGAGAATGATTCTATATTGCTTACAAAACAGGAAAGTCAGAAGAAAAACATCATATCAAAAAAACAAAATGAAGAATTATCGGATAAAAGAGACGAATGTAAAAAAAGTTTCGCATTGTTACAGAAACAAATTGAACTATCAAAAACATCAGAACAGAACATAAAAACGAAAATAGAGATACTGCAAAGTAACTATAAACTAATTTATGATATGGAAAAACAAATGCATGGTTACAAGCAGGATGTTAAAGCAGTTCTCGAAAATAAGACACTTGATGGAATAATCGATGTAGTAGCAAAACTTTTCAGTACTGATGAAATTTATAATACTGCTATAGAAGCTGCTTTAGGAGGCAATATACAAAATGTTGTAGTGGAGAATGAAGAATCAGCAAAAACAGCAATCGCTTTTTTGAAATCAGAAAGACTTGGACGTGTGACATTTTTGCCTGTGAACTCAGTCAAAGTAAATAAATTTGATAACAAAGAAGAAACTGAGATTCTAAATTTTAAAGGAGTAATAGATATCGCCTACAAACTTCTTGATTATGATGAAAAATATGAAAACATAGCAAGAAATCTTCTCGGTAAAATAGTTGTTGTTGATACATATGATAATGCTGTATATATCTCAAGAAAAACACAGAGCCGATATAAACTTGTAACTTTATCAGGTGAATTTTTCAATACTGGCGGTTCCATTACAGGCGGTACCCAAAATTTTAGTAAAATCGGGTTGCTTGGAAGGCAGAAACAGCTTGAAAAGCTGGAAAATGAAATTGTTACACATAAAGAAAAACTTGAAGAATCGGTCTTAAAGAACGAATCTATGTCAAAACAAGCATCAGATATATCTTTTGAGATAGAAAAGTTGGAAAGCAAGTTAAATGAAAACAACATGGTTATTGCAAAACTTGAATCCTCAATATCATCACTTGAAGAAGCATATAGCAATAATATAAATTCTCTAAATAACACTAAAAACAGAAAAAGGGATCTTATTGATAAATACGACAGTTATGATGAAAAGATAGCCATATTTGATAATAAGATAAATATTTTAAATACTCAGATTGAAAACGACAAAATTAGCATAATCGAATATGAGGAATCACATAAGAAGGAATCTGTTAAAAGAGATAATATTTATCTGGATATTTCTGATTTAAAAGTATCAGTAAATTCTATTGAAGAAACTTTGAAGAGTAATGATGAGTCACTTATAAGAATTGGTTTTGAAAAACAAGCTTTAACTGTCAAGCGTAATTCATTAATTAAAAGGAATGAACAGATTAATGACATAAAAGAAGAACTTCAAAAGCAAATTCAGCAGAAGTCAAAAACGATAAACAATCCTGATAAAATCCAAGAAGAAATGAACAAGAAAATACGGGAAGTTCAGGATAAGAGAAAAAAACTTACAGCAGAGAATGAGAATTATATACAAAGTATGACTGATGCTAATAAAGATATAATGCTTCTTTCGAATAAGATTTCATCAATAGAAGTAGTGAAAGCTAAAACAGATGCTGAAATGACTGCTATGAAAGAGCGTATGTGGGATGAATATAATTTAACACATAATGAGGCATTACAGAAGCATGGTGAAATTGAAAACATAACAGAAGCAAGAAAAGAGATAGCAAATGCTAAAAATATAATAAAACAGCTAGGTTCGGTTAATCTGGATTCTATTGAAGATTATTCCAAAACCAATGAAAGATACAGGTTCTTTAATACACAGAAAGAAGATATAGAAAAATCAAAAGAAGATCTTTATAAGACTGTAAATGAGATGAACACCGTTATGAAAAAGCTGTTCAAAGAAAAATTTGCGATAATAAATGACAATTTTAATGAGATATTTGTAAAACTATTTGATGGCGGGCAAGCAAGGCTTGAGCTTACGGATGAATCAGATATTCTTGAATGCGGTATAGAAATTATCGCTCAGCCTCCTGGTAAGAAGCTTCAAAATATGATGCTTTTATCTGGCGGAGAAAAAGCTTTTACTGCAATTGCTCTTATTTTCGCTATGCTAAAACTAAATCCATCCCCATTTTGTATTTTTGATGAAATTGACACATCACTTGATGATAACAACGTGCTTAAATACTGTAATTATCTTAACGACCATAAAGATAAAACACAATTCGTGCTAATAACGCACAGAAAGGGTACCATGGAGAATTCTGATTCCATTTATGGGGTAACAATGCAAGAACATGGCATAACAAAAGTCGTATCCATGCAAATCACAGAATAATATGAATTTTTTTCAGCGACTTAAAGAAGGTTTAACAAAAACAAAAGAGAAATTAACAAAGCAGATAGATAACCTTTTAGCTTCTTTTAGAAAAATCGATGAGGAACTGTTTGAGCAATTGGAAGAGATTTTAATTGAGAGCGACATAGCTGTTAATACAGTGATGCAAATCACAGAACAGTTAAAGCAGGAAGTAAAAATAAATAATATATCTGATCCGCAACAAATAAGAGGCTTATTGAAACAGAAACTTTATGATATTTTATCTAAAAACAATAATACAAGTCTATTCGCTCTTGATGAAAAAAACAAAGATAAACTTAATATTATTTTAGTTGTCGGAGTAAACGGCACTGGAAAAACTACATCTATAGGTAAACTTGCTTGGATGCTTTCAGATAATAGCAAAAAAACTCTTCTTGCTGCAGCTGACACTTTCAGAGCAGCAGCATCAGAACAACTTACTGAGTGGGCTAAAAAAGCGCATGTCGATATTGTAACACATTCAAGCGGAGCTGATCCAGGAGCTGTGGTATACGATGCCATTCATGCTTCTAAAAAAAGAGGAATAGATGTACTCATATGCGATACTGCCGGAAGACTTCACACAAAAAGTAATCTTATGGATGAACTTAAGAAAATTCGCAAAGTAATAAACAAAGAAGCACCGGATTCTATAGTAGAAACACTACTAGTAATTGATGCCTCTAGCGGACAGAATTCAATGGTCCAGGCAAAAGTATTTGATGAATGCGTTAGTATAGATGGTATAATATTGACTAAACTTGACGGCACAGCAAAAGGAGGAATTATCATATCCATATGTAACGAATTGAATATACCGGTTAAATATATCGGTATAGGTGAAAAAGCAGATGACCTCAAGCCATTTGATGCGAAAAGTTTTATTGAAGCGCTATTTGACATATAGCAGGGTATATGTTTATAATATATAAATAAAAGCAAGGATCCGAAGAGTAGATATGCTGATTCTTCAAGAGAGTATGTGGAAGGTGTGAACATATAGTAAAGCATAATGAAAATCATCGGGGAGCTGGTTACCTGAAATATTAGTAAGGATACCCGGAAAACAGACCGTTATCTAAATCGAGTGGCTTTTTAAGCAACTAGGGTGGTACCACGAATACTCTTTCGTCCCTTGAGGATGAGAGAGTTTTTATTATATGAAGCTATTTTAAGCTGGAAAGAGGACAGGATGTATAAAAAAGTTTCAACAGAATTGAATTTTGTAAAACGAGAAAAAGAAACATTAGAATTTTGGAAAATGAACAATGTTTTTGAAAAAAGCATATTAAACAGAGAGGGCTGCAAACATTTTACTTTTTATGATGGTCCACCTACAGCTAACGGAAAACCTCACATCGGGCATATACTTACCCGTGTAATAAAAGATATTATTCCAAGATACAAAACCATGAAAGGTTACCAAGTGTTAAGAAAAGCAGGATGGGATACTCATGGGCTTCCTGTTGAGCTTGAAGTTGAGAAACTATTAGGAATGGATGGCAAAGAAGATATCGAAAAGTATGGTGTCGAGCCATTTATAAAGAAATGTAAAGAAAGTGTATGGAAATACAAAGCGGAATGGGAAAAGATGAGTGACCGGGTCGGGTTCTGGGCGGATATGGATAATCCCTATATAACCTATGACAATAATTACATCGAATCTGAGTGGTGGGCATTAAAGAAAATATGGGATATGGGACTTTTATATAAAGGACACAAAGTCGTTCCATATTGTCCAAGATGCGGAACAAGCCTTTCTAGCCATGAGGTAGCTCAGGGTTACAAGGATATTACAGATAAAACTATTTATGTTAAATTTAAATTAAAAGATGAACCTGATACATACTTCATGGCTTGGACAACAACTCCTTGGACATTACCTTCCAATGTCGGGCTTACAGTAGGTAAAGATTTTGATTATGCAAAAATAAAGTATAACAACGAATTTATTATAATGGCTAAAGAACTAGTCGCTTCTGTGTTTGAAGGACTTGATTATGAAATAGTATCCGTAGTCAAGGGTAAGGATCTTGAATATAAGAAATATGAACCTTTATTTGATTTTGCGGATGAACAGGCAAAAAATAACGGATATTATGTTTGCCTAGGAGATTTCGTCACTCTTACTGATGGTACAGGAATAGTACATACAGCCCCAGCTTTTGGAGAAGATGACTCAGCAATAGGAAGGAAATATAATCTGCCATTCGTTCAGATGGTTGATGAATCCGGTCATATGAAAGAACAGACAGGCTTTTTAAAGGGGCTATTTGTAAAAGATGCTGACAAGGAAATTACAAAAGATTTAGATAGAAGAAGCCTTTTATTTAAAACAGCAGATGTTGAGCATTCATATCCGTTCTGTTGGAGATGTGATACTCCTCTTATATACTATGCAAGATCAACCTGGTTCATAAAGATGACTGCTATTCAAGACAGTCTTCTAAAAAACAATGATAAAATAAACTGGATGCCAGATACTATTAAAGATGGACGTTTCGGTAATTTCTTGCGTTCGGTAGTAGACTGGGGAATATCTAGAGAACGTTACTGGGGTACACCGCTTCCGATATGGGAATGTGAGTGCAAACACAGGGAAGCTATAGGCAGTATAGCAGAACTAAAGGAAAAATCAATTGACTGTCCTGAAGACATAGAACTTCATAAGCCATATATAGATAATGTCCATCTGAGATGTCCGAAGTGTTCTTCTGTAATGAAACGAGTACCAGAAGTAATCGACTGCTGGTTTGATAGCGGCTCTATGCCTTTTGCTCAGCATCATTATCCTTTTGAGAATAAAGAAATTTTTGAAAAAGGATTTCCTGCTGACTTTATTTCTGAAGCGCTTGATCAGACAAGGGGTTGGTTTTATACTTTACATGCAATATCATGTTTGTTATTTGACAGCCCAGCTTATAAAAATGTAATAGTTTTAGGTTTAGTACAAGATAAAGATGGACAGAAGATGAGCAAGCATAAGGGTAATGTAGTTGATCCTTGGGAAGTTTTAGACAACCAGGGTGCAGATGCTGTCAGATGGTATTTTTATACAGTCAGCGCTCCATGGCTTCCGAGCCGTTTCTATGAAAAAGCAGTAACAGAAGGACAAAGAAAATTTATGGGAACATTATGGAATACATATGCATTCTATGTTCTTTATGCGGAAATTGATAAATTTAATCCTATGGATCATAAACTGGATAAAAACACTTTATCTTTAATGGATAAGTGGATATTATCCAAGCTTAACACACTTGTAAAAAATACAGATAATAACCTTGAAAATTATAGGATATTTGAAGCATCCAGGGAGATTCAAGAGTTTACAGATGAGCTTAGCAATTGGTATGTAAGACGTTCACGTGAAAGATACTGGGGAAGTGAAGAGACTTTAGACAAGACAAATGCCTATATGACACTGTATACTTGCTTAGTTACTCTATCTAAGCTTGCAGCTCCTTTTACACCTTTTATAACTGAACAAATATACAATAACCTTGTTGCAAATCTCGACAGTTCTGCACCAATAAGCGTGCATCTTACAGATTATCCAGTAGCTGATGAATCGTTAATAAACAAAACAATGGAACAGCAGATGGAAGAGCTTCTTAAAGTGATAGTAATTGCTAGGAACTTAAGAAACACTTCTGGAATGAAGAATAGACAGCCTTTGCGTACACTTTATGTATCATCCCAAAACAAATTGGATAATGAATATATCATGTTGCTAAAAGATGAAATGAATATAAAAGAAATCCGCTATATATCAGATGCATCCATGTTTATTGATTATAGTTTAAAACCTCAATTAAGGACCTTAGGTAAAAAGTATGGGAAATTACTTCCAGCTATAGCTGAGCACCTGAAAAATGCTGATGGCGCTTTTGTAATGGGTTTATTTGATAAAGGTTTAAATTATGAGTTTACATTGGATGGATCGACTGTTATTTTGGAAAAAGATGATGTGTTAAGTGAAACTAAACCTAAAGGCGGATTCATATCACAATCAGATAATGAAATCACAGCAGTCTTAGATATTAATCTTGATGATGATTTGATTGAAGAAGGGTATATCAGGGAGATCGTCAGCAAAGTACAGACTATGAGAAAAGATGCAGGTTATGAAGTGACAGATAAAATAACTATCCTTATTGATAATAATGATGTACTTAAAGATCTGCTTTCAAGAAATTTTGATTCCATCAAGAAGGATGTGCTGGCAACTGAAATCGCTAAAGAATCTGATGACACGTTTTATAGCGCGACATGGGACATAAATGGAACAGATGCAGATATAAAAATAAAAAGAGTATAACACTCAAGTATGAATGAGCATATATTAAAAAATGATTATAATAACCTTTTCGTTTGAATTTATTGAATTATTCAAATAAATAATGTAATATAAACGTTGACTTGGTAATGAGAGGAATAAAATATGAAACAATTAAAAGTAGCTATTATAGGACAAGGAAGAAGCGGATATTCAATACATGGTTCTTTCTTAATTGATAATGCAGACAGATTCAAAGTTGTCGCTATCGTGGATCTTATAGAAAAAAGAAGACTTCTAGCAAAAAAAAGATATGGAGAAGATGTAATAACTTTTGAAAATTACAAAGATTTGTTTGGCATGGAACTAGACCTTGTCATTAATTCAACATACAGTCATTTACACTACAGTATTACTAAAGATCTTCTTACGCATGGTTTTAATGTGTTAACAGAAAAACCTTTCTGCGGTACAGCTGATGAAGTGCAGGATTTAATTGATACTGCAAAGAAACATAAAAGAATGCTTGCTGTATTCCAAAATTCAAGATTTGGTGCTTACTTCATGAAGATTAAGGAAATTATTGATTCGAAAGTTCTTGGTGATATCATTCAAGTGAGTATTAATTTTTCTGGTTTCGAAAGAAGATGGGACTGGCAGACGCTTCAATCATATAATGCTGGTAATTTATATAATACTGGTCCACATCCACTAGACCAAGCATTGCAAATTTTCGGAGAAGGAATGCCAAAGGTAAAAGCTTTTATGAGAAGAGTAAACACATTTGGCGATGCTGAAGATTATGCTAAAGTTATTTTATATGGTGAAAATAAACCTTTAATCGATTTGGAGGTAACATCCTGTCAAGGATATAAACCTTATGTATACAATATACAAGGTTCAAAAGGCGCATTGACTGCAACAATGACACAGATTAACTGGAAATACTTCAAAACAGAAGAGTTACCAGAACAGAAACTCTTGATATCTTTTGATAAGGAGGGTTCTGATGACCCCGCTTATTGTAAAGAACCTATAAAGTGGTATGAGGAGCAATGGAATGGGGAAAATGAAGTATATGGAACTTTTGGAGGAATGGCAAAAAGATATTATGATATGCTTTATAACCATATGATCAACGGAGACGAGCTTACAGTTACGCCGGAACAAGTAAAAATCCAGATAGCGGTCATTGAAGAAGCACATAGGCAGAATCCAATGAGCAAGAAGTTTTAAGGAGAAGCAATGGACGAAACAAATAATAAGGAAACTATAGTATCTGATGATGCATCAGCATTGAAGTCAGACACAGCAAATTCAACAACAAAGGAAAATAGCACAAATAATGTAAATACGGGCAAATCTAAAATATTAGGTTTTTTAAAGAAAAATGGTTTTTATCTTGGTCTAGGTATCCTGATTGTGATATTAGCTGTAGTACTTATTTTTGATGGAAACAGAACACTAAAAGGAGACATACCTTATGAAAGTACTGTCTTTATCGTAGGAGATAACTCAATTTCACTCATCAGATATAATGAGGAACCGATAATGCTTACTTCTTCATTATTCAAGGATTATGAAGACCAAAAGCTTGGATTAGAAGCACACAACGGGATATTGCTTAGCAAAGACGAAGAAAAAATTATGTATGTCGATAACCTTCACCTTGTTAACAATGAGGATTTGTCATCAAGCAGGCTTGTAGGCACACTATGGTTATTTGATGGTGTTAATAATATAAAAATAGCTGAAGAATCGAGTTTTTACTACGTTGTTAACGATGCTTTTGATACAGTACTATATAAAACATATAAAGTTTCTGAAGATGCATCTAGACTCGTAACTGATCTTTATAAATATGAACTTAGCACTAAGCAATCGTTATTAATAAGAGAAGACATGGATACAGATATATTCTCGTTGAGCAATGATGGCAAAGTATGCGTATTTCTAGATGACCTAACTGAAAGTCATGTGGAAAACGGTGAACCCACATATTCACTTTTCATTTATGAAAATAATCAAATAAAATTAATTGCAGAAAATGTATATGATTTGAATGCTTCTGCTTTTACAGGTAATGCAGATGTTAACTATCCTATCATTAGTAAAAACGGTGATAAGATTATCTACGCAACAATAAATTATGTTTATATGTTTGACGAAGATGAGGAAAAGGAAGAATCAGTCAATGATGAAGAAGAAAAAATTACTGTGTATCCTACATTTGACATGTATCTTTATCAAAATGAAACGTCAAAACTTATCGCAAAAAGCTGTGCGCAACTTATAGTATCCTATGACTTTTCTCAGATAATATATATAGATGATGTTGTAAATCATTTATCAAGGTATGATGAAATCGGATTTGCAGGTACTTACAGCCATTATGATGTTGAAACTGGAGTAAAAACCATAATAATGGAGGATGTTTTCGGATTTATAGAGAGAAATGTTTTAGGTTACGCTGATAATGATTTTATAAATGCAAACTTTTATTTTAAAAACTATGTGTTTGAAACGAATACTGCGCAACTGTATACAATGAAAAATGGAAAGGAAATACTTATAGATGATGAAGCCTCGGTTGGTTCTGACGAAGATCTGAAAATTGACTTTGTGTCGTTCTCACCTGATTACAAGGATGTATACGTTTTTAAGACATATATAAGTAAAACAAGTAGTTTACTTTACAGATATACTATAAAATCAAATGGTTCAATAAATGAATACATGTGCGAGGAAAAATATGTAATTAATGGTATAAAATTGTCACAAGACGGTAAATATCTTGTATACAATGCTGAAGGAAGACTCACTATTATATTTCCTGGCAATATTAAAAAGACCATTGAACGTGAAGGGGTTAGCTCCTTTGATATTACCGCAGGTGGAAGGTATGTATATTATTACAAAGAGACAGATATCGGAGTCGGGGCTGTCTATTATTATGATTTAGCTGAAAATAAGGAATCAGTAAGATTTATTAATAGAGTAAATGAAATATGGAATTATCATGGTGATATGGTTATGTTAAGAATGAATACGAATTATAACACTATGACTGGTGATTTGTATCTTTCTGATTTTGAACAGTTTGAATATATCAGCCCAACTGTTTACTCTCAGATAAAGACCAAAGTAACTGAAAGGTAGGCAAATATAACATCATTAAAAATTATTCCGCTTGGCGGATTAAATGAAATAGGCAAAAACCTTACCATTTTCGAGTATAAGAATGACATTCTTGTACTTGATTGCGGTATAACCTTTCCTCAAGAAGATATGCCAGGAGTAGATATAGTAATACCTGATATGTCATATCTTGTTAAAAACAAGGAAAAGATTAGAGGAGTATTCATTACTCATGGACATGAAGACCACATAGGAGCAGTGGGTTATTTGCTAAAAGAAGTAAATATACCTGTATATGGTGCAAAACTTACTTTAGGACTTCTTGAATCAAAACTTAATGAAATGAGTTTGCTGACTAGCGCCAAGCTTGTTGTTGTAGATAGTACTTCGAAAATATCAATTGGATGTTTCAAACTTGAATTTATTCCTGTCAATCACAGTATACCTGACACATATGCAGTTGTTATTACATCACCAGTAGGAATTATTCTTCATACTGCAGATTTTAAAATTGATTTTAATCCAGTGAGTGAAAAAGTAACAGATTTAAATAGATTTTCTGAAGTTGGCAACAGAAATGTCCTGCTTATGATGGCAGATAGTACAAATGCTACCAAAGAAGGTTACAGTATGAGCGAGAAAGCTGTTGGTGATTCGCTAGACAATCTCTTCAGAAAAGCGTCATCTAGGATAATAGTAGCCTCCTTCGCATCTAATATACATAGGATACAGCAGATACTCAATCTTTCAGAAAAGTACAAAAAAAAGGTATGCATCTTTGGTTACAGTATGCGGAATAACATAAAAAAATCAATGGAACTAGGTTATATTCAAGTAAAAAAAGGAGTAATTATTGAAGATTTTGAGATAAAGAATTATAAGTCCAAGGATATAGTCTTTATTGTAACAGGATCGCAAGGGGAGGTAAATTCAGCCTTGTCAAAAATTGCTTTTCGAAAGCATCCTAAAATAAGCATAGAAAAAAATGATCTTGTAATCATCTCCGCATCTGTTATACCTGGAAATGAGAAATACCTATATCGTGTTATAAATGAGCTTTTTAAGAATGGTGCAAATGTAATATATCAGACACTTCATGAAGTACATGCTTCAGGACACGCCTATAAGCAGGAATTGAGGCTTTTGATTACTTTAGTGCGTCCTAAGTACTATATGCCTGTACATGGCGAATTTATGCACATGGAAAGCAATGCCATGCTTGCGATGGATATGGGAATAAACGAGAAAAATATATTTCTGCTTGAAAATGGTGATGTAATGAATGTTAATTCCAACAGGATTACTGTAGAAGAGAGGATTAATGTGGGTGTGTCATTTATTGATGGCTCAGGAGTTGGCGAACTTGGTGACGATGTTCTTAAGGAGAGAGTAATACTTGCTCAGGATGGTATAGTGAATGTTTCAATTGTTATTGACAAAGAAGCCAGAACCCTTAAAGCAGAACCTGTTATAATTACAAAAGGTTTTATGTATGAAAAGGAATATGATGATATAATTAAAAAAATAAGGATTATGTTAAACGAAGATATTGACAAATATACCAAATCTTCAATAAGCATAAGTGATCTTCAAAATGTAATTAAAAAACGTTTAAGAACATATCTTTATCAAGAAACAAAAAGAAATCCGGTAGTTTTACCGGTTATTATGGAAGTATAGGTGGATATATGAAAGCATATGATATTTTAAAAGAAAGAGGTTTTATAGCCCAGGCAACAGATGAAGAGAAAATTAAAGATCTTCTGAATAATCAAAAGGTGATATTTTATATAGGTTTTGATCCTACCGCAGATAGCTTGCATGTAGGTCATTTTCTTCAGCTCATTGTTATGAGTCATCTACAGAAAGCAGGCCACAAGCCAATTGCTTTATTAGGTGGCGGGACAGCGATGGTAGGGGATCCTACCGGTAAAACGGATATGAGAAGAATAATGACAAGAGAGGAAATTGACCATAACGCGTCCTGCTTCAAAAAACAGATGTCTAAGTTTATTGATTTCACTAATGACAGAGCCATTATGGTAGACAATTACGAATGGTTGTCAAAGCTTGAGTATATTCCGTTTTTAAGAGATATCGGAATGCATTTTTCTGTTAACAGGATGCTTACAGCAGAGTGCTTTAAGTCAAGAATGGAAAAAGGCTTATCTTTCATTGAATTCAACTATATGCTTATGCAAAGTTATGATTTTCTTCTTCTAAAACGCAAGTATGGATGCATTTTGCAATTAGGAGGAGATGATCAGTGGAGTAATATTATTTCAGGGGTGGATTTAATTAGACGGAAAGATATGGAAGAATCCTATGGAATGACATTTAGTCTTCTTACGACTAATGAAGGTAAAAAAATGGGTAAGACAGAAAAAGGAGCAATATGGCTTGATGAGGAAAAAACATCTCCTTTTGATTTTTATCAATACTGGCGTAACATTGATGATGCTGAAGTCATTAAATGCTTAAAGCTTCTTACTTTTGTGCCAATGAAAAAAATAGAAGAATTATCTCAACTTAAAGATGAAAAAATAAATTTTGCAAAGGAAGTGCTTGCATACGAGGTTACTAGAATAGTGCATGGACAACAGAAAGCAACTGATGCTCAGGAAGCATCTAGAGCATTATTTGCAAATATAGGCCAGGCCCAGAATATGCCTTCCTTGGAAGTTAATGAAGAAATGCTATCAAAAGGTTTTGACATTGTTGATGCACTTATAGCTGCTGGATTCATACAGTCAAAAAGTGAAGGTAGACGTCTTATTTCTGAAAAATGTGTTTTAGTAAATAATATAGTTGTTGAAGATTTCAAGCTTCCTATTAAAAACGACATGTTTTCTGAAGGAGAAATGCTTTTAAGAAAGGGAAAAAAGAAATATTTTAAGTTTATTCTTAAATAATCAAATTTGATGTTGCAAATTTCAGCATTATTTGGTTTAATAGATATAATTTGAAAGTAATCGGAGGGTTTAAATTATGATTTTTGATGATATTTCACTGGCATTGCAGAAAGGCCGCAAAAAAGATGTGGAAGCATTAGTACAAAAGGCTATTGATGAAAAACAACCTGTTACGGATATCCTCAATAAAGGACTGCTTGCAGGGATGGATATCGTTGGTGAAAAGTTTAAGAACAATGAATTGTATGTTCCTGATGTATTAGTTGCAGCAAGAGCTATGAATGCAGGGACGACCTTGATTAAACCTTTATTGGCTGAAGCTGGAGTAGAGTCAATTGGGAAAGTGGTCATTGGTACTGTTCTTGGTGACCTTCATGACATCGGAAAAAATCTTGTGAAGATGATGATGGAAGGCAAAGGTTTTGAGGTTATTGATTTAGGCGTTAATGTTTCTGCAGAGCAGTTTGTGCAAGGTGCAATAGATAACAATGCTAGCATTATTGCTTGTTCTGCACTTCTTACTACTACAATGGGTGAAATGGCAAACGTAGTTAAAGTGGCTACAGAAAAAGGAGTCAGAGATAAACTTACTATAATGGTAGGAGGAGCTCCTGTTAATGAATCATATAAGAAGTCTATTGGTGCAGACATTTACACGCCAGATGCTGCAAGTGCTGCTGAACAAGCTGCAAAGACAGTAAAGCATTAATTTATAATAAGCTTTTGATTAAGAGTTGTAACATTAGTACATAATGTTCAACTCTTTTTTTTACTTATTTACTGCATCAAATTTACATATAAAAGATAATATCAAATTTGAGCTTTAACGGAGAATTCACTTAGATATGAGGATTTGTCTTTTAGACATATCATATTGTATATATCGCATGCTTTATTTTCAAAATCAATAAGAGACTTTATTTCAAAATTGGAACTATCATAATATTTTTTTAAAGATGTTACTATTGGTAACTTTGAATTGATGGAAAGATGTGACAAAAGAGATTTATCTCTAGATGCGAGAACACGCACATACATAGGCCTTTTAAATTTAAAATAAATATCATTGTCTGCTCCTAATAACATATGCATCAGAAGTCTTTGGATTCTTGTTGAAGGATATCTTTTAGTCGTACAGCGTTGTATTAATTCATTTACAGAATTGCATAATGGTACATTTTTCTTTAGTAAGTTTTCGAGACCCTCATTTATAAGAGGAAAATTCCTGATTTCTTTAATACATTTCGAAATTATCGAGTAAGATATTATGTCGGAAAATAAATCAAAACTGCCATAAAATTTATTTTTAGAGTATTCTTGCAGAATGTTAAAAGTACTATATGGTATATTACCTTTAACAGCTTGCAGATTATTTAAATCAGATAGAATTGTTGTTCTTATTGCAGTAGCACTTGAATAACAACCATTTAAACATGGGTCATTATAATCACTTCCGATTCTTTCTATTGGTAATGTGCATAAAACAGACTTCTGTCTAATTATAGCTTTTTCATATTCAATTGCTAATATATCATTTGAAGATTTAAGAGTTACTGACAGATTATCATACAAAAAATCAGGTGTATTAATAAGTTTACACAAAGCATTTTCTCTTGCTTTGGGAAAAGATATTCCTTTTGATAATTCTTTTTTTAATGCTTCTTTGTATTCTGAAGTCTCATTAGAAAGAATTTTAGATATTCTTTTAATGTTATCATTATGAAAGGATTTGGACCCATAAATGATATAATCGATTATCCCGATATTATTTAAAATGTAAACAGCATTATCAGCATATGCTTCAGCACTCTGGCAACAGAAAAGCGAAGGATATTCCAAGACCATATCTGAACCATTACATATCGCCATATCAGCACGAGAATACTTGTCTGTCAATGCTGGTTCACCTCTTTGCACATAGTTCGAGCTTAAAAGATTTATAATAGATACAGTTTCTCCAAATAATTTTCTGATCATTTTTATCTGATGAAGATGACCGTTATGGAAAGGATTGTATTCAGATATTATAGCTACAGTTTTCATCAATACGTTTCCTAAACTATGTTTATACGTTAAATCTGAAAAGTACTATATCGCCTTCTTTGAATATGTATGTTTTACCTTCACTTCTGACAAGACCTTTTTCCTTTACAGCATTATATGAGCCTAAACGTTTTATATCATCATAGGAAAATACCTCAGCTCTTATAAAACCTCTTTCAAAATCAGAATGGATTTTTCCAGCGGCTTTAGGGGCTGTGGTATTGTTTTTTATAGTCCAAGCTCTTACTTCTTTCTTTCCTGCAGTCAGAAAACTCATCAAATCAAGCAACTTATAGCTCTTTTTAATAAGTCTTTCAAGCCCAGTCTCTTTTATTCCAAGATCCGCTAGAAAGGCGTCTTTCTCATCTTTCTCAAGTGATGCAAGATCCTCTTCAAATTTTGCACAGACTTTTATAACTTCATTCTCTTCTGATTCTGCTAAATTTATTAAAGCTTTCGTATAATCATTATCTTCCAGCATTCCTTGCTCATCAACATTAGCGACGTATAGAACAGGTTTTACAGTTATTAAAAAAAGCTCATTCATGTATGTTTCTTGTTCAATATTCTCAAATTTGAATGATTTTGCCATTTTTCCTTCTAAAAGGTGTTCCTTTAAATCATTATAGAATTTCAGGATGGGAATATAAGATTTATCTCCAGATTTTGCTGCTTTGCTGGTTCGTTCGATTCTTCGTTCTATCATATCGATATCTGAGAAGATAAGTTCAAGATTTATTGTCTCGACATCCCTTACCGGATTAACACTGCCATCAACATGTATAAGGTCATCATCATCAAAACATCTTACAACATGGCATAAAGCATCGACTTGTTGTATGCTGGACAAAAACTTATTACCGACTCCTTCTCCTTTATTTGAGCCTCTGACCAGTCCTGGTATGTCGACAAATTCAATAGTAGCATATGTAGTCTTGTCAGCATCGTAAAGTTTAGATAGAAAGTCTATTCTTTCATCTGGAACATCTACTATACCTATGTTAGGTTCAAGTGTTGAGAACATATAATTATTAGTTTGTGCCTTGTTATGAGTCATAACATTAAAAATTGTGCTTTTGCCTACATTAGGCAGTCCAACTATTCCAAGCTTCATAAAAACCTCGTTACGATATTATTTTTTAATTATATCACAATGATGTGCATAACTACATAATTCACTAAATATTAAAAATACAAAATTCATTAAATCATAGCTTTGACATAATATTTACGCTGTGTTAAACTTCAAATGTATCAAATATTATGAGGTGGTTATGAATAAAAAAATCAGAGTGGGTATTATCGGAACAGGCAATATCAGCACATACCATATGGCTGGATATAAGAAATTATCAGACAAGTGTGAAGTAGTTGCAGTCTGTGATATAGATGAACAAAAAGTCAAGAGTTATGCACAGAAATATGATGTAAAAGCATATTATACAGATTACATCAGGATGTTACATGAAAACGATTTGGATGCTGTCAGTGTTTGCACATGGAATAGTGCACATAAAGATGCTGTTATTGCTGCTCTTAACAGCAAAGCGGATGTCATATGTGAGAAGCCTATGGCAATAAATAGATTTGAAGCTTTTGAGATGGAACAGGCAGCAAAAAGAAACAACAAATTACTTATGATAGGATTTGTTAGAAGGTTTGGAAATGATGCTAAAATACTTAAGTCATTTATAGATAATGGTTCTTTAGGAGATATATACTATGCAAAAGCTACTTATTTGAGACGTAATGGATGTCCGGGAGGTTGGTTTAAAGATTCAAAATATTCAGGAGGAGGGCCTTTAATCGATCTTGGAGTGCATGTTATGGATCTTGTAAGATACTTGTCGGGTAATCCCAAACCTGTATCAGCATTTGGAGCTACATATAGCAACTTAGGCCTTGATAGGGCAGTAGGCCCAAAAGGATATGTTATTGAGGATAACTCTATGTTTAAACACAGTGTTGAGGATATGGCAACCGCTTTAGTAAGGTTTGATAACGGTCTAACTATGTTTGTGGAAGCATCATTTAATCTTAATATAAAGCAAGATACTAATGTTATAGAGCTATTTGGGACAAAAGGTGGTGCTAGAATAGATCCAAATATCGAATTTTTTATGGACTTGAACGGAAGATTTGTTGATGTAAAACCTCATGGTGATTCAGCATTAAGTTTTACGGGGCTTTTTGAAAGCGAAATAGAACATTTTGTAGACTGTGTTATTAATAAAACACCATGCCGTGCGACAAGCGAAGATGGTGTAATTGTTATGAAAATTATAGATGCGATATATGAATCTGCTAAATTACATAAGGAAGTATCTATAGATTAATAGAAATATATTTTTGGAGTAATGACAATGAGCAAGATAATGATTGTAGACGATGACGAAAACATTTGCGAGCTTCTAACCCTTTATCTTGAAAAGGAAGGATATACAATCGTCTGTGCAAATGATGGCATAGAAGCATTAGAACTATATAAAGAAGAAAACCCTGACTTAATAATTCTGGATATTATGCTTCCCGGTTTGGATGGAAAAGAAGTTTGCAAGCAGATTAAAAGGAAAGATGATGTTCCAATTTTAATGCTAAGTGCTAAAGCAGAGACTTTTGATAAAGTCTTATGTTTAGAATTAGGTGCTGATGATTATGTTGTCAAACCATTTGAAGCAAAAGAGCTAGTAGCCAGAGTGAAAGCAATTATCAGAAGGACAAAAGGTAGCCAAAGCGGATATACAGACCTTAAATTCACTGATCTGGTGATAAGCAGAAATACTTATACCGTAGTTCTAAGAGATAAGATGATTGAACTTCCTCTTAAAGAATTCGAGCTACTTCATATGCTCGCGTCAAATCCAAATGCTGTTTTCACAAGAGATATGCTTCTTGAAAGAATATGGGGATTTGACTTTTTTGGAGACTCAAGAACCGTTGATGTGCACATAAAAAGGCTTAGAGAAAAGATTAATCTGCCTGATGTTAACTGGCAATTAAAGACAGTATGGGGTGTAGGTTATAAGTTTGAAGTGTTATGAAACAGAATGTCTTCTCAACAACTTTAAGAAGATTTGTTACTTACATTACGATAATAGTATTGCTTTTTTCTGCAATTATTATTTTTCAAGCTTGGTATAGCATATTAAATATGCAAAGCTATAATGCTCAAAATATTTATCCTCTTGTCAAAAATGAACTTGATCAACGAAGAATTCTATTATATTCGAATCTGTCTTCAAGCGCTTTTAATGCTCAGGCATATTTATATGATACTATTGAAAAATTGGCAGTAATGAATAATAAAATGATTTGGATATTCGATCAAGATGGAAGACTTATCTCTCATGCTCCAAGACTTGAGTCTTTAAAAACAATTCTTGAAACAAGACAGACAAGCACTATAAATTATCTTCCTGAGACAACAGGATATAGCGCTTTTTTTGAATCTGAAGATGCTTATATTAGTAACAGCAGGATCTTTAAAGATATTTTTGAAAATGAGGAAATAGTAGGCAGATCATATGTATTTATTGATGAATATAATACATCTAAAACAAACCCAGAACATATGACACGTATTGCCATATGTATAAGCTCTTATAATCAATCTGAAAAAGAAGTATTCCTTTCAAATATTCTGTTACTGATTGTTCCTATTGTTTTATTTTCTGTTCTTTCGATTATTTTAATCGCTATTTTCGCTAAAACAGTTTCTAAACCTTTAAATGAATTTTTAACGCTTGCAAGGTCAGTATCACAAGGCAATTTGAAAGTAAGGATTTCATATAATGATGATAAGACAGAAATAGGAGAATTATCCAAGACATTTAATAATATGATGGATAAGCTTGAAAAAACTGAAAACCAAAGAGCGGAGTTTGCCAGCAACGTAGCTCATGAACTTAGGACTCCTATGACTACAATAGGAGGATTTATTGAAGGTATCCTTGACGGGACTATTCCTCAAGAAAAACATGCAACATATCTAAAAAGAGTTTCTGATGAGATAAAGCGTCTTACAAATATGGTTAAAGACTTGCTTATCTTATCAAAGATGGATGCTGATGATGTGCCTTTGGTAAAAAATAGATTTGATATAAACGATATGATAAGAAAATCAATTATCAGGTTTGAAGATGAAATTACTAGAAAAAAACTTTACATAAATGTTAATTTTTCTGATGAGACAACTTTTGTATATGCAAATGCAGACGATATTGAAAGGGTGCTTATTAATCTGATACATAATGCGATTAAATTTACTAATGAGGGAGGTACTGTCAGTATCTCAGTGGAGTTACGAAAAAACAAAGTATATGTCTTTGTCAGGGATAATGGTATTGGAATTGATCAGGACGATTTGCAAAACATATGGACAAGATTCTATAAAAGTGATAAATCAAGAGGAAGAGACAGATCAGGTACAGGATTGGGATTATCAATTGTGTTTAGCGTGATTAAGCGTCATGGCGAAATTATTGAAGTAAGAAGTCAGAAGGGAATAGGTACTGAGTTTATTTTTACGCTTGAAAATGCTGAAGAAATAGAGAATTCACAAAAAGTTAACAAATAAAATTTATTTATGTGTTAATATTTCTATGAGGGCGATATGACAAAATCAAAAGAAATTACAAAATCGAATATAGAGAGAGAGTTATCGGAAGATAAAATTATTAATAATAACGGATATTATACAGAAACAATTAAGAGTCAGAAGAAAAGCTTTGTTTCTAGAATACTTGTTCCTGTTTTTATATGTTTATTATGTCTTGCTTTGTCTATAAGTGCATGTACATTAACTTTGTTTTATGTTAGAAAAATTAATCAGTTGGACACCGATTTTCCTTTCTTAAATATTTTAACACAGACACAAAATCCATCTTCTACAAATATACCGGTTCCTTCACAGACACAAGGAGAGAACAATAACTCATATTCAAGCAATGAAGAAAATACTGAATCAGTAATAACAACATATAAAAATATTTATAAAGTTGAAATTATCCCATTCGAAGTAAATTCATCTATAAGCGATGCGGTGCTAAATATTATGCCTTCGATTGCTTATATTAGGTGCTGGTATTCTGAAGAGCAAGGAACATATATGACGGAAGCTAGCGCTCTTATAATTTCTGATGACGGTTATATGATCACAGCAAACTCTGTTGTAGATAATCTTTGTTATGAAAAAAGCAACGAACTCAAAGAACACAGTTATATAGAAGTCTGTGTAAACTATGATTATAACAACCTTTATTTTGCAAAAGTAATAGGAAGAGATGTTATAAATGATGTTGCGCTTTTGAAAATTGTTCCAGATGATCCTTTACAGTTTATTGAATATGGTGACTCGGATAAACTCATTCTTGGTGAAACAGTAATTGCTGCAGCAAGCGGCAATAATTCTTCAAAAGGTCAGGTTACAGCAGGAATAGTAAGTGGTTTGATGTATACATTCAAGGACAAAATTGCATTATCGACTGATTCTTTAAAAGATGATCTTTACATGATTAAAACTACAGCAACAATGACAAGCATTAATAATGGCGGAGCCTTAGTAAATAAAAATGGTCAAGTTGTTGCCCTAACAGTTTTCTCAAAAGAAGATAATGAAGAAGGTTTTTATAAAGCTATTCCAATTAATAATATAAAAGAAGTTGCGGAGAATTTAGAAGTCAAATCATATAATGAAGATACATTACCTAATCTTGGCATTGCAATTTCATCTGAAACAGTAAATTTTAAAATTATGGCAGATGATCTGCAGCAACAGATAGATGTTCAAGGTATAAAGGTTAATTATATTGGATATGGCACACCAGCATTTTATTCGGGGTTAAAGGTTAACGATATTATTGTGAATATATATGATAAATCAGTTAGTTCTCCTGAAAGCTTTTTTGATCTGAAAAACACCTATCTTCCTGGTGAAAATCTGCTTCTTGTAGTATACAGACATAATGATCAGATAAATGAGTATATGGAATTACAAATTATTATTGCACAGGATTAAGTGAGATAAATGATTCATATTAACAGAATAATTGAACTGTTAGAAATAGAATATCCTTTAGTAAAATGCACTTTGGACTTTTATAATCCTCTTCAATTGCTTATAGCTACGCAATTAGCTGCTCAATGCACAGATGAGAGGGTAAATAAGACAACTCCGGAATTATTTAAAAAATATAAAACAGCACAGGATTTTGCAAATGCAGATATTACTGAACTTGAAAACATAATCAAGCCTACTGGTTTTTATCATAACAAAGCAAGAAATATAATAGCTTGCTGCAAGAAATTATTGCAGGATTTTAATGGGATAATCCCTGATGATATCGATTTGTTGATTAAACTTCCCGGAGTAGGAAGAAAAACAGCTAATGTTGTACTTGCTGAAGTATATAACAAACCAGCTGTTATTATTGATACTCATGCAAAAAGGCTTTCTATCAGAATAGGTCTTACAATGAATGCCAATCCTGATAAAATTGAGCAGGATCTTAAAAAAATACTGCCTCCAGATAAATCTGCCTTATTTTGCCATAGGCTTGTTTTCCATGGAAGAAAAGTATGCAATGCCAGAAAGCCAGTCTGTGAGAAATGTGTTATTAATAATTATTGTACTTATTACAAAACTATTAATGGAAAATGATGGTATTATCAATTATTAATAATATTACATAAATCTTAATAAATATTTAAATAATTCAACTAGCAGGAACTTTTATAATATACATACGTCTATTTAAAGAAAAGGAAATGTGATTAACATAAAGACATGCATAAAAAAGTATTTGTGAATGTAAATAAAAAAGAAAAAACAGAAATGAAAAAAAGAAAGCCGGTAAGTTTTGAAAAAAGAGATAAGACATCTACTATGCCTTTCATGATACCGAGTATTGCAGGATTCATGTTATTTTTTCTTATACCTTTTTTTATCGTCCTATATTATTCCTTTATAGACAATCCGATAAATCAGGAATTTGTTGCATTTGACAACTATGTATCTCTTCTTAGAAATCACGCCTTCATGCTATCATTAAAAAATACTTTAATTTTTTCAGTAATAGCTGTTCCGCTTGCTGTAATAATTCCTCTTATACTCGCATTATTTCTTGAAAACAATATACCAGGAAAAAGCATATTCAGAACAGCACTTATAAGTCCTTTAGTTGTACCTGTCGCATCTGTAATCCTTATCTGGCAGGTTGTATTTCATTATAATGGAGTGATAAATGTATTTTTAGATTCTATAGGCATTGAAGCAATTGATTGGTTCAAATCTGATTTTAGCAGGCTTGTCGTCGTGCTTCTGTTTTTATGGAAGAATACGGGATATAACATGATACTTTTTATGGCAGCGTTGGCTAATATACCAACGGATGTAATAGAAGCATCCCTAATTGATGGTGTTGGGCCTGTAAAAAGATTCTTTAAAATTAAATTAAACTATATGTCATCAAGTATATTTTTTGTAATGATACTTTCTCTGATAAACTCCTTTAAAGTATTCAGGGAGGTATACCTTCTTACAGGAGACTACCCATATGAAGGGCTTTATATGCTTCAACACTACATTAATAATACTTTCAGATCATTGGATTATCAAAAACTTTCTACTGCAGCAGTTATAATCTGCCTGATAATTACATCGATTATTGCATTATTATTTATAATAGATAATAAAGTTGGGAGTAGCATAGATGAATAAAATAGGACTAAAAGGAAAATCTAAGATAAAACGAATAATTTCGATTTCTATAGCACTGATTATACTTGGATTTACTGCAGCTATGTTTATAATGCCAATAGTATTGACAGTGACTAATTCATTTATGACTAAAAGCGAAATTACTGCAAATTATGGGAAAATCTTTTCTGATGAAGGCTCGTCAGCTGTATCATCATATATAGCAGATAAAGTTAATTTGAAAATTATACCTGATAAAGTAAGTTTTGGTCAGTATATAACTGTTCTTATAAAGAGTCCCCAGTATCTATTGAAATTTTGGAATTCTGTGATATATGTAGTTCCTATCGTGATATTTCAGATAGTAGTCGCACTTGGTGCATCATACAGTTTTGCGCGATATAAAGGAAGATTCAGAAATACCATGTTTTTTATATATATCGCTTTAATGCTTATGCCATATCAGGTGACCTTAGTGCCTAATTATCTTGTCGCCGACTGGATGGATATTTTAAATACTAGATGGTCAATAATACTTCCTGGTATATTTTCACCTTTTGCAGTATTTATTTTGACAAAAACAATGCAGAGGATACCATCATCAATAGTTGAAGCTGCAAAAATAGATGGAGCTAATGAATGGAAAATTTTCAGGAAGGTATTTATACCAATGTCTAAAAATGCAATATATTCTGTAGCAATTCTGCTATTTATGGATTACTGGAACATGGTGGAACAACCTTTGATAATGTTACAGGATAACGAGGATATGCATCCTCTTTCAGTCTATCTTTCAAAAATAAATGCTGGCGAAATAGGTCTTGCATTTGCTGTTGCTGCAATATATATGGTATTGCCTTTGCTGTTATTCCTTTATAGTGAGGACAGAGTTTTAGAAGGCATAGCAAGTTCAAGTGCGATAAAAGGATAATGGAGGTAATATATGAACAAAGATGTAACAAAAAGAAGAAGTACAATTAAAAATATAGCGATAATATTTTTAGCAGTAATGCTGGTGCTGACATTTTTCTCGAATACTATTTTAAATTACTCATTACCTGAAGTAGCTGTTCAGTATCCAATGTACGGAACCATATCCTCCAGAATAAGAGGTCAGGGAACGGTTACTGCTAATCAGACATACCAAGTGTATTTTGATGAGTCAAGGATAATTCAAAGTGTTGAGGCTAGAAGAGGCGAAATGATTCAAAAAGGTGCAGTCATATATCATCTTGAAGATGCTCCAAGTGATGAGCTCAACAATGCAATGAATGCTCTTACGACAATGTATGTAAATTATAAAAGAGCACTTATGGAAGCAACACCAGATTATACAGCTATTATTGAAGAAATAGCACAACTTAATAAACTTCTTTTAGAGGCTAAAAATATTAAATTAAATCTTGATGCCAATAAGCTGTTATACGCAGACCTGGAAAATAAGGTTAGAATTGCAGAAAACAACAGAGATGAAATATCTTTAAAGAAACAACAGTTGGAACAGTATCTTGATTCTTTAGAACCGGATACTTCATATAGCGATGAGGACTTTTTATCGGCATATGCTACAGCAAAAATGGATTATGAGAATGCAAAAACATTACTTGATGCAGAAAAAGAAAATCTAAAAAACCTTCAAAGAGAACTTGTAAAAATTGCGAATCCTTTACTTGTAGCGCAATCTGCTTTGGATTATAAAGTTTTGGAAAAACAGAATTATATGACTGCGCATCCCAATACTGGAGTACCTACGTCAGCTGATCTTCTTGCTAAAGAAAACGAGCTCATTGCTGCAGAAAATGCAGCGACACCGGATGCAGCTCTTATTAATCAGCTAAGAAATGAGCTTAACAGCATGATTTCTAAATATTTTGAATATATGCCAGTTCAGGATCAGATTAATGAATATGACAGACAGATCGCATTGCTAAATACAGATCTGAACACTATAAAGAAACAGGAAAGAGATCTCAACACAAGTATTGCACATTCGCAAAATAAGATAAATGTGCTTCAGTTCACACATGATGACTTGTATGCGATATATCTTCCATTAAAAGCAAGATATGAATATGCTGATAAAGAAACTGAATTAGTAAACTTATCAAAGAATCTTTTATCAGCTCAGGAAGAGCTTGATGCCTTAATTGAACAAAAAACAGAAGTTGAATCTAAAATTATGACATCAGTTCAAGCAGATGCATTAGTGGCAACCAGGCAGAAAGATTTGAATGACAAACAAGCCGCTTATGAAAAACAAAAAGCACAGGATGAACTCGATGAACAGATTAATAAAATGAATCTTGATAACATGAAAAGGGAAATTTCCCAGCAAGAGGCTTTAGTCGATAGATTAAAGAAAAAAGCTGTGAATGGGACAATAACTGCACCAGTTACCGGAATGATATTGAACCTTCAATATGTTGCAGGTGAAAAAATAACATCCGGAGGAGTTGTCGCTGAAATTGAAATAAGTGAAAAAGGGTATACTATGAGTTTCTCTGTAACTTTAGAACAAAGCAGAAGATTGAGCGTAGGCCAGATTGCTGAAGTCCAATACTACTATGGTTCCACAGCACCATATGCTGAAATTTCAGCAATTAAGACTGATTATTCAAACCCTCAATCTAGCAGGATAATTGAACTTGAAGTGAGAGGGGATAACATATATCCAGGTCAGACATTATATGTAGCTTTAGGTGAAACAGGAAGAGATTTCGAGTCTGTAGTTCCAAATAGCGCTATACGAGAAGATAATAAGGGTAAATTTATATATATAGTAGAAGCTAAAAATACCCCAATTGGAAATAGATATATAGCAAAAAGAGTGGATGTACAAGTTATAGCATCTGATGATAGCTCTTCAGCAATATCAGGCGTGAATGCATATAGCAGCTATGTTATAACCACTTCATCAAAACCTATTACTGACGGAATGCAGGTGAGGCTGATTGAAAACGCATACTAAAGATAGAAAACCAGTTTCAAATAGAATTATTATTTTCTGTTGTATATTACTGATTCTTTTATCTTTATATGCTGTTTTGTATGGTGTAAGCAAAAAAGAGATTAATACAAGAACAGAACAGTTTGCAGCAGAAAGATGGATGAATCAGGATTCACTATACAATTATGCACAATTATCATGTTTTTTTACATCAGAAACAGGTTTTAATATGAACAATCTTTTATCTTTAAGTAGATCATATGATGAAAGGATGATGTCAGAATCTTTATCTTCACAATCTGGTACAAGATTATGGATTCATGGATATAGCGGACAAGGTAAAGTAAGTGTGGATGCACCAACTAACATACAGACACAGGTAACTGCAGTGGGTAATGATTTCTTTTACTTTCATAATATAGAATTATTATCCGGTTCATATTTTACTGATGATCCAATGAATAATGATCACGTTATTATCAGTGAGTATCTTGCATGGATACTTTTCGGGTCATATGATGTTATTGGAAAAGATGTATTCATATCAAGTGTCCCTTACTATATATGCGGAGTATCTAAAGATGCATATAGCAATGGAGGAATTGCAGAACCACATATATTCATGCAGTATGATTTATACCAGAAGATAGATAG
The DNA here is from genome assembly GCA_002070475.1 of Firmicutes bacterium ADurb.Bin146. Classification (GTDB taxonomy): domain Bacteria; phylum Bacillota; class Clostridia; order DUPQ01; family DUPQ01; genus DUPQ01. The sequence goes on from MWDI01000022.1 coordinate 164,330, forward strand.
TTCAGTATTCATATCTTGCTACGAAGTTTTGCTTCCAAACCCAATATCTGATTTTGCACTAAACATAGTTAAGTCATATATATCTTACAATGTACTTGATTATGAAATAATTCAAAATACATCCCGTTTTAATTTAATTAATACTTTAAAAAATCTCAATAATCTTACGCAAAGAAATATAAAAACAAATAAGGTTATTTATCCTGAATGGGAAAATTCGGCGAGGATACTTGAACAAAAGATTGCTTATCTGCTTTTAGTAAGAATTATCATATTGTTTATGATTGCTATTACGCTGACATTTATGATTGTCATATACAGAATTAATATTTCGGTTTTCTTTGAAAAAACTTATAAAGCTATTAAAACTAAAGTTAAAAATACTAAAATTGCAAAGGCAATTTCAAACAAAAGGAGAAAAGAATATGAAGAAATGGAATTTCATTAAAATAATTACTGCTATATGCCTTATCGTAATTATGCTGATGCAGCTTGTTTCCTGTAACAATAAAAAAGGAGTAGAAAAAGAAGTTCTAGATCATGTTTTTCGCAGAACTGAGATATCCATTCCAGAAAAGATGCAAAATATAAATAGTATGTATTTCGATGGACAAAGAATAAATATGATTGGTACAGGATATAATGAAGAAGATTATACGCAATATTATATTATGTATAGTATGAATCAGGATGGTTCAGATCCTAGTGAAAGTAAGCTCGATTTTGATTTTTCCAAGATGGAAGGTTATGATGGGTCATACATGTCAAATATTACAGTACTTCCAGATGGAAGGCTTGTTGTGACTGTTGAAGCTTGGGTTTCAGATAAAATAACAGGTGAGTACAAATCTGATAATTTTCTAATAGTTATAGATTCTAATGGTAAAATTCAAAAAAAGATAAATGTAAAGGAATTATTACAAAATTATATAACCACTGATTACTTCTATGTAGGAACTATTATCACAGATGCAGAAGGTAATTTTTATATTTCATCTGATCGAACCATTTTTGTATTAGATAAAAATTTTGTATTTTCTTTTAAGGTAGATATGGAAGAGAATTCTTGGATGAACAGGATGTTTAATTTTGATGGTGGTAAAGTTGCTGTAGCTATAAATGCAGAAACGCCAGAAGGTTATAAAATGCAGATACGTATAATTGATACCGAAGCCAAAAAATTTGCAAATGAAGTAACTGTAAATGAGCATCTTCAGAATAATATCTACAATATATTTTCAGGACAAGATAATTCTTTGTACTATACCACTCAAACAGGAATTTATAGTTATAGTATAGGAAACAATGAAAGTAAAGAGTTACTTAATTGGATCAATTCAGATATTGAAAATCCGAATGTAAATATGATAACAGCGATTTCTGAAAAAAAATTCATATGTGTAGGTTATGAATATGATAATACCACTTGGACAAGCAGGAATTTTATTCTTCTTCTTGATTATATACCGCCAGAAGAAGTTACTCCGAAATATATAATAACTCTTGCAACAGCATATGGATCATATGATATCAGAAAAGCAGTAATCGAATTTAATAGAAACAGCCAGGAATACAGAATACGTATAAAAGATTATTATGATCAGGAAGATTCTATTGATTATAATAAGATAATTGAAAAATTAAATAATGACATCATTGCAGGCAATATGCCTGATATATTGCTTGTAAATTCAGAAATGCCGTTTGACAGTTATGTTTCCAAAGGATTGTTTTATGATTTGAATAAATTAATGGAAAAGGATGAAAACTTTAACCGGGATGATTACTTCACTAATGTTCTTGAAGCATTAAGTATAAATGGCAGACTTTATTCAATATCTCCTTCTTTTACAATAAGTACTGTAGCCATAAAGAGCAAATTCGTTCAGCCAGGAGCTAAAGGTTGGACTATGGGGGAACTTCAAGCTTTATTAGCAAAATTGCCACAAGAAACAGTAACTTTTTTAAGTGAGAACCGTGCTGGAGTAATGAATATTGCTATGAATCTGTCATTAGGTCAATTCATTGATAAAGATACTGGGAAGTGTTATTTTGATAGTCAGGATTTTATTGAAATATTAAAATTTGTAAAGACATTTGATGAGAAATCCTTCTGGGATAATATTGATTATGAGAATCTTCCACCAGATTTTTGGGATAAATACAACAAATCATATGAAGAGGACAGAGCTATACTTAACTACATGTCTTTAAGTTCATTTTACCAGCTTACTGATATGAGAGATTACACATTTAAAGATGATATTACTTTCATAGGATTTCCTAATTCAAATAGAAATGGTTCAGCAATATCAGTATATAGCCGTATTGCAATATCCTCAAAATCTAAGCTTATAGACGGCGCATGGGATTTTGTCAAAACCTTTTTGTCTGACAAATATCAGGAAAGCCTTACTTATGAATGGCCAGTAAAAATTTCAGCATTTGATAAAATGGGGGAAAAAGCAATTAAAGGTGAGGATAATGGTGGTATAATTAGACCGCTAAAATCTGATTTTGACATAATGCCTTATCCTACACCCGTAGCATCCCGAATTACCGAAGATGATGTAAAATATATAAAGTCGTTTATTCAAAGCGTTAATACGCTTCAGACATATGAACCGGGAGTTCTAGAGATTATTGAGGAAGAAACAAAGATGTATTATGCAGGAAACAAGACTGCGGAAGAAACAGCCAGGATAATACAAAGCAGGGTTCAGATATATATAAGTGAAAGCCGATAGACATGATTTATCAAATCATGGAGATAAAAAAATACTTGATTATTGATTTATCTTCTTGTATACTAGTTTAGGTGCGTTATTTAGGAGGTGAAGATAATGGCTAAATGTGAAATATGTGAAAAAGCTACAGTGTTCGGTAATAATGTCAGTCACTCTGAAAGAAAAACCAGCCGTACTTTTAAACCAAATATCAGAAAAGTAAAAATAGATGACAATGGAACTGTAAGAAAAGCTAATATATGCACAAGTTGTTTACGTTCTGATAAAGTTAAAAGAGCTTAATTTATGAAAAAAAGAGTAAGCTCTTTTTTTTTGTTAATTTTTACAATATTGACAAGGATTAAAACAATAGAGTACAATCATTAGAGATGTTTTGTATGGAGGAAAAATATGATTACAGCTGGTGATTTCAGAAACGGAATTACATTTGAAATGGATGGTATAGTTTATCAGATAATTGAGTTTCAGCATGTGAAACCAGGTAAAGGCGCTGCATTTGTCAGAGCAAAGATACGTAATGTAAAATCAGGTTCAATAGTTGAAAGGACATTTAATCCATCTGATAAATTTGAACTTGCCCGAATGGATAAGAAAGATATGCAATACTTATATTCAGATGGGGACCTTTTCTACTTTATGGATGTGGAGACATATGACCAGTTACCAGTAAATCGTGAATCTCTTGGGGATTCTCTTGAATTCGTAAAAGAAAACGAAATAGTTCAGATTTTATCTTATAAGGGTGAAATTTTCGGAGTTGAACCTCCAAATTTTGTTGTCTTAGAAGTAACGCATACTGAACCTGGTTTTGCTGGCAATACAGCAACTGGTGCAACTAAGCCAGCTACTGTAGAGACTGGTGCTCAAATAAAGGTACCTTTATTTGTTAACATAGGTGATCTTGTAAGAGTAGATACAAGAACCGGAGAATATATGGAGAGAGCATAATGTCAATCCATGTTACAATATGGAACGAATTCATACATGAGAAAAAAGATGAGTCTGTAAGAAGGATTTATCCTAATGGTATTCATAATGCATTAAAGGATCAGCTTTCTTCAGAATCTGATTTTGTCATAAAGACAGCTACTCTAGATCAACCAGAACATGGTCTGACAGAAGAAGTAATAAATCATACTGATGTATTGCTTTGGTGGGGACATATGGCTCATGGTCAAGTTAAAGACGAAATAGTAAATAAGATTGCAGATAGAGTCAGAAAAGGAATGGGAATTATACTGCTTCACTCCGCACATGCAAGCAAACTCATGAAATGTCTTACAGGATGTACTGGAAGCCTTTCATGGCGTGAACAAAATGAGAAACAAATATTATGGAATTTAAAACCTAACCATCCAATTACAAAAGGTATAGGTGAATATATTGTTTTAGATAAAGAAGAAACCTATGGCGAACCATTCGGCATTCCAGACCCTGATGAGTGCATATTCCTGTCATGGTTTTCAGGAGGTAATGTTTTCCGTTCAGGATGGATAAAAAATGTCCAGAATGGTAAACTATTTTATTTTCAGCCTGGACATGAAACTTTTCCTTCATATATGAATCCTGAGGTAATAAAAGTAATAATAAACGCCATCAGATATTTAAAACCACTTAATTATATTGAGAATGTAGATAGTATATGGCAGAAAGAACCTATAACTAGTTAATATGCTGAATCCTAAGCCAGTATCCCATACTAATATAAATGAGATAAAAGATTATTTCAAATATGCATATAAGCACATGTCGCTAGCTCAATTCACTACAACATATCTTTGGCGTCACAGTACAGGACTTTTGTATGATATACAAGATGATTTTTTATATCTTTTTGAAAAAAGATATAATTATTCTTCTCCGCTTCCATTAGGTGATGGCGATATATTTAGGGCTTTGGAAAAAGTTAAAGAATATAAAACTTATATAGGTGGAAATAATCTTGTTTATTGCATAGATGAAGAAAAAGCAAAACTTTTCAAAAATTTTTATGAATTAAATGAAGAACCTGATTTTTTTGAGTATGTATATCTTAAAGAAGATTTAATAAATTTATCAGGAAAAAAATTTCATACTAAAAAAAATCATCTGAATCAGTTTGTGAAAAATAATAAATATACTTATGAAAGAATAAATGTGGAAGACATTCCTCTTGTTATAAACCTTTTAGAGCAATGGAATGAGAAAATGGGATATTCTATAGATCTTAATGTAGAAAAACAAGCGATTAATGAGCTTCTCAATTATGATATTGGTGTTAATTACAAAGCAGGAGCAATTGTATTAGATTCAAAAGTAGTTGCATTTGCAATTGGTGAAAAAATATCTGATGATATGGCTTGTGTCTATTTTGAAAAAGCTGACACAAGCATCAAGGGTTCTTATGCTGTAATTAATAATGAGTTTGTAAAACATGAATTTCCTGATGTAATGTATATTAACAGACAGGAAGATTTGGGTTTAGAAGGGTTGATTAAGGCAAAGGAAAGTTATAATCCAGTTTTCAAAGTAAAGAATTATTCTATGAAGTTATAGTGTTTGAAGAGACTTTATCAAACTGACTATAATATAGTTTCGAATAAAAGCCATTTTTTGAAAGCAATTCCGTATGATTTCCTTTTTCTACAATTTTCCCATCATCAATAACAAGTATCAGATCAGCATTTTTAATAGTTGACAACCTGTGAGCGATAATAAGAGATGTGCGATTTCTCATGAGATTATCCATAGCTTTCTGTATGAGAATTTCTGTCCTGGTATCAACATTGGATGTCGCTTCATCAAGTATCAGCATAGGATTATTTGCTAAAATAGTTCTTGCAATTGTTAATAGTTGTTTTTGTCCTGAAGATATGTTACTTGCTTCCTCATTTATCATCATTTCATAACCATCACCGCTAGATAATATGAAATGTTCAGCACAGGCTAGAGAAGCTGCTTCATATACCTCAACTGCACATGCATCAGGGTTTGAATATGCGATATTTTCACGTAATGTACCACTAAATAACCATGTATCTTGCAGAACCATACCGAAAAGACTCCGAACATCACTCCTTTTCATATTATTGATATCAATTCCATCTATTGTTATGCTTCCTGAATCAACGTCATAAAATCGCATGAGTAAATTTACAAGTGTTGTTTTACCAGCTCCCGTAGGTCCTACAATTGCAACTTTTTGTCCTGCTTTTATATCAGCGGAAAAATCTTTTATAATACTGTTGTTTTTATCATAACCAAAATATACATTGTTAAAAGATATATTTCCTTTTATATTATTTAAATCATAACTTTTATCTGTATCTGGTGTTTCTTCAGTTTCATTTAAAAATTGAAATACTCTTTCAGCAGCTGCTGCAGTACTTTGAAGTGTATTAGCTATACCAGCAGTCTGGCTCAACGGTTGATTAAACTGTCTGACATATCTTATAAAGGCTTGTATGTCTCCTACTTGTATACTGTTAGATACTACAAGGTATCCACCCATTACACAAACAGCGACGTAACCGATGTTACCGATAAACCCTGTTACCGGCATCATTAAACCCGAAAGAAACTGAGATATCCAGGAACTTTTATATAATTCTTTGTTGTAATTTCTAAAATATTTAATAGAACGATGTTCACCGTTGAATACTTTTAAAACAACATGCCCAGATAACATTTCTTCAACATGTCCATTCAGGTTCCCTAAATTTCTTTGTTGAGCTTTAAAATATTTCTGTGATTTTTTAACTAGAACTGCTACGAACAGGGAGGTAAGAGGAACAATAACAATTGTTATACCGGTCATGAGAGGTGAGATTAAAAGCATCATAATTAATACGCCAAGAATTTGAGTGACTGTTGAAGTTATCTGAGACAAGCTTTGGTTAAAGGTCATTGTTATAGTATCAATATCATTAGTAACACGACTTAATATATCTCCATGTAGATTTGTGTCGAAATATCCTAATGGAAGCTTATTAAATTTATCAGCCATATTTTTCCTTAATTCATATCCTATTTTTTGTGAAACACTATTCGATATAAAACCTTGAATAACATGAAAAAGAGAATAACCAATGTAAAGTAATATTAATATAAGTATTATACGAGCAATGTATGCAAAATCTATCTGACCGTTTCTTTGCATTATTCCTACATAAAGTTCAGTAGTAATAAGTCCCATCTGTTTTGGGGATAATACGTTAAGGATAGTTGATGCAATAGAAAATATCATAGATACAAGAAGTAAAAACCAATATGGTTTTAGATAATGAAATAATTTTCTCATTGTCCCTTTAAAATCCTTAGGTTTTTCTACGAGCCTCATTGCTGCTCTTGGCCCGCCTCTTGGTCCAGGTCCTGGTCTGTCAAATTTATCGCCACTTTTATTTTGCATTGTCATACGAGTTCCTCCTTTGTTAATTGAGATGAAGCAATCTCATAGTATACATTGCATTTTTCAAGTAAATCTTGATGTTTACCGATTCCTACAACTCGTCCCGAGTCAAGCACTATAATCTGATCTGCATTAATAATTGTGCTTACTCTCTGTGTTATAAGGAGGACTGTTGAGTTTTTAGTTCTATTTGATAATGCATTTTTTAGTTTTGATTCAGTATGAAAATCGAGGGATGAAAAACTGTCATCAAAGATATATATTTTAGGAGAGTTTACAAGAGCGCGAGCTATTGATAAACGTTGTTTCTGTCCACCTGAGACATTTGTTCCGCCTTGAGCTATATAGTGATTATAGCCTTCTTCTTTATTGTTTATAAATTCAGATGCTTGCGCAATTGATGCAGATTCTAAAATTTCATCTCTAGATATATCTCTGCCAAAAGAGATGTTACTTTCAATATCGCCAGAAAAAAGCATATTTTTCTGTGGAACATAACCTATACGCTCTCTTAAATTCTTTATATCGAACTGTTTGACATCTACTCCATCAACATAAATATTTCCATATGTAGCATCATATAGTCTTGGAATCAAGTTTGCTAATGTGCTTTTGCCGCTTCCTGTAGAACCAATAATAGCTGTAACTTCATTAGGTTTTGCAATAAATGATATATCTTTTAAAGCAGGTTCCAAAGCATTTGGATATATAAATGTTACATTGCGAAATTCAACATTTCCAATATTTTCAGGAATCTTAATATCTTCTTGTCGTGGATTCTTAATAACAGGCTCTGTGTCAAGTATTTCATTTATTCTCTTAACAGAAACCATAGCTCTTGGAATTATTATAAATGTCATGCTAAGCATCTGAAAACTGAACATAATCTGCATGACATATTGAATAAATGCCATTAAATCTCCTACTTGAATGGATAAATCTGCAACAAGCTTTGCTCCAAGCCATAATACAACAACAGTGGTAATATTCATGATAAATATTGTCATAGGCTGTAATGCTGACATTATACGACCAATAATTAGATTCAGTCTTGTTAGAGAAACATTTGCCTCATTGAATTTATCATCTTGAATCTTTTGAGCATTAAAAGCTCTAATTACTCTGATTCCGCTTAAATTCTCTCTGGTTATTAAATTCAATCTATCTACATTTGTTTGCATCTGTCTGAATCTAGGTACTGTAAATAAAAAATTAAAGGACATAACCGCAATTATTGCAGTACAAGAAATAACTAGTATCCAAGATAAATTCTGTCCGTAGCGTATTGCCATTATAATACCGCCAATGGCAGTCATTGGAGCAGAGATAGCCATTCGCAAAGTCATATCAAGAAAATGCTGAACCTGTGTAATATCATTTGTGCATCTTGTAATTAAAGAAGCGGTAGAGAATCTATCAAATTCGGCAAGTGAGAATGATTCGACTTTTGTAAACACAGCATCCCTAATATCAGCAGAGAATCCTGCTGATACTTTGGAAGAAATAAATCTGGCTACAACTTGACATATAATTCCAATTAAAGCAATTGAAAGCATTATACCACCGATTTTTAAAATATAAGAAATATTACCTGTAGGTATTCCTACGTTTACAATGTCAGACATGTAACTTGGCAAATAAAGATTAGCCATTGCCTGTGCAAATGTGAGAAAGAATACTAAAGTGACTTTCCACCAGTCATTTTTTAGAAATTTAAGTATATTTAACACTTTTTATTCTCCTTTTTCCAGTATTTCACTTGCACGATTTAAAAGTAAAATCAGGTTTAAAGTATTTTCATTATTTAGAGCTTTTACAAGCAGATCAATTTGTTGTAATTCTTTAATAGCCATATCATCGAATATCCTGCGTCCTTTTTCAGTAATTTCTACGACAATCCTTCGTCTGTCATCAATATCAACAGATCTTAGGATTAAGTTTTTCTTTTCCAGAGAATTTAATACCGATGTTACATATGATCTTGAAAGATTTAAATTATCACTTAAATCAGAAGGGTTTACCGATGATTTTTTGTCAGTTTGTAATCTAAGTATATTTCTTAACAATAAAAATTCATGGAACACTATGTCAGCAGACATTTTTTTTCTTCGAAGTATTATCATAAACTTATGAATAGCATTGAGTAAAGCTTCATTCAATTGAACGATTTTTGTCATTTTCTTCTCTCCATATTAATTAATAAACTAAATAGTTCATATATTGAATTATAATTCTGATTTGTTTAAAGTCAATATAAATATCGATTTAAACTTTCATTTTAAATATATACTGGTATAATTATCTAAGCGAGGTATTTATATGTCATTGACTGGACAAGAAAGAATAACCAGAATACTTAAAAGACAATCTGTTGACAGAATCGGACTTTACGAGCATTTTTGGTCAGACACTCAAAAAGCTTGGAAAATTGCAAGCGATATTGAAGAAAAGATGGGTTTTGATATTATTGAGTATTGGCCTTTTTCCATGACTGCTGATTTGGATTTTGTAAAAGTGACTGTAGCAGAAGATGAAGATACAATAACTCAAAAAGATGGTAATTATGCATTACTTAGAAAGCACAAGAAACATGATGCTACGCCTGAACATATTGGATTCGAAATTGACTCCAAAGAAAAATGGGAGGAAAGAATCAAACCTCTGTTGACAGCATCAGACAGAAGAATAAATTTTGAAAGATATAGAATAAAGAAACAATATGCAAAGGATAGAAATATGTTCTTTGTATGGTCTGGTGTAAATGTTTTTGAGCTTATGCATCCTCTTACTGGCCATGTTAATTTTTTGATGGCAATGATAGACGATCCAGAATGGGTAGAAGACATGTGTATGACATATGCCAAACTTACAATTGAATTACAACAGATTCTTTTCGATAAGGAAGGATATCCTGATGGCATATGGTATTATGAGGATATGGGGTTCAAGAATGCTCCATTTATATCTAATGCTATGTATGATAGATTTTTATATCCTGCTCACAAACTGACTATAGATTATGCAAAAAGCTGCAAATTACCCGTGATTATGCATTCATGCGGATTTGTAGAACCATTAATACCTGTCATGCTAAAATCCGGTATTGACTGTTTACAAGTCATAGAAATAAAAGCTGGAATGGATCTTTTGAGAATTCATAAAAGATATGGGGATAGATTATCATTAATGGGAGGGATTGATGTTCGAACACTCTACTCTAATGATAAAGCAATTATTGATAAAGAATTAGAAAGTAAAATACCTGTAGTGAAAGAAGGATTTGGATATGTGTTACATTCAGATCACTCTATTCCAAACACAGTAAATCTTGATACATATGAGTATTTTATTGAAAAAGGATTACGATTAGGAAAATATTAACGGAGGATATTATGGACATGAACAGTAATAACAAGAGAAAAATCCATCTTATATGCAATGCGCATATAGACCCTGTATGGTTATGGAATTGGGAAGAAGGCGCTGCAGCAGCAATATCTACATTCAAGTCAGCAGTAAAATTCTGTAAGGAATATGGTGAATATATATTTAACCATAATGAAGCTGTCCTATATAAATGGATAGAGGAATATGATCCAGAATTATTTGATGAAATAAAAGAACTTATTAAAGCAGGAAAATGGCATGTAATAGGAGGATGGTATCTGCAACCTGATTGCAATATGCCAAGTGGTGAATCCTTTGTGCGTCAGATTGAAGAGGGAAGAAGATATTTTATGGAAAAATTCGGAGTGGATGGTGGAAGGACAGCTATAAACTTTGATCCGTTCGGACATACTATTGGACTTGTTCAAATATTAAAAGATGCTGGATACGATAACTATATAATATGCAGGCCAGCAAAGCTTATATATGATGATTCAAATTTAAATGATAAGCATATAAAATGGAAAGGTTTCAATAATAAAACCATAAATGTATTCAAAGCTACTAGTTATGGCTCCAGACTAGGTGAATTTAAAAATAAATATCCTATTTTAGTTGGAAATCAAGAAGGCAAAAAAGATATCGGTGTTCTTTGGGGTGTAGGTAATCATGGAGGAGGACCCTCTAAAAAAGATCTTGATGATATAAGAATTATAATAGCGGAATCTGATGATGAAGTAGTACATACATATCCTGATAAGTTTTTTGATGAATATTTCGAAAGAAATGAGAGTGATCGTCAAATAAACAGATCATTTCATTCATTCAGTGTCGGATGTTATACTTCTATGACAAAAGTTAAACAGAAACACAGAGAACTTGAAAATAAGCTTTTATTATGTGAAAAGATGATGAGTCATGCAGTATCAAATGGATTACTTGAAAATTACGAACATGAAATGATGCATGATGCATGGCAGGATCTGTTGTTCTGCGAGTTCCATGATTCATTACCTGGCACAAGTATTCAGATAGTCGAAAATGATATTCTAAAAAGACTTGATCATGGATTGGACATCACTGATAAATTAATATTTAGGTCATATTTCAGACTTGTAAAAGGACAAAAACCTGCTAATGAAGGTGAGTACCCTGTTCTTGTATATAATCCACATCCATATAGAGTTAAGACTAATGTTGAATGCGAGTATGTTCTAGCTGAGCAGAACAGGATACCTAACACATTCTCAAAAGGTGATGTATATGATGAAAATGGTAATCTTGTATTATGCCAGAATGAAAAAGAAAGTTCAAATTTACCAATGGATTGGGCAAAAAAAGTTGTATTTCAAGCTGATTTGGCACCGATGTCTGTAAATAGGTTTAATATTGTTAATCGTATAGTTGAAAAGAAACCATTTGTTACTCCTATGATTGATAAAGATTTTATCTATTATGAAAATGGTTCAATGAAGGTAAAGATAAATCTTTCAACTGGTTATATTGATTCATATGTTATTGATAACAAGGAATATATCAAGCCAGGTACAGGTGAGATACTTGTGATACAGGACAACTGTGATTCATGGGGTATGACAGTCAGCTCATATCAAAAAATTAAGGGAAGATTCAAGTTAGCAAATTCAGTTCAGTCCGCAAAAATATGCGGAGTTGATAAAAAAGAGCTGGATCCTGTCAGAATAATTGAAAGTAGTGAATTAAGAACTATCGTTGAAGCTAGTTTCGTATATTCACAATCATCATGTAATATAAGATATACACTGAATAAGACAGATAATATAATTGGAATTAATGTAAGAGTATTCAATCAAGAGAAAAATGTAATGTACAAGCTAAATATTCCAACTGTTCTTACAAGAGCAAAATGTATAGGGAAAACAGCATATGGAAGAGACATGCTTATGACTAACGGTAATGAAAATGTATCTCATCAATGGCTTATGCTCAAGCAAGATACTTCAGCTTTCGCAGTTATAAATACCGGTTCATATGGTTCAAGTACAAAAAGAGGTGAAATCAGGATGAGTATTCTGCGTACTCCTGGTTACAGTGCGCATCCATATGAAAACAGGCAGATACTACCACTAGATCGTTTTTCACCAAGAATTGACATTGGAGAGAGAGTTTTTGACTATTATTTATGGGCAGGAGAATATGAGCATATAAATAATCAGGTTGATAAGATTGCTTTACTTGAACATCAAAAACCTATAGTTTTAAATTTCAACCCATCAGAACAAGGACAAAAAGCTTTACCTTTCTGCCTGATTGAAAATTCTTCTGTGGAACTTGTTACTGTTAGAAAGAATGAAAATGCTGAAGGATATCAGGTAAGACTGTTTAATAACCTTGACAGCAAGCTTTCTTGTACAGTCAAATTCCCGATTTATGGGTATGAAAAGCAATTTACATTCAAGCCTTTTGAAATTATGACTTTAAGTTGCACAACAAAAGGAATAAAGAAAACAAAATTAGTATAAGTATTATGAAAAAAACATGTCTTAACGGATGGTGGGATTTTTATCCTGTTTATGAAAAAAATAACTATATAGATATACCTGCACAAGGATGGCTTGAAAAAGCCTACCTTGTGCCTTCAGTTTGGTTAAAACCACTTGATTGTGTAAAAAAAGGTAATGAAGAACATTTCCATCAAGCTGATGAACAGGATTTACAGGATATTGAAAATCTTGATTTTTTATTTGATGATTATAATTATCCTAAAAAATGGACTCTTACAAAAGAAGCATGGGTGAGAACTAAATTTGAAATTACAAATATAAACGATGATTCGGACTACTTTTTATTACTTGAGGCTGTCATGCCATATTCAAAAGTTTACTTAAATGGTAAGGAAGTTTCATATTTTATGCATCCAACACTTCCTAATCAGATTAATATAACTGATTATATTATAATAGGCGAAAATAAGCTTGTTATACATATTTTTGATTATGAAAAAGATGAATTTGGCAGATATATGACCCCGACAGGAACGATGATGATAGCGGATAATGCGGGTGTGTGGCAAGATGTATTTATCATAGAAAAAAGTAAAATTAGTATAAAGGACTGTTGTATACGTACTTATTTGGATAATATGTGTTTTCAGGCAAAGATAACTATCAGCAATTCATCATTTGCAGATAGGAATATAGAGATAAAATCATATATACTTGATACTAATAAAAAAGACAGAAAATTAGAATTCAAGAATCAACAATTTAAAATCAACAGTTCAGAGGAAATAAACATTATGCTATGTGATGCATTTCCAACTGCTGAATTATGGGAACCTGCAAATCCCAAACTATACTTTTTAAAACTAGATATTTATGAGAATGGATTAATTATTCAAAGTCATATCGAAAGATTCGGTTTTAGAGAAGTAAGAATTGAAAATAAAAATATTCTGCTTAATAATCATCCTGTGCATCTGTTCTCTGACTGGGGACACAAGCTGACAACATACTGTTATACGAATGAATGGATTATCAGCTGGTTTAGAATGATAAAAGAAGGCAATATGAATCATACGAGGCTTCATACATGTCCACATCCCAAGAATATTCTAAATATTGCAGATGAGATGGGAATTTTGATAACTGCTGAAACAGGTCTTCATGGTTCTGGTGGCTATCAAGCGTCAAATAGTGAAGATTACTGGATAAATGCATACGATCATGTCAGAAGATTTATTAATCGCGATAAAAATCATCCATCTGTAATTATGTGGAGTGTTGAAAATGAGATGAGATGGAATCAAAAAGGTGATGAACAAAAATATCCTGAAAAAATAATTACGAATCTTCCAAAATTAAAGAAACTTATAAATGATTTGGATCCTACAAGACCTGCATATCATGAAGGTGACAGTTCTTTATGGGATGAAAGCGAACAGGATATAATTTCCAGGCATTATGGAAAGGATGCTGTAGGTGCTGATTGGTGGGATGAAACAAAACCCTTACATGTCGGTGAGATGGCATTGTATCATTACGAAGGCCCTAATACTGCAGTTAATTTAATTGGAGATAAAGCTTATGTTGATCATGCAAATGTTGATAAAGCATCTGCAATAGATGCAAAAATGCTTATTGAGTATGGAAGAACTAGAGGAATTTGCTGTTTCGGACCATGGAATCAATCCTGTCATAAACTAATTAGAACTGAGAAAAAAGACAGATATATCAAATATCCGGATTATTCAGTACCTGGAATAAAACCTTTAGTAATAAGAGCTCATACTTCAGAATTTAATTTTTGGGAAAAAGGTAGGAACTATACTGTACAAAAATCATTTGACATACAAGCAGAAGCATTTCGGCCTTTTGCCTTAATAGATTATTCTTTAAAAAATGGTTATTTTAAAGATGAAAAATTTTTACGCACTCTATATATTGTAAACGATACGAAATCTGATAAAGCTGGTATACTGACAGTAAAATTTGGTTATGACACAATAACTGAAAAACATTATTTTGTTCGAAAGGGATATGTCGAAAGAGTTGATTTAATATTTAATGCATACACTAATAACGATGATTATATTTCTAATATCGATATAACTTATGAATTTACATCTGATAGTATTGTTTTGGATAAACAAATAATTAAAGTGCATGTTTATAATATGGAATCCATTAATCAGCAAAATCTAATTAATAAAATTAATAAAGCTAAAATTTCTGTTTATGGAAACGAAATATTATCTGAAAAACTACAGAAATCAGGAATCAAATGTATTTACTTCAAGAATTTGGATGATATTAATAATTTAAACACTGACATCTTGATTCTAGCAAAAAATTCAGTTAAAGATAATGATACTATTCATAAGCAGATTGAGTTATTTTTAAATTTAGGTATAAAAATATTAATAATGGAACAGAATATCTCATTATTCAAAAACATTAAATTAACAAGCAAACCTATGCTAACAAGTTTCAAAACCAACATGAAAGATATGTTTAATAACATAAATGATGATCAGCTTAGATTTTGGGGTAATGACCCATATGCAAAAATTGCTAGTGATTCATATGTTGCATCACATGTTTATGAAAAATCAGAAGTAGACGATGATGTTTCATATATTCTGGAAACTGGAGAAGGCAGTTTTGGGAGAGGGGATTTATCATTTTCAACATTATTGATGCTAAAGTATGGAAAATCAGTTTTAATTGCAAATCAGATGAATATAACAGATAATTTAAACATCATACCTCAAGCTAATCATCTTATTATATCTATACTTTTTGAATTATGTTTATTCAAAAAAGCAGATAGAAAAGCATATGTTCTTGAAAGTAATGAATTTATAAAATTCAATAATATAAAAGATGATGTTTTAAATGGGGCTTGTCTTGTTGTGAATAATCTTAGCGATTGTAATATTGATAAATGGAATGATTTACTCGGCTCATCAATAAATCTTATCGAAAAAAATGATATTTACAACTGTAAAATCAAGAAAAAAGATCGTATAGTAGAGTCTATCTCTAATTATGAGCTTTGCGGTATAAACACTTTCTCATATTCTAGAAAAGATGCAAAAAACTATAGTTTATGCGACTATGCAATAAAAAAATGCAAAGGACTAAACTTTATCATTGAATCATGTGAAAATAGTATGATGAAGGAGTTGTTTGTATATGGGGGACATACAGAACTTAGAAGAGCCTACACTATATCAAAATACTCGTATAATAAACCAAAAACACAAGAATATGCATTAATTGCATCTATAAAATATGGAAATGGAACTATATATTTCAATCAATTAAAAAAAGACATTGATGATAAAAAACATAATAGAATGTTAAAAAGAATATTATCAAACTTACAAGGTTGTCCTTCAGGATCAATTTTTAATTTTGATAAAACTGAAAATAATAAATTTAGTGAAGGATTTCCTGTGTATGTAAATACATCAAAAGTATTACTTGATGATGTAAAATGGTTTTCGTATTGCGCAACAACGAAAAACAACAATGAAAGAATGGCTCATAAGAAGACTGTAAGTATCGGGAACTGGACTTTAATAAAACTAGATTCACTAAAATGCTACAAAAACGATATTTATCAGAATTACTCTTGCTTAATTACTTTTAATATCTTTTCGAGTGAACCCAGAAAAAACTCAGGAAGCAATCTTGGGATACCTAATCCGGAAGATTTGACATTTCTTCATGTGACAACTTCAGGTTCTGTTCGTTTAGCAGTTAATGGTTACGATTATGGGATGAAAAATACTATTGACAACCAATGTATGTTTTCAGATATATCCTTAGAAAAAGGAATAAATTACATCATGCTTGCATGGACACCAGACAACATCGATTCTGATATTAAACTTGTTTGGAAAAATATTAATCTTAAGCCTGAAACTAACTTGGAATTTTATACTTAAATAATATTAAAATATTATTAAATTAAATTAAATAATAATTAGTAAAATATGTAAATATAAAATAATTAATATATATGAAAATAATATATAAACTTAACAATACATTACATTAGTATTATTATAAGCAAAGCCTTAAAGGCTAGAATTTAAATAGAGGAGTTTTTATGATGAAAACTAAAGTATTGAGTTTAATTCTGTGTTTGATGCTTGTATGTTCATTGGTGTTCACTGCATGTGATACTACGCCAACTGAAACTGCAACCGAAACTGAAACAGCTACCGAAACAGAAACAAACACAAACACTCAAACTGATGAACCAAAAGAAGTAGAGAAACCAAAAAGAATTGATACAACTGTATTATATTTCTATGGTGATGCTACAGATAATGCAAGCCAAAAGTTTGCATTCAAAAATTATGTGTCAAGAGAATATGGTATTGATTTCTATTTCAATACACCTGCAAGAGACACATATATTGAAACAATTAATCTTCAGGCAGTGTCCGGAGATTTAACAGGTATAGTATATCTGTTTACTGGATATGAAATGATTGCTTGGGCACAAGAAGGAATAATCCTTTCATTGGATGAATACCTAAAAGATAACGAAACATGGATTAATATTGTTCCTGAAGACTGGAAAGAACTGTATACATGGGATGGACACGTATGGGGTATTCCAAAAGGTGCAGACGGAACTCCATCATATTTCATAAGAACTATGAGAGGGGACTGGTTAGAATCTGTTGGCATGTCAAAGCCAGAGACAATTGACACATTCTATGAAGTTGTAAAAGCTTTTACATATAATGATCCTGATAAGAATGGTCAGAATGACACATGGGGATTCTGTTCTAGAAACACATGGCTTATGCAGGATATGTTTCAGGCATTTGATGCTCGTTTGAATCATGTTGCTGATGTAATTCCGATATGGAATCCAAATACTGATATATGGGAAGATTCAGTCATAAAACCTGAAATGACAGAAGCAGTCACATTTTTACGTAAGTGCTATACTGAAGGTCTTGTTCATCCTGAATTGTTCTCAATGAGTTCAACAAATGTCAGAAATCTTATCTCTAATGGACAAGCAGGCTCATGTTATTATTGGGATACATGGTTAATAGCTTGGGAAGATGCAATCAAAAAGAATACACCAAATGCATATATGATTGGTATTGGTGCTATATCAAATAAAATCACAACAAAACTTAATCAGTGGGGTAAAGATGCAGGAGCTCCTTATGTATTGATGGCTAATACAAAGCAGCCTAAGGAAGTTATAAACTGGTTTGTTACAATGTTATGGGGAACACCGGAAACATTCTTTACATTTAAATATGGTATACCTCAGAGTGATATTACAGGAAAAGAAGGATATTTTGTTGATGGAAAAACTGTTTACCTTTTATATTATCAGCTTAATACTGAAACTGATACAGTAACCACAGGTGCGACTCCTTCGATTTCAAATGGGCATCCTGATTATGCTCTTGATGTCGGATCATTCGGATATGTATCAGCATATAATTCTGGAAAAGAGACATGGGATACTGATCAAGTTACAATCCAATCAGCTAATCTTAAGAGAAGATACGAAATACTTAATGAGTACAATGATGGAAGACTCTATCTTCTTGCAGAAAGCATGAAAGAACCTGACAATATTGAATTCACATCAGTTAAGAGTGAATGGTCAACAGCTGGTCTTAAATATGTTTCTGACTGCATGGTAGAAGGCATAGCACCAGCAGAAGCTTTGAAAGCTTATTTAACAGTAGTAATGGCATTCAATCCACAGTTAACACTGGATACAATGAATGCTAAATTAGGAAAGGCTTCAGAACAGAACTACTCTGCTATTTGGTCAACAATGAATTAAATAGACGAATTAACAGCCTGGGTTACCAGGCTGTTAGTTATTCTTAAAAAATGTAATATCTAATTATAAATTTATAAATTTTATATTAATACAAACATTAAATACCAATATTAATACATTAAAATTTATTAATTTTTTAAAAATTATTTTAATATATTGATTAATTAGTAAATACATAATATAATAAGTAAGTCTAGTTGTAATTAATTTTTCAAGGAGGAAATTTTATGAAAAAAGCTAAACTATTAAGTCTGATTTTATGTCTGATTCTTGTATGCTCTTTAGTTTTTACGGCATGTGATAACAAGCCTACGGAAACAGCTACAGAAACAGCTACAGAGACAGCTACAGAAACAGCTACAGAAACTCAGACTGAAGAACCAAAAGAAGTAGAGAAACCAGCTAGAATGGATATTACAATTCTTTACTTTTATGGTGATGCTACAGATAACGCAAGCCAAAAGTTTGCGTTTAAGAACTATATCTCAAGAGAGTATGGTATTGACTTCTATTTCAATACTCCTGCTAGAGATACCTACATCGAAACAATCAATCTTCAGGCTGTATCAGGAGATTTGACCGGTGTAGTTACCTTATTTACAGGATATGAAATGATTGCTTGGGCACAAGAAGGAATCATACTGGCACTCGACGAGTATCTAAAGGATAACGAGACATGGATAAATGTTATTCCAGAAGATTGGAAAGAACTTTATACATGGGATGGCCAAGTTTGGGGTATTCCTAAAGGCGCTGATGGCACACCATCATACTTCATCAGAACTATGAGAGGTGACTGGCTTGAAGCAGTAGGAATGTCAAAACCAGAAACAATTGACACATTCTATGAAGTTGTAAAAGCTTTCACCTATAACGATCCTGACAAG
>MWDI01000023.1 GCA_002070475.1 Firmicutes bacterium ADurb.Bin146
CAATATTCCCCACTGCTGCCTCCCGTAGGAGTCTGGGCCGTGTCTCAGTCCCAATGTGGCCGATCAACCTCTCAGTTCGGCTACCAATCGTCGCCTTGGTGGGCCGTTACCCCACCAACTAGCTAATTGGACGCGGGCCCATCCCTGACCGGATTTCTCCTTTCAAGAGTCCCGGATGCCCGGAACCCTGTCATGCGGTATTAGCACTGTTTTCACAATGTTATCCCCCAGTCTGGGGCAGGTTGCCCACGTGTTACTCACCCGTTCGCCACTAAGAGCGCATTCCGTACCGAAATACTTCATATGCTCTCCGTTCGACTTGCATGTGTTAGGCACGCCGCCAGCGTTCGTCCTGAGCCAGGATCAAACTCTCAAATAATAGTTTGATCAGACCCAGCCATTGCTGGCTTTTGTCTGTTCTTTTCGTTGTTTCCCATTTACATGGTTTTGTTTGTGTTTTCGTTAATTTTAGTCTATCATCCGTCCGTTTCAATCAAAAAACCGACGGGATCCACAATTCAAATAGTTCACTGTTCAATTTTCAAGGTTCACCTGCGCCCTTTTGGGGCGCCCTGCTATCGTATCATTTATTGGGCGCTCATGTCAACACATTTCTCGCCCGTTTTTCGACAGCTTCTAAATCTTAGCACAGCGGTTTTGACCTGTCAACATCAATTTAGCTTTTTCATTTAAATTTTTAAGATTTTTATTTTATGTATATAGAAATATAATTTAAGTAAAGAAACTGAAAAATATATATATGTTTTTAAGGATGATATAATATATGAAATATATGGAGGATGACATGTATTATACAAAAATGCTTATACCTACAATAAGAGAAACTCCGCAGGAAGCCGAAGCGATATCACACAAGCTCATGCTTAAAGCCGGGCTTGTAAGACGGCTTGCTTCTGGGATATATATATTTCTTCCACTTGGTTACAAAGCATTAAGAAATATTGAAAAAATCATACGTGAAGAGATGGAGAATAAAGGAGCGCTGGAGCTTTTTATGTCTGCCCTTATACCAAAGGAATTACTGGAGGAATCCGGAAGATGGGATGTTTTCGGTCCAGAAATGTTCCGTCTTAAGAATCGAGAGGACAGAGAGTTCTGCTTGGGGCCTACTCATGAGGAATCTTTCACTGTGACTGCTAGAAATGAGATAAAATCAGTAAAGAATCTACCCCTTACACTGTTTCAGATACAGACTAAATTCAGAGACGAGCTGCGTCCCCGTTTTGGGATAATACGTTGCAGGGAATTTATGATGAAGGACGCATACAGCTTTGACAAGGATGAAACCGGTCTCGATAAGTCATATAACGATATGCATGAAGCATATTGCAATATTTTTAAACGCTGCGGTCTGGATGTGGTAATAGCAGATGCTGATTCCGGAGCTATGGGAGGTTCCGGCTCACAAGAATTTATGGTTTTGAATGATATCGGTGAAGACCAGATTGCATCATGTACAAGCTGCGGTTATGCAGCTAATCTGGAAAAAGCCGAAATTATAGAGAATGAGACTTTTTCTTCTGATTCTTTATTATCAGATAAAGAACTCATATACACTCCAAATGTGCGGACTATTGATGAGCTTTGCGGATTTATGGGGTGTTCTGCAGATGGTTTTGCAAAAACACTTGTATTAATAGCAGACTCTGTACCTGTCATGGCGGTGGTCAGAGGAGACCGAGAGCTGTCATTAAAAAAACTGGCTGCAATACTTAAATGCAAGGACTTGGTAATGGCTGATGAAGATTTAATAAAGAACCTTACAAAAGCGGAAGTGGGATTCGCTTCTCCAGTCGGAATGAACTGTAAGGTAATTTTAGATAATGAGATTAAGCATATGGTAAATTTCGTGACTGGTGCAAATAAGACCGATTATCATTACAAAAATGTTAATCTTAAGGATTTTAATAAATACGATTTTAGTGATATTCGCGTCATAACGCCAGATGACAGCTGCCCAAGATGCGGCTGTGGTATAAAGATAAGCAATGCGGTTGAAGTAGGACATATATTCAAACTGGGAGATGAATACTCAAAAGCTTTAGACTGTATGTATACTGATGAAGCAGGTGAAAGAAAGCCTATGATAATGGGATGTTACGGTATAGGGCTTGGCAGGACTCTTGCTGCAGTCATTGAGCAGTACAATGATGAAAAAGGCATAATCTGGCCAATAGAAATCGCGCCTTATAAAGCGTATATACTGCCTACTAATGTAACAGACCCTATAATATATGAAATGTCTGTCAGGATGCATGATGAGCTGGTATCAAAAGGCATTGACTGCATACTTGATAACAGGGATGAAAGACCTGGGGTCAAATTCAATGATGCTGATCTTTTAGGCATCCCGCTTCGTATAACTGTGGGAAGAAACGCTAAAGACGGTATGGTGGAATTTAAAAGACGTGACGAAAAAGAAGTCTCTGTAATGACTTATTCACAAGCTTTGGATAAAATATTGTCCGTGGTTAAATAATTAAGGATTTTACAGTTTTCAAATCCTCTTGGAAAACCTTTTCCAGGTTTTTGTTGTATATAAGGCTTGCAGGATGATAAAGAGGGATATGGATTATCCCTTTGTAATCCAGTTTCTGCCCATGACACATCCCGACAGTCATGGAAAAATCCTTTGTAAGGGCATGTAAAGGCACATTACCAAGTGTAAGAATAATCTTCGGTCTGACTATTTCTATCTCATTTTCAAGGTACGCCATTCCCTGTTCTATTTCTTTTTTTGACGCAGGACGGTTTTTCATCCTTCCGGTTTTAGCATTTTTATCATACAGCCTGTATTTTATCGCATTAGTAATAAATATATCTTGTCTTTCAAGAGATAAAGAGTCCATAAACTGTTTGAGTTTGCCTCCTGCCATACCGACAAAAGGTTTTTTCTGTTCTACCTCATCCTTTCCGGGAGCTTCGCCTATGAGCATTATGTTTTTTTTCATAAGCCCATCAGAAAAAACAAACTGGAAATCATATTCATGATCTACAGAAGTTACTTCATTTGCATATCTCTCATAAAGCTTTTTCAGACTATCTGCTGCAGTTTTTTCCATGCGTTTTTCAAATCTCTCCACATATCTATCTTTTTGGACTCATCCCTTAAAAGGGCTGCTGGATGATAAGTCATCATAACCGGTATTCCTTTATATACATCCCATGTTCCTCTTTGCTGTGTTATCCTGATATTCTTTTTAATAAGGCTGACAGCTGCAATGTTTCCTAAAAGTACAATAACTTTTGGCTTCACCATATCAATCTGCCTGTCTAGATATTGTATACAGCTTTCTATTTCTTCCTCGTACGGCGTCCTGTTATTCTGTGGCCTGCATTTTATAACATTACAGATATAGTATTTATCATCCTCAATTCCCATAGCGGACAAAGCCATAGATAGAAGCTGCCCGGCTTTTCCCACAAAAGCTCTTCCCTGCCTGTCCTCTTCCTCTCCTGGAGCTTCGCCTATCAGCATGAAATCTGCTGATTTATTACCCCTTCCAATAACAATATTCTTCCTGTTTTCCCATAATGTGCATCTTTTACATTCAGCACATTCTTTTTCCAGTTCCAGCCAATCGTTCATAATACTTCCTTTATTTATTCGTTATATCCGAGTGATTTTGCAATCATCTCAATTTTTGCCAATCTTTTTTGCACCGTGGACTTTGATACTTTAACTTTAAGCTGCTCAGCTATCTCGTTGTACTCGGTCAGATCCTCGTTTAGCCTTAACATAGCAGTTTCCTTAAGCTTGTCATTCAGAAAATCCAAACCTTTGATCTTTTGTATAAACCGTATTGCATTTATCTGCCTTATCTTGGTATCCACGGATTTATCCGCATTGTACTCATCACAGTTTATCATACGGTTCGTATCGTTACGAATGCTTTTTTCTATCCTCTTATTTTCATAATCCATCAAAGAATTATGTGCGCCTATCATATTTAAAAAAGTCGAAATATCTTCGGAGTTATTGAAATATAAATATTCCATTCTCCTTCTTCTGGATCTTTTTACATTAACTAATGATTCTTCCTGCAGCATCTTAAACAGCCTGTTTATCTCTATTCCATTTTTTGATGCGATTTCCAGATAATACCCTTTATCAGGGTCTTTTATAAGACCGCATGATAAAAAAGCTCCTCTGTAATATGCATATCTGTCGCACACAGATATTAGAAGTTCTGATATATCTGTAAATCTTCCATTTCCTTCATCATCAGCATCCATAAATCCCAAATCCGAATATGCGGCCTGTGATGCATAACTTGCTTCAGTTTTTACTAAAAAAACAGAACTGTCATTAAGCCTGCTTTTTCTTATCCGGATATCAGAGTGCAAAGAGTACATTCTGTTCATTGCAAATATGAACCATCTTGCTTCAGAATTATCCTGAGTATTAATCCTTAAAGAATAGTATCCATTCTTTTCATGTATAAACTTGCCTTCAAGCCTTACTATAGCGCTTAATAGTGATTTCTCGCAGCAGCTTTTAGATATATCTTTATATGAAAGTTCCTTTTTAACAAAAGCTGTGTATGACATTATCTCTTGCCATACTCTTTTACTATGGCATCCTTTTCTATATCCCTGTGCTGTATTGTTACCCTGTGGCGGTTCTTTTCCAATCTTTTTGCAAATTCATCTGCAATAACCACCGAACGGTGCCTTCCTCCTGTACAGCCTAACCCTATTACTAATGATGTCTTTCCTTCCTTAATGTACAAAGGTATAAGGTATTCAATCATATTTGAAAGCATGTTTAAAAAATCCTGTGTGGCTTTCTGCCCGAGCACGTAATCCTTAACCTGCTTATCTTTTCCTGTCATCTCCTTCATCTCGTCTATATAGTACGGATTTGGAGTAAACCTTAAGTCAAATATGAGGTCACAGTCAACCGGATTGCCATATTTCACTCCATATGAGACTAATGTTATTATGAGGGATTCTTTTAATGGCCCACCTAATACTATCTCAGCAAGCTCCTGCTTGAATTCTTTTGTCAGAAGCTGGCTTGTATCAATTATATGATCGGCTCTCTTGCTTACAGCGTGAAACTGTTCTCTCTCTTTTTCAATTGCTTGAGATGTATTCATGGATTCATTTTCCATGGGATGGTGCCTTCTGGTTTCACGGTATCTCTTTAGGAGCATGGCATCAGAAGCCACTAGATATATTAACTTGTATGTGAAACCCTGCTCATCTAAATCATCCAGTGCTGATAATATGTTCTCTAATGGTTCTGCTCCACGTATATCAGCGACTAGGGCGACTTTTTCAATCTTCTTATTATCATTAACCATTTTAACGAACTGGGGAATAAAAGAAGGAGGTATATTATCTATACAATAAAAACCTAAATCCTCCATGGTCTTTAATGCATAAGATTTGCCGGCTCCGCTCATCCCGGTAATTATGAACAGTTCCATTATTCTTCTCCGATTATCCTGACCTCAGGTTCGAGATCTACTTTATATTTATTATACACAACCGTTTTAATCAAGTCTATAATTGACAAAATATCTTTTGAAGTTGCATTGCCTTTATTTATGATAAAACCTGCATGTTTCGTGGAAATTTCCGCTCCATTAACCGAATAACCTTTCAATCCTGCATCTTCTATAAGCTTGCCGGCATAGTATCCCACTGGTCTTTTAAAAACGCTTCCGCAGGAAGGATACTCCAAAGGCTGGCTGGATTTTCTTTTTTTCGCATACTCTATCATATCCTGTTTTATATTATTCTTATCTGCTGGGGTAAGCTTAAAGCTTGCTTTCAGAATTACAAGATTACTGTCTGTGTAAAAGCTTTTCCTGCATCCGAATTCATGTTTTTCTTTTGTCAGGGTATGTATCTGCATATCTTGGTCTAAGTATTCCGAGCTTATAAGGATATCTTCCATTGAAGTGCCGTATGAACCTGCATTCATATACACAGCTCCGCCTACTGTACCTGGAATACCGGATACTGCTTCCATTCCTGACAAGGCTATCTCATATGCGAATGCTGCAAGTTTTGCCATGGAAACACCGCATGATGCCGTTATAATATTGTCCTTAACCTCAAGGCCATTAAGCTTGTTCGTTAATATTACAGCACCTCTTATACCCTTATCCCTTACAATAAGGTTTGTGCAATTACCGAATACATATGTTGGTACCTGATTTTTTTTTAAGACCAAAAGCAATTCCTTAAGAGATGCCGTATCCTCAGGTATTGCAAGCATATCCGCTGGCCCGCCAGTCTTATATGCGGTATAGTTGCTCATAGGTTCATTAAATTTTATGAAATCAAATTTCTCAAGAATTGCTTTCAAATTTCTTGTTTACCCTTTCATACATTTCCTTTGCAGCATTATATCCCATCTTCTTTTGCCTAAAATTCATAGCCGCAACCTCCATTAGGATAGGCATATTCCTTCCAGGCATTATAGGCAGTGTTATAGAAGGTATCTTTATGCCAAGATATTCTGTATACACTTCTTCCACCCCTATACGGTCATATTTTTTATCATCATCCCATCTTTCAATATTTATAATCAGATCGATGCTGTCAATATCCTTTACAGAACCTGCTCCGTATAAGCCTTTGACGTCAATTATACCTACACCTCTTAACTCCATAAAATGGCGTATGATATCCGGTGAAGTCCCTAATAATGTAGTCTGGCTTACCTTCCTTATCTCTACCACATCATCGGCTATCAACCTATGTCCTCTTTTTACCAGTTCCAGTGCGGTCTCGGATTTACCGACACCGCTATGTCCTGTAATAAGGATACCGACGCCATATAGTTCCAAAAGCTCTCCATGTATAGTTAATCTTTCTGCAAGTTCCAGGTTAAGATAGCTTATGAGCATGGCTAAGAATACGGATGTAGTTTCAAAAGTCCTTAATATCGGGACCTTTCTGAACCTCGCAGCTTTTATAATTTCATCATATACCGGTAACGAATTAGATATTATTATACATGGAATATCCTCATGCATATATTCATCTAGTCTTTGCTGTCTTTCAGCTCGGGATAAAGTGCCTAGAAAATTCATTTCTGTCCTTCCGAAAAGCTGCACTCTTTCTGGCTTGAATCCCTCAAGGTACCCTGCCAGCTGTAATCCTGGTCTGTATACTTCTACGACAGATATACTTCTTTGCTCGATATTTTCCGGGATATAAATCCTGTCAAGCTCATATCTATCGATAATTTTGCTTACGCTAATGCTGTGTATTGAATCATCATAATCTTCTGATATACGCATAAAGCACCTCCTGTAATAATCCATTGCTTGCAAGTATATCGCTTTTTTTCGAAAAAGAAGGAGGAAATCCTTCCCAGTCTGTGCATATGCCGCCTGCTTCATTCAAAATACATATTGAGGCTGCATAATCCCAAGGTTTTAGATTCCTTGTTAAAAAAGCGTCTGCCTTTCCCTCCGCCACATGACAAATGTCCAGTGCGGCTGACCCGCTTATCCTTATATCCATTGAAGCTATAAAAATCTTTTTGAGTTTTTCAAAATGCATATCTGTCATTTCTCTTTCGTATGGGCTGGTCTCACATGCTATCAATGCTTGCTCTAGTCTGTCGGTCTTTGAAACCTTTATTGGTTCGTTATTAAGGACTGCTCCTTTGTCCTTCTTTCCTATATAGGTTTTTTTTCGCACCGGATCATACACTATTCCAAAAACCGGCTCGTTGTGGTGTACACAGCCTAAGGAAATGCATGAAGGCTCATACCCATGCATAAAATTTGTAGTGCCGTCCAAAGGGTCCAGTATAAATACTAGGTCAGAATAAAGGCCATTATTATCCTTTTCTTCTGCAATAACAGGCACATCAGGATAATGACAGGATAAAGCCTCTAAAATCTGCTTTTGTATGGCGTAATCACATTCTGTAACAAAATCCTTATCACCTTTTTTAATCGCGGTATTGCGAAAAGACTTATCTTCAATAAGACTTCCAGCATTTATTACCGCCTTAATAGCTTTCTTGAAATCCATTACTGGCCTCTTGTATAAATAACGTTGTCTATAATAGCATTTGTCCCGTTACGCTCATAGGAATAGGTTATCTCATTATCATCATATTTGAATATGATAGTCTTATTTTTTATTGTATATGTGCCAGTAATGACATTTTCCCCTTTAGTCAGCGTAAATTCATTATTCATAAATTCATATTTGTATCCGGTTTCCTCGTTTATATATTCACCGAAAAGATATGTATGGCAGGCTGTAAGAGTAAGTAATATTGCTGTTATTAATAATAGTGTCAGAAATTTCTTCATATGTCAGCACCTCGCATTTCTTTACTGATTATATCATGTATTAGCCTTATGCTCTACAAGCATCGGCTGTGTTACAAGATTGTTTACATTCGGCATATATATGTCATGCGTGACTAGATTCCCAATTTTTCCTAATCTGTCACAGTTCTTAAAAGCCTTGAATCCGATAAAAGATTCTGTCTTTTTTGCATCCTTATCTGAAGACACGATCACATTCTTTAAAAACAGGTTCTCCACCCGGTCATAAACCTGTATATATTCGTTGACTTTTGGATCATCCTTTGACTGCACAATCGTTAATCCATCAATTACTACATTTTTTATATACGGCCGGAAATCTGCTGAATAGTTTAAATCATTTCTGTGGAAAGGCAGTCCGAATATGAATAAAGGCCTATCATCTGAAGCATCCTGGTGGTGTATGTTCTTAAATGTTATGCAGTCAAAATTCCCTCCTATATCAAACAGCGTAGCTGTCCTGTATGGATAGACATGGTCCATCGGCCTTAAATCTACATTTTCAATAGTGATATGGCCGTAATTTCCGAAACCATCTCCAGGAAACCACGGATTAATAAAGAAGCCATAACTTCTGTATGTACCTGTCACATTACGTACAATGACCCTGTCCAGTCTTCCTTTTGCTCTAGAAAGCATCCTTATAGCCTGGTCAGCATATTCCAGATGCACACCATCTATTAGGACATCAGTAATGGATGACACAAGGTCATGCTCGTCAGGAGCCAGTGCAAGAAAATCATCTCCCGATCTGCCCTTAATGTTCCTAAGTGTCAAAAACTGTCCTGGTCCCCAGAAATGCAACCCGTCCTGATTCTGGCTCTTCATCCAGTTAGGTAGATCTATGTATATATTCTCCATAGTGACATTTTTAAAATTAACACACATCATAGACCAGGCTCTTTGGTTCCTTATGGTTATATCTTTAATAACAAGGTCTTCCACTCCAAAGAATTCGAAAGCCACAACCAGTCTGCTTGCACCCATGTCATCTGATATGCCTTTTATACCGAAACGGTATCTCTCATCGGTTATAGGGACGTGATGTTGTTGTCCTTTATTGTTGTGGTTATATGTCCCTCCAATAATGGTAACATTCCTTGTAAGCCTTTCAGTATAGCTTCTCTCCTTAAGGTCGATTAAAGAGCGGTCGGAACCGTCTTTTAAAAAGAATCCGCAATCTTTGCTTAAGCACTCAATAGTGGTATTGGAATTCAAATCTAGTCCTGTTATGAGAGCAGCTCCGTCCATAACCAGATGTATCCCTTTTTCATTTCCCGCTTTATCCAGTATGCTCTGAAGAATGCTGGTAACATCAGTTCCTCCGCCTATATATACATTACTGTCAAGTGTCGCGATACTGCTTGCTATTATTTTTGTAAATTCCATAGTGCCTCCTATAATGCATTTAATTGTACTAGATTCATTTTAACATCATAAGAGGATAATACAAAGAAAAAGCAGGAGGAATTATTCCTATTTAGATAACGAAAGTAGCCTCTTGAAAACGCACGAAAATATTGTACACTATATTAGGAGGTGATATGAATGCTTAAAAATATTACGCTGAGTGCAGAAGAAAAACACATTGAAGAGGCAAGAAAAAAGGCAAAGCTGAATAATACGACTTTAAATGAAGTATTCAGACACTGGCTTTCGTCATATTCAAGAGATAAAAACCTGTCAGGAAAACTGGAATTATTCCTGTCTAAAACAAATTATGTAACAAGCGGAAGAGGTTTTACCAAAGATGAGCTTAATGAAAGATAGATATTTTATAGATACCAATATAATAATATATATGTTTGACAAGGACCATCCCGATAAAAGAGAAATAGCTGTCAAAATTGTTAAAGAAGCTCTTGAATCAAACTTTGGTTGTATAAGTTATCAGGTTATCCAGGAATTCTGTAATGTAGCATTAAAAAAATTTAAAATACCTATGTCTGCAGGGGACTGCCGATACTTTATACAAGAGTTCCTTATTCCAATGTGTTCAGTCTTTCCAGGAACAGAACTTTACTTTTCTGCTCTCGAGATAAGTGAAAGCACACAATACAGTTTCTATGATTCGCTAATAATCGCATCTTCATTATCTTCAGGATGCACTTCAATCCTGACTGAGAATATGCAGCATAATCAGATAGTCCGAGGTGTTAAAATAATAAATCCTTTCTTATAGGACCGAATAATAAGATAATATGAAAAAAGGCACTATCTTATCGATAGCGCCTTAATTTTAATAAACTGTTATTTTGATTGCTTAATTACATCCCGTATCCGCCCATTCCCGGGTTTCCTGCTGGTACTGGGGGTTCTTTTTCTGGTATGTCGCAAACTAATGATTCTGTTGTAAGTATTAAAGCTGCTACTGAAGCTGCATTTTGAAGAGCGCTTCTTGTAACCTTAGTAGGATCTACTATTCCTGCTTCAATCATGTCTTCGTACTTTTCAGAAATAACATTGTAGCCTACACCCTTTTTGGATGCCATAACCTTTGAAAGGATAACGGAACCTTCAACTCCTGCATTTATAGCTATCTGCTTGATAGGCTCTTCAAGAGCTTTTGCTACTATAAGAGCGCCTGTCTTTTCGTCGCCAGAAAGCGCGCGAACTACAGCATTAACCTTTGGTAATGAATCTACGTATGCTGCTCCGCCACCTGCTACAATTCCTTCTTCAACTGCTGCTCTGGTTGCTGCAAGGGCATCTTCAATTCTTAATTTCTTTTCCTTCATTTCAACTTCTGTAGCTGCACCGACCTGAATAACTGCTACGCCGCCTGCAAGTTTGGCAAGTCTTTCCTGAAGTTTTTCTCTGTCGAATTCTGATGTGGTCTCTTCAATCTGTGATCTTATCGAAGCAACTCTTGCTTTAATCTTATCAGGATCTCCTGCGCCGTCAACAATGATTGTGTTTTCCTTCTGTACCTTTACCTGTCTTGCTCTTCCAAGCATTTCCATCTTGGTTTCCTTAAGATCAAGTCCGAGCTCTTCGGAGATAACCTGTCCGCCTGTGAGTATTGCTATATCTTCTAACATAGCTTTTCTTCTGTCGCCGAATCCTGGAGCCTTAACTGCTACGCATGTGAATGTTCCTCTTAATTTATTTACAACCAAAGTTGCAAGAGCTTCGCCTTCAACATCTTCAGCAACGATTAATAACTTCTTGCCGGACTGCACGATTTGCTCGAGTAAAGGAAGTATTTCCTGAATATTAGCAATTTTCTTATCTGTTAAAAGAATATATGCATCATCAATAACAGCTTCCATCTTATCTGTATCGGTCACCATATATGCTGAAAGATATCCTCTGTCAAACTGCATGCCTTCCACTACTTCAAGGTTTGTTCCCATAGTCTTGGATTCTTCAACAGTGATTACTCCGTCATTTCCAACTTTTCCCATAGCATCTGAAACCAATTTTCCGATTTCATTATCATTTGCTGATACTGATGCTACTCTTTCAATATCCTCTTTTCCTTTTATGTGGCTGCTGTTCTCAACAATTCCTTCTACAGCAGCTGTAACTGCCTTTTCGATACCCTTTTTAAGAATCATTGGATTTGCTCCAGCTGCTAAGTTCTTAAGCCCTTCTCTTACTATTGCCTGTGCTAACAATGTTGCAGTAGTTGTCCCATCACCTGCTACATCATTGGTCTTTGTAGCAACTTCCTTGACAAGCTGTGCGCCCATATTTTCAAATGCATCCTCGAGCTCTATTTCTTTTGCGATTGTAACACCGTCGTTTGTTATAAGAGGAGCGCCATACTTCTTATCAAGAACAACGTTTCTGCCTTTAGGCCCTAACGTGATCTTTACTGTATCAGCTAGTTTATTTACGCCTAACTCTAATGATTTTCTTGCATCAATCCCATACTTAATCTGTTTTGCCATATTATACTCTCCTTTTATTATTCAACTTTTGCCAATACGTCAGACTGCCTTAAGATTGTGTATTCCACACCGTCAAGCTTTACTTCTGTTCCGGCATATTTGCTGATGAGCACTTTATCGCCAACAGCAAGTTCCATTTCCACTTTATTTCCATCCACAAATCCGCCGGGGCCAACAGCGACAACTTCCGCTACCTGTGGCTTTTCCTTAGCTGATCCAGGAAGCACTATTCCGCTCTTGGTTGTTTCTTCCGATTCTAACATTCTGATTACTATTCTGTCACTTAATGGTCTTATTACCATAATTTACCTCCGTTATTTTTGTATTTAGCACTCTAATGGCTTGAGTGCTAAAGATATTGTAGTTTACATATTAAATTGTCGCAAACCGTAAAATTCATCAAATATTCAACTTATTCGCATATATCCCTTTAATGCTTCAAAATACTCGTTTATACTAGTTATTTCACAACTTTACTTACTTTTGTTCTTGTTCATGATAGCATTTTTTATAAATAAAACAAATAGCGGGTGTGCTCTGTTTGGCCGGCTCTTGAATTCAGGATGGAACTGCACTCCTATAAAAAAATCATTTTTCGGTATTTCTATTGTTTCCACTATTACATCATCCGGCGATGTCCCTGATACCTTCATTCCTGCAGATTCAAATATCTTCCTGTAATCATTGTTGAATTCATAACGATGCCTGTGGCGCTCGGATATCTCTGATGTTTTGTATGCCTTTTTCATCAAAGTGCCATCCTTTATCTTACATGGATATGCTCCTAATCTCATTGTTCCGCCCTTTGCTATGCTTACATACTGGTCCGGCATGAGATTAATAACCTTATTTAAGCTTCTTTCGTCAAACTCACCGGAATTAGCGTCCGCATAACCGCATACATTACGTGCGAACTCCACTACAGCTATCTGCATTCCTAAACATATCCCGAAATATGGGATATTATTTACCCTTGCATAATTGCATGCTGTAATTTTACCTTCAATGCCTCTTACGCCAAATCCGCCAGGGATAAGCATGCCGTGACAGCCCTCAAAAATATCTTGCGCATTCTCTTTTGTAACTTCCTCGCAATCAATCCACTTGATTACTGTTTTCACGTTATTTTCAAATCCTGCATGCTTAAGCGCTTCAACAATCGAAAGATAAGCATCATGAAGCTGGGTGTATTTCCCTACAAGCGCTATAACTACCTGGTTGTCTATACTTTTAAGCTTTTTGATCATATTAGCCCACTCGCTCAAATCAGGTTCTTTTGTCTTAATCTTAAGCTCTCTGCAGACTAACGCTGAGAAATTCATTTTTTCCAGTTCCAAAGGCACTTCATATAGAACATCCATATCCACATTCTCTATTACGCAATCCTCTTTGACATTACAAAAAAGCGATATCTTCTTTTTTAGCGCTTCATCTAAATGATCATTACACCTTAACACTATTATATCTGGAGATATTCCCATGGAATGTAGCTCTTTTACTGAATGTTGTGTGGGTTTGGATTTATATTCACCTGAACTCGACAGATATGGAACTAAAGTAACATGCACGAACAGACAGTTATTCTTTCCTACTTCCAAAGATATCTGTCTTATTGCTTCAAGTATATATGTGCTCTCTATATCACCTATAGTCCCGCCTATTTCTGTTATAACGACATCAGCATTTGTCTTTTTACCAACACGATATATGAAGCTTTTAATCTCATTGGTTATATGAGGGATTATCTGTACTGTTTCTCCAAGATACTCTCCTTTTCTTTCCTTGTTAAGAACATTCCAGAATACCTTTCCGGATGTAAGGTTTGAATACTTATTGAGATCTTCATCAATGAAACGCTCATAATGGCCTAAATCCAGGTCAGTCTCTGCACCATCATCTGTAACAAAAACTTCACCATGCTGATATGGGCTCATTGTGCCGGGATCTACATTAATGTAAGGGTCTATTTTCTGAGCAGCGACTTTAAGACCTCTAGATTTCAAAAGCCTTCCTAATGAAGCTGCAGTAATGCCTTTACCGAGTCCTGATACCACTCCTCCAGTCACGAATATGTATTTTGTCAAGTTTTCCATTGTCTTTTCCCCCTCAATAATCGGGTATATTACTATATCCAATTCAAATATATAAATCGCATAAAATGCGGATTATCCCACCTTGAGATGATGAATTAACCTTATCAGTTATTTTATCATTAATATGAATCATATTCCAGTTATTTTTTAAATAAGTGGATTCAGTTACATATCTTGCTTATGCTCTAGGAATTATTATAGGAATGTCTTTATATTGACTATTTTACGCAAGATACTCGGATAGTTTCTGTTCAATGTCCTTACGGCTTTGGTTATATTTATTCATAAGTTTCTTGATGTAATCTTTGAAAGCCTGAGCCATTAATGAATTGGAAATTACAAATGCTATTTGCGGAACATTGCTTTTTGCAACAGTTACTATATCTCCATTTAAGATTATCTGAACATTTAAAAAAGGGACTTCTGGAAGATTAACAAGATTGTATGAAGGTTTTGTCCTTATTAAATCCAAAACATTTGCTACATGCTGCTCGTAATCTTCTTTGGTATATGGAATCCTTAAGCCACTTGATATATTATCCAAAGATAATGATATCTTGCCTTGTGCCACATCATCAGGTTTAGGTAACGGTATAATGTCATATACATTTGCATAATTTATTGCGTTATTATACATATTTACCCTGTTAAGATGGAAAGCAAATATTCTTTCTTCTTCCTCATCAGTTATATTTACCCTCTTTAACATGGATTCTAAGGTCTTCTTAGGAAGAAGACCTATAGATAAAGAATTGAGCATAGTAACTATCCCGCTTTTATTAAATACATTATCCATATAAAAAATATACTTTGCTAAATCTGATTGTGTATAAATCCTCATAAGAGGTTCGCATGAAGCAAGAAGAAAATCAAACTGCGCTTCAAATATCTTAATATGAGCCTGGTCATTGTGATATCTGTATAAACCTGCATCTTCACTTCCCTTGACATTAAAAGACTCCACACATGCTGCATTAGGGCAAATAAATAAGGAATGGCTGAAACGTAAATCCGACCGTTTTTTACTGAAATATGGTTCCACCATACCAGACATATATAAAGGAAGCCAGTTTTCAATACCCTTTATCATTTCATCAGCATCCCTGTCTATCGTGTGTATTATCTTTATCTTAACCCTATTTCTTACACATGCGCCTAGAAGCACGGTCCATATTGATAAAAATCTTTTATCATCATTAATCCATGCCATGTCTTGGTCAGAATAAAGCCATATTTCTCCAGATCTGCTCATAATCACATTGGATAAAAATTTGATTACAGCTTTTCTCAAACCTTCTATCCCTATATATTCGCTATCCTTATCCTTCATTACTAAAGGAGTAATAATAGATGCTATATCCGGAAGCTCTTTTGGTATTGCAGGAGTAAATCCATCAATGCTTTCCAATAGTTTTTCTATTGCAGATGCACTAGAGTCATTGTCCAAATCAGTAAGCCAATGTAAAAAAGCGGTTTTAATATATGCTTCATTTTGTAAAACAGCCATGGATATGTTCATTATTCTTGACAACTGCTTGTATTTATCTTGTTCTATGATCCTTTCAAGAAGATATTTGGCAATATCCTCACTTAATTCGCTGTTTCTTTTAAGCATTCTTACGCCGTTTCGCAGTTTGCTTATATATGAAGGATCGACATTAATCGCTTTTCCCATCCTGACATTTGATAATTTCAGCATATCCATCATAGCATTGAGTTTTTCACCGAAAAAGCGAAAATGTATCTTCTTCTGATTCATTAAATTTTCAGTCAATTGATTGATGTTGCTGTTTTCCGAATACAACCAGTTTATAGTGGAAGCTTTGATATCTTCTTTTGCATCTTTTCTGTCACATGATATTATCAAGCAAAGTTTATCAAGACAATTGCTTGCATTGCAATATTCGTATATGCCTTCATTAAGATTTATGACAGTCTTACTGTTTTTATTATATGTTCTTGAACCAGAACGCATTCTGGATATATTGGAAGCTGAACAATCAGCATATACCGCGATATCCGAATTTGTGCACCCTAGTATGTTAAACAGACTCTTTAAATTATCTGACAGATATGAATTTGATTTTTCCTTCACGATATGCTCCTTTTAAAAGGTAATATAGTAATATTACAGCAATATCCTATATTTGGCAATGTTTTGTCATTGACAGCTTTGTGACATCTCTTTCATTTTAGGTTGAGCATGATAATATTAATATGCTGATGAACTTTCACATTTTAATATCCAGTTATTTATAAATGATTTGTCTATTGAGAGGAAAATCATCATAAAAACTATACCTGTATAGCATCCCAATTATATTGCATCAATTTTACAGAAGCAGCGGGGGCTTCTGTAAACGCTTTATATAAGGCTGCGACAGGAAAATCCAATCAAAAAAGTCCCATAAAAGGGGCTTTTTTTCTATCTATTTTCAAAAAGGAGCATAGACAGTCATTCACTGTATCAAACAAGATAAAATTTAGTATAAATTCACGTTTTTCTAGCATATACTTAATATACCTATTTATCTGTTACTCAGTCATTTTCTGTTCAGGAAGGAGATAAAATGAGCATAGTAAGGTTCTTTATGAAACAGGCATGGAAAGCAATTGGAAGAGCTGATACAAAACGTATTTCAACTCAGCCAGCTTTGCAGAATACAAATTATGAAAGCAGTATCCCATATATTGAAAGTATAAATCCACTTCACCAGTTAAACCTGTATTATCCATACGGATATGATATGAATAAAAACGGTTTGCTTCCTGTAATTATTGATATTCATGGCGGTGGTTTAATGTATGGAGATAAAGAAACAAATTTTAGATACTGCCAGTATCTTGCATGTGAAGGTTTTTGCGTAATGGGAATGAGTTATCGTCTTTTACCGTATACCGACCTGCAGGGTATGGTGTCTGATATTTACAATAGCATCCATTGGCTGGAAAAACACGGTCCTAAAAGAGGATTTGATTTATCTAAAATACTTCTTACCGGAGATTCTGCTGGAGGTCATCTTGCAAGTCTTGTTATGTGCATTCAAAAAAGCAAGGAATTACAGGATATATACAAAGTAGAACCTTTTAAATCAAATATATCCGCAGTCGCAATCAGTAATGGCGTCTGTGAGATGCATGAATATTTCAGCTATTTAGGCAGATTAACAAAACTTGTAGATAAAGAAATTGTTAGCATGATTCTTGGAAAATCCAAAAAGAAGGCTGCTTGGAAAGATTTCATGAATTTTTCACAAGTGATGGCGAAAACAGTTTCTTTGCCTCCCGTTTTGGTAATAGGGGCTGAGAATGATCCCTTCTTTAGGCAAACTGAATGGTTAATGGAAAATTTAGAAAAGCATGGAAGTGAGTTTGAGAGTATAATATGGACAAAGCAAGACGGAGCGCATCTTGGCCATGTCTTCCATATAGGGCATTATGAATGGCATGAAAGTAAAATAACTAATAACTTAATGCTTAAGTTTTTTAAAAAACACATTTCTGCTTGAAAATCAAAAGTAAAAAAAATAGGAGTAATATATGCTACAGCAAAAAAAAATCTTATCTTCACAAATTATCGGTAATGACATTATTTTCGATTGTGAGGACAATTTAACCTTAACTTTGAGTTTTCCAGAAGCATCTATACTTAGAGTACGCATAAGTGCAGTTAAAAACCCACGTCCTTCCATAATGGTTTTACTAGGGTATGTAAAAGAAACACTTGAAGAAACCAAGTTTATTCTTTCAGAAGATAACGAAAGTTATAGAATAAGCACCGATATGTTAATAGTAAAGGTCAGAAAACAGGATTTAATGATTGAATGCTTTGACAATCAAAACAAATGCTTTTTGAAGACAAGCGAAACCATTCCGATAAAAGTCGGCAAAGGTTCTTTGTTAAGTTTTGAAATGAATTCAGATGAGCATTTCTATGGCTTCGGTTTCCAACGCAAGACATTGGATGCAAGAGGGCACAAACTGACTTTTACCCGCAATTACCGCTGGGATGAAGCTACAGTTCCATATTTTTTATGCAGTGCAGGTTATGGTTTTTTCTCAGCTAATACCTTTGACCAGACTTTTGATTTTACCAATGATGAATACTTTACTATTTATGCAAAAGGCGGACATGTAGATTACTTCATTTTTCACGGTCCGTCTTTTAAGAATATTATCAATAAATACACCGCTTTGACCGGCCGCCCTTTAATGGTCCCAAAATGGTCTATGGGAATGTGTTATATAGCCCGCTGTTTTGAAAACGATAAAGGGCTTTTGGATATAGCTAAACGTTTTCGAAAGGAAAAAATTCCATGCGATATGCTCGGCCTTGAACCAGGTTGGGAAGAACATTGGTACAGCATGGATTGGATATGGAACAAGGAACGTTTCTCTCAACCACAAAAAATGATCAAGAAGCTGAATGAGCTGGGTTATAAGCTTGAACTGTGGGAATCCGGAAAAGCTCCTACAGAAGGATATCTGGACCCGAAAGTCCGTGAACAATGGTTTTTAAAACGCGTTGATACAAGTATCAATAAGGGAGTTTCTTTCTATAAGCAGGATGATCCCTATCCAAGGTGTATCACGACCACAGAAATGGTACTTGACCCGGATGTAAGCATCT
The DNA here is from genome assembly GCA_002070475.1 of Firmicutes bacterium ADurb.Bin146. Taxonomy (GTDB): domain Bacteria; phylum Bacillota; class Clostridia; order DUPQ01; family DUPQ01; genus DUPQ01. Next base: position 18,953 of record MWDI01000023.1, read on the forward strand.
TTGTCAAAGACACAGATGAATATACAGAAGAAGAGACAAAGAATATCACTAATACCCTTTATACCACGACACTATTTGAGGGATTTAGAAGACTGACAGGTAAAAGAACCATCGTCATGCTTCATGCATATAATTCATCAACATCGTCTCAGATGTATCCTACCGCCTGGGCTGGAGACTTCAAACTGGGAAACGGCGCATTAAACGCAAGCTTATCCGGACATGCTATGGTAAGCCAGGATATGGACAATGAATCCCCAGAAGGCATTCACTTTGGATTTCTTACGCCATTTTCCATAATAGACAGCTGGGCTTATTACAGGGAACCCTGGCTTTATTCCAAAGCTAATGAAGATATAACGCGTTTCTATTCGAAATTAAGAAGCAGTCTTTTCCCCTATCTGTATACAGCGCTTAGGCAGGCGCATACGACAGGCATTCCTATGCTGCGTCCGATGATGCTTGAATTTCAGGAGGATATGAATACCGCAGCTTTGGATAAGCAGTTTATGTTCGGCGAATATCTGTTAGTAGGCACCACATTTGCAGAAACACTGAAAGATGTAAACGAATCAAGTATCAGGACCGAGAATAAGAACACGGCCAGCATTTACCTCCCAAAAGGTAGATGGATTGATTACTGGTCAGGAAAAACCGTTGAAAGCAATGGAAAATGGCATACTTCTTCATGGCCTGCAACCGTCGGAGGTCCTTTGTATGTAAAGGCTGGCGCAATAATCGCTATGACCTCGGCAAATGACTCAATATCATTAAACGATCAATCAATGATGATATTTGATTGTTACCCTGACGGTATTACCAGTACGGATATCTATGAAGATGACGGTGAATCTTTTGATTATGAAAACGGCCGTTATGCATTAACACATGTGCAATGTACTGAGTCTGATAACGATGTATTGATACATATCGGCAAACCGACAGGTGAATATGTAAATAAACCCGACAAAAAAGCCCGTTTGTTAAGAATCCATATAGAGAAAATACCAGAAAAAGTAATGTCTGGCAAAACTGTTTTACCGATGCATAAAGAAATTGACAGACTGCTCTGTTCTTTTGAAGCCGGATGGAATTATGACAGCTTAATGCGTATATTGACAGTAAAACCGGAAAATGTCTGGAAACTGCACGATAAACAGACTGATTTGATCAGCTTCTATAATGCTGAAACGCAGTGGAAAGAAGAACCTTATAAATCCTGTGAAATTGACCTATGCATCTATAAAGGCACACTTGACAGAATATATGGCACAAAGCCATATGAACTAAAATTAACCAGTCGTTATCCGGTGCTGCTCTGTGACGGACAAAGCAAAACGACTATTACAGCCTCATTAATGGACAAAGAAGGGTTGATTGTAAAATCAGACGGTATAAAAATAACATTTGAGATTGCAGGAACCGGTATTTTCGATAACAATCAAAACAAAGTAGAAATAGTTACTGTAAATGGTATTGCTAATGTGGATCTTTATTCAGCCAAAACCCCTGGAACAGCGAAAGTAACTGCAAAAAGCAGAGCCCTGAAAAGCAGCTTTATAAATATAGATATGGTTATAGGCACTTTTGATGTAGTTATAAATCCACCAAAGAGAATCCGTCTGAGTTTGGGATCAAAATGGCTCCCTTACTATATTTACACATATGCGCAAATAAAGCATAACGGTGAAATTATACAGTCTGCAGAGCCAAAGGTCTCTTTGGAAATCACAGGTAATGAAGAACGTGATATCACTCGCAACTTATCAACTTCAGCAACCGAGGGTACTGCAACATTTAATAGGATTGTTCTTGGAAATCCTGCAGAACCTCCAGATGTAGTCCTGCATTTTAAAGCAGAAGGCGTGAAACCATGTTCCTGCAGATATAATCTGACCTGATTGATAAAACAGCGGACTAGGTATATTTAAAAACTTTTAATATATTATATAAGACATAGAGAGTCATCGCAGCAGAAATTCCAAACACTAATTTATAGTTGCATCCTCTATGCTCAGAGTATTAATCCTCTTCATCAGTTAACATGTATTACCCTATGAGTATGACATGGATAAAGACAGCTTACTCCCGATGATTATTGTTTTATCGATAATTCTCGGTTAATATAATTCTCTTTGCATGATATTGCCTTTTCTTAATAATATAATAAATTAATTCATATTTATTAATGCTATTCAGTCACATTTACCGTTTTCAGATATTTTCTTATTAGAAATTGCTGAATAGATACGATTATGCAAATCACTTAATCCGGTAATTTCTTCAGGCTCACCAAAGTTATTCTTTATGATATTTTCCCCAAAATCATGCATCAGTAATGCTTGTAATATCTTATTAGCTATATCAGAAACATTATAATCTGCTCCAAAAAATCCTTTCATATATGGATATTCAAATTCAAATGTCTCACACAAAAGTGCAGCTAATTCGTATTCATAAGGTGCTTGTATGCTGTCAGCGAAATCAATTATATAGATATTCATATCTTTATCAATAAGAATATTATCCGGATTCAAGTCACCATGAACGAACACTTTTTCCTCTTCTTTATACTTATATAACCAATCCATTCTTTCCTGTTGAAACCTATCTGCAAATTTACTCCAGCGTTTTGCTTTGATAGCCCTTTTAATTACATCTATATTATCGAAATCCTCACAAGGAGTATTCATCCTGTCGCAGATTTTCCGAAGCTTTCTTCCAATCTCCTCTTTCTGTAAATCACTAAAGCTCTCTTCTGCTTTTACGAGCTCCTCAGCATCTACATATTCCATTACCATATACATAAATTCATACTTGTCGTGAATAATTCCGCTTCTTTCAAGTCTTGGTACTGAGACTTCTAAAGACTCAGACCTTACTAGTCCGAATTTCTCAGTACTGAAATCTGAATACATGTCCATTCCTGATTCAATAGGTGCAAATATCTTAACAACATAATCCCCTGACCTGAATACCGCATTAGTGCCTGGTGTCAGATGCTCAATATCCGCATAAGGTAAATCTTCTAATCTTAAAATATATTCAATTAATGGTTTCCATGCTTTTATATCCTGAAAAACCTTGCTCCAGGAAACCCAATCATGTATATCACACGTAAAATATATCATAAAAATCTAACTCCAAGAAACTCCATTATGTATAGCTAAGTATCATGAAATATTTACTCTATACTACAAGAACTAATTTAGATCAATAAATTTTGCTTTTATGCCTTCAAGTTTGTTTAAATCCTTTACAAGCTGTTCGACATCTTTTTGTTCCCCGCAAGGCTGAAGGATTATCAAACCGTCATTTGCGCATACATCCTCACTTACTTCATGCAATCCTAAACGTGCCTTTATCTTGCAACCATTTTCTGTGAGCACTTCCTGTAACTTCAAAGATACATTGACTCTGTTATCAATACGGACACCTATAACATAATAACAAGACATTTTCTTCCTCCTAAATGTTTCATTAACTCTATTCTAATATTTATACCTGTCTGTATCAATAATTAGCTGCAGAATGTGTGAGATATAATTACATCCATACACAAATTGTGTAGAATAATAAACTTATTTATCCAAAAGACAGGTAAATATGTGCTTGAAGATGCGAATGCAAGTCATTCATAGAATAAACGATGATATGAAAACCTTGTATGGATTAAGATGATGGAATACAATGTATTTAAAAGGTGTTAAATATAGTAAACCTAATACCGACTACTCACCATTTATAAAACAAAAATACCGTGTGCAGTACTGTACTGGGTAAATATATTAACTTATTAATTATAAGAAACAGTATATAAATAAAATTGAAAGGAAGTAATATTTATGTGGTTTGGAGATTTAAGTAATGCAGGAGCAGCCGACCTTGCACAAAAAGCGATTCGGAGTACCGCTAATTTTGACTGGACATTTATCGCACTTTTTGCATTTGTGGTATATGTATATGCCACTGAACTGCACAAGAAAAATTATCGGTTTGTAATTGCGGGATTGTCTTTGTACATGGTTCACTGGTTTTATGAAATTATGAATGCCATAATCTGTACAACAACCGGATATGCGCTTTGGACAGTCTCACCAGAGAGTACCAGCTTCATGCTTCTCATCGGAGTAAGCTGGGAGTTGTCCATGATGTTTGCCATAGCAGGGCTGATAATGAGCAAACTTTTGCCACAAGATCCTAAAAAGAAAATATTAGGCATTAACAATCGTATCCTTTTTGCTGTTGGAAACGCGGCATTCTTTAGCGTAATGGAAATTTTCCTTGCTTCCACCCCGGCATTTATCTGGGTTTATCCATGGTGGGGAGTGTTACCAGTATTCATTACGACATATATTCCGTTTTTCCTTGCTGCTTTTCTGGTTCCGGACAGAAGTCCAAAGTTCCAGAAAATCTTTATCGGCGGTCTAGCAGCAGTTAACATACTGCTTTTAGCAGTCCTTATACCATTAGGGATTATATAAATATTAATAGTGCCCGGAAATCCTCTGCCTAAAGGTTTCCAGGAGTTTTATGTTATATTATTCCCACTCAATAGTTGCAGGCGGTTTTCCGGTAATATCATAAACTATTCTTACTATCACGCTTTGCGATATGAGTATAATTTACTTTTTAAAGTAACCAAACCATATATACCGGTAAAAATACAATGCCATCCTTTTCTATGTAATCTGAAGTATGAAGAATATATGGTGTACTTAATTGTTCATGATATTTGGCAGAAAACTTATTCAGTGAATTATATGTATAGCGCTTCCCGGATTTAACTTCTATCGGTATAATATTGTGTCTGCTCGTTACTTTGCTTTTTGTTAAAAGGAAATCGATTTCCATACGATTATTCTTATCATCTCGTGAAGCATTGGAGTAAAAATATAATTTATACCCGCTTGCTGTTAGCATTTGTGCAACTATATTCTCAAAAATCATTCCTTCGTTGATTTCAAGTTTTCCAAGTAACAGTTTTTTGTAAACTTCTTCCTTGACAAGACTGCTCTCATCAAATGCATGGCTGATTAGCAGTCCCGTATCGCCCATATACATCTTCATAGTTGTTCTGTCCCGATTCAATTTAATCCCTATACTCGGGTCTGTTGAATTATAGCAGATATTGCATATCATGGAATCTTCAAGCCAAAGAAACGAGCTTTCATAATCTCTGTATTTTGAACCTTTTCCAAGTGATGATAGAACAAACTTTTTTTCATGCTTGGATAGCTGTTCCGGAATTTCATCAAAGATTGATGTAACCTTACGTTCATATCCCTTCGCATGTTTAACAATATCCTGTCGATAAAGGAATAGAATATCGCGCTTTATAGCATCTGTTTCTTCAAAGTTCTTTGTTGTAACGTAAGTTTGTACAGCTTGTGGCATCCCTCCGACTATTATGTACTGACGCAGCAAAGTCATACACTTACGATGAAGTACTTGTCCCATTTCTCTCTTACTTTCGTAATTCATTCTAATTACATTAGAAAGCTGTTCCTCAGACATTGCCCATAAGAATTCTTCAAAATCAAGAGGATACATTTTTATGTGACGTTCTTCTGATGGAATCACTATATCATCAACATTCTCATGTATTGATACCAGTGATCCTGTTTCAAGGTAATGGAACCGCCCATCTGCCACCAAATATTTTATTGCAGCTCTCGCGCGTGGGAATAACTGCACTTCGTCAAAAATTATCAGAGACTCACCTGGATAAAGTGTCACCCCATATATAGCCGAAAGATACATAAAGAATACATCAAGATCTCGTAAATAGTTATCGAAAAGGGCGTGAACATCTTTTCCAGCTTGATTAAAATCAATTAAAATATACGATTTGTAGTTTTCTTTTGCAAATACTTCAGCAATGTAACTTTTCCCGACTCGCCTCGCTCCTTCAATCAGCAAAGCTGTTTTCCCAGAGCTTTTTTCTTTCCAATTTAGCAGTTTCTGCATAATCTTTCTTTTCATAATATACACCTTTTCAAGAATAATTCTTAACTGCAAATACACCTTTTCAAATATAAATACATTATACCCCCAATTCTTGAATAATTCAACTTAGAATTTACACCTTTTCAAGAATAGTTACTTTCTTAGCACTAGTTATTTAAATCTTTCTTATCAAACTTAAAATTTGTTTGCCTCTATTGCAATATTTAAATAAGTGTCTGAGTTTTATACTAAGCAAAGTATAGAACAAAAAAATACCCAGAAACCTTCAATTACAAATAGTTCTGGGTATTTAAGCACTTATTTATTTATTCCCACTCAATAGTTGCAGGCGGTTTTCCGGTAATATCATACACTATCCTCGTTATACCGTGTACTTCGTTGGTAATCCTTTTTGATATCTTAGCTAATATGCTTTGAGGTATATGCGCATAATCCGCTGTCATGAAATCCCCTGTTACTACTGCTCTTAGAGCAAGCACATAACCGTATGTCCTCTCATCACCCATAACGCCTACTGTTTTGGTGTTAGTGAGTACTGCAAAATATTGGCTAGGCTTCTTCTTCATTTTTCCTATTTCTTCTCTGTAGATATAGTCAGCTTCCCTTAACATATCCAGCTTCTCTTTTGTTATCTCGCCTATTATCCTTATTGCAAGGCCTGGACCTGGGAATGGCTGGCGTTCTGTAATTGCTGTTGGCAATCCGAGTTCCCTGCCGACTTTCCTTACCTCATCCTTAAACAAACCCCTTAAAGGTTCAACTAGCCCGGAAAATCCCATCTTTTCTGGTAATCCGCCAACATTATGATGGCTCTTTATGGTAGCTGCTTTTCCATTTCCTGATTCAATCACATCCGGATATATTGTGCCTTGTGCAAGAAATTTAATCCTGCCTAATTTCAAAGCTTCATCATTAAATACTTCAACGAATTCTGCTCCAATAATTTTCCTTTTCTTTTCAGGATCTGTTACTCCTTCGAGTTTCTTTAAAAATCTTTCAGAAGCATCGACTGCTATCAGTTTGAGGCTTTTATCAGCAAAAGCTTGCTTAACTTCCTCTGCTTCATTCTTTCTCATAAATCCGTGATCTACAAATATACATACAAGCTGATTTGGAATAGCTTTGGAAATTAAAGCTGCACATACAGCAGAATCCACTCCGCCTGATAAGCCTAAAAGCACCTGTTCGTTCCCAACCTGTTTTCTTATCTCTTCTACTGCGGTTTCGATATAGTTCTTCATGTTATAGTCCCCCTTAGCGTTACATATATTATACAAGAAATTTCGTATTATTTTCTTTCCTTTTATTGTATGAGTAACCTCAGGATGGAACTGTACTCCATAAAGCCTCTTATCATTATTCTCCATTGCTGCTATAGGGCAGTTTTCAGTTTTTACTGTTGCAACAAATCCTTCAGGCAAGGTTATTATCCTGTCTGTATGACTCATAAGCACTTTTAGTTCGCTGTCTGTATTAGCAAATAATTTTGATTCATGTATTACTTTGGCTTTTGTCTGTCCATATTCGCTTACAGATGCGCTACTGACCTTTCCGCCTAAAATATATGCCATCATCTGCATTCCGTAACAGATGCCAAGTACAGGTATTCCTGATTCTAGTAATTCTTTTTCACATAAAGGTGAGTTTGGTTTATATACGCTTTTTGGTCCGCCAGTAGTGATAATACCTATCGGGTTGTATGACAAAATCTCATCAGTTGTGGTATCACCAGATAATATTATTGAATATACCCCTAATTCTCTTACTCTTCTGGCAATAAGGTCCTTATACTGCCCTCCAAAATCCAGAACTACAACAATCTGTTTATCCTTCATATTTCTTTATTATCCCTTCTGCAACTTCTTTAAGTGTTATGCGGTTATCCATTGCTTGTCTTTCAATATATTTATGTGCCTGGTATTCATCCATTTTCCGATATTGTATAAGAAGCCATTTGGCATGATTGACTATTTTTATCTGTGCTAACTTATTTTCCAGTTTTTGATTCTTTTTTTCCAGAATTTCAAACCTTCCTTTTGTGGCTAAAGCCAGCTTTAGTGTTTGCATAAAGACTGCTTTTATTACAGGTTTTGAGACAACTAATATGCCATAATGTTCTAACGAATATGCAATTTCCTCGAAAGTCTCGTTGCGTACAAGAAGCATGACTCCGCTCTCACTTTCCAAAGAGACAAATTTAGCAAGTTCGATTCCAAATTCATCAGGAAGAGGAGCATTTATTATTACCGCGTCAAAAGTTCTCTCTATTAATAGGTTTCTCGCTTCATTTGACGTTTTTACAACTGTTTTGACATACTTTTCCTCATCACACAAAGTGCAGTTGAAAAAATCTATATGCCTGTCATTTGAAGCAACTATTAGTATGGTGCTGTTGTAACGCCGCTCCATTCATACCCTTTCTTATCCTATTGTTCTTCGGTTTATATAGCTTTCAATTATGTCTGCTGGAAGATGTCTTTTTACGAATTCGCTTTCTGATGCGATTCTTTTTGCTTCATTGAGACTGTCAGGAAGCTTTTGTATACTTCTAACTGTGTCTATGTTTGACTTGTACAAGTTCATATCCATAGGCGCAGGAGGAGTATTTCTGTTGTTTATACCTTCCATTGAAGCATAAATAAGTAAAGCGAATGAAAGATATGGGTTCGCCATAGGATCAGCCGACCTGACTTCTATTCTCGATAAAGAATCAATACTTGCAGGAATGCGGATAAGCTGTGATCTGTCAGAATATGCCCAGGTAACATAACCTGGAGCTTTGAACTTGCTAAGCCTCTGATATGAATTTTCTGAATTATTCAACCATAATGTTATTTCTCTTATCCTGTTAAGTATGCCACAAATCATGTAATCTCTTGTGTTTGTCGTTGTGTCCTTCTTGTTTATGGATTTCACTGACATATTTACATGAAGCCCGTTTCCTGCCTTATCTTTAATAGGTTTTGCAGAAAAATCTGCATATAGGCCGTTTCTGGCTGCTATAGCTGCTACTACTGCCTTGAAAGCTGTTAAATTATCTGCAGCAGATATTGCATCAGAATATGCAAAGTCAATCTCATTTTGTCCAGGTCCTTCTTCATGATGAGATTTTTCCGGATTTATACCCATCTGTTCAAGGGTAAGGCATATCTCACGTCGCACGTTTTCTCCTTTATCACAAGGAGCTATATCCATATATGTCCCATTATCAAGAGGAACATTAGTACTATTGCCTTCTTCATCTGTCTTGAACAGATAAAACTCACATTCAGGACCGAAAAGAAAACTATATCCTTGTTCAGCGGCATATGATACTGCCTGTTTCAGTATATATCTTGAATCCGAAATAAAAGGCTTTTTCTCTTTATCATAAATATCACAGAAAAACCTGACTACCCTTCCTGATGTAGGACGCCATGGCAGCAAAGACATGGTTCTTGCATCGGGGATAAGAAACAGATCGGATTTGGATTCTTCTTTGAAGCCTTCAATTGCAGATGCATCGAAACTTATACCTGATTCAAATGCTTTGTTAAGCTCATTTGGCATTATAGAGACATTTTTCTGCTTGCCGAATATATCGGTAAATGCAAGTCTTATGAACTTTACATCATTTTGCTCTATAAACTGAATTGCTTCTTCTTTTGAATAATACATGTGTGCTCCTTTCGAAATGTTTAGTATATTTTACATTAATTACGAATAACAGTAAAGTTGCCTATATGGATTATTGCTGTTAGGCCTTATGACTAAATAATTACTATCCATTATCTTGTATTTATCTTCATTGAATTTCTCACAATATCTTGTAATATAGTCTTCAATCAATTTTAGTTCCTCTGCTTTCGCATTCAAGACTGAAACCTGCGAAGGCATGCTTTTGGGTACATTTTCAGTGCGTAAAAACATTATACCTCCATGCATTCCTGTTGCACAGAAATTTCCTGCTATAGACCTTCGCTCATGGCCAATGCCAAGAACTAAAATAATACCGCCTGCCTGATATTCCCCTAAAAAACTTCCAGCAGTTCCGCCAATAACCATAACAGGCAGTTTATCCTTGTACTGTTTCATATGTATACCTGCTCTGTAGCCAGCATCTTTTTTAATGTATATCTGACCTCCTCTCATAGCATATCCCGCTGCATCGCCTGTGCTTCCGTGAATGGTAATTTCTCCAGCATTCATAGTGTCACCCGTAGCATCCTGTGCATTTCCATATACAGTAATATTACCGCCATCAAGATATGCGCCTAAAGCATTACCGGGAGTTCCGCTGATTATATACTGATTATCTTTGTCGCCACATGCCAGATATCGGACTCCAAGGCATTTTTCATCTGATAACCTGATTATATTTCCCATCTCACCATGTCTCCTTTCCGTTTAGCAGATTTGATCTTTTTTCTATAGCAAGGGCGCATAAGGAAGGTTTACGTTTTATAAGGTCAAAATCTACTGAGCTTAATGGCGTCTTATTCCTTATCATTGCCGTATATATACCTGCACACTCTATATCATCAACAAGTATAAAGCCTTTTAGCTTATCTTCTGAATAAAACAGCCTTTTATACTTCGCTTCATTTTTTTCAACATAATCCTCTCCTTCATATACACCAGCAGACAGAATATGCATACCCATAAGGCTCAGAGCGTTCATTGGCATTCCCGTATTAAAAGATGCTTCGTTACCAGCCATATTCACACCTGCAGTAAATCCCTGCATGTATGCATTCGCAAGAAGCGCAAGCACTCTTTTATTATTAACTGTCATATCATATCCCTGGGTACAGTCACCAGCCGCATAAATATCTTCAATACTTGTTTTGCAGTGTTCATCTATAAGGACTCCTCTATCAGTATCTGCTTTTGCTGCTTTCAATATTGATATATTAGGCCTTACTCCGACTGCTATAACAAGAGTGTCAAATTCTATTGTTGTTTCGTCAGTAAGAAGCGCGCTGTTTTCATATGCCTGTTTTACACTGCAGGACAGCTTTATATTAACGCCTTGCTTTAAAAGATAATCTGTGACTATATCTGAAGATTCTTTATCTAGTATACTAGGAAGAACCTGCTTTGCCATATCAATAACTGTCACAAAAGATACTTTGTCTTTAATTCCCTCACAGCATTTCAACCCTATTAAACCAGCCCCCAGAATAAGTATTCTTGACTGGCTTGTCACACAATCTAAGAGACTCTTTGCATCATCTAGCGTCATAAAAGTATGCATATCGTTAACTTTATCCAAACCCAAAATATCTGGTATAAAAGGTGATGATCCGGTTGCCACAAGCAATTTATCATATTCAACAGCTGTTGAGTCATCAAGAAATACGCTTTTTATATCTGGGTCTATCTTGACTGCTTTTTTAGCAAATATGGCATGGACATCATTGTCTTTATAGAAACTGTCCGGCCTGTATTTCATTCTGTCAATATTGGTTTTTCCCTGCATAAGATAGGATATCAAGGGCTTTGAGTATGTATGATGATTCTCCATGGAAATCAAAGTAATACATCCTTGTTTATCCTTGCTTCTTATACCTTCAATACCTGCAATTGCAGCAGTTGAGTTGCCTATTATCACATATCTCATATTATACCTCCGCCAGTTCGATGGCCTTATTAGGGCATCCTTGCACACATGCAGGTTTCGCATCGTTATTGCCTATGCACAGCTCGCACTTTCTGACAGCTCCTTCATCAGAAGGCATAACCGCTCCATATGGGCATACTAGCACGCATGTATAACAGCCAACGCATCTGTTTTTATCAATACATACGACATTATCTTTTATACTAAGAGCTCCTGTTATGCAGCTTTTTACGCATATAGGATCTTCACAGTGACGGCAGGATACTGCAAAGGAAATTTTCTCATTCTGCTCGATTCTTAATTTTGGCCTTAAACTCATATCTTTAAGGGCTTTTACCATATCTTCAATTCCCGAATTTGCAAATGCACAGTAATACTCACAAAGATGACAGCCAAGACACCATTTCTCATTTACTTTAATTTTCATCATTTCTATTCACCTGCATGCCTGATTCCTAAAATATCAAGCTCCTTTTGATTAAGTCCTATTCCTCTTAGCATGAACCTGTTGCCTTTTAAAGCTTCTATTGAGTTTATGCCCATTCCTCCCATCATTTCTTTTATCTCATGCGTCCATGCGGTAATGAGATTTACAAGTCTTTGATATCCGACTTCAGGATTAAGTCTCTTTACAAGATCCTCTCTTTGCGTGGCTATCCCCCAGTTGCACTTGCCGCTGTAACATGTACGGCAAAGATGACATCCTAAAGCAAGCAGTGCTGCAGTTGCTATATATACGGCATCAGCTCCTAAAGCTATAGCTTTAACAACATCAGAAGAGCAACGTATAGATCCTCCTACTACCAAAGAAACACTATCCCTTATACCCTCATTTCTCAATCTTGTGTCCACTGATGCAAGAGCAAGTTCTATAGGTATTCCTACATTATCCCTTATCCTCACAGGTGCGGCTCCTGTTCCACCTCGAAATCCGTCAATCGCGATTATATCCGCTCCAGATCTTGCTATTCCTGAAGCTATTGCCGCAACATTATGTACTGCAGCTATCTTTACTATTACTGGTTTTTTAAAATCAGTCGCATGTTTTAAAGACATTACGAGCTGATTGAGATCCTCTATAGAATATATGTCATGATGAGGAGCAGGGCTTATAGCATCTGTTCCAACCGGTATCATCCTAGTTTTTGACACATCCTCAGTTATCTTGGCGCCAGGAAGATGTCCTCCAATACCCGGTTTCGCGCCTTGCCCCATCTTAATTTCCACTGCAGCTCCAGTATTTAAATAATCTATGTGCACGCCGAATCGTCCTGATGCAACCTGCACTATTGTATTGCTTCCATACTGATAGAAATCCTCATGAAGCCCTCCTTCGCCTGTGTTATAAAGGATTCCCAAACTCTTAGATGCTCGTGCTAAACTTTCATGCGCATTATAGCTTAAACTTCCGTAACTCATAGCAGAAAACATTATTGGGGTAGAAAGCTCTAATTGAGGACCTAGATTGGGTACAATATTTCCTTTATGGTCTCTTTTTATCGTATGCTTTTTTTGGCCTAAGTAAGTTCTTGTTTCCATTGGTTCTCTTAATGGGTCTATTGAAGGATTAGTAACTTGTGATGCATTTATGAGCATATTATCCCAGTAGACCGGATAATTCATAGGATTACCCATTGAAGATAACAGCACTCCTGCAGAAGAAGCCTGTTTATATATATCAGTAATTATGTCTGCAGTCCAGTTGCCGTTTTCCCTGAATGAATGAGGGTTCTTTATAATTCTTAAAGCTTTTGTAGGACACAAAGCGACACATCGGTGACAATTCACGCATTTGGATTCATCTGCAATCATAATCCTGTAATCATTATCATACCTGTGCACTTGGTTTGCACACTGATTCTCACAGACCCTGCATTTTATACATCTGGTCTCATCTCTTAATATTTCAAATTGCGGGAATATGTAGTTAATCGGCATTGCATTCACCTTCCTTTAAGGTATAAATGACAGGTTCGCCTCCCCTTGGTGAATAAATCCTGTCTAAATCCTTGCATATTTTGCGTATTGCTGATTCCTCAGAAGCTATGTATACAGTATCTTTTTTTTCTCCAACTACCATAGAACGTAGCTTTAGCCTGTCATTTAGGGCCATTATTCCTCCTGTAAATCCCACGATTATAGAAAAAGGTCCTGTGATGAGCAAAGAGGAGAAAGTATTTCTCAGATATATGAGCTTTTCCTTTTCCTGCTGTTCTTTTCTATCTATTGATGACCAGAAAGGTGCTGCTATCACAATCGCTGCTTCTTCATATGACAATCCTGTTTTTCTTATAAGGAAATCCAGTATATATGCTATTACTTCAGTATCGGTAAGTAGATTGCATTTGTATCCAAACATCTCTATATACCGCCTGTTGGCATCATAAGAGGATATTTCTCCATTATGAACTATTGAGCAATCAAGAAAGGAAAAGGGATGAGCTCCTCCCCACCAGCCCGGAGTGTTTGTCGGGTATCTTCCGTGAGCTGTCCAGCAGTATGCTTCATATTCATCCAGTCTGTAAAAACTGCCCACATCTTCAGGATATCCGACAGCTTTAAATACTCCCATATCTTTCCCGCTGGAAAAAACATATGCACCATCTATATCCGAATTTATCCTTGTAACGCACGATGACGTGTATTCTTGTTCATCAAGTTGGGCAGATATAAGGTTAGAAGACTTAGGCAGTACAAAATATCTGAATATCAATGGTTCATTTATAATTTTAGGGTGTCTTCTTGTAGGTATCCTAGATAGATATGCAATGGTAAAATGACTATTAAGATATTCTTCGCATATGACTTTTGCTTTATCATCATCATAAAAGATATGAAAGGCATAGTAGTCCTTATATTCAGGATAAATACCATAACCAGCAAAACCACCGCCTAAACCATTAGATCTTGCATGCATTATTTCAATAGCGGATATTATGTCAGTTCCGCTGACTCTTTTGCCGTCTTTGTTAAAAATACCGCAGATAGCGCATCCCGAAGGTATCCTGTAATTGTCTTTTCCTTCTTTTAACATATGTCTCTCCTAAATAAAAAGCGCCCGATAATAAAGCTTAAAGCTCAATCACCGGACGCCTTTGTCCTTTAAGATTATCTTATAGATTTTTTACAGGATGTCAATATTTTTTTATTGACATATATAGCAAGAGGAATATAATAAATGAGTAAACAGCAAAGGCGCTGTGAGTTGAACACTCGCAGCGTCTTTTTTTGTTAAATTATTGTATAGGGAGGGAAAGATGGATTACATCAACAAAGAAATACCAAAAATGTTCGGTAACCTGGTATTTAATGATTCAGTTATGAAAAACAGGCTGCCAAAGGACATATATCGTTCTTTAAAAAAGACTATCGAGGAAGGCACTGAGCTTGATATAAATTCTGCAAATTCTATTGCCTCGGTAATGAGAGACTGGGCAATTGAAAAAGGAGCTACTCATTTTACACATTGGTTCCAACCCCTTACAGGCATCACTGCAGAAAAGCATGAAAGCTTTATAGCCGCTCAGCAGGATGGAACAGTTATTATGGAATTTAACGGTAATGAGCTAATAAAAGGTGAACCAGACGCATCAAGTTTCCCGTCAGGCGGATTAAGAGCAACGTTTGAAGCAAGAGGATATACTGCATGGGATCCCACATCATATTCTTTTATAAAAGGGCGGTGTTTGTGTATACCTACAGTTTTCTGTTCTTACTGCGGTAACGTCCTAGATAAGAAAACGCCTCTTTTAAGATCAATGGAAAAACTTAATGAAAATGCTTTAAGAATACTTAATTTATTCAATGTAGAAGGAGTGACTCATGTATCATCAACAGTAGGCCCTGAACAGGAGTATTTTCTTATTGATAAAAAGCTTTTTGAACAGAGGGAAGACTTAAAATTCTGTGGTAGGACTCTTTTTGGAGCAAAACCTCCCAAAGGTCAGGAGATGGAAGATCACTATTTCGGCGCTATACGACCAAGAGTAGACGCATTTATGGAGGAACTGGATAGCGAACTTTGGAAACTAGGAATATTCGCTAAAACCGAGCATAATGAAGTTGCTCCGAGCCAGCATGAGCTTGCTCCCATATTTACTACTACTAATACTGCTTCAGACCATAATCAGATAACAATGGAGATGTTGAAAAGAATTGCAGAAAAACACGGACTCACATGCCTTCTTCATGAAAAGCCTTTTGCAGGCATTAATGGATCAGGTAAACATAATAACTGGTCTTTAAGCACAAATACAGGTAAAAATCTGCTTGATGGAGGTAAAAATCCTATAACAAACAAAATATTTTTACTTTTTCTTTCTGCAGTGATAAAAGCAGTTGACCAACATCAGGACTTGTTAAGGATTTCCGTTGCATCTGCAGGTAATGATTACAGGCTTGGGGCAAATGAGGCCCCTCCTGCAATATTGTCTATTTTTCTTGGTGACGAACTGACTTCAATAATGGAAAGCATTGCAGATGACAAAGCATATACTGGTAGTGTACATTCAAGTATGAAGACAGGAGTGCATGCGATTCCAGGATTCAGAAAAGATACGACAGACCGTAACAGGACTTCTCCTTTTGCTTTTACAGGCAATAAGTTCGAATTTCGTATGGTTGGTTCTGGTATGTCGATAGCTGATGCTAATATTGTGCTAAATACAATAGTTGCTGACAGCCTGTCTGAATTTGCAGATACTTTAGAAAAAACAGAGGACATTTCAACAGCAGTCGATAACATTATTAAACAAACTTACATAAAGCACAAAAGAATAGTATTTAATGGGAATAACTATTCCGAGGAATGGGTATTAGAAGCAAAAAAAAGAGGCCTTCTTAACCTCAAGACGACAGCAGATGCGCTTTCCTTTTTTATATCAAAAAAGAACATAGAGCTTTTTGAACGTTATGGCATACTAAGTGAAGTAGAACTGCGTTCAAGATATGAGATACTATTGGAAAATTACTGTAAAATTATAAATATTGAAGCTCTTACAATGCAACAGATTGCTAAAAGAAATATTTATCCATCTGTCAGCAGATATATAAAATCTCTTACTGAGTTATACTGTTTAAAAAAATCCATCGATATTGCTTTTGAAAAAGATTCTACACTGTTGCAAATAAAAAAACTTACTTCACTACTTGATAGTCTTCATTTTGAGACAGAGAATCTGGAAAATACGGTTGCTCATTCAAAAAACATTAAAAATAATGAAGAATTAAGCTTCTACTGTAAGGATATAATAATACCTTCAATGAACAGATTAAGAGCTGTAGCAGATGAACTTGAAACAAATACTGCTTCATCATATTGGCCTTTCCCGACATATGGTCAGTTGCTTTATTCTGTGTAGTATAGTTTATCGTCTTCTAAGATTATAAGCCACATAAGCTTAATGCGGCTCATTTTTCTTTTTTAATAAAATATGTTCACTTCTTAAGCACCCCTATAAGCCCTTTGATTATATTGCCATTAAGCATTGTCACTATAGACTCTACCTTAGCTTTTGTAAACATCCCTCCTGTCATTGTACATAAAGACCTTAATGGCATATCATAAATCATACCATCAATCATTCGTTTTACGCTTTCTTGATCTTTTGCAAGTTCCTTAGCAGTCCTTGTCGCATAACCTTCAAATAGTTTTATCAAAATCCTGCCTGTTAAAGATGTCTTAATATCCTTAACCGTACTGTTAATTGTAAATGGCCTGATAGAAGGTTCATTTGGAATCTCAAATCCCAACAATGCCCTGAACTGGTCATCAGGTATATTCAATGTCTCTTTGCTTAAAGCATAATATGCAGGCGCTTTTTGGCTTAAATCCGGAATGCGGACCGTATCATCTCCTTTTATATCTATTTGCGCTGATAAACGGGTATCTCTTGATGAAGAGGATATTTCAATAAAATATCTTCCGCTTTCAACATGCCAATCGGATATATATACATTCCAATATGCAAAAGCGCGCTTACCCAGTTCAAATGTAACTGTCTTTTCTTCTAGTGGTTTTAATGTGACTTTTGTAAACTGCTTCAATTCCCTTAATGGTCTGAATATGGAATTAGAGGATGCTCTAACATAAAGCTGCACAACTTCTTTCGCTTCAATAAAGCTTGTGTTCTTTATTTTGCATTTGACAGTCAAAATCTCATCCTGATTCATTTTAGACTTATCCAGGCTCAATCCTGAATATTCAAATTTCGCATATGAAAGCCCATATCCAAACGGGAAAGCAACAGGTTTATTTGCAGTGTCATAATACCTGTAACCCACATATATGCTCTCCCTGTACTCTACTATCTTCTTCTTTGCAAACCAGTTATATGAAGGATTATCTTCCAGTGCTTTAGGAAAGCTTTCAGCAAGTTTTCCGCATGGGCTGTAATCCCCGAATATCAGATCATATACCGCCCCACCATTATTCTGGCCTGTTAGATACATAAGAAGAGCTCCTTTTACCAGCTTCATCCATGGCATCACAACTACTCCGCCTGTATAGATTACTGCGACAGTCGATTTATTAGCATTACATATACTCTCAATCAGCATAGTATGTGAAGGTGGTAGTTCCAGATGAGTCCTGTCATATCCTTCAGATTCATAAGCATCAGGGAGACCTGCAAAAACTATAGCAACATCAGCTCTTTTCGCAGCTTTCACAGCTTCAGTTATGAGCTGCATATCAGGCATATCGCTTTTAGCGTCATATCCTCGAGCATATTCGAAATCTATACCTTTTTTTGTGAACTCATCGACAACATTTGTCACTTTATATGAAGCTACTAAAGAGCTCCCTGCACCTTGATATCTCGGTATTTTTGCAAACTCTCCTATGACTGCGACTTTTGTACCCTTCTTAATTGGCAGGATATCATCATTTTTTAAAAGAACAGCACTTTCTCTTGCTATCCTTCTTGCTAGATTATTATGTTCATCCATATCGCAAGATTCTTTTTTCACATCAGAAGATGCTAAAGCCAGAGCTATCATATGTACTGCGCATTTATTTAATGCATTAATATCAAGCAGTCTGTTTTTTACAGCATGCACTATTGATTTATCATTTTCCGGTCCTGAATATGGCATTTCTAAATCTAGTCCCGCTTCAACCCCTTCATTACGATTGTTGACTGATCCCCAATCGGACACTACAGCTCCTTTGAATCCCCATTCATCTCTGAGTATTTCAGTAAGATACTTTTTATTCTCTGAAGCATAAGTCCCGTTAATTTTGTTATATGAGCACATGACAGTCCATGGCTGGGATTCTCTTACTGATGCTTCAAATGCTGGTAAATAAATTTCTCTTAATGCTCTTTCATCCACTATTGAGTCAGATACAAGCCTGAGTTTTTCCTGGCTGTTTGCCAGATAATGCTTTATCGAAGCTCCGATATTCTTACTTTGAATACCATTAATATACTGCTTGGCCATAGCTGCTGTAAGATAAGGATCCTCACTGTAGTATTCGAAGTTTCTACCGCATAGTGGAGACCTTTTAATATTTACTGCAGGACCTAATAACACAGATACTTCCTGTTCAATACATTCCTCACCCAAAGCCTGCCCCATTTCAAACATAAGCTCTTTATCAAAGGAACAGGCGCATGTTGCTGCAGGCGGGAAACATGTCGCAGGATACGATTCATTAATCCCGAGATGATCTGCTTCATCTTTTTGTTTTCGTAATCCATGTGGTCCATCAGTCATCATAATCGACAAAACAGATAACTCTTCTATCGGCTTTGTATGCCAGAAATCCTTGCCTGAACATAAGGATGCTTTCTGCTCTACAGTCATTTTAGCTGCAATCTGTTTAGCTTTATCAAAATACTCCTGGTTTATTGCATACTGTGTCATTTTTCCCTACCTCCTTAAAGAAGCCGTCACAAAAAAGGAATTTATTTACATTAATCACATTACTCTTATAACATAGTGTAATTTGATTATAATGTCAATAAGTCTGTTTTTTTATAACAAAAAACCGCCTGTATTAGGCGGTTTGTATGTATTGTGACTGTTATTGCTCGATTGTAATCTTCTTTTCTTCTTCTTTGAAGTAATCTTCGTAGTAAGCATTTCTTTCGTCTTCTTTCATCTTGTTAGCTTTGTAGAACAAATAGAATGATGGAAGAAGGAATACTAGTCCTACAACATACCATACCCACATGTGCCATCTTGCCATATATTGCTCGTTCATATATACAAGTCTCATGAACATTCCAAAAGTAACGCCTTCGAAACCTATAGCGAAGATCACAATTGCTATCTTCATTAACTTTGAACTTTTACTGCTCTTATCATCCATTTAAATATGTACCTCCTGCAAGTAGCATTAACATACGATTTACTCTGTAAATTATATCATCGCATATCTTTGTTGTCAAACGATTTGAATTGTTTTTAAATATTTGTTCAAGTTGCATAATTACAAGTTTTAAATATATGTATTTTACTAAATTCTAACCGAAATGCCTTTGTTTTTTAAGGCATATTTAAGTTCTATTATATCCAATTCATGAAAGTGAAATAATGATGCCGCTAATGCCGCATCTGCATGACCTATTGAAAGAACATCATAAAAGTCCTGTATGGTTCCAGCTCCTCCCGAAGCTATAACAGGTATATTTACTGCTTTTGATACCATTTTGGTAAGTTCCAGTTCGAATCCTTTTTTAGTACCGTCTGTATCCATTGACGTAAGCAGTATTTCTCCGGCACCAAGTTGTTCGCATTTTATCGCCCAGTCTACAACATTTAAAAATGTATTGTCTCTGCCTCCGTTTATATAAACCATGTAGCTTCCGTCTTCTTGCTTTTTAGCATCTATAGCAGCAACTACGCACTGGGAACCGAACATGCTTGAAGCTTCTGATATAAGAGAAGGATTTAATACAGCTGCTGTATTTACTGATACCTTATCTGCTCCTGCTCTTAGTAAAGCGGTAAAATCTTCAATAGTCTTTATTCCGCCCCCCACTGTAAAAGGTATAAATACCTCTGAAGCTACTTTTTCGACCATGGAAAGCGTAATATCTCTTTTTTCATAAGATGCCGTAATGTCTAAAAATACCAGCTCATCCGCCCCTTTTGCGTTATAAGCCTTTGCTGTCTCTACAGGATCACCAGCATCAACAAGATCACAAAAGTTTATTCCTTTTACTACTCTTCCTTTATTTATATCAAGACATGGTATTATCCTTTTTGTGTACATTATATACTCCTTTTTATCTATGCTAAATATTCTGATCGCTAAAAAGTTCTTCCAGTTTTATCTTTCCCTCATATATAGCTTTGCCTGTAATCACACCGTAAGCATTGACTTTTTTGATATTTCGAATATCCTGCATATCTTTTATGCCTCCTGAAGCAACTATATCCAGTCCGGTTTTTTCAATCATCTGTTTTAATGCGTCAATATTTGCCCCATCCAATGTCCCGTCTTTTGCAATATCTGTATATACAATGGACTGAACACCCAAAGCTTTCATATGTAATGCTGTGCTTATGGCATCCTTTTGGCTGTTAGCAGTCCAACCTTCAGTTGAAACAAAACCGTTAAGAGTATCAATACCTGCTACTATTCTTTTGCCATATTTCTTAACTGCTTTTTCTACTAAGCAAGGGTCCTTTATCGCAGCAGTTCCAAGTATCACTCTATCAGCTTTTGCTTGTACCAGTTCATCTATTCTCTCCATTGTCCGTACTCCGCCGCCTGTTTGCACTAAAAGACCTGTTTCAATACATATTTTTTTAATAATCTCAAGATTCTTTGATTTGCCTGACTTTGCTCCGTCAAGGTCTACTATATGTATATGAGTCGCACCAGCTTTTTTAAAAGTGAAAGCCATCTTTAAAGGATCATCAGAGTATTTTGTCACCTGATCGTAATCGCCTTTGTACAGCCTTACGCAGTTTCCGTCAAGTATATCAATTGCAGGATATATAATCATTTTTTCACCCATTTTCTTAATAATTCAATACCTTCATTACCGCTTTTTTCCGGATGGAACTGGCAGGCAAGGATATTGTCTTTTTCTACTGCTGATGCGAATCTGATTCCGTACTCGGTATATATGAAAAAATCTTTTTCTTTACCGGTACTATTCATAGTATCAGCATAATATGAATGTACAAAGTAAAAATATCTTTTGTCAAATTGTTTAAGCATACCTGTGCTATTAGCAGAATCAATACTGTTCCAGCCGATCTGAGGCACTTTCAAACCAGATCTGTTGCTGAACTTTTTAACCTGACCATTAAGAATATTGAGACCTTTAACAACATTTTTGTCTGAATTCTGAGTAAAATCCTCTTCTGATGATTCAAAAAGCAACTGATATCCTAAACATATCCCTAAAAAACTCTTGCCTTTTTTTATCTCTTCCTTAAGAGCCTGATCCATATTCCTTTTCATTAAGTTATCTATGGCTTTAGAGAATGCGCCAACACCTGGCAGAACTATGCTGTCATATTTTTTCAACATATAAGGGTCAGCTATTGGCTTTGCATCACATCCTAAATATGAAAAAGCTTTCAGTACACTGCCGATATTACCCATTCCATAGTCGATTATCGCTATCACTTTACAAGCCTTTCGTATGCTTCTTTGTATTTGCTCATAGTCTGGGTGATAACATGCTTTGTGAGTTTTGGTGCAGGAGGCATTTTATTCCAACCCATTGTTTCAAGATATTCTCTTAGATACTGCTTGTCAAAGCTCTTTTGGGAACGACCCGGCATGTAATCTTTTATATCCCAGAATCTGGAAGAATCAGGAGTGAATATCTCGTCTGCTAATATCAATTTCCCATCAAGTATTCCAAATTCAAATTTGGTATCTGCAATAATTATTCCTTTTTGCATGGCATATTCGCTAACTTTTATATACAGCTCAAGGCTTTTTTGTTTTAAAAGAGCAGCAATTTCTGCTCCAACAATATTTACTGTCTCTTGATATGAAGTGTTTAAATCATGTCCTTCTTCTGCTTTTATCGAGGGTGTAAAAATTGGCTCGTCAAGTTTGTCTGCTTGTTTTAAGCCTTTTCTTAAAGGGATTTTACAGATACATCCTTCTTTCATGTACTCCTTTAAGCCGCTTCCTTCAAGATAACCTCTAACAACGCATTCTATAGGAAGCATTTCAATCTTTCTCACCAGCATGGACCGACCTTTAAAATACTCATTTTGATTGAAAGGTGGTGGTAACTTTTCATATTTTGATGTAATCATGTGATTATCAATAATATCTTTTGTGTATTCAAAGAAGAATGCTGAAATGCTGTTAAGTATTATGCCTTTTGATGGTATAGTCTCTTTAAATACGCAATCAAAAGCTGATATCCTGTCTGATGCTACCATCAATATGTTTGAACCTAAGTCATATAGGTCCCTTACTTTTCCTGTCTTAAAAGGTTTTATATCCATTAGATTTCACCTTTGGTTGAGGGTATTCCAGTTTCCTTATTATCTATTGTAACAGCTTGTCTTAAACTTCTTGCAAGGCCTTTGAATATACTTTCCGCTATATGATGCCTATTGGACCCATACAACACATTTATGTGTATGTTTGCTCCTAAATTGCAGGCAAAAGCTGTTATAAATTCCTCGACTGTCTCAAAATCCATTTCTCCCATCCTGCCTTGGCTTACCGGGCAGTTGAATACCGCAAATGGCCTTCCGCTTAAGTCAATAGTGACATTTGAAAGCGCTTCATCCATGGGTATTGATGCGAATCCGTATCTGTTGATTTTTTCTTTGTTGCCGAGAGCTTTTTTTAAAGCAGATGCCAGAGCTATTGCGGTATCTTCTATAGTGTGATGACCGTCAACAGATATGTCGCCTGAAGCTTCAACTTTTAAATCAATTAGAGAATGTCTGGAAAATAGCTCCAGCATATGATTAAAAAACCCAATACCGGTTTCAACAGAGTATTTCCCTGTACCGTCTATATCAAGATTTATGAGTATGTCAGTCTCATTTGTTTTTCTTCTTAAATCAGCTGTCCTCATTTTTGCATTATCTCCTTTGCTATTAAAAAAAGAGTATCCATATCAGAATCAGTTCCGACAGATATTCTTACATAATCGTGAATATAGTCCCACTGCCTGATTAGTATACCCAAGTCTTTGAATTTTGTATATATTGTATATGAGTCAAATCCAGGAAATTTTACAAAAAGAAAATTGCTTTGCGAAGGCAATACATTGCATCCTATTTCCCTTAGCGCTGATGCAGTCTTATCCCTTGTAGCTTTTACCTTTTTGTTTATATTGTCATAATACTTCTGGTCTTTTATAGCCGCTAATGCGCTTTTTTGTGCAAGAGTGTCTATCGGATAGGAATTAAAACAATTCTTGATGGTATTAAGAGCGTTAATAAGCATCTTGTTGCCTATTGCATAACCTATCCTCATGCCAGCTAGACAATAGGATTTGGAAAATGTCCTAACCACAAGCAGATTTTCATATTTATTTACATAATCAGCCATGGATTTCTGCTCAGCAAAGTCCATGTATGCCTCATCTACAAGTATCAGCCTTTCTTTATTTTTTTCTAGTAAAGAGCATATATATGTATCGGATAATAATTCACCTGTCGGAGCATTGGGATTTGCTATTATTAATGGATTACTGTTTCTGCTCATAGCTTCTTTATCTATGGAATAATCCTCATCCATATCCATAATGTCAGCAGCAACATCATATAGCTTGCAGTATACCGGATAAAAACTGTAAGTTATCTTTGGAAATGATACTGTCTTTTGCGCGAAGAAAGCATTAAAAGCAAAAGCTAGAAGTTCATCTGAACCATTTGATACGAAAATCATATCCAAACCAACACTGTGTTTTTCAGCTAGTGCAGCTGTTAATTCCTTGCAGGAAGGATCAGGATAAAGCCTTAAAGACTCACCGGTATTTGCTCTTATGGCGTCAAGAGTATTTTTTGATGGAGGATAAGGATTCTCATTGGTATTGAGTTTGATATATCTTTTATCGTTCAGCTGCTCTCCAGGTGTATATGGTTGCAGTCTGTTCAAAACATCAGAAAACATGCTATTCATCTTTTTTCCCCTCAAAACGTATATTTACAGCATTTGCATGGGCATCCAGTTCTTCACATTTTGCAAACAATGATATGCTTTTATATGCTTTTTCTAATTCTGTCCTATCATACTGTATAACACTGCTCTTTTTCATAAAATCATATACTCCGAGAACAGAAAAAAATCTTGCTGTTCCTGCTGTAGGCAACGTGTGATTAGGCCCGGCATAATAGTCACCAAGAGGTTCTGGTGAATAAGGTCCAACAAAAACCGCACCTGCCTGAGTTATAAAATCCGAATAGAATTCAGCATCTTTGGTAACAATTTCCGCATGTTCTGGAGCGCATTCATTTAAAATATCTATGCATTCCATTATGTCCTTACCTATATATATTGCTGAGTTATTCTTTATGCATTCTGTTATAATATCGCTTCTTTTAAGCTTATCTTTTTGAATGGATATCTGTTTTATTACTTTTTCTGCTAACTGTTTAGAAGTAGTAAGCAAAGAAGATACTGAAAGCTTATCATGTTCCGCCTGGCTTAGCATATCCGCAGCTATAAATCCTGCATCAGCAGTCTCATCAGCGATTATCATTATTTCCGAAGGACCTGCAACCATATCTATACCGCAGTATCCGTAAGCCATCTTTTTAGCATATGCGACATATATGTTTCCAGGACCTGTTATCTTATCGACTTTGGGTATGGTTTCAGTTCCGAAGGCCATAGCAAATATCGCCTGTGCACCACCTGCTTTGTATATTTTTGTTACATGAGCTTCATTTGCAGCTACAATACGCGCGGCATCTATTATAGGAGGGGTGCACATTACTATTTCTTTTACACCTGCGCAATAAGCCGGTACTGCATTCATTATGACTGATGAAATTAATGGTGCTGTACCGCCGGGTATATATATGCCAACGCTTCTTAATGGAGTCACTTTCTGGCCGATTTTTATGCCTTCAGTCTTATTCCATAAAAAACTTTTCTCTTTCTGCTTTAAAGAATATGATGCTACATTAAGTATAGCCTGCTGTATAACAGAAAGAAGGTCTTTATCTATCTGTTTATATGCCATATCAATCTCTTCTTTTGTAACTAAAAGCTCCTCAGGTAAAAGACTGACTTTATCAAACTTTTCGGTATAGCGGATTAAAGCAGCATCTTTTTCTTTCCTTATATCCATCATGATATCTGACACGACATCATATACTTTTTTATCATCCAAAAAACCGTCACGCCTTACTCTTTTTACAAATCCTGCCCTGTCATTATCAAATATAGGGATCATTCTTAAGCTCCTTTTTAAGTGTCTGTATTATATATGAAATCTTATCGGTCTTCATATTCATACTTACCTTGTTTACTATAAGGTGTGCGGATATGTCGCATATCTTTTCTAGCACTGTAAGACCGTTAGCCTGTAGAGTTTTCCCGCTTTCCACTATATCTACTATGAGCTCGGAAAGATTGCATAAAGGCGCGAGCTCGACCGACCCGTTTAGTTTAATTATTTCCACATTCTCATTCTTTACATTCCTGTAATATTCATTGGCTATCTTAGGATATTTCGTGGCTACCCTCTTGTTTACTATCTCATCTGTCTTGCCAAGATACTTAGCTTCTCCTGCTACACACATCCTGCAAGAGCCAAAACCAAGATTAAGTACGTCATACAAATTTCTAGATTCCTCCATAAGCGTGTCTTTTCCTGCGACTCCCATATCAGCAGCTCCATATTCCACATAAACAGGAACATCAGCAGCTTTCACCAAGAATATCTTGAGTTTGTTCACTTCATCTGTATGAATAAGTTTTCTGGAATCCTCATCTATATCCTTACATGGAATCCCTGCTTTTTTAAAAAGTTCTATTGTCTGTACTGCAAGCCTACCTTTAGGCAACGCTATCTTCAGATATTCCATGTCTTCCTCCATTTGTCAAAATCCATATTTTCGACTATTCCGTTGCTATATACCAAAACTGTATCCATGCTCATGCATCGTGCCATCATTAAAGCATTTCTCTCCTGCATATATTTTATGAGGTCATCACTGTCAGGCATGACTTGTAAATTTCTTTCTTCTTCAATATCCTTTGTTATTGATAATACCTTATTCCTCATTTCTTCAGAAAATGAGATAATAGTCGGACTTTTAATCATATCTTCATCCAACCCTTGTCTCTCAATTGCCTTTAAAGCCATCTCCAGACTCAATGAGAATCCTGTAGCTTCCAGCTGCTTTCCCATCTTTTTAGCAAGGTTATCATATCTTCCGCCTGCCAAAATGGAAAAACCCATCTGGTATGTATTACCATTAAAAATCATTCCGGTATAGTATCCAAGTTTCTTAACCATGGAAAGGTCAACGGTAATATACTTGCTACAACCCATCTGCTCTAGTATATCTAGTATGCTTTTCAGATTTTTCAGGGCTTGTAATGATCTTGCATTTAACTTGGTTTCAATAAGTTTCTCAATTAGTTTTTTATCTCCAAAATAACCTGTAATAGAGGTAATATGATTATATATGCTTTTTTCCATCTTTTTTCCATCAAGAAATTCAGATATTCCGAAGCTGTCTTTGCTGTCTATCATTTTTGAAACAATCTCGCACTCTTTTTGACTAAGTGATGCCTGCTCAGCAAGACCGTTAAAAAATTCAACCTGGCCTATCTGTATAGATATATCATTAATCCCTATTCTTTTTGCAGCGTTAATTGCAAGTTTTATGACTAATGCATCATAGTATGGATTATCACTGCCTATTATCTCTGCTCCGCACTGTGTGAATTCTCTTTGTTTGCCTCCCCCGAACTCATCTGCTCTAAAGCATTTGGCTATATAGGATAACTTATATGGGAGAGCTTCGTATCTTATTTTTGTTGCAGCTACCCTGCAGGAAGGAACTGTCATATCCGGTCTTAATACCAATAGACTTCCTGTTTTATCTATAAGCTTGAATATATCCTGTTGATTTACATATTCATTCTCACCATAATACATATCGAAATATTCTAAACAAGGAGTTTCTATTTCCATAAAACCATAATTACTGAACAATTTCCTAAGTTTTTCTTCTTTAATTTTCTTTACATAGCACTTGATATCAGTCAGATCGTTCATGCCCTCTGGATTGTGATATGCCATTTCCTCTCCTTACTTCATCACACTAAAGCGATGAATTGCTAAAGTGTGTATATCTTACCACCATCATTATACCCTGTCAACCACATATTTAAAAAATCCAGATTACTGGATTTTCTAAATAGCAATAATTTATTTTAATTATCTTTAACTACTTTATAGCCATAACCTTTACTCTCTCCATAGCTTTCTTTACAGAAGGTATAAATAGCAACCCTACTGTAATAGCTCCTTCTGCTAGTATGTACGAATAGTTATATACTAGAGGATATATTGATGTAAGGTTTTTAGGGAATGTTTCCGGTATCCATGACATGAAAAACAGATAACCTCCTAGTGAATGAAATAGACCGCGAGCAAGTATTGCGACTATGTATCCTGTTATAAGACCATTTTTCTTATTCCTAAAAAGACCGGATAATCCTAAGGCTGTGAAAGCGAATAGGTAGTCAAAACAAACCTGCCAGAAATTGATGATATAAGGGCCTTGCAAAAATTGTAGAAGGCTGTATGTAAAGGCAGCTAAAAGCCCTGTGCCTAATCCATACCAGTAACCGACCAGGCATACGAAAAGCATGGACAACAAGGTTACCGATCCTCCAAGCGGCAGTCTGAACAATTTTATATAAGATGCTACGAATGCTACCGCGATTGCCATTGAACAGAATGCTAGTTTTTTTGTAACACTGATATTCAACTCAGTTTTTTGCTTTTTGGGTTTAAAAAAGAATATAGCTCCAAAAACCAATATAGCCAGTAAGGCTACTGCAAGATATCCATACAGCGTAAGGATATACTCTCCGTCTGTCTCGACTAAAAAAAGATCCATAATAAAACACCTCCGTTATTTTTATACATGCTGGAGGTGAAATTTCTTTTCAGTGCTTCCTTACGACGGTATTAACCGTATCAAGTAATGAGGGTCAATCATATTTCTCAGCCAAAAAGGCTCCCCTAGCATATATATTTGATTGTCAAAATGCTGTTTTATCAGCAATTCAATTCTAATATCATAAATGCGCTATGTCAATACCTTATTTCCTCCATCGTAGGCATACCTTCCATAGCTCCAAGTCTTGTACAGCATATAGCTCCTGCTTTATTGGAAAAAGACACAAATTCCTTTAGCAACATATCATCTTTTAATATATCATTTGTGTTATATAGACAGCTGAGTTTATATAAAAAGGCACCAATAAAAGCATCACCTGCTCCGGTCGAATCAACACAATCAATTTTTATACTTGGTATCAGTTCCGAGTAACCCTTCTTGACAGCATATGCTCCCTTTTCTGCGCATGTTATAAGTACTATCTTGGTACCAAGTTCAAGAAAATACTGTGCTGCTTTTTCTATAGAATCTTCATTTGAAATAAGCATAGATTCTTCTTCTGAAGCTTTTACAACATGACTTTTCGATATCATATATCTGCTTTTAGATATAAAGTCATCAGCACTGTTGCTTCCTTTGCTATTTTTC
The DNA here is from genome assembly GCA_002070475.1 of Firmicutes bacterium ADurb.Bin146. Classification (GTDB taxonomy): domain Bacteria; phylum Bacillota; class Clostridia; order DUPQ01; family DUPQ01; genus DUPQ01. Next base: position 48,213 of record MWDI01000023.1, read on the forward strand.
CAGAAATCATGACGGAAATTAGGATCATATACTATGAACCTGTCATTCTTTATTGCTAAATTCAGGACTTTCATATATGTTTCATAAGTAATACTGTCAAGAAGGCCTGTAGCAGCTCCAAAATGGAATATATTGCAGTCCATAACTTTATCCATAGACAAATCCTCATATCTTATATATGCATCTGCCCCTCTCTGGAAAATGAAGTCCCGCTGTCCTGAACTTGTCAGGGACACGAATGCGCATGTCGTAAATCTTGAAGGATCTTTAATTACCATTGAAGTATCTATATTGTTCTTACTGCACTCGGATATAAGGAAATTACCGAAAGCATCATGTCCTACTCTTGATGATAAGTATCCGACTCCGCCAAGTCTGCATAATGCGGCTAATGCATTTGGTGGGGCTCCCCCTGCTTTCTTTATAAACATATCACAATCAGCTAAAGAGACATCCCTTCTTGTACCCATAAAATCAATAAGCAACTCACCAAGTGCAAAAACTTTTTTCATGACATTACCTCATCTTTTTTATTGAATAGAATAATGAAGCGATTTACTCTATTACATGCTCATTATACATTGGTCAAGCATGAATTTTGATATATAATTTACAAAGAGGTGGCATTATGATAATAACCAGGACATGTTCTGACAAAGATAAATCTGATATGAAGAAGCTTTGGAACGAGCTTTTCAATGATAGCGAAAGATTTACTGACTGGTTATTCGATTACCGTTTCTTGCCAGAATATTGCGCTTGCACATATGATGATGATTTGTTAATATCCGGAATGCATTCTTATCCCATGCCATTGCTCATAAGAGGTAAAGAAATTTCTTCTGTTATGATAAGCGGTGTAGCTACTATTGACAGTTATAGAAAAAAAGGCTTGATGCATAGCACTTTTGGTCATTTAATGAACGAGTTGTATGATAAAGGCGTTTTTGCTACTACATTAAAAGCAGTAAGCCTTCCAGTTTATTATTCATTAAACCATTATGGATGTACTAAAAGCGCATATATCCATTCAAATACACAAAACAATCACATATCAGTTGCAGATTATATACCTACCTCATCAGATACAGACAAGAGCGACTGCAGAAAAGTTAATATATACAGTGAAATAAGCAGTTTACATAACTGCTATAATATATTTACTAAAAATTACAGCGGTATAGCAATAAGAGATGCGCAAGCTTTCAAACGAAAAATGGATGACTATTTGTCAGATGATGCTCATGCCATAGCTGTTTTCAAGAATGGAAAAGTGAGTGGTTATTGCATATATTTTGTTGACAAGGAAATTTCTGCTGAGGAATTCATTGCAAATGACCTCTTTAGCGCACGTCTTTTATTTAAAACGCTGAATGTAGGAAGAAAAAAAATAGCTTTAAAGACTTCTCAAATAATTGCAAAATGGATTACTGATAAAGATATAAATATACAGGACCAAAACTCCATGGGTATAGTGAATATACGACAGCTGCTTAAAACCATATGTAACAATAGCGATTATCGTGTAAAAATAACTGATTCTTTTTTTGATAAAAATAATGGTGTCTATCTTTTTAATGGTGAAAAAACTGAAAATAATGCTCACATGGAAATATCTTCAGGCCAGCTAATGCGTCTTATTAATGGCTATATGTCGCTTGAAGAATTAGCGTCATCCGGTAATGCTTTAATATATGACAAGATTGCATGTGTTGAGATATCAAAAATGCTGCCAAAGCAAAACTGTTTCATAATTGACGAGTATTAAGATCAAATAATATCAATCTCATCATATCCGGTAGTTGGATCATAAATGCTGTTAAAAACAGTATTGTCCAACTCCAGCAGCACCAGCTCGCATGTAGTATTAACAATGCATCCTTCCATCATATGACCGCCTATAACTGACAAATCGATTTTGGAAAAAGATATATGAAGATGAACCCTGTATATTGATGCCGTACCGTTAATAGATATTATCTCCATATTTTCTTCTATAGTATGATGTTGTTTCCCTCCGGTATCTCTTATAACGGCTTTTTTCACACAGCCAACACTACTTACGACTACAGCTACAAGTATATTATTCGTTTTGCAGTAACTGATTATCCTTGCTTTTATATCTTCCCCTTCAATCAAACGTATACAGTGTGTCTTCATGATTATGTCCTAAATATAAAATCACATTTTTCTTTTATTTTACAGTTTTTTATGTAATTGTTCTCTAGAGGTATCCATTCATCCTTGAAACGGTCAAACATTTCCTCTCCGTTTCTTTTAAGGACCCTATCTAGCTGGGATTCCTTGTCTGTCTCCATAAATATCCTAATATCATAAATATTCCCGAAATACGGATGCATACTGTATGAGCCTTCAACAACATTTAAAGTTTTAGGAAATGCTTTTTTCTCGTCCATCAGATTTGAGCGGCAGTCGTAAGCATAGTATATGAATCCTGTGTCAGACATAAGGTTTATAGCTACTTCCTGTTTAAACCTTTCGTAATCCACATTTCCTCCAGGCTGTAAAGACCTTTCATAAGTACGCTGATGTTTTCTTAAGAAGAAATCATCCATGTGTATTATATTGCAGTCGAATAATTTATCAAACATTTCGGAAAGGGACGTTTTTCCTGCAGTACTCATACCGTCAATGGCAATATTTATTGTAGTCTTGTTTTTTTTTGCATGATTGACAAGTTTCTCAACCTGTGTCCACAAATCCATTTTTTCTGCATATTCTTTGCATATTACCCTGTATGAAGGAGAGTAAAGAACTTTATACTTTGTACTATGGCTGAGTAAAGGACATCCTGCTTCATGATACTTCTTTTCGAAACTATGGAATTCTTCCATAGAAATAGGTATAGATAATTTTATTATAGAATTCTCAAGAATAGAAACCTTCTGCCAAAATCCATCAATTGCTCCTTTTGACCTCAGCCTGCTCAGTTGCATTATCTTTACGAATCTCTCATATGAAAGACCTGACTTAGCAAGCCACCCCAAATGAACTCTCATAAAGTTACCGCCTATATCTTCTATATCGCTTTTAATGCTTATGCAGCTACTAATCTCTTCAACAAGCTTTTCTAAATTATATTTATAATTGTCTGACAAATGAGCATTACCGAACTCGCTTTGATATAGAAGCTTGAACCAGTCCTGCATTCCAGATTCAGGATAAAGCTTGTAGTGATTTTCTATTATCTTTTCCATTTTACTCTTGCATCCATATTCATCTTATTAATTATATTATTTACAGCTTTTATCCTCTGCATATCAAATTTGAATACTTCCCTATCATATGTAGCAAATCCATTTATCTCTTCCTCAACATCAGACAATTGAGTGTACACACATGCGCTTAATCCTCTTTTTATATTCCCTATTATATATTTTCTGTAAAGCTTGTCATATGCGTTTTGTAGAGACTCTTTATCTTTAAAAATCTTATAACCGAATTTCTTATCTTTAGAATACATATGACCTTCTGTCATAATGGCATATCCACCAAACTCGGTTAATGCGATGACTTTATCTGTTTTTTTCTTAAATTTAATTTTAGTGAAATAAATGTGTCTGCTATAAAAATCAGATAAGTCATTATCTTGTTCGTGCCAACCCGAAGTGGAATCTATATGCCTTGTTAAATCAAAACTTCTTAAAAGCTTTGTCAGCCTTACAGAATCGAACTGGCCCCAACCTTCATTAAACAAAGTCCACTGGCATATTGAAACACAGTTATACAGATGCTTTATGCAAACAGGTAGTTCTTCTTCAAACTTCTTTCTGTAATACTCATCCTCTCTTGAAAAAAGCCTGTAATTCTTGTCATCAAGCCTTATCCCGGCAAAAGGCAGTGCAGCGACAGTACCAAACTTATATTTACCCCCTCCATTAACCATGTCCTGCCAAACTAGCAGTCCCAGTCTGTCACAGTGATAATACCAGCGTAAAGGCTCTATCTTGATGTGTTTCCTTATCATATTAAATCCAAGCCTTTTTACCAGCTTTATGTCTTTCACCATTTCCTCATCACTTTTTGGGGTATATATCCCGTCATGATAATATCCTTGGTCCAAGACTCCGTTATGAAAATATATGTCATTGTTTAAAGCCAGCCTTGAATACCCTGACTCATCCTTTACAATACTGAATTTTCTCATTCCAAAGTATGATTTAACAGTATCTGTGCCAGCTTTAATCTCTATTGAATATAGAAATGGATCTTCAGGAGACCATAAATGCATATCCTCTATTTTGAATATTATTTTTTTTCCTTTGTCAGACATACCTTGGCATATTACTTCATCTATATTTATAATTGATGCAAAAAATTCATTTGATTCCGTATCTGCTTTTAAAGTCACAGTGTGTTCATCTATATTTGTATCAATCTGTATGTTTTTTACATAACCTTTTGGTACGCTCTCCAACCAGACACTCTGCCAAATACCAGAAATGGGTGTATAGAAGATACCTTTGTGATCAAGTTTCTGTTTTCCCCTAGGTTGGCAAGCTGTATCAGTAGGATCTGTCACTATTACATCAAGCTTGTTAACGCCTTCAACGATAAAATCCGATACATCAATGCATAATGGCAGATAGCCGCCTTCATGACTGGATATTATTTTCCCATTTAGATATATTTCACAAATATAATCTACGGCATCAAAATGAAGTAAAGTGATATCATTTAAAAAATTCTTATGTATTTCAAATTTTCTGTTGTAAGTAATCGCCTCATCTGGCATTAAAATGTGATTAACGCCGCTAAGTTTAGATTCAGGAGGATAGGGAACTGTTATATCACCTTCATAAATAGTACTTACGACTTTATGCCTGTTTTGACCAGGTTCAAGCGCATGTCTTGTTATGCAGCATTTCCATACCCCATTTAAAGATATGTAACTATTCCTAACCAGTTGAGGCCTAGGATAGTCACTTAAAGGTATACCGTCCATCTTTTCTCCTATATCTTAACGGTTTTTATCTTCTCCGTATAATACTGCACTAATTCGAATTTTGTATGAGGAGGAAGCCTGTGATCAGGGCAAGGAATATAGCCACCAAGAGCTATTAAAGGTTTAAGCCTTTCAATTTCATCGTCAACTGCTTTTTTATCATAAGACAGGACGTTCTTGTTCATGCCTCCGACTCCTCTTAAGTCTTTTCCGTATTTTTCCCTCCATGGAGCTATGCTCGCATCCCACACACCAACTTCAATAGGGAACATAGTATTGACACCGTTTTCAAACCATAATGGTATCAGCTGGTCAATGCATCCGTCACAGTCCAAAGAGATTATATCCATCCCATAACTTCTTACAAGTTCATTTCTTTTTTTGTAATGCTTTGCGCACAAATCAGTTAATATTTCAGGACTGAAAAGTGGTCCGTTCTTATAGCAGATATCTTCCCAGTAATGAGCAAAATCAAACTTAAAAGCGGATACTTCCAAAGTTCTCTTTGCTACCTGATACTGAAGTTCAGCATAATCTGAAACTATCTCATCCAAAAGATCATAATCATCATATATCATGTAGCTCATTCCCATAACAGTAAGCATATTCCTAACATCACCGGCTATACTTCCTAATTCGAGACCTACTGGGCCATCTATCTTATCCCAGTCATTTTCATTGAAATATTTAGGGTCCACTCTTTCTTCAGTAAACTGAATTCTCGGCTTATACAATTCTTCATAAGCCTTTCTGTCCTTTAATGTGTAATCACACTCTCCGGATATGGATACTACACCAGGTTTTTCTATCTCAATAACACCCCAACCTGTCAGTATCTTTCTGGAACCATCCGGAAGTTCTTCTAGTATCTGTGTCTTAAAAAAAGGCCTTAAGCTTGCTGCTCCCCTTCTTGTGGTATGCCAGTTGAAATCCCAGCCAAGTTTCTCATTCAATCTGTAATCTGCAGCATTTCCGTCTCCGACGCCTTCTATCTCCTCAGGTTTCAGATGTCCCTGGGCAACCCATTCCTGTAACAGTTCTTTCCAATAACCGAAATGAACAGCAGGCATCCTGTCCACAGGCTTATAGTTTAAAATATTCAGTGCTCTTGTCTTGTTATCCATAAGTCCTCCACATAAAAAAGATTCTATAGTTATTACCTTTGCAAGTCAACCTTAACAGAACATTTTGTCATATACGAAAGAAATATATTTTATTGACATATTATACAAATAAACAGTTTCATACAAAATTCTTATGCTAATACCTTTTACAATTTTCAAACTGATATGATGTATGACTATGGATACATACTTTCATGGATTATGAAAAGATAATTATTATTGAAGCACCTTGGACAAGAAGTCTTTTGTCCTCTGGTTACTGGGATTAGCGAAAAAGTCTTTTGGATTATTCTCCTCTACTATCAAACCATCATCCATAAACAGTATCCTTGTACCCACTTCTTTAGCAAAACCCATCTCATGAGTGACTAATACCATTGTCATTCCTTCTTTGGCAAGTTTTTTAATAAGATCCAGAACTTCTCCCACCATTTCAGGGTCCAGAGCTGAGGTAGGCTCGTCAAACAGCATTACTTCTGGTTCCATTGCAAGAGCACGTATTATAGCTACGCGCTGCTTCTGTCCCCCAGATAACTGCGAAGGATAAGCATACGCTTTATCAGTAAGCCCTATCTTTTTTAATAGTTCCAATGCCTGTTCTTCAGCCTGCTTTTTTGTCTTATTCTTAAGTTTTATAGGCCCTAATGTTATATTCTGCAATATGGTAAGGTGAGGAAAAAGATTAAAATGCTGGAATACCATACCCATTTTCATACGAAGTTTGTCTACATCGCACTTTTTGTCATTTATCATTTCACCGTCAATAAAAATCTCACCTGCTGAAGGAACCTCAAGCATATTTAAACATCGTAAAAAAGTGCTTTTACCACTTCCGGAAGGACCGATAACAACTACTTTCTCACCATCATGTATTGTCTGGTCTATACCTTTTAAAACGTTCAGGCTGTCTTTTGAGCCCTTAGTAGTGAAACTTTTATATAACTGTTTAACTTCTATCACTTTTACTGAGCCTCCTTTCAAGCTTATTTACCAGATAGGTAAGAAACATAACTATACCAAGATATATCAAAGCTACAGCTATTAGTGGCATGAAAGCATCATATGTCCTGCTTCTTATGTATTCTCCTCCTTTTGTAAGGTCAGCAAGAGCTATATATCCTGAAACTGATGTTTCTTTTAATAACACTATAAATTCATTACCTAGAGCTGGAAGAATGTTCTTGAATGCCTGGGGTAAAACTATATGCCACATTGTCTGGCCATATGTAAATCCCAATGACCTTCCTGCTTCCATTTGTCCTGGATCTACGCTCATAATACCGGAGCGGACTATTTCTGCAACATATGCAGCAGAGTTTAAGCCGAATGCTACAACTGCTGCTAACACCTTATCAACTGCAACAGTTGCAAATACGACATAATAAATTATTAGAAGCTGCAGTACTACAGGAGTTCCTCTTATTATTGTTATGTATACTTTACATATCGCATTGAGTATGCCAAGTTTTTTCGTTTTATCATAAGTCGTACGTATTACCGCTATTATAAAGCCTAAAATTATACCTATAATTACTGCGAAAAATGTGATTTCAAGAGTAACCAGCAAACCTTTTGTAAGATACTGCCATCTGTTATCTGTTATAAAATTGTTTGTGAAGCTTATTTTGAAATCCTCAATCAGCTTGGTCAAATATTCATTCATCATTACCTTCTTTACACCTTTTGACAGCACAAAAGCCCAAAGGATATGCCTTATGGGCTTTACTGCTGCAAAATCATTATATTACTTGACTCTTACTATTATTACCTGTGTTGCAGTCGTATATGAGTCTGTAAAATCCACGCTAATAAGCCGATCTTCCGTAACTGTCATACCTGCTACACCAATATCAGCTTTTCCTGATTGGACAGCAGCTATTATTGAATCAAAATCCATATCTTCGATAACCAGTTCCATCCTAAGTATATCAGCAACTGCCTGAGCAAAATCAACATCGATTCCGACAATTTTTCCGCCTTCAACAAATTCATATGGTTCAAACTGTGCGTTTGTAGCCATTTTTAAGGTTCCGTTACTATAATCCGTGTTATTAGATACATATGGGCTCTTTCCTTTTGTATCATCTCCTATATAGTTGGAAATAATTGATTCCAATGTCCCATCAGCTTTTAACTGAGAAATCGCAGCATTTATCTTTCCCTTAAGTTCCGAGTTTGATTTTGCTATGCACATAGCATATTCTTCCAATTCGAATGGTTCATCCAGTATCATAAGATCCTTGTTTTTTGCAACAAATGCCTTTGCAGGTTCACTGTCTATTATTACACAGTCAACTTTACCTTGCTTTAGTGCCTGAACAGCATCTGCACCTTTGTTAAATCTTTCCATTACAGATCCATCTTCTTCATAACCTGAAGCATATATGTCGCCTGTTGTTCCAAGCTGAACGCCTATAACCTTGCCAGGCAGATCGTCAATTGAAAACACTGTGTTCGATGCCACCGGTGTACATCCGGCCAACATAGCCATTGTCAGTATTGTTGTTAAAATAATTGTTATAACCTTTTTCATAAATATGTCTTACCCTCCAATAGTAATTTCACAATTTTCATAAATATACACTTTTATGAATAATTAGTCAATACTAAATATGAAATTTCTTTATTATATGCATATAACGAACAGATAATATGTATATTATTCATTTTTAATGTATAAAGTTTTATGTAATCTATGTCTTCCATGGCAAGATCGCACATCATCTGCTGCATTTTAGTGGTACAATTAAGTCAACCTTTATCATCAGGAGGCTTTATGGACTATTCAGAATTTATAAGCAACGCGTCAAATGTCATACCTTCACAAAAACAACTTAAATGGTTTGATATGGAATTTTATGCTTTTATTCATTTCACAGTAAACACTTTTACTGATTTGGAATGGGGAACCGGAAAGGAGGATCCTGCCATTTTTAATCCATACAGAATGGACTGTGACCAGTGGGTAGAAACGATAAAGGCAGCAGGAATGAAGGGTATGATTCTAACTGCCAAACATCATGACGGATTTTGCTTATGGCCAAGCAGATATACTGAACACAGTATAAAAAACAGCCCATATAAGGGAGGTAAAGGTGATATCGTGATGGAAGCTGCAAAAGCCTGTGAGAAGGGCGGTATAAAGTTTGGATTTTATCTTTCCCCTTGGGATAGGAATTCTACTTACTATGGTACTGACAAATATAATGATTACTTCAAATCGCAATTAGCTGAGCTTCTAACAGGATATGGCCCTATTTTTCACGTATGGTTCGATAATGCATGCGGTGAAGGTCCTAATGGCAAGAAGCAGATATACGATTTTGACGGTTATATAGACCTCATACATAAATATCAGCCTGATGCGACTATATTTAATGATAAGGGGCCTGATGTCAGATGGTGCGGGAATGAAGCAGGCTCACCAAGAGTATCAGAATGGGCGGTAGTACCAAAAGAACTAGCTGTTTATGCTGATATACAGGCTGAAGGAAGCCTTGAAGAAGGAAAACTTGATTATCTTTTTAACAGGGACCAGAACATCGGGAATTTTTCCAACATCAAGTATTCAAAGGGATTATGTTTCTGCCCATCTGAGTATGACATGTCTATAAGGAAAGGATGGTTTTATCATGATCATGAGGAACCTCATTCTCTTGAGAGACTATTTTCAACATATCTTAACACAGTCGGTGGAAATGCCTGTCTGAATCTTAATATACCTCCTAACCGTGAAGGACTTTTTGACTCAAAGGATGTAGAAAGGTGCAAGGAACTAGGAGAATTAATACAAAATGAGTTTAAGAAAGATATTTCAAAAGATGCGGTTATTGAGGAAATAGAGACATCATCACCCACACAAAAATGCATAGACATCAGCTTTAATGAAGAAAAGAACATAAAGTATATAGTTCTGAAGGAAGATATATCAAAAGGACAGAGAGTGGAAACCTTCCTTATATGTACTTCAAAAGATAAGATACATTCAAGATATGAAGGAACTACAATAGGGCACAAGAAAATATGCGTTATAAATAAAAAGACGGACTTTCTCAGGATACAGATAGTTGCAGCAAGAAATAAAGTTAATCTTCTGCCTATAGAAATATATTAATTATATAAATAATTGGCTGTTTTAATTATCCGGTATATCCGGATTATCCGGTTCTTCGCTTGTAATAGGTGATGAATCCGCTACTGGCGTCACCGCTTCTTCCTCTTGATGTTTATGATGAAGAGGACAGACAATAGACATATCTACTTCATGAACTGCATCATAAGGCACTCTTTCAAACTGCCATATTACTTTACCATCAACCTTTACAGAGAATGTTCCTTCATTAACTTTTTTGTAAGCTCCGTCGGGACGCACTATACGTACCATAGCCCAAACATAGTTGCTTGGACAATCATCGCTTGCAAGGTAAAAACGTCCATATTCATCCTTGTTTCCAGGATATGCGCAAACTACAACTTCTTGATGTGTGTCACATATTTCTTTAGGTTCAGTACCTTCTATGAAGTACTCTGAAACAACAGTCCTAGGACCACGTGGGTCTGATGTACAGAACTCAGAAAGTAGTTTTCCTGAATATATGCAGATATCTCTTTTGACTATACCTGTAGATGGCATTGTAAACTGTTTTGGAGCCAAGTTCTCATGGACAATATTCATGACGGAATTCCAAAGTTTTAAAGCTCTTCCATATTCCTCATTCACCAAAGAGACCGGAGCTTGCTTGTTATCGTAACCATACCAGACCGCGGCAGTATAGTAAGGGGTAAACCCGCAGAACCATTTATCAAGATAATCTGATGTAGTTCCTGTTTTTCCTGCAACTGCTATATTACCTTGGTTTATATTTATTGCTCCGTAGGCTGTTCCGTTAATCCAGTATGTAGTTACAGTAGGTTTTACTACTTCCTCCATTATATTTGTAAGAATTGCTGCAGATTGTTCAGAATAAGCGACAGTATATGTGTTTCCCCATCTAAAAATAGTTTCCTTGGAGTTATTAGCTATTTTTGTAATACTGTGTGCATCCATATGAATTCCTCTATTTGCAAATGTGCTGTATGCGCTTGCCATTTCTAGAGGGCTTACTCCTACAGCGAGACCACCTATAGCTGCTGAGACAGTAGAATCATCATATATGTATTCGCTCCTGTGAATACCCACCGATTCAAGATATTCTACAGAATTATCCCTTCCAAGATAATACGACCATACTTTGGCTGCTATAACGTTAACAGAAGCTTTTATAGCATTCCTTATTGTTGTTAACCCCTGATAATCAGTAGAATCATAGTTGGTTGGATATATGAGGTCTGGATTTTTCGGGTCAAGATAACATGGCGCATCGTCAACTACTGTTGCTGCTGTAATAAGTTTTAAATCTAAAGCTGGACCATACACTGCAATAGGCTTAAAAGTGGAACCAGGCTGTCTTTGCATACCGGTCGCTCTGTTATATGTCCTGCTTCCTGTTTTTTCCCCGTTACCCCCATAAAGCCCGGCAATACCGCCAGTATATTGGTCAATGATTACCATTGCGCCTTGAGGTTTCTCACCATACCTTATAGCGTCAATATTAATTATTGATCCGTCTTCCCTATATTCAGCAAAGTATGCAGGATCTGTAAATATAGTATCCAAAGCATTCTGCACTTGCGGCTTTAAAGTAGTATATATATGCAGACCGTTATTATATATAATTCTCTCAGCTTGAAGTTCAGATATTGAGTTTTGTTCAGACAATAACTTGATGGCTTCAGTTATAACATAATCTACAAAATATGATGTGACAGACGAGGAAACATAATCGACTTTCTCAGCAAAAACTATCTCGTATGCGAGCGCATCATCATATTCTTTCTGATCTATATACCCCAATTCCAACATTTTGTCGAGAACATCCTCACGCCTGTACATAAGCTTCCTTACATTTTCTTCTTTTCCGTATGGATCATATATACCAGGCGAATTCGGTATTGCCGCAAGTATCGCAGCTTCTGCAAGATTGAGTTGATCCAGTGTTTTATTAAAATACATTTTTGATGCTGACTGAAATCCATAACAGCCGTTACCCATGTTAATTAGGTTTGCATACATTGTTATAATCTGCTTCTTGTCATACTTCATCTCTAAAAGCACGGCATTGTATATCTCTTGAATTTTTCTTTCAAAAGTCTGTTCGAAACGGCCAGTGACATTTTTATAAACTTGCTGGGTAATAGTGCTTCCGCCTTGGGCGATATCTCCTTTGTTTTCCAGAAGCTTTATTACAGAACCTCCAATCCTTATGAAGTCAAAACCAGAGTGCTGGTAAAACCTCTCATCTTCAATTGCTACAATCGCATGCGCTAGGATATCTGGAATCTGTTTTGATGTTACTACTTCCCTATTTATATTATCGCTTCCGGTAAGAGTCTCTATAATATTGCCTTCAATGTCGTGAATAAATGTTGTCAGTCCTGTGGTTATAGCCAAATCCTCATCAGTCAGTATTTTAGATGTAGAAATCCATGCAGTAATAATACCTAATCCTAATCCTCCTATGAGAAATGCCGCAATAAGCACTATAGCAGTTAATATCTTGAATGTAGACCAAAAAGTGCTTAAAAGGGTACTGAAAAAAGAAGGGGTATATTCTACATACTCTACATTAGTAGATTCATCATCTTCTTCATCATACGAATTTAATAAATCATCTTGGTTCATTTCATCACCTCATCAGCATAAGTTTTTTATGCCCAAAACCCGAGCAGATATACCTGCACGAATTACTCTTTTTTTGATTTATCTTCTTTATCACTGTCAACAACATAGCATTTGCCCATGAATTTGGCTCCCTCATCGCTTATGAGGCTTAAAGCATATGTGTCTCCCACGAAATTAGCTGTTGAGGACATCTTTATGTAGTTCTTGGATTTCAATATTCCCTCAGCTTCACCGCTTAATATTATATTAGCACCAGTAAACAGGCCTTTAGCTTTAGCAGTCTTTGTAAATACGATATCGCCTTCAGCTGTTATATCACCTTCGACTACGCCTTCTACTGTAACTGAACCTTTAGTATTAATATCACCTTTAATTGTACACATAGATCCTATAAGGACATCAAGTTTTTTCTGTCTAATCATTTTATACTCCTATTTGCCTGTAGTTACAAACAGTGTAGGATTTATAGGTATTTCATTTACCCTTATTTCAAAGTGTAGATGTGGTCCTGTAGCAAGCCCTGTCTTTCCGACATATGCTATAAGCTGGCCTTTCTCGACTTCGTCACCGGTTTTTACAAGTATCTTAGAGCAGTGAGCATATAACGTGGTTATGCTTTCACTGTGCTTTATCCTTAACCAGTATCCATATCCTGACTGTTCATAATTAACTGAAAGTACCTTGCCTGAAGCTGCAGCATATATCTCGTCACCCCATGCTCCGCCAATATCAATTCCGGTATGCTGTTTATACTGGTTCAATATCGGATGATTTCTCATGCCGAAAGCGGATGCTATGTATGTGGCTTTGGTAGGCCATAAAGTAGGAATTGAATCCAGGTAGTCACATAATACATTTGCAGCATCAGAAAAATCTACAAGCTCTGACTGGGTATTTTCATTCGTCTCAAGCAGTATCTGTAAAGCTGAAGCAACTGCAGCTGTGTCTTGGGCGAATTTTGTAACATTATTAGCAGTTACTGATGCGCTTGCCAAAGATATACTGTTTGTATATTTTTCTGCGATCAGTTTAAGCTGTGATGATAAATCCTTTATCTGTATGTTCAAATCTTCTTGAGCTGTCTCAAGTAATGCTATCTCATTTAGTTTGCTATCAAGCACTTGTGCTTGTTTTCCAACATAGGTGCTCAATGCAATCATCTCGTTATTATAATCCGCCATAACCTCTTCCATTTGCGCATTAACTTGTTTATTCTGATTTATAAAATAGATTAATGAAAGGCTCAAGCATATAATGATAGCCATCATAAAATAAAATACTAATGACACTTTTAGAATAGGTGATGTAACTTTTAAGACTTTAGAAGATTTACCGCCTTTTGGTATATATACCAGCATTCCTTCGCGGTCAAGCTCTGTTCTTCCCTTTCGCATCTGCCCTCCTCATACTTAAGATTGATACTAACACATGCATAATTATTTTTCAACAGTTATGTTTTGCATCACATTACATCAGTAAAACTTCATAACTGAAGTTCTGGAATTATCCTCACACCACTTATGTGCATATGACCCTTGTTTTACATAAATCGAAGATAATTTCGCACAGCCATAGAACACCTGGTCACTTATACTATTAACACTGTTTGGTATTTTAATGGTAGTAAGATTTGAACAATCCCAAAAAGCTCCCGCTCTTATGCTCGTAACTCCTTCAGGAATCTCTATTTGCGTTATACTTGAACAATTTTTGAATGCAGTAGGGCCAATTTCAATAAGCCCTGAAGGGAGAGTAATCTGTGATATATTTATGTTATTAAAAAAAGAGTTTTTATCCAAGTGGGTCACGCTTGAAGGAATAATATACTCTTTACCGTTTTTTTGCGGAGGATATATTATGAGCTTTGTCATATCTTTATTAAACAGAACTCCATCCTTGACAAAAAAGAATTCGTTTCCTTCAGTGATTGTTATATCCTTTAACTTGTCACACCCAATAAAAGCATTTTCTCCAAGCTCCTTAAGGCTTTTTGGTATATTGAAAGAAGTAATAGACTTGCAGCTGTAAAAAGCATTATTACCTATCACTTTAACTGAATCAGGTAACGATATTGATTTTGCTTCAGTATTACCCCAGAAAGCATTTGATGATATTCCTGTCACAGGAAGCCCTTTTATTTCAGCAGGAACTGATATCCTGTTGCTCTTACCATGATACTTTGTAATATGGACTTCTTTACCGTTTATTATATTAATAGAAAAAAGAGTTTCTTTAGTATCCGAACATGAAGTAAAGATACCTGCTGTCAAAACAAGCATTAAAACAATGATTATTATTTTGAAATTTCTCCTCATTTCCCCTCCACGAAGATAGTAGTACTTAATATTTATACCACAAATGTGATGACATTGTCATGAAATTTGTGAATGATGCAATATATTTAGACATATAAGCGAGCATCTGAAATAAAATCTGATATTTGTAATACCATAATGTAAAAATGAATATATTAAATAGACTTTTATGTCAACTAATGCTATAATCCGAAATTAATAACATTTTGAAGCATGGAAGGGGTTTGCATGAAAACCGTTGTTTTGATAAAAGACTGCACATTGAAGAACTGTGAAACAGATAAAGCTTTGAATATTAGCTTTAAAGAAAAACTGGAGATCGCCAAACAGCTGGAAAATATAAATACTGATATTATTGAGACAGGTTTTGCTGATACTTCTCAAGGAGCCTTTATAGCTGTCAAGACAATAGCCTCAACTTTGAAAAAAAGCATATTATGCTGTCCTGCAAAACCAGACAAAGTAAGTATAGAAAAAACATACGAAGCAATTAAAGGCGCAGTTAAAAAAAGAATACATATCAGCTTACCGCTGTCTACTGTAAACATGGAATATCAGCTGCATATGAAGAAAAATCAAGTTTTAGATACCGTAAGAGAATCCATCTCTTTTGCGAAGACTTTATGCGATGATATTGAATTTACAGCTTTAGATGCTACAAGAAGCGATCTTGCATTTATAATCGATATTATTAATATTGCTAAAGATGCAGGAGCCAGCACAGTAGGTATTGAAGACACAGTAGGACAGATGCTGCCTGATGAGATTTTTCCCTTTATAACAAACTTAAAAAATTCCCTTGCATTTGATGAAAATACCATATTTTCTTTCAGAGCTAAAAATGAAATGGGAATGGCAGTAGCGAATACTATAACCGCTATTAAATCAGGTGTGGGACAGGTTGCATGCTCTATTAATGGGACTGCAAATGATGCCAGTCTTGAAGAAACCGTATCAGCAATACATACCAGGGCTGATGCGTTAAACGCTAACTGCAACATGCTAATATCTCAGCTTAACAGAGCATCTGTGCTTCTATCAGGAATAACGGATATAAAGAATGGGAAAACAAAGAACACAATATCAGCAGGAATTAATGTAAATGAAACCGACCTTATTGATAAAGAAATGGATATTTATACTTTCAGGTCATTTGTAGAAAGCCTTGGATATACACTTACTGATAAGGATATAGAAAAAATATATGATATGTTTAAAGAATTATCCGAGAAGAAACTTCAGGTTTATACCAAGGATATAGAGGCGATTATAGGCAGAGAAGCCGTACAGGTGCCAAGAGTATACCAGTTGGACAGATTCGTTATAAACAGCGGGAATAAAATAACCTCCACAGCCGCAGTAAGACTTAGGTATAATGACAAACCGCTTGAAGGGGTTGCATTTGGAGATGGTCCTATCGATGCAGCCTTCCATGTCATAGGCAAAATTATGGGTATGGATATAGAGCTTTTTGATTTTAATTTAAAGTCTGTTACTGAAGGCAAGGATGCTTTAGGTGCTGCAACAGTTAAAATACGTTATAACGGTAAGATATACGCAGGCAGAGGCCTGTCAACTGACGTTATAGAGTCTTCAATCATGGCATATATCAATGCAGTAAATAAGATGCTTTATGAGGAAGGAATACAATGAAATATGCATTCTCTACAATAAGCTGGACCAGCTTTACATGGAAAGAAGCCATCGCAATGGCAAAAGACCTCGGATTTTCAGGAATAGAAGTAAGAGGTCTGGAGAATAATGTTTATGCTGTCGATGCAAGGCCTTTCTCATCACAACAGGTGTTAAAAACAGCAGAACAACTAGCAAATCTTCACTTAGAAGTGTCGTGTTTCTCCACAACCTGTAATTTAAATGATATTGCCA
Organism: Firmicutes bacterium ADurb.Bin146; assembly: GCA_002070475.1. Taxonomy (GTDB): domain Bacteria; phylum Bacillota; class Clostridia; order DUPQ01; family DUPQ01; genus DUPQ01. The sequence goes on from MWDI01000023.1 coordinate 65,226, forward strand.
ACCAAAAGGAAAACATCCGTCAGCTGAAAGCATATATTGACCTTGCCGCAAAAATGGGCACATCTTATGTAAGGCTTCTTCCTGATGATTCTATTACTTTGAATAATAAGTCTAGTGATGATGCAGTAATCTCAATAATAAGCGAGATACTTCCATATGCTGAGAAAAAACATGTAATACTGCTTCTTGAGACAATAGGGATATATTGTGATACAGATAGATTAAGAAAAGTGCTTGAGCATTTCGCATCAGATAATCTTGCTGCTTTATGGGATATACATCATCCATACAGATTCAATAACGAATCCCCTGAGAAAACCGTACAGAACCTAGGCGCTTATATAAAATACGTGCATATGAAGGACTCTGTAATGATTGACGGACAGGTGGAGTACAGACTTATGGGTGAAGGAGATCTGCCAATAAAGGACATGATTGGGGCTTTAAAATCCATAAATTATGACGGATATATATCATATGAGTGGATAATGAGCTGGTCTTCCGATCTGGATGACCCCGGAATAGTATTCCCGCATTTCATGAATTACATCACCTCTAAATATGACGAAAACAGAATTTCGAAAAAGCTCTACTACAATAAAGCGAAAACTGGCCGCTATGTATGGAAAAAAGAGGAACTTATAGATTCCACTTTTCCCCAAGTTCTTGACAGGATGGTTGAGGAATTCCCTGACCAGTATGCATTCCGTTATACGACATTGGACTATACTAGGACATACTCACAGTTCAGAGAGGATGTGGACACGTTCGCACGCTCATTAATAGCTTTAGGCGTAAAAAGAGGAGACCATGTAGCAATTTGGGCAACTAATATCCCTCAGTGGTACATAACATTCTGGGCTACGACCAAGATAGGCGCAGTCTTAGTAACAGTAAATACCGCTTACAAGATTCATGAAGCAGAATATCTTTTCAGACAATCAGATACACATACGATAGTAATGATTGAAGGATATAAAGATTCACATTATGCCAAGATAGTTAAACAACTATGTCCAGAACTTGATACTTCAATTCCTGGCAAACCTTTGCATATTAAAAAACTGCCTTTTTTAAGGAATATAATAACAGTGGACTTTGCAATGGAAGGATGTATAACATGGGAAGATGCAATTGGGATGCATAAAAAAACCCCTATTGAGGAAGTATACAGAAGAGCTAGCACTATCAGTAAGGACGATGTCTGCAACATGCAGTACACATCAGGAACGACAGGTTTTCCCAAAGGGGTAATGCTTACCCACCATAACATAGTAAACAATGGTAAGTGTATAGGTGATTGTATGGACTTATCTACTGCAGATAGGATGATGATACATGTCCCTATGTTTCACTGCTTCGGAATGGTTCTTGCAATGACTGCTTCCATGACACATGGGACCACAATATCTCCCCTTCCCTACTTTTCTCCAAAACCTGCTCTTAACTGTATCAATCTTGAAAAGATAACCTGCTTTCACGGAGTACCTACCATGTTTATTGCAATGCTTGAACATGAGGATTTTGCAAAGACGGATTTTTCATATATGCGTACAGGCATAATGGCAGGGAGTCCCTGTCCTATTAAGGTAATGCAGGATGTACAGGAAAAAATGAACATGAAGGAGATAACGATAGTATACGGACAGACTGAAGCTTCCCCAGGGTGTACGCAAAGCACCACAGAAGATTCAATAGAATTGAGAGTAAATACTGTAGGAAAAGCGTTACCCGGAGTAGAATGTAAAATAGTGGACCCTGAAACAAACGAGGAGCTTCCTGATAATGTAGATGGTGAATTTGTCGCAAGAGGATATAACATAATGAAGGGTTACTATAAAATGCCAATGGCGACCGCTGCTGCAATAGACAAAGACGGCTGGCTACATACCGGTGATTTGGCAAGAAGGAATAACGGATACTATAAAATTACCGGAAGGATAAAAGATATGATAATCCGTGGCGGAGAAAATATATATCCAAAAGAAATCGAAGATTTCATATATACTCATCCAAAAGTAAAGGATGTACAGGTAATAGGAGTACCGGATAAAAGCTATGGGGAAGAAATCATGGCTTGTGTCATTTTGAAGGAAAATGAGACAATGACCGAGCAGGAATTAAAGGATTATGTAAACTCACATATGGCAAAACATAAGACACCTAAATATGTTGACTTCGTTATGGAATTTCCTATGAATGCAGCAGGTAAAATATTAAAGTATAAAATGAGAGAAGACGCAGTCGTAAAACTTAATCTACAAGAAGCGAATAAGATAGTTACAGCATAAAATAAATAAATATTAAAATACGATATGATATAATGAACTAGAGGAATGAAAAATTCCTCTTGTTATCACATATCACAGGAGAAAAAATATGAAAGTGCTTATCATAGGTGGAACCGGATTATTAGGCAGTGAGGCTGCGAAGGAACTTATAAAAAGAGGACATAGTGTGATAGGCATGGCTTTGCCTCCTGTCCCTAAGGGAGCGGATATCCCATCACAGATGGAACTCATCTTAAAAGACTGTATGTCATTGAATATAGATGAACTGACTTCAATTATGAAAAAATGCGACGGCCTTGTTTTTGCAGCAGGCGTAGATGAAAGAATTGAAGGGCCTGCACCAATATATGATATGTTCTACAGATATAACATAGTACCTTTACAGAAGCTTTTACCTTTAGCAAAAGAATGCGGGATAAAGCAGACCGTAATATGCGGTTCATATTTTACATATTTCGACCGCACTTTCCCTGAATGGGAGTTATACAAGCATCATCCGTATATAAGAAGCAGAGTGGACCAGGCTAAAATAGCTCTTGATTATGCTGATGAGAATTTCGCAGTCTCAGTACTGGAGCTTCCATATATTTTCGGAGCCCAGAAAGGAAGAAAACCTGTCTGGACTTTCCTTGTCGATATGATAAAGAAGATGCCGATGGCTACCATGTATCCAAAAGGTGGAACTGCAATGATAACAACAAGACAGGTTGGACAGTGCATAGCTTCAGCTTTAGAAATCGGAAAAGGCGGACAGCTCTTCCCTGTCTGCACATACAATATGACATGGAAGGAAATGCTATCGATATTCCATGAACACATGGGTATGCCTAACAGGAAGATAATTACCATACCTACATTTTTATTCAAAGCAAGCGCTAAGAAAATAGTAAAGCAACAAAAAGCAGCAGGTCATGAAGGCGGACTTGATATGGTTAAATTCGTAAAAGTCATGACCTATGAGGCATTCATGAGTGATTTCAATGCCAAAACAATATTCAGAGCAAGACCAGATGATATAAAGAAAGCTATTGGAGAATCAGTCAGGCTTTGCTTAGATGTACTGGATAAGAAAACAGATGTCATTGACATGAAAGGCGAATAAGTGAATCAGGATATAAAACTGGATATTATTGATCTTTCGTATGAAGGAAAAGGAATAGCAAGGAAAGATAACCTTGTCTATTTTGTTGATAACGCTTTAGACGGCGAAACTGTAATAGCAAAACCATATGAAAACAAACCTAAATATGCAAAAGCAAAAGCAGTAAAGATTTTAAATCCATCCCAAAACAGAACTGAACCCAAATGCAAGGTATATGATAAATGCGGAGGGTGCAGCTTAAGGCATATGACTTATGAAAGACAGTTAAAGCTGAAGAAAGATACAGTAATTACAAACTTAAAAAGAATGGCGCACATAGAGATTCAAAACTTAATAGTACATCCTAATCCTATGCCTGACCATTATCGCAATAAGGCTGAATACCAGATACTAAATGACCAAATAGGATTTTATGCTGACAGGACTCATAAGATAGTTACACATGATGAATGCCTGCTTCTTCCAAAAGAGATAAATGACATTAAGAAAAATATGGAAAGACATATTACAAGAGATATTACATCGGTTACAATAAGAAAAGCTGATGATGGATATATGGTTATATTCGAAAGTGATAAACCCCTGTCAGCAGAAATGATAAACACTTTAAAAGAGAATAAAGAAGTCATATCCATATATCAGAGGAAGTACGAAAAAAACATACTCATTCACGGCAAACAATATATAACTGATAACCTGTGCGGTCTAAAATTCCAGATATCGCCAGACAGTTTCTACCAGGTAAATAAAACCCAGACAGAGAAACTATATGAAATAGCAAAACAGTACCTGATTAAATCGCATCCAGAAGATAAACTAAAAAATATGACCATTTTAGATTTATATTGCGGAATAGGCACTATAGGTCTATTCATGGCGGACATTACAAAGTACATTATAGGTGTGGAAATTGTAAAAGAAGCTGTTAACAATGCAAAAAACAATGCAAAACTAAATTCCATAGACAACTGTGAATTCATACATGCTGATGTTAACGATGCTATACTCCAAATAGAATACGATATACTGATTGCAGATCCTCCAAGAAAAGGGTTAGACGATTCAGTTTTACAGTCCATAAGAGACAAGAAACCTGAAACCATCATTTACATATCCTGCAACAGCTCTACATTATCAAGAGATTTGGGTATGCTTAGCGACATATATACACTAAAAGAAATAGAAGCCGTAGACATGTTCAGCCATACAAGCCACGTGGAGACGGTAGTATTGATGTCACGGGTAAATAAGTAAAGATGGTGAAAATGCCTTGAAATCAAAGGGTTTCGGAATAATAGCCTCGTCCAGGCGGAATGCCGAAGCCCTATTTTTATAGGTTTTGACAACAATGCTATCGTCTGAAAAAGGGGTATAGTTGTGACAACAGATTAGATAACAGGGGGTCGTGACAACAGGATTGATGTTTTTGACATTTTTCGGTTGCCGTGACAATAGGATTGATGTCGAAATGTTTTTTACGTTTGAAAGATCATCCTACTTGAATTAGAAAATAAGCTTTGATATAATGTTTTTATCAGGGTAAAAACCATATTTAATACAGAATTCCATGGAGGACTATCAATGGAGAAAGAAATAAAAAACTGTGGAAGACCATCAGGCAGAATGAAAACAGCGAAAATTGAAGTAGCCATCGAGCCGGAAATTAAAGAGGCATTTATGGAGAAACTGCGTAAGGAAGGGAAGAAAGCTTCTGCAGAAATTGGAATATGGATTAGAGAATATATTAAAGACAAAGAAGTTTAAGGAGTTTTTATTATGAGAATACTTTCTTTGTTCAGCGGTATTGGTGGATTAGACTCTGGCTTCATTGAGGCAGGGTTTAATATCGTATGGGCAAATGATTTTGATAAATACGCTGTAGAAACCTATAGGGCAAATTACGATAACGAAATAGTTCTTGGAGATATAAATAAAATTGCATTAGAGACTCTTCCGGATTTTGATGTTCTTATCGGTGGATTCCCTTGCCAACCTTTCAGCATGATGGGATCTGAACTTGGATTCGAAGATACAAGAGGAACACTTTTCTTTAGAATAGCAGAGATTATTAAGTATAAGACAGAACATCATAACAAACCACGTGTCCTTGTACTTGAAAATGTCAGAACATTAAGAACTCATGATAAAGGGAAAACTTTCAAGACTATTAAGCATGTGCTTGAAAACGACTTGGGGTACAAAGTCTTTGACACAGTGTTGAATACTGCCGATTACGGTATTCCGCAAACAAGAAATAGAACTTATATTGTATGTTTTGCCAATGAAGATGCGGAATTCTCTTTTCCAGATAAAATGCCGTTACAACTGACCCTTCAAGATTTGCTTGAAGAAAATGTTAACAATAAGTATTTTTTATCTGAAACTATACTCCCTACCATTTTATCAGACGGCACAGGTGGATATAAGGCAAAATCAGAAATAGATTTGTCTATAGCCAGACCGTTATGTGCAACAATGGGGAAAATGCATAGGGCATGTCAGGATAATTATGTAACACAGAATGGAAGAGTTAGAAAACTTACACCAAGAGAATGTGCAAGGCTTCAAGGATTTCCTGACAATTTTGTGATTCCTGTATCAGACTGCCAAGCATATAAACAGTTTGGTAATGCAGTTACAGTTAATGTTGCAAGAGCAGTAGCAACAGAAGTGAGAAATACACTCGAAAGGTTAGGTGAATGGAACGATGATTAATTACAAAAACGATATAAATGAAATCATCGCCTTTATAGAGTGCTCCGCTCAAAGTTGTGGATTAGGAACCGGCTATGACAAGAGTCTTGATGCAATCACAAAACACACTGGAGAGGAATATCTCGATTGCCGTGCAGAACAATTACGTGAAAGTGTAAAGACGAATGAACACCTGGGGAAGGCTTTACGAAAGTTGGACTCGATTTGTAGTGGGCGTTATGAGAAAAAATGCGAATCTTGCGCAATAAAAAAATATTGCAATACTTATATTTCGTATGTTAGGCAGAATCATCCGCAGAACTTAACGATGGTTGATTTGTTTTGTGGCGCAGGTGGGCTGTCGCTTGGATTTGTTCAAGAAGGATTTTATGCAGCTCTTGCCAACGATATAGAAGAATGTTGTGTGGATACATATGCACACAACCATCCGGAAACTCCTCGGGATCATATCATTCTTGGTGATATTAGGAATGTAGTTGCGGATCTTGAAAATCTCATGGCAGACGAGGACGTCGATATCGTTGTCGGAGGGCCGCCTTGTCAAGGTTTCAGCATGGCAAACAGACAAAGATTGATTGATGATCCTCGCAACTATCTATATAAGAACTACATAGAAGTCGTAAAAAAACTGAGGCCGAAGTTCTTCGTTATGGAAAATGTTAAAGGTATGTTTGGCGTAGCTGGGCAGGTAAAAGAGGACTTTCAAAAGATTGGCTATACAGTTGAATGCAAAGTCTTTAATGCTAAAGATTTTGGCGTTCCTCAAAACAGAGAAAGGTTGATATATATAGGCAATCGTCTCGGAATTGATAATTTGAAAATCATTGAAGAGATTGAGAACTCCGCGCAGAAAGCGAAAAAATATGTTTTGAAGGATGCAATTTACGGATTAAGATCATTAAAAGCATTAAGAACACGAAATTCTACCGAAATTGACACAGAAGAATCTGGAGGAAAAATCGAGCGAAATACCGACACTTTGACAAACGAGTATATTGATTTAATAAATGCGGGTCGAAACATCCCAATAATTTGCAACCACAAGGCAAGGTATAATAACGATAGAGATATAGAGATTTACAGTAGATTATTTCAGGGTGATCGATCTGATGATCCGAAAATTGCAGATATAATGCCGTATGCAAATAGAAACGACATTTTTAAGGATAAGTATTTCAAACTTGAAGAGGATAAAGTCTGCAAAACAATTACTGCTCACATGAAGTTCGATTGCAACATGTACATACATCCGACGCAAGCAAGGGGATTAACTCCAAGAGAAGCAGCAAGAGTACAATCCTATCCAGATGACTATTTTTTCAGAGGATCATATACGAAAACATATATGCAAATAGGCAATTCTGTACCGCCACTTTTGGGCAGGGCGATTGCTGCAGTGATTAAACAATATTTGTGAGGTGAATGGAATGAATTTTCAACAAGCAATTTCTGTATTAGAGGAGAAATTGAAGAATACGGGAACGACAATCGTGTCAGAACGGTATGATGGTATTGTTGTTAAAAAGCTCGAGGCTTCAAACACACTTGACGAGGGTAGAACAACTAATCAGACACATATAGCCTTTACTGGAACCCAGATGGATATTTTTCCGTATTTGAGATCCGACGGATATTTTGAAAGCGATGATGCATCACTTAAGAAGTATTTCATAACACAGATTCCGGTTACCCTATATGAGACTAATGTTAAGTATCTTGCGAATGATAATCAGACAGAAATTGTCTTTTCGCAGGGAAAGAAACTCACATCAACATCTGTTATTCGAAGCAAACGACAGAACCAGGCTGATCAGCTTCAAGTCTCCTTGCTGAATTTTGATGGTAGTGATTTTGTGTTGTTCAGAAGGCTTTTACACACAGGATCATATCTCATTATTCTGAAAGTTAAGCAAAAATTTGAATATGAGATTTTAGGTATTAAGGGTGCTGACGCAGAGGATAAACTACATGAGCTTAATAATCAGTTTTTTAAGCTTGCCACCAATACAACCGTAAATGTGAACGATCTTGCAACGAGTGATAATTCATCTGTGAAAAAGTCTCTTGTTTTCAACACCGAAATAAAGGCAGATAAGCCGCGTAACCGTATCATTTTTGGTGCTCCGGGAACAGGCAAGAGTTTTAAACTGAACGAAGACCGCAAAGATCTTCTCGGCGCAGATAGCGAAACCAATTACGAACGTGTAACATTCCATCCGGATTATTCGTATGCTAACTTTATCGGAACATACAAACCGATTATGGTTTCGAATAAAAAGACAGCATCGGATAAAGATACGGACTATGTTATCTCCATCCTCAATGATGAGAGCAAGACAGCACAGGAAAAATATGATGTGCTGTTTGAAAAGTTCAAAGGTGACGGTCTGACAAGACTTCCGGTTTTGCTGGGGCTTTATACTGACGAGATGTTCAAGACCCGGAAGCAGGACGGAACCGATGCCGCCGGTGACAATAGTGTGGAAAGAAATCATGGTAAGGCAATTAGGAAATATGTCAGTCTGCTCACAGGCAAAGAAGTGTCAAGTGACATAGCTTATGAATATGTTCCGGGACCTTTCATGAGGGTTTATGTGAATGCTCTTAAGAGCGCAAGAAGTGCAAATCCGAAACCTTATCTGCTTCTTATTGAGGAAATAAACCGCGCCAATGTGGCTGCGGTATTCGGTGATATTTTCCAGCTTCTTGACCGTGACGAGGATGAAGTCAGTGAATATCCGATTCAGGCTTCAGAGGACATAAAGAAATATCTTGCTAAAGAGCTGGGCGGAAATCCGGAGGACTACAACAAAATAAAGATTCCGGACAATATGTTTATATGGGCTACGATGAACAGTGCCGACCAGGGCGTGTTCCCGATGGATACCGCTTTCAAGAGAAGATGGGATTTCACTTATATCGGAATCGATGACAATGATGATGAAATCCAAGGGAAGTATGTAATCCTCGGAAATGCTACATCGCAGAAGGTTGAATGGAACAAACTCAGGAAGGCAATCAACAACTTCCTTGCGAAGCAGAAAATCAATGAGGATAAGCAGCTCGGACCGTATTTCCTCTCTCGTAAAATTGTAGTGCCGGAAAGTGGAAATGAGATTGATAGCGAAAAGTTTTGTGAGGCATTCAAGAATAAAGTAATTATGTATTTATTTGAAGATGCGGCAAAACAGAAACGGCCATCTCTGTTTGAAGGATGCTTCGAGAACAGTAGCCGCTATTCGGAAATCTGCAAAGAGTTCGATGAAAAAGGTGTAGGCATCTTCAATCATGAAATAGGTCTGGACACCGACCCTGAGGACATAAAAATAAACGGCACGGAGGCCGGTGAAACTGCGGAGGAGACTGAGTAATGATATCAAGATTTCTGCGGGAACAGAAAAGATATACGCAGAAGGAACTGTGTCAAATACTGCAGTGCTCTGAAGAAAAGGTCGTGCCTCTTATCCAGAAGCTCAAAGAATACGGTGTGTTGAAAGCTGTAAAGGCATCAGATGCGCAACGGAACATGTCTGATCTTCTGGATGAGGACATAGAGGTTGCTGATGTTGAAGCTGGTGAGAATGAGTACCTGTATGTGTTCACCTTTGTTGGTGTCATTACGGTTGCCGGACGTGTGCTGAAATGCTATCCGAAATACCTTCTGAGCGCATCCGAACCGAAGGAGGAACTGAAGACCGTTCTTAAGGTGCTTGAACGCTACAATTCAAAAGAGCAGATTGTCCGGATGTGGAATGAAAGCAGCGAGAGCCAGTCATTCAATCTTCTCGCTGTTCTGCTGTTTCTTCTGAACGATTATTATGAGAACGGCTCCTACAGCAATACCGAAGACATTATCGAAAGCAATGGTATGGGTGAAATTCTGTGGGAGAAAACCATTAACGAGACATTCACCTACCTCAGCAACGGAAGACCTTATTATACGGACTTGCAGACGAAAAAGAGAGTCAACGACGATTATGACTATTTCAAGAGGCTGCATGAATGTCTGATTACGGTTGCTTCAAAAGAACTTGCGGAGGCGGATCTTCTTGATCTGTTCGAAATCGCCGGTGCAGATCTTTCCGACGAGGAACTCGACGATTTCGGGGACAAGGAATATATCCTTTACAGGATTGAAAAGGAACTGAATGTTCAGTTCAACACAAGAAAGCAGCTTGTTCTGAAAGCAATCTACGCTTATGTTGACCGGCGCGGAAGCCTTATGGATATTGACTGTCTCTCCATGTTCGGGACAAACAACTTCAACCTTGTCTGGGAGGATGTTTGCAAAGTTATCTTTGATGACAAGCTTCAGGAAAGGATCGGAAACCTTCAGCTACCTAAAAAACTGAAAGCCGGATACAACCGGCAGGACAAGCTGATTGATCTGATTGAGAAGCCGTTGTGGACTGTGACAGGAAACTGTGCGGCAGATACACTCATACCGGATATCATTTCGATTGACGGTGCACAGTTCGTCATATTCGATGCAAAATACTATAACGCGGTGCTCAATGCCGGTGAATCCCCAAAGGGGCAGCCAGGAATCGAGTCAGTGACAAAGCAGTATCTGTATCAATTGGCGTATAAGAAATTTATTGAGGATCATGGCTTTGACAGGGTACGGAATTGTTTCCTGCTTCCGACCGAAGAAGATGAGGTTCTTGAAAAAGGCGAAGCTGTTCTGAAGATGCTGGAGGAACTTGGGCTTGAGAATATCAAGGTAAGATTCATTCCGGCCAAGAATGCGTATGATTATTATCTTTCGGGAAGAAAAATGAATGTATCTGAACTGAATTTGTGATGCTGTAAGGAAGGAATAGATATGATAGCAAAAGAAGGAACAATATTAAGATTGTTGGATGGAACAGATAAGAAATTTATCATTCCTGTCTATCAGAGACCATATAGTTGGAAAAAGAGCAACTGTAAGCTCCTTTTTCAGGATTTGATGACCACCTACCAAAAAGACTATGCCTCACATTTTTTTGGCAGTATTGTTTTTGTGGAAAACGATGTAGGCGGCTGCAATGAATATGTCATTATCGATGGTCAGCAGAGAATAACAACGGTTTCTCTGTTGCTTCTTGCTATCAGAAATTATGTTGTTGAAAAAGGGCTCTCCATTGACGGGATTAATCAGGAAAAAATAACAAAAGCATATCTTACTGATCAGTATGCTGCCGACGAAAAGAAACTAAAACTTAAACTGGTTCAAGGAGATGATGACGCATACGACAGATTAATAGCTCAAAGTGAACCTATTGAAAACAACAATATTACTGTCAATTACGACTACTTTTATGAAGAACTTTCAAATTTGGACGAAGAAGATTTGAAAGGTCTTTATAGTGCAATTACGCGCCTTGTAACAGTAAATATCAGCTTAAAGACGACAGATGGCGACGACCCACAGTTGATTTTTGAAAGTCTTAACTCCACCGGACGTGATCTTGAAGAATCAGATAAAATTCGCAATTATGTCTTGATGAAAATTGACTCAAAAAGGCAGGAAAAAGTCTATAAGAACTACTGGGAGAAGTTAGAGAAAAAAATCAATAAAGAAGAATTAACCGGTTTTATTAGACACTATCTTGCTGTTAAAACGAGGGAGCTACCTGCTGAGGCGAAGCTGTACTTTGTTTTTAAATCGTATCGTGAAAAGAATGGGGCTTTGGAAATAGAAGACCTCCTTCAAGACATGCTGAAATATGCAGAATACTACCGAATTATTAAAGGCGCAAAAATTGGAGATGCTGGTTATGTCGGCGCAATAGCAAGATTAAATAAACTCGACGTTAACACCGTTACTCCATTGTTATTTGATTTGTTCGAGGCACATTCTAACCCTGCACTTTTGTCTGATGACGAAATGAAGAAGGCAATCGAAATAATAGAAGCATTTATGATTCGAAGACTTATATGCGGATTGCCGACCTCTCCTCTTAACAAACTATTTGTATATACGGGGGATGAGATTGAAAAATACATGCAGGCGCAGCCCGATGCAAATTATCTCAGTGTTTTCATATATGCAATAATGACTAAGACAGGAAAAAGCAGATTTCCAAATGAACATGACTTTGATGAAAAGTTTGTTTCATTTGAGTTATATAATGCGAAGTCCAGCGCGAGAAAGTTTATTCTTGAAAGACTCGAAAATTCAAAATCAAAGGAAAGAGTGGCTGTTGAAGATCAGCTTAACAATGGCGAGTTAACCATTGAACACATCATGCCACAAACACTTACTGAAGAGTGGAAAAAATATCTCGGTTCTTCCTGGGAACTTATACATACCAAGTATTTGCATACTATAGGAAATCTGACCCTTACCGCATACAATAGTGATTACAGCAATCTGTCCTTCGACAAGAAACTCAATATGCACGACAAAGGCATCAAATGCAGTAAGCTGATGCTTAATGAGGGATTGAAAAACTGTAGCAAATGGAACGAGAAGGCGATAAAAGAAAGGGGTGCCGAGATTCTTCAATGGGCAAAGACTATTTGGCCCGTTCCTGAAAATACATTCCAACCGAGCGTCGGAGAAGAATGGGTGTCTCTTGATGATGATACCGATTTTACAAACAAGACAGTTCTGAAGATGGTACTTTGCGGATCAGAATTAGCAACCGACAACATAACGGATGCATATAAAAAATTCTGCAAAGAAATGTACACGCTTGATCCGCTGACTTTTGATAAAGTTTGTCCAAATTATCATGCAAGTTCAAAAGCAAAACTCAGATCGGCATTTGAACTTGGTGCAAACATGTACATTGAAACCAATCTAAGTTCCCAGTCCAAGATGTCAGCTATGAAGGAAATCTTTGAAGGAATGGGTTTCAATGCCGCAGACGATATTAAATTCCTTGTTCGTGGAAAGGGACAGCAAAAAGCAGAACTGAATCTTGAAGATGAAGATACATATAGAACTGTGCCTTGTGGAAACCTTGCCTATGAGATGTTCAAAAAACTTTTAACTGAACACCGTCTTTCAGATAAAGACATAGAACGTCTTATGGACAAGGGGTATTGCAGATCAACATTTTACCAGGTTGTTTACCCAGCCATGGCATATTCAAGAGATGCAAATATGGGAAACAGCGACAAGTTCAGATATTATGCTGCACCGGTAACTGTTGATGGAGTGGATTACTATATTTCCAGTCAATGGTTTGATGAAAGTCGTGAGACATTAATAGATTGGTATAAAAAGCATAAGTAATAATTTATAAGGGATTAGGTTAAAGGAGGAACACTTCGGTGGCAACAGGACGATCATTCGCAGAATTTGTAAAAATCAAATGCTTTGACGGCCTTTATGAGGCTGCCGAGAAGTATGTATCTGAAGACTCAGACTCGCTGGATTTGCGGACTCGCAATGTAAGAAGTATCGGTGAAGTCGAATTCGTGGATGCCTCCATACAGAGGGTTTATGTCCGTGACCTTCCGGGAATGAGGGTTGCCTTTGATGTCGGACTTGAACTGGAACTCTGTGTTCATGACGGTAACCACCGGACTGATGAATATGACGAATGTAATCCGTGGATTCGTATCTCATGTGAAGGTGATTTATCAAAAGGCTTAGATGATTGGTCAATAAAAGATGTTGAGCCATATAATCCGAGAACTACTCCACCTTTAAATTCCATGTCTGATGCCCTTGTTCCAGACATTCCGAAAGAACGGCTTGAAATCGTAGCAACAGAATTTTTAAAGGAATACTACCCCGAAGCGTTGAGAATTACTCCGCACGGGCAGACTCCGGTAAGTATTGACCCGACAGTTCTTGCAGAGCGTCTTGGATTAACGATTCTCAACAAGAGAATCCGTGAAGATGCTTCTGTGTTCGGGCAGCTTTATTTTGTGGATACCGAAGCAGAATTGTTTGATGCAAATGCGGGTGAAAACGTTCCGTGTCATATTAACGCAAAGACCATCGTTGTTGATCCGATGAATTTCCTTTTGCGGAATCTTGGTTCAGTGAATAATACTATCGTTCATGAATGCGTTCATTGGGTTAAACACAGAAAGGTCTTTGAACTTGAGAAACTGTTTAATGCAGATGCTTCATGTATCAGCTGTGAGGTTGTTGGCGGCGCAGCGGCAAAGGTCGCAAAACAAGCAACCGAACATATGGAACGACAGGCGAATCAGCTGACTCCGAGAATTCAGATGCCGGCGGCTCCGTTTAAGGCGAAAGCACAGGAGTACATAACCAAATTCATGCGGGAAATGAATGCCCGACATGAGAATGAGGTTATGGAAAGAGTCATCACAGCGTTGGAGACAGATTTTTGTGTTTCCAAACAGGCAGCTAAAATTCGTCTTGTAGAACTCGGGATTGATGAAGCTGTCGGCACATATACCTATCTTGATAACCACTATGTAAAGCCGCACAAATTCAGAAGAGGTTCCCTGGCAATAAACCAAACGTTCTCTCTTTCTGCTCAAGATGCGGCTGTTGAGCGTTTTGTTAATCCGGAACTTCGCAAGCTGACTGAGAGTGGCGATTATCTTTTCCTTGATAATCACTTCGTATATAATGCTCCTCTTTATGTTGAAGCGGACGAATACGGAAGATTGGATCTGACCGACTACGCCCGTTCTCATATGGATGAGTGCTGTCTTGTTTTCGATTTAAAGGTTACAAGTCGGGTAGGTACAGATTATCATACTGCTTGCTATCTTAATCGTGAACCGAGCGACATAACCTTTGAGGTAAAATTCCATAACGGCTATCAGAATGCACCCCAGGAACGCCAGGTTGCTTTGAGAAAAAGACAGCTGGAAGAGTGGATGGAGATTCGAGGCAAGATGACAGACGATCAGAAACAGTGTATGCAGCTTCTTCTTGATTGGCGTGGTATGAAATGCACCGAACTTGCTGATGCTATTGATGTTGATGAAAGAACTATAAGAAGAATAAAAGACGGTGACAATGCACCAAAGTTTACCACAGCTATTAGGATATGTTTCGCACTAAAGCTACCCCCAATGCTTAGCGAAAAACTTCTTGATGTATTTGGATGTAAATTGATGCCGATGAACCAAGACCATCAGTGGATCAAAGAGGCTCTTGTTCTAAAATATCCGGAGTCATACGATGCCGCAGCAGAGTGGCTTCGTATGTTTGGAGTAGAAATTTAAAAAATTCAAAAAATATTTTTGCTAAAAACGGACATTGAATGTCCGAATTAAAATATCGTCTCTTCCCAAAGGAAGGGACGATTTTTTACTCTGTAAAATGTACTGCAACAATACAATATTGTATTGACACAATACATTATTTCTGCTATACTTTGATCATAAACTCAGGGAGGTTATGATTATGGAACAACTGAAGCTTACAGAGGAAGAAAAATTGGAGTACCTTAAAAAGATTGAGTGTACAACAAAAGAAGATCTTCTGAAAAAAATAGAGAAGAAAATAAAGCGATATGAAAAGGAAGCGGATGAAAATTTAAAGTATCCAAAACAATATTATGCATTAATGATTGTGACTCTTACTGCTTTTTATGAGAAAGTAAAAGTGTCAGTACTCTTTGATAGTCTTCCAGACTATTGGGCATATTATTTGGAATATGGATATGACGAGTTTTCTGTAAATCTATATCATATGTCATCGTTTGAAGTTGATGAGGATATGGCAATCAGAAAGAGTAAAGTTGATGCAATCTATAAGTTGATTGTTGTAAAACCTATTTCATTTACAGTGGAACAATATTCAAAAATTTACGAAGTGGAACAAGGCACCGTACGACAATGGATTAGAAGAGGAAAACTTAGAACGGCATTCAAAGCCGGTACAGAATGGAAAATACCAGAGTTAACACCCCCACCTTCACGTGGATATGAAGGCGCACAGTACAAGTGGATTAACGGGGTAGATAATCTTCCTGATGAGTACCAGTTTTTGAACGATTATGTCATTGCGACATTTTATCAAGATCAGAAAGACAGAAGTAAATATCATGTTCTTCTTGTTGCGAAGGAAGCATTTTTTGATGAAAACTATAGTAAGAATAAAGAATTGCTTCTTGATGCAAAAGAACGTGAAAAGCTGGAGCTGTTTATGATTGCTCACCCTCAAATTAAATATTGTGGTTTAGTGATATAAGGAGGGCTTAAATGAAAGAAGACTTTCCTTATGCAGTATGCTGCAGTAGCTGCGGCACCCTTCTTAGCAGATCTTTTACTGGAACACGTAGTTTTACGCATTGCCCAAAGTGTGGTGCCGAACTATTCTACGAGGTTGGAGAAAATGGTCCGTATATAAAAATGATAAAGGAGCCCAAGTCGCCACCAAGAGTTTCCGAGATTCCTGCTTAATTAAATATGTAATGCATGAGTGTGAATTTGGCGCGAACCATCAAGACAACCTTGCGTGAAACAAACCAACTGAAGCTTTGAATTCAGCATGAACTGAAAAGAAGGCCGGTAGGTAGCTTGTCCCTTATGGGGATAGTCTATCTATCGGTCTTTTTTGTTTTTTACGGGGTTTTGACCGGACATTCGATGTCCGTTTTGCAAAAAAATCCTGTGGTATTTTATCTGTAGGTTAGCCGAAAGGCAGCCAAATATATTATCTCACAGTCCGAGATGGCCATTAGGACGATGGGATGCATAGAAAGTTCAGAAGGCAACGATAACGGTTGCCTTTGGAATGATAATGCACCTCACCGTTAGTTTCGCATACCCATTTTTGGGCTAATGGCATCTGCAGACTTCATATAACGGACTTTCATGCGTCCCACCGTACCTTGCCACGGACGGAAAGGAAAACGTATGAAACTTAGAATCCGTTACGAGAACGAATTGCAGATCCTTGAGCTGAATGCTGAGGATACCGAAAAACTGTGGGTCAGCCTGTCCCTTGAAGGCGAAGGGCTTTCCCAAGACGAAAAAGAGCAGCTTATCCAGGACACCTGGGAGGAGCGCTTCAACAAGCCGGAGTATAACAACTGGCACAAAGAAACCAGGCACATTGGACTTTCCAAGGCAAAGCCGGGAAAGGACGAGGATGAAGATGACGTTGATTCTTCAGAACCTCTTATGAGCGAAGTTTTCGATGACCGCATCTTCCGAAAAGACGAGCTGGAACGCAAAAAGCGTGAAGACTATGAGGACTGGTGCGACCGTATCCGTGCAGCCATGAAACCGGACTATGCCGAAATGATTATTGCCATTCATCTTGACGGCATGGAACCGTGCGAGTACGCAGAGTCCATCGGCGAAAAACCGAACACGCTGAACCACCGCCTGCAGAGGGCAGAGAAAAAATTCAAAGAAATTTTCCCGAGAACGTCCTTTTAAGGCATCTCCCGAGGCTACCAGATAGAGGGTAACCTCGGGAATTTTTTATAAGGAGGAAGTTGATTTGAACGAAGATTTCAAAAATGCAGAAGGCTACCTCGATTTGACACCGTATGAGGCTATGAAAAATATGGAAGACAGAACAAGACCACCGTTCATGCCGCTCATTTATATCTGCAGTCCGTACTCATCGAATCCGGAAGCTAACACCAAACGCGCAAGGGAGTTCTGCCGTTTCGCACTTGACCACGGAAGGATACCTCTTGCTCCGCATCTTATGTTTCCGCAGTTCATGTCGGATACAGACCCAACGGAGCGTGACCTTGCTCTTTTCATGGATATCGTCCTTATGGGCAAGTGCCAGGAACTGTGGGTTCTCGGAAACGAAGTGTCCGCCGGAATGGCTATCGAGATCGAAAAAGCACAAAAACGTAGACAGCGTGTCCGTTATTTCAACCCCGACTTTGAGGAGGTGGAATCGTTATGAGAGCATTACACGTAGCCTACGGCAACAGCTGTCAGGCAAAGTTCTGGAGCAACAAGACGACCACATGGGAGGAACTCTGTGCAAGGCTTGCGACCACTATCCGCACGACCGAAACCGCAGAGGAATATCCCAAAATGAAAAAAGCCGACAAGGAAGCGGCAAAGGACAAGGGCGGATTTGTCGGAGGTCAGCTTAAAAACAACAGAAGAAAAATAGAAAGCGTGGCATGCCGTTCCATTCTCACAATGGATGTTGACCACGCAGAAGTCGGCTTTATCGAAAACTTCAGAGAAAACTGCAGATATGCCGCGGCTTTTTATACCACGCACGGTCATACCCCGGAAGCACCGAGAGTGCGTATCCTTCTTCCCTTTACAAAGGATATTTCCGCCGATGCCTATGTTGCCCTTGCCAGGTTCTTTGCCGATGAATGGGGCATCGACCAGTTTGACGAGTGCAGCTATAAGCCGAATCAGCTGATGTACTGGCCTACGACACCGTCCAATGGGGAGTTTATCTCCGAGGTCATCGAAGGTGAGTGGCTTGACCCGGATGAATACCTTGATGCTCATCCGAACTGGAAAGACTGTTCCCTGCTTCCGACATCTTCACGTGAAAGCACAGTAAGGGAAAACACGAAAAAGCCGCAGGAAGATCCTCTCACGAAACCCGGAATCGTGGGAGCGTTTTGCCGTACCTATGGCATTACGGCAGCAATCGAGAC
Organism: Firmicutes bacterium ADurb.Bin146; assembly: GCA_002070475.1. Classification (GTDB taxonomy): domain Bacteria; phylum Bacillota; class Clostridia; order DUPQ01; family DUPQ01; genus DUPQ01. Next base: position 83,864 of record MWDI01000023.1, read on the forward strand.
TTTCCTTGATGGCATTTATGCTCCGTCAGCTGTGGAAGGCAGATATGACTATATTCCGGGCGAGGGATGTGCCGGTGTTGTTATTTACGACGATAAGTTTTCCTACAGCCATCATGCGACAGACCCCGCCTGCGGAATGCTCCTTAATGCCTTTGACCTTGTGAGAGTTCATAAGTTCGGCGATGAGGACGGCAGTAAGTCATTTAAGGAAATGGCAGACTTTGCTTCCAGGGATGAGAACGTAAAGCTTCTGATCCTTGATGAAAGACAGAAGGAAGCCGGAGCGGAGTTTACGGATATTTCCGCTGACAGCAACGAATGGAAAAAGAAGCTCCGCTATACACCGAGAACGCAGGCGCTTGAAAACAGCCTTTACAACATCAACCTCATTTTAAGAAACGATGAAAACCTCAAAGGCATCGTATTCAATCAGCTGGCTGACGGCATGGAGATAAAGGACAAAGTTCCCTGGAAGCATCCGGCAAGGTTCTGGAGAGATGCCGATGATGCGCAGCTCATCTGCTATATCGATGAAAACTACGGCACATTCTCCGCAAGAAACTACGACATCGGCGTTACCAAGGTCGTCGATGACCGCTCCTATCATCCGATAAAGGAATACTTCGCAGGTCTTCCGGAATGGGACGGGGTGGAAAGAGTCGAGAGCCTTCTTATCGATTACTTCGGTGCCGATGACAACAAATACGTCCGCACCGTTACAAGAAAGGTTCTTTGTGCCGCCATCAAGCGTGTCTTTGTTCCGGGGATCAAGTTTGACTACATCCTTGTTATGAACGGTCCGCAGGGCATCGGCAAATCGACCTTTATTTCGAAGCTTGGCGGAGAGTGGTATTCCGATTCTCTGAACCTTTCCGATATGAACGATAAGACGGCTGCGGAAAAACTGCAGGGTTACTGGATCATGGAGATCGGCGAACTTGCGGGAATGAAAAAAGCCGACATCGATAAGGTGAAAGCTTTCATCTCCCGCCAGGACGATAAGTATCGTGCTTCTTTCGGCAGAAGGGTCACACCGCATCCGAGACAGTGCATCTTCTTTGGAACGACAAACAGCGAAAACGGATACCTTCGTGACGTTACCGGAAACCGCCGATTCTGGACAGTGAAGACTCCGGGAACGGGAAAGAAAAAGCCGTGGGAGATCACGCAGGAGGAAGTCGATCAGATATGGGCGGAGGCTCTTACCTATGTTTCCAAAGGCGAAAAACTGTATCTTCCGGCAGAACTTGAAAGCTATGCAAAAGAGGAGCAGTCGAATGCTATGGAAATGGATGACCGTGAAGGTCTTGTTATCCGTTACCTTGATATGCTTCTGCCGGAAAACTGGGACAGCATGGATGTCTTCCAAAGAAGGGATTATGTCCAGGACCCGAACGGACCGCTTAACGTCAAAGGCACGGTGAAGCGTGAAGCCGTATCCAATATCGAGATATGGTGCGAATGCTTCGGCAAAGCCAAAGAGGATATCAAGCCATCCGACTCTTACGCCATTGCGGCGATCATGACAAGACTCGGAAGCTGGGAGAAATGCGGAACGGCAAGAAAGCTTTCCATCTATGGTAAGCAGAGGGTCTATGTCCGCAAATAAGGGAACAACCTATGGAACAACTGTGGGAACAAGAATGGAGGTTGTTCCACTTGTTCCCGCCATATTCCTTGAAAACAATGGCTTTTTTGAGCAAATGGGAACAAGTCCACAACTTTTTCTTAATAGCACAAAAACATGAGTTATTAAAGAAAAGAGATAGTAAATAACGCATATTTCGCGCGTAAAGGAATTTTGTGTTCACTTGTTCCCGGAAACGGAGGAAACAGATGATTAAAGAAATAATCGGTGACGATTTCATGGACTGCCAGAAGGTCAAGAAGATCTGTATGAGCCGTGGAATCTCACAGAAGGAAATAAGAAAACACAAACTTATGGAAGGTATCGGAACGCTGACTGTAACGAATGAAGATGGAGAGCAGATGTGGCTGTGGTTTAATCCTTCCGAAATATGGGAGAAGTACAAATGAATGAGAAGTATATCGAAAGAAAGCTTGTCGAGGCAGTAAAGAAGATGGGAGGTCTTGCACCCAAGTTTGTAAGTCCCGGTCTTGATGGAGTGCCTGACCGCATCATTCTTTTACCCGGCGGACATATTGCTTTTGCGGAAACAAAAGCTCCGGGCAAAAAGATGCGTCCGCTTCAGATAAGACGAAAACAGCAGATGGAAGGTCTCGGCTTTAAGGTCTACTGCATCGATAGCACTGAAATGATCGGAGGTGTTCTTGATGAAATACGAAGCTCATGATTATCAGACATATGCCACCAACTTTATTCTTACTCACCCGGAGGCTGCCGTGTTTTTAGATCTCGGTTTGGGAAAATCAGTAATAAGCTTGACCGCCATATTTGACCTCTGTCTTGATAGCTTCCTTATCAGAAAAGTGCTTGTAATCGCACCGCTGAGAGTAGCGACGGATACCTGGCCTTCGGAAATAAAGAAGTGGGATCACCTTAAAGGACTTACTTATTCCGTCGCAGTCGGAAACGAGAAGGAACGCATCGAAGCTTTGTCAAAAAGAGCATCCGTCTACATCATCAACAGAGAAAACGTGGACTGGCTTATTAATAAAAGCGGACTTCCTTTTGATTTCGACATGCTGGTCATCGATGAATTGTCAAGTTTTAAGTCCCACCAGGCAAAAAGGTTCAAAAGCCTGCTGTCCGTCAGACCTTATGTAAAAAGGGTTGTCGGTTTGACCGGGACGCCTTCGTCAAACGGGTTACTCGACCTGTGGGCGGAGTTCAGAATCCTTGATAAGGGTGAAAGACTCGGAAGGTACATCACAAGATACCGTCAAAGCTATTTCATGCCGGATAAACGGAACGCGCAGATGGTGTTCAGCTATAAGCCTGTTCCGGGTGCCGAGGAAGCAATTTATAAAAGGATCTCGGACATCACCATTTCCATGCGGTCGGAGGATTATCTGACTCTGCCGGAGCGCATCATGAATGAAGTTCCCGTATGCATGGACGAGAAGGAAGAAAAAATCTATGACACGTTTAAGGATGAGATGGTTGCAAGCATTAAAGGAAAGACCATCGATGCCGTAAATGCTGCGGTGCTTTCCGGGAAACTTCTGCAGATGGCAAACGGATGCATTTATAGCGAAAACAAAGAAACTATCCGTATTCATGACAGAAAGCTTGATGCTTTGGAAGACCTTATTGAAGCCGCCAACGGAAAACCGGTTCTCATTTCCTACTGGTTCAAACATGATGCCGAAAGGATAAAGGAACGCTTCGATGTAAGAGAACTGAAATCCTCTGCCGATATCAGCGACTGGAATGCGGGAAAGATTCCTGTAGCCATAGCAAATCCGGCTTCACTCGGAATGGGTGTGAACTTGCAGGCGGGAGGCTCAACGCTTATATGGTTCGGTCTTACCTGGAGCCTTGAACTTTACCAGCAGATGAATGCAAGACTTCACCGCCAGGGACAGAAAGACACGGTCATCATCCATCACATTATCTGCAAAGGTACGATTGATGAAAATGTCATGGCGGCACTTAAGAAAAAGGAAAAGACCCAGGATGCATTGATCGATGCGGTCAAGGCAAATCTGAAGTGAATGATCCTTATGAGAACCTTGCTAATGCCATTATCCTTCAGGCCGTAAAGGACTGGCGTGAGGCAAAGAGAAAACTACGACGTAAACCGAGAAATGAAAATGCAAAGCTTATGGTAGAAGACTGTGAGGCATTTTTCCTTTCCGACTGGTTCAGAACACTTACCAATGTTGACGGTGGGGTTCTGCTTAAAAAACTGCAGGAGGAATTTGAAAATGACAGCAAGAGAATATCTTCACCAGGCTTACCGCCTCGATCATAGAATCAATTCGGACATTGAAGAACTGCACAGGCTTCGTGAAATGTCCACCAGCATTTCCTCTCCGTCTTTTGGAGAGAGGGTGCAGACTTCCAGAAAAACAGAAGCACCTTTTGTCCAGACCCTTTATAAGATTCAGGAGCTGGAACAAAAGATCAGTGCGGAGATTGAATTGTTTGTGGCGCTGAAAGAGGAAATCCGTACCGTTATCGATACGGTAGAAAATACCGATGAGCAGATGGTTCTTCGCTACCGTTACATCCATAACATGACATGGGAGGAAATCGGAGACGAGCTTCACGTGGATGAAAGGACTGCAAGGCGCTGGCACGGCATTGGGCTGCAGCATGTGTCCTTGCCGAAAAACCCAATCAAAATATAAATGTGCCGGTTTTGTCCGCCCATGTCCGGGTGCTATATGTGATATAGTATAATCAGCGAAAAGCAAAACCAAACGAGCCTTCACGGGAGCAAATCCTGCGGAGGCTTTTTTCATGCGGAAAGGAGGAAGAGATGCCAAGGAAACCAAAGCATCCCTGCGCCTATCCCGGATGCCCCAACCTAACAGACGAACAGTACTGTGAGAAACATAAAGCCGAAGTTCAAAGGGACTATGACAGATACACAAGAGCACCGGATGTTCACAAAAAATATGGTCGCGCTTGGAAGAGGATCAGAGATTCCTATGCCAAGGCTCACCCCTTGTGTGAGAGGTGCCTTGAGGAAGGCCGCATCACACCGATGGACGAGGTGCATCACATCGTTCCCATCAGTCAAGGCGGAACACATGCAAGGAGCAACCTCAGAAGCCTTTGCAAGTCGTGCCATCAGCGCACCCACATCGAGCTTGGTGACAGGCACATGGACGGTCAGTGATGGCGACGGCTCTTGTGACAGTACCCCGGGGGCGGTCTCAATCTCTGCAAGGGAAGCTCACGAAGACCGGCGCGGGGTTTCGTGTTAAAAAACGGCGAAATCATAAGGGTAATAAGGGACCCGGGACAAAACTTAAAGGAAAGGCGGTGGGAAAATGCCGACAAAATCGAATAATACCGGCGGTCAGGGCGGCAGAAGACCCGGTGCCGGACGAAAGCCGAAAGGCGTAGCTGAAAAAGCAGCAAACGGAAATCCGGGCGGAAGAAAACTGACCGTTTTGGATATCCCGGATATGGAAGGAACGGAGATGCCAAAGCCTGATGCGATCCTCTCTGCCACACAGAAGGACGGAACAACGCTTAAGGCTGCGGAAATATATGAAGCGGTGTGGCACTGGCTTGAGAGTTTAAAAGCCACGGCGTATGTCTCTCCCCAGGTGGTTGAGCAGTATGCCATGTGCAGAGCCAGGTGGCTACAGTGCGAACAGATGACGAATGAACTCGGATTTCTTTCGCGTCATCCCACAACAAATAAGCCGATAACTTCACCGTTCATCAATATCGGAATCAATTATATGAACCAGGCGACCCGTCAGTGGGATGCCATCATGCAGACCATCAAGGAGAACTGTTCCGTGGATTTCACAGGAGCAAACCCTAATGATGATCTGGAAAAAATACTTCATCAGAGAAAAGGAGTTTGATTATGTACGAAAAAGTAAACCCGTGCCATCCGGATAAGCTTGCCGACAGAATTGCCGGTGCGCTTGTGGATATGGCATACAGAAAAAACGAAAACGCAAGGATCGCAGTTGAGGTCCTTATTGGGCATGGAAAGTGCCACATCATTGCGGAGACTTCGGCCGCTCTTAATCCAAATGAGGTAGCCGGTGCCGTCAGCCGTATTGCGGGAAATGTAGAAGTGGATTATGCAGAAGTTTCCCAGGATGTGCATCTTGCAGACAATCAGAAGGATGAGATCCGCTGCGGCGATAACGGCATTTTTAAAGGAATGCCGGTGACAGAAGAACAAAAGAAGCTCTCGGATATTGCACACGATATTTTCAAAGCCTTCCCTGCAGACGGAAAGTACATCCTTGATAAGGAAAGACTTATCATCTGCCAGAGCAATGCGGAAAGAGAAAACCTTTACGATTTGTTCCCGGAAGCTGAAATCAATCCTATCGGGGACTGGACAGGCGGCCCAAATGTCGATACCGGAGCCACGAACCGAAAGCTCGGTTCTGATATGGCAGACTCCGTTACAGGCGGCGGCCTTCACGGAAAAGACCTCTCGAAAGCTGACGTATCCGTTAATATTTATGCTTTCCTTAAAGCACAGGAAACCGGAAAGCCGGTAGAATTTTGCTGTGCCATCGGGGATTGCGAAATTGACGGAAAGCCGTACAGTGAGATCGTTCAGATCGCAAAAGACTATATCAGTTCAGTCGGCGGATTTGAAAAGTTCGCAGAATGGGGGCTTGTATGAAAACAACCACAGAGATGCAGCTTGTTTCGATAGACAGGCTTGTTCCATATCAGAATAATGCAAGAACGCACAGCCCGGAGCAGATCAATAAGCTTCGGGCTTCTTTACGGGAGTTCGGATTTATCAATCCCGTCATCATCGACAGAGACTACGGGATCATTGCCGGACACGGCAGAGTTTTAGCGGCCCGTGAAGAAGGCATAGCGGAAGTTCCGTGTGTATATGCCGACCATTTAACTGAAGCACAGAAAAAGGCATACATCATTGCCGATAACAGAATGGCGCTTGATGCCGGATGGGATGAGGAGCTTTTACGTGTTGAAATCGAAGCACTCCAGGCTGAAGCCTTTGACCTTGCTCTTACCGGTTTTGACGAGAAGGAACTTTCAAAGCTGTTTGACGGAAACGAAGTAAAAGACGATGGCTTTGATGTCGATGCTGAACTGTTAAAGCCGTGCTTCTCCAAAGCCGGAGACATTTGGCATCTTGGAAGGCATACGGTTATCTGCGGTGACACCACAGACCCTGAAACCTACAAGACACTTCTTGGCGACACCAAAGTAAACCTGGTCTGCACCGATGCTCCGTATTTTGTCGACCTTGACAGCAAGTCCGGCAAAATCGCAAACGACAACTTAAACGATAATGAAGCCTACAAGTTCCTTATGAAGGCGTTCACCAATTTCAGAAATGCAATGGCGAAGGACGCTTCCATTTATGAGTTCTATGCGACCATGAAAGCACGTGTCTTCTACGATGCATTTGAGGATGCCGGTTTTAAGGTCGGTGCGGGACTCATCTGGAAGAAACCGAGAGCACCGCTTATGAGAACGGACTGGAAGTTCAATTCCGAACCTATCATATGGGGCTGGAGAAAAGACGGAAAGCATATCTGGTACGGTGATCAGAAACAGACCAACGTGTTTGAATTTGACAGCATCAAGGATTCGGAGAAAGAAGGCTGCGGTCATCCGTCTTCAAAACCGGTTCCGCTGATTGCCTACCTTATCAAGCAGTGTACCATGACCAACGGACTGGTGCTTGACGGCTTCCTTGGCTCAGCGTCAACGCTGATTGCCTGCGAGGAGGCAAACCGCATCTGCTACGGCATTGAGCTTGAAGCAAAATTTGTGGATGTCGCTGTCGAAAGATACCGCTTCCATAACGGCGGTCATACGGATGATATCTACCTTATCCGTGACGGCAGGAAAATGACCTATGAAGAAGTAAAGGCGGCTATGGAAACGGAGGAAGACGATGAGCAGTAAGCTTACCCTCGGCAGTCTGTTTGACGGTTCGGGAGGCTTTCCGCTCGGAGGTCTTCTTTGCGGCATTGAACCGGTATGGGCATCGGAAATCGAGCCGTTTCCCATAAGGGTCACGACAAAAAGGCTGCCTTTTGTAAAACACTACGGGGATGTTTCCAAAATGGACGGCGGAAGCATCGAACCCGTGGACATCATAACTTTCGGAAGTCCCTGCCAGGATATGTCCGTGGCGGGAAAGAGGGATGGTCTTGACGGTTCAAGGTCGTCTCTTTTTTATGAAGCCGTCCGCATCGTAAAAGAAATGAGGTGTAAAACCGATGGAAAATATCCAAAGTATATCGTCTGGGAAAACGTCCCCGGCGCTTTCTCCTCCAACAAAGGAGAGGATTTCCGCTGCGTCCTCGAAAGCATCTGCAGGATCTGTGATGAAACCGCAGCAGTTCCTTCTGCTGACAAATGGCAGTCAGCCGGAGAAATCGTGGGAACTGATTACTCCATCGCCTGGAGAGTGCTTGACGCGCAGCACTGGGGAGTTCCCCAAAGAAGAAAACGTATCTACCTTGTCGCAGATTTTACAGGCGGATGTGCCGGAAAAATACTATTTGAGTCAGAAGGCTTGTCTGGGTATTCTCAGGAGAGCTTCAGAGCGTGGCAAAGAACTGCCGCTGATTTTACGGAAGGCACTGGAGCAGCAGGCAGAGAGGATGGCAGTTTAGTTCTCTGCGACCAGGGCGGAAACAGAATGGATGTGCTTGAAGAAAAGACATCCACGCTTCGTGCAGAAGCACATCATCCGCCCATCGTGATCGAAAACCATCCTGCTGATTCAAGAGTAAAGATCTCAGAAGACGGAGTTGTCCAGACCTTAAGCGGCAGATGCGGTACAGGCGGAAACAATGTACCGCTGCTTCTTAAGATCCGAAGCGGATGTGAAGGCGGAGGTAAGGGCGCTCTTATCCAGGAAGATAAATCAGCTACTCTTTCCTGCAATAACGATCAGACGCTTTTCGAGCCGAAGGTTTATGGTATCTGCTCCAAAGGCAGCAATGCCATGAAATCGGACAATCCGAAGAGCGGGTTTTATGAAGCTGAAACCACAAGAACCCTTGACGGCAACGGCGGAAGACCGGACTGCGCACAGGGTGGAATGGCGGTTGTTTCCATTGAAGGAAACGGCACAAGACCTTCCCATAACGGAGACGGCTGGTCGGAAAAAGATGTAAGCTACACGCTTAACGCAACCGAGCAGCATGGTGTTGCATACGGCATCGGAAGGGACGCTTTCAACCAGGGACAGAACGCAAAATACAAACCCGCAGTTGAAGAAGAACTGCAGCCGACGATTGTTGCAAAAGGTCCGGGTGCTGTTGCAGAGCCGACGTTTTCATCTTCTAAGGCATCATTCTTTACGGAAGCTGCCGAGGATATGGCAAACACGCTGGTTGCGTCAGATTATAAAGACCCTCCGATTGTAAATGACAGACCGGCGGGAAAAGAGGAAACCGAACCGGATTATATCGTCCGCCGTCTTACTCCGACTGAGTGCGCAAGACTCCAGGGTTTTCCGGACTGGTGGTGCAGTGACCTCGGGACGGAACATCCGACAAACGAAGAGGTCTATGAGTGGTATAAGATTTTTGAAACCCACAGAGAGGTTATGGGTTCTTCAAGCAAGCCGAAAACGGAAAAACAGATCCGTGCTTTCTTAAAAGACCCGCATTCCGACTCTGCGGAATATAAGATGTGGGGCAACGGCGTGGCACTTCCGTGCGTGTATTTTGTCTTGTCAGCTATAGCCTGGGTACACAGTAAAACCTCTTAATATTTGTGCAGCTTATTTTCACAAATAACTTGCAATCAGAGCGGTTTAGAGTGATTAATGTACTACCAAATTGAAGGAGGTTTTACACCATGAAGATTCATTACAACGTACCCGGCAAGGCAAGAAAGAACCTTGCACAGACCATCGGCACCTGGCTTGAGGAAGATGTGAACTACGAAGGCGCACCGTCATTTGCCTACACCATCGATTACTTTACAGTCGACCGTGACGGCAACCTCATCTTCGATGACAGAGCGGATTCCGAGGTGATCGAAAGGCTTCTGGAGCATCTTTACGACGAGGGTTTTGAAAGCGACATTTCGGAAATTTCCGACAAGCTTTCGGACCCACCTTCCATCGACTCCGAAGTGGACATTGACTGCGTGAAGCTTTGCTTCCCGGACACAGGCTTTGACGATGCGTCTTTTGAAAGGCTGAAAGCCATCTGCGAAGCAAAGAAAAACCTTATCACAAAGGCATTCGATGCGGTTTCTACCGAGGTCATCTGGAACAAGGAAGAAAAGAACATCGGATTCCCATGGTTCAAGCTTGACCTTTCCACAGACGAAAATCAGAAGATCGCCTGCATCCTTTTCCTCAATAAGCTGATGGACTTTGCCAAGGAAGCCAAGAGAGTCACCGCAAAAGAAAAAGAGGTCGAAAATGAGAAATACGCATTCAGATGCTTCCTTCTTCGCCTCGGCTTCATCGGTGACGAGTTTAAGGGAACAAGAAAGCTTCTTCTTTCCCGTCTTTCCGGGAACGCAGCTTTCAAGAATAAGAAAGACAAGGAGGCAGAGTAAATGTTCGGCATTGCAAGAGAAGTCGTTGAGAGACTGAAAAAGCAGTACCCCGCAGGATCCCGTGTGGAGCTTCTTCAGATGGACGATGTGCAGGCACCGCCAATCGGAACCAAAGGCACGGTCATCGGAGTGGATGACATCGGTTCCATCATGGTTCGCTGGGACAATGGTTCGGGACTTTCGGTAGCCTACGGTGAAGATTCATGCCGGAGGTGCGACTGATGGATGAGAAGGTAAAAGAGCAGATCCTTAAAGTCCGGGATACGGGGCTTACGAACATGTTCGACATAAATGCCGTGCAGCGGATCGCCTACGAGATGGATTTTCACGAGCTTGTGATTTTCATCGAAGAGGAAAAGGCGGCATACGTCCGCTTCATACTGACCGGCGAAGAATAAGCCGTAAAAATAATTCAAAGGGACAGGGCCGAGAGGCTCTTTCTCTCGTACAGACAGCAGCTTGAAAGAAGGTCTGCATTTTTTATGCCTTGAGGAGGTAAGGCTTTATGCGAAAACTGAAAAAATATAGGCCTACCCGTTTCATGGCAGAGGACAGTTATTACGATAAAGATGCCGCAGACCATGCAGTATGCTTTATCGAAAAATTCTGCTGTCACACCAAAGGCACATGGGACGGTGAGCCGTTTGAACTTATCGACTGGCAGGAACAGATCATAAGGGACATTTTCGGAATCTTAAAACCGAACGGTTACCGGCAGTTCAATACAGCCTACATCGAGATACCGAAGAAACAGGGCAAGTCGGAGCTTGCTGCGGCTGTCGCTTTATATCTTCTCTGTGCTGATTTTGAACCGGGTGCCGAAGTCTACGGCTGTGCTGCTGACAGAAACCAGGCACAGATCGTTTTCGATGTTGCCCTTGCGATGGTAAAAAGATGTCCTGCTCTTGAAAAGAGGATGAACATCAAGGCATCGCAGAAGGAAATGGAGTATCTCCCAACGGGAAGCAAATATAAAGCACTGTCTGCGGATGTTGCAAATAAACATGGGTTCAATACCCACGGAGTTATCTTCGATGAACTGCACACGCAGCCGAACCGCAAACTATATGACGTTATGCTTAAGGGTTCCGGTGATGCGAGAATGCAGCCGCTTTATTTTCTGATCACGACCGCCGGGGATAATACCAACTCCATCTGCTATGAAGTGCATCAGAAGGCAAAAGACATTATAGAAGGCAGAAAGATCGACCCCAGTTTCTATCCCGTAATTTTCGGTGCAGAAGACGACGATGACTGGACTGATCCCAAGGTGTGGAAGAAAGCAAATCCGTCACTTGGGATAACGGTCGGAATCGACAAGGTGGAAGCGGCATGTGAACAGGCAAAGCAGAATCCCGCGGAAGAAAATGCATTCAGACAGCTAAGGCTCAATCAATGGGTCAAACAGGCTGTCCGCTGGATGCCGATGGATAAGTGGGATGCCTGCAAGGTCTCATTCTCCGAAGAAATGCTCGAAGGACGTGTTTGCTACGGCGGTCTTGACCTTTCAAGCACCACCGACCTTACATCGTTCTGCCTGGTGTTCCCGCCGGAGGATGACGAAGAACCGTACTATGTTCTGCCGTACTTCTGGGTGCCGGAAGAGACCCTGGAACTTCGTGTAAGAAGAGACCATGTTCCGTATGACCTTTGGGAAAAACAGGGATTCATTCAGACCACAGAAGGAAATGTGATTTTTTATGCTTTCATAGAGAAATTCATCGAGGAACTCGGCGAGCGTTTCAATATCCGTCAGATTGCATACGACAGATGGTCTGCCACCCAGATATCCCAGGACCTTGAAGGTTACGGCTTTGATGTCGTTCCGTTCGGTCAGGGTTTTGCAAGTATGTCACCGCCGACCAAAGAGCTGATGACGCTGACCCTGCAGAAGCGGATAGCTCACAACGGTCATCCGGTCTTAAGGTGGAACATGGACAACATCTGCATCCGGACAGACCCTGCCGGAAACATTAAGGCAGATAAGTCAAAGTCAACGGAAAAGATAGACGGTGCTGTTGCAATGATCATGGCACTTGACCGTGCGATAAGGTGTGGCAATGACACAAGCGAGTCGGTCTACGATACAAGAGGCCTGCTCGTTTTTTGATTATGAAAAAGTTATTCTTGATAACTCACTGAATCAGAGGTAATATCTGGGCGTACGTGGTGTGGTATGGTTTGGTAGGTCGTGGAACATAAAGTAATTTTTCATCATTTGAAGGAGGTCCCAAATGTACTTATCAGACAAAACAATTGAGCAGAGGCTCAGACGTACACTTAAGCGTTATGGATGTTCTCTTCACAAAACCCGCAAAGCAATGCCGGCTGAATCCCGTGATTATTGTTATTGGATTGAGGACAATTCATGCAGCAACGGAGAGATTCGATATCTTACTCTGAATCAAGTAATCGACATAGCTGAAAGGCTGAAAGAGAAAAATTCATAATGCGAAGGTCACTCGGAAACGGGTGGCCTTTTAATTTCACAAGACACTTCAAGCATCTGCCAAAGCGGTAGGTGCTTTTATTTTACCCTTTTGGTAGGAGGAAATGACTATGGGATTATTCAGCGGACTGTTCCGTAAGCGCGACGGTCCTGAAAACAGAACTGCCGGGAGCGGATACTCCTTCTTTATGGGAGGTTCTTCGGCAGGAAAAATGGTGACCGAGCGAAGTGCCATGCAGATGACTGCGGTCTATGCCTGCGTGAGGATCCTTTCCGAAGCGGTGGCAGAGCTTCCGGTTCACCTTTACCGATACAACGAAGACGGAAGCAAGGAAAAGGCAATCGACCATCCTTTGTACCACATTCTTCATGACGAGCCTAACCCGGAGATGAGTTCATTCGTGTTCAGAGAAACACTGATGACTCATCTTTTGTTATGGGGCAATGCCTACGCACAGATCATCCGAAACGGCAAGGGCGAGATCATAGCCCTTTATCCTTTGATGCCGAACAAGATGACCGTGGACAGAGATGCGGACGGAAAGCTGTTCTATCAGTATCAGCGGTCAAATGATGAGGCGCTGAAGGATAGCGGAACGGTGATCCTTTCGCCGAGGGATGTGCTTCATATTCCGGGACTTGGTTTTGACGGACTGGTCGGTTATTCGCCGATTGCTATGGCGAAAAACGCCATCGGTCTTGCGATTGCAGCCGAGGAATACGGCAGTAAGTTCTATGCCAACGGTGCAGCTCCTTCGGGAGTGCTTGAACATCCCGGCACGATAAAAGACCCGAGCCGTGTAAGGGAATCCTGGCAGAACACCTTCGGAGGTTCCGGTAATTCAAATAAGGTAGCTGTCCTTGAAGAAGGAATGAAATACACCCCAATCAGTATTTCCCCGAACGAGGCACAGTTCCTTGAAACAAGAAAATTTCAGATCAACGAAATAGCTCGCATTTTCAGAGTCCCGCCACACATGGTCGGAGACCTTGAGAAGTCGAGCTTTTCCAATATTGAGCAGCAGTCCCTTGAGTTTGTGAAGTACACCCTCGACCCGTGGGTGATCCGCTGGGAGCAATCCATTCAGCGGACGCTTTTCACCCCGGACGAAAAGAAAACCTACTTCGTGAAATTCAATGTGGAAGGTCTGCTCCGTGGAGATTACGCATCAAGAATGCAGGGCTATGCAACGGCAAGGCAGAACGGCTGGATGAGTGCAAACGACATCCGTGAACTGGAGAACCTTGACCTTATCTCTGATGAAGAAGGCGGAAATCTCTACCTCGTAAACGGCAATATGGTGCCGCTTCCTATGGCGGGAGCAGCCTATGTTGATATCAACAATGACGGAAAGGAGGACGATTCCGAAAATGAAGCAGAAGAAATTCTGGAACTGGAAGAATCAGGCGGACGCAAATCCATCCGAAGAGAGAATTCTTGAACTTTACGGCACGATAGCCGAGGAAAGCTGGTTTGACGATGATGTCACACCGCAAATGTTCAGGGATGAACTTTTCGCAGGAAACGGACCGGTCACCATCTGGGTAAATTCACCGGGCGGAGACTGCATTGCGGCAAGTCAGATTTATTCCATGCTCATGGATTACAAGGGAAACGTCACTGTCAAGATTGACGGCATTGCAGCGAGTGCTGCTTCCGTCATTGCTATGGCAGGCACAAAGGTGCTTATGGCACCGACGGCTCTCATGATGATCCACAACCCGGCAACTGCGGCATTCGGTGACCACGTCGATATGCAGAAAGCCATCGAGATGCTTGATGAGGTCAAGGAAAGCATTATCAATGCCTACGAGATCAAGACAGGCCTTTCTCACACACAGCTTTCCCACATGATGGACGAGACCACCTGGATGAACGCAAAGAAAGCCATCGAACTTGGCTTTGCGGATGACCTGCTTACAGACGAAAAGCTGACAGCATCATCCGAAGCCTATGCTTTTTCCGCAAATTCCGTGGAAAAGGCACTAATTAACCGTATATCCGCAAAAGCGGAGAAGAAACCCGCGGGCAGAAAGGTTTCCGACCTGAAAGCCCATCTCGACACTGTAAAAAAATTTATTTAATGGAGGAATTACACTATGACTATCAATGAACTGCGTGACAAACGCGCCAATCTCTGGAAGAGCATGACTGCTTTCCTTGACACCCGTACCGGTTCTGACGGAGTACTTTCCGCCGAGGACGATGCATCCTACGCAAAGATGGAAAAGGACTTTGAAGCCCTTACCAACGAGATCAAGCGTATGGAAAGAAAAGAGACTCTTGAAGCCGAAATGAACAAGCCTGTCGGCACTCCGATCATCGAAAAGCCTATGAAGGCTTCCGACGATGAGGAAAAGACCGGCAGAGCGTCCAAAGCCTACACCAAGTCCTTCTGGAACGCTATGCGTCAGAAGAACATCCGTCCCGAAGTTGCCAATGCGCTCTCTGAAGGCACTGACTCCGAAGGCGGCTACCTTGTTCCCGATGAATTTGAGCGTACTCTTGTTGAGGCACTTGAATCCGAGAACATTTTCCGTGGCCTTGCCCACGTCATTCAGACCGCATCCGGCGACAGAAAGATTCCTGTCGTTGCCACCAAGGGTACTGCATCCTGGGTCGATGAGGAAGGTTCCATCACCGAAAGCGATGATTCCTTCTCTCAGGTTTCCATCGGGGCATATAAGCTTGGTACTCTGATCAAGGTATCCAACGAGCTTCTGAACGACTCCGTTTTCAACCTTGAGCAGTATATCTCCAAGGAATTCGCCCGCAGGATCGGCAACAAGGAAGAGGACGCTTTCTTCAACGGTGACGGTGACGGCAAGCCCGTCGGCATCTTCAACGGCACAGGCGGCGCACAGGTCGGTGTGACTGCAGCGTCTGCTACCGCAATCACTGCCGATGAGGTTATTGACCTCTTCTACAGCCTCGGCGCTCCTTACCGCAAGAACGCTGTCTGGACTGTAAACGATGCGACCGTAAAGGCGATTCGTAAGCTGAAGGACGGTAACGGCAACTACCTCTGGCAGCCTGCTCTTACCGCAGACTCTCCCGACACTCTGCTCGGAAGACCTGTGAAGACTTCTTCCTATGTTCCTACCATCGCATCCGGTGCAAAGGTCATCGCATTCGGTGACTTCAGCTACTACTGGATTGCTGACCGCCAGGGCAGAGTATTCAAGAAGTTGTCCGAACTCTATGCCGCAACCGACCAGACCGGCTTTGTCGCAACTCAGCGTGTTGACGGCAAGCTGATCCTTCCTGAAGCCATCAAGGTTCTTCAGATGAAGGCGAACTAAGGCAGTTAAAACCAACGGGACAGTCGCTTTAACCGGTGGCTGTCCCACATTTTATGGAGGAAAAAGCTATGAGCTATAACACAAAAAACTACACCGAACAGGGCGGCGATACCACCCATTTCGGCGGCAAAGTCATCTTTGAGGAAGGCTGTGAAGTTGAGGGCGGTTCTTTCACTGAGGTGAAAACGGC
>MWDI01000024.1 GCA_002070475.1 Firmicutes bacterium ADurb.Bin146
ACCGGAAGCATCTTGGGATGCCGAACTGCCAGAACGCACTGATTGAAGCGGTGGCGGAAGCACAGCCGAACACCATTGTTGTGCTTCACAACGGCGCTCCGGTAGAAATGCCGTGGCTCGGAAAAGTAAAAGCCGTGCTGGAAGCCTATCTGGGCGGACAGGCTGTGGGCGGTGCAGTGGTCAATGTGCTTTACGGAAATGCAAATCCAAGCGGACGATTGGCGGAAACATTCCCACTTCGGATACAGGATACGCCATGCTATTTGAATTACGGCGGAGAACATGACAAATCGGTTTATTCAGAGGGCGTATTTGTGGGATACCGCTATTACACATCCAAAGAAATGGAAGTCCTGTTCCCATTCGGATACGGATTGTCTTATACGACCTTTTCTTACGGCAATCTTACGGTGGACAAAAAGGAGTTTAAGGAAAGCGAAAAACTGCTGGTATCCGTAGACGTAACAAATACAGGCGCATGTACAGGAAAGGAAGTCGTACAGCTTTACGTAGCGCCGAAGGGCGGAACAATCATCCGCCCGGTACGGGAGTTAAAAGCATTTGAAAAAACAGAACTTGCACCGGGTGAGACAAAAACCGTCACCTTTGAACTTGACAGCAGAGCCTATGCATACTGGAATACGGAAATCCATGACTGGCATGTGGAGACCGGAGCCTATGAAATCCAGATTTGCCGGAATGCACAGGAAGTGCTTCTGTCAGAGGAAGTACAGGTAGAATCAGAAACCGTCCTGCCGAAAGTGTATACCCTCAATTCCACAATGGGAGAAATCATGGCAGACCCGAAAGGAAAAGCCATATTGGAACAGGCAATGGGTGAAATGGAAGGAATGGACGGCGAGAGTACAGAGGAACAGATGCAGGATGATTCCGGAGTGATCAACGACGAAATGATGGCGGCAATGATGGAAGCCATGCCGCTCAGACAGATGCTGAGTTTTGTACCGGGAGTGACAAAGGAAGCACTGAACCAGCTTGTTGCAGCGCTAAACGCAGCAGAATAAACATACAGATCTACAAAAAAATACCGGGACAGGGGATTCAAGTTTCCTCTGTCCCGGTGGTTTTCTAGGACCACCAGGTGTCAGGCACTATTAAATTATGTATCATTAAGGTCGGCTGGATCGGATACCGGGCTCTGGTTCTCGGCGCCGTGACGGAAGGATATTCCGCTGTTGAACAAGGATTATTTAACAAACAACTCCCGCAGTGCTTTTCGGAATTCGAAGAAGAACAGTACTGCAGTGAATGTGACCGCCAAGAAGTCTGCAATCGGCTCAGCCATATACACAGCCATTGTCTGGTTGCTATGTAAGATTTCCGGCATGATGTAGATCAACGGAATGAGAAGGATGAATTTTCTCATAACTGCAACGATGATCGATGCTTTAGCTCTTCCGATAGATGTAAATGTCATCTGGCAGGCAATCTGGATACCGAACATAAACAGACATGCCAGATAGATGCGCAGCGCTTTTGCAGTAAATGCAAGCAATGTGGCATCGGAGGTGAACATTCCTGCAAATACCTGCGGGAAGATCATGACGCAGAGCCACAGGAAAACGGAGTATGTCAGACTGACCTTCAAAAGAAGTTTAAAGGCAGATTTGACACGATCCACATTTTTGGCTCCGTAGTTGTAGCTGATGATCGGCTGTGAACCTTGTCCGACTCCCTGCAGCGGAAGCATGGCAAACTGCATAACACTTGTCAGGATTGTCATTGCACCAACTGCGATATCTCCACCGTATTTCAAAAGAGAAGAGTTGAAACAAACGGAGATGATACTTTCACTTGCCTGCATCACAAAGATGGAAGAACCGAGAGCGAGTGAAGGCAGGATAATCTTAGACTGAAGTTTCATATTGCAAACTTTCAGTTTCAATGTTGTCTTTTTTCCAAACAGGAACGTCAGAACCCAGATGCAGGAGCAGGCCTGAGAAATAACAGTGGCAAGGGCAGCACCGCGGACTCCGAGTCCAAATCCAAAGATGAAGATCGGATCCAGGATAATATTGGTAACAGCACCGATCAATACGGAGAGCATACCGGTTTTGGCAAATCCCTGAGCTGTGATAAACGCGTTCATTCCAAGTGTGAGTTGTACAAAAAGCGTTCCGATAGCGTAAATGTTCATATAGGAAACAGCATATTCAATCGTGTTCTCACTTGCTCCAAAAGAAAGCAGGAAAGTCCGGTTTCCAATCAGAAGCACGATAGTAAGGATCGCAGATATGATGAGCTGTGTGAGAAAACAGTTGCCGAGGGTTTTCTCAGCAGACTCTGTATCTCCCTGTCCCATGAAAATAGATGCGCGCGGGGCCCCACCGTTTCCGACAAGGGCAGCGAATGCCGCTACGATCATGATCAGTGGCATACAAACACCTACGCCGGTCAGTGCAAGAGCACCTACATTTGGAATGTGACCAATGTAGATACGGTCTACGATATTGTAAAGCATGTTGATCATCTGTGCTGCAACGGTAGGCAGTGCCAGACGCAATAACAATTTACCGATAGGTTCGGTTCCTAAAAAATTCTTGTTCTCGTTCATTTCTCATTCTTCCTTTACAAATTATTTGTCTGAGTTTTGTTGCTGCATTTTGAATGCATTTTTTGCATTTTCCATCAGTTTCCGGTTCAAAAATTCCAGCTGCTCTTCCTCTTCTTTGGAAAAACCATGGAAAAGCTCTGTACGGAATGTCTCCTTTATCGTATCAATCTCATTTGTGATTGGAATTGCATCCGGAAGCAGCTCAAGATGAATCCTTCGCCGGTCATTTTCATCCGGAATCCGTTTCAGTAAAGATTTTTGAATCAGCAGTTCTACAGCCTGAGAGACATTTTCCTTGGAAAGCATCCGTAGTTCTACGATGTCAGCAGCTGTGTCACGACCCGGATTATTATAGAGAAAACTGATGATCGTTGTCTCAATCAATGTCAGCTTATGCCGTCCGCATATTTCTTTCAGCATACATTCGTACAGTTTGTTCAGTTGCCGGAATTGTACAAGAAAATGGGTTGAATTCATTATCCAAAACTCCTTTTGTGTTCAGATACAGAATGATTCGATTGATTTCGATCAAAATGTGTCACAGAACAGTTTTAAATAAAACAGTTCTAAAAAGAACTTTTAATTGTAATCATACGCACAAAAAGAGATTTGTCAAGAATAATATGAAAAATAGATTGCTGATCTCGGACAGATCTGCATACATTTTCCGCAGCGGATACATTCCGAACTATTCGGATTCTCATAGACTTTCACATTTATATCGTACCACCAGGTGTCAGGCACTATTAAATTTCAGAATCTGGTACAGATGATCGTGAAGAAAGCATACGGCATGGCAAAACAGATGAATATTCCGGTGCTTGGTATTGTAGAGAACTACAGCTATGTAAAATGTCCGGACTGTGGAAAAGAACTGAAAGTATTCGGGGAAAGCCACATTGAGGAAATTGCGGCAGAACTTGGCGTGCCGGTATTAGGCAAGATGCCAATCGACCCGGCAATCGCAGAGGCAGTGGAAGAAGAGCGGTTCTATGAAATGGAGAATCCGTATCTGAAAGATGTGGAATTGTAAAAATTATATAATTGTGTTACAAAATTATAATAATAAATTTATATTTATAATACGGAATACTCTTCAACTGTTAGAATAGTTAAAAAATGAACAAGCTGCATTAGGAAGGTCCGTATGAAAAAAATATCTTTAAACCAGGATTGGCAGTTTGCCAAAGGAACCATAACAATGATGGAGTTAATGATGGGAGACGCAGGAAATATAGAAAATATTGATTTGCCCCATGATGCCATGATTTATCAGGAAAGAACTCCGGCAACTGCGAATGCACATCAGACAGGATTTTATCCGGGCGGTGAATATACTTACATGAAAAAGTGGGAGATTCCGGAAGCGTGGAAGGGATGTACAGTTGTTTTGGAATTTGAAGGTGTTGCAGATACCTGCCGTATTTATATGAACGGGGATCTTGTAACAGAGCATGTGAATCCATATACAGGCATTTTTGCAGACGTCAGCGGTTATCTGAAGTATGGACAGGAAAATGAACTGAAAGTAGAAGTATGCAGTATAGAGCAGTCCAGCCGCTGGTATAGTGGCGCGGGGGTATACCGTCCTGTGTATGCATGGGTGGGAAAGACTGTGCATATTCCTGCTCAGGGGGTGCGTGTTACAACAAGAGAAGCTGACTGTGAGGCGGCAGTCGTGGAAGTAGAGGTTCCAATCTGTAATCGGGGAATGGTTTCCGAAACGGTACAGGTGGAAATTACATTGACCGGACCGAATGGGGCGGAAGCAGCCGCAGAACACATACCGGTAACTGTTTTTGGAGAAAGCACGCAGATGTGCTGTCAGCGTTTGCTTGTAGAACATCCTGCATTGTGGAGTGATGAAACACCAAATCTATACTCCTGCCGGATTACAATTTCTGAGGATGAGAATCCAATAGACAGTGTAAATATTTCAACAGGAATCCGTACACTTCGGCTGAATGCAAAACATGGGCTGTTAGTGAACGGTAAACCAACGAAACTGAGGGGAACCTGTATTCACCATGATAATGGGATTATCGGAGCGGCAACATTTCCGGATGCTGAGTATCGGCGCTGCCGCCAGATGAAGGAAGCCGGATTTAACGCTCTTCGAAGTGCACATCATCCGATGAGTAAGGCAATGCTGGATGCCTGTGATAAACTGGGGATGCTGGTGATGGATGAACTGAGTGATATGTGGACTCGGACAAAGAATCCTCATGACTATGCAAATTATTTCCCGACACATTGGAAGCAGGATGCATGGGACATGGTGGAAAAAGACTATAATCATCCATGCGTGATTTTGTATTCGACCGGAAATGAGATTCCGGAGGCGGGCACTTCAAAAGGGGCAGAATGGAATCGGAGGATTCATGCAGAAATGAAACGGCTGGATGCCACACGCTATACGACGAACGGAATCAATGGTCTGATGGCAGGAAATGACCGAATGGGTGAAATTATGTGCCAGGCTACAGGGATGACTCCGGAGCAGCTTGAAGCGATGCAGCAGCCGGATGAGCAGAAGCGTGGAGGCGCAGATGAAATCAATGGGATGGCTGAGGTTATGGTGGGACCGCTGGCAGATGCGATTGCCACCAGTCCGATTCTGGAAGAAATGATAGGAGAATTTGCTGCGGCAAATGACATTGCCGGATATAATTATCTGACGGCATTACATGAAGAAGATCACATACGTCATCCGAATCGGGTTGTGCTTGGCACAGAGACTTTTCCGGCGGACATTGTTCATTTGTGGGATATCGTAAAGCGCAATCCACATGTGTTAGGAGACTTTACATGGACCGGATATGATTATCTGGGAGAAGCCGGATGCGGTATATTCCATTATAATGGAGGAGTGAATTTTTCAGCGCATTGGCCGGACAGACTGGCAGGTATCGGTGACATTGATATTCTTGGTGATCGTAAACCAATCAGTTATCTGCGGCAGGCAGTGTTCGGAATTGGTCATGCACCGTCTATCGGTGTACTTCGGATGGATAAGGCAGGAATTGAAGTCGGAAAGACACCATGGATGTGGAAGGATAATCTTGCAAGCTGGACATGGCCGGGATATGAAGGGGAAACAGCAAGTGTGGATGTTTATGCCAATGCAGATGAAGTAGAACTGTTCTTGAATGGGGAAAGTCTAGGACGAAAGTCGATTGGCGGAGTATATGTTGTGACGTATGAAGTACCTTATCATCCGGGAAAGCTGGAGGCAGTCAGTTATCTGAACGGGGCGGAGGCAGGTCGGACTGTCTTACAGACAGCAGGGAAAGCGGTGAAGCTTAAGGTTGAAGCTGACCGGAATGAACTTCCTGCTGACGGAGAAAGTCTTACTTTCATAAAAATCAGACTGGAAGACGCAGCAGGAAATTTCAATCGTCGGGAAAGCGCAGCAGTTACAATGAAAGTAGAGGGATGTGCTGCATTGCAGGGATTCGGAAGTGCAGATCCGAGCTGCGAAGGAAGTTACCAGTCTCATACATGGAATACCTATGACGGCAGTGTAATGGCAGTAATCCGGGCTGCAAAATGTCCGGGGGAGGCAGTCGTAACCATTTCAACAGTAAATTTTGCAGAAGAAAAACTCGTTCTGAACATCAAATAGAAAGATGCCCAGTCTGGTATATTAGTAGATTTTATGGGTCTGATTCCGATACTGTGTCGGAGTCAGACCATATTTTTTCTTAAATACAGTCTGAAAGTAAGCCTGACTGGAAAAACAAAGATAGTTACTGATTTCGCTTAATGTCTTATCCGAATACGTCAGGAGACTTTTTGCCTCTTCCAGCTTACACCGCATAATGAAGCTGCAGACATCGAAGCCGAGCTCTTTTTTGAACTTGTTTGTCAAATAAGAGCGGCTTCTTCCGATATGCTCAGCTACATCGCCAACCCGAACGGATTCGTTGATGTGGTGAGTAATAAACTGAATACATTCAAATATTTCCAGAGACATTCCCTGAGGAATTTTATTTTGCGAAACCCGTTCCGTAAAATCAATCAGCATAGAATAAGACAAGGTTTCAATGTGGGAAATATTCTGCAGCTTTTCACATTCACGGATATATACATCGGCAAGCTGGTAAGCCTGTTCCATATCCATTCCTCCGGCAATGGCACTTCTTGTAACAATTGCGACAGTTGTAATGAAAACATTCTTTTCCTGCCGGAGGGAGTTGTCAGCCATAAGACCACCTGATAATTTGGAGGGGGTGTTTAACAATGTTTTCATTTTTTCGACGTCTCCATTTTGAATATACTGCAAAAGTTTCTGTTCAAAATGGTAGGTATTATGAAAATGCTGTTCTTCCTTTGCATTCATCACCTGATTGGAATGTACATTGGAAAACTCGCTGATGATGCTTGTGTTTTCCAGGTTAAAATGCTGTCCAACAGAAATATATTCATCGTTGAAACACAGGTGAAGCCAGGCAAGTGTCTGGAGAAACTGGTTAAAGGAAATCTGAGGAATATTGACCAGAAATTGGAGTATATCCGGTTTGTGTTCCTGACTGATTGCCCATTCCTGCATGAAAGTGCGAAGTGTAAGATCTGAAATAGGTGTGCTGAATACAGGGCCAATGATGATTACGCAATCAGCATGCTCCGGCTTTATATAACCATAATAGCCGAAGGACTGCGCGATAAAATAGTCCGGGTTTTTTGTGAAATGTCGGAAACCGGACAGGATGCCTTTAAAAACAGACGGGTCTTCCAAAATCGAAGGAAAGGAACAGTCATCGTCGGGTGAAGCGTGGTAATAGCCAATCGGTATGGAGGTTGATGCATAAAATAATTCACAAAATGCCTTTAAATCAGTAATCATGGAAGACTCCTTTCCAGGTAAAACCGTACTTTTAAACTCTCTTTGAAATGGATGTAATACTAATTATAAGGCGTTCTATTTATAAAAACAAGGACAAAATTGAAATATTGTAATCAATATTGTAATACAAAAATCATATGATTTGATATTTTATAGATAACTCAATGAAAGTATTTAAAAGGAGGACTCAACATGGGAATGGAAGATTTTTGGGAACAGCTTCCGACAGGAAAAGAAGATAAACCATTGCTTTTTGAAATGGGACCGCTGGAGTATGATTTCCATGATATTGATGGATTGTATTTTATGCTGGATCGTCGCTTATCCGGCTGTCTGCTTATGATGTGGGCAAAGCCGATGAATCCGGATATTCAGGGAACCGTCACATTAGATAGCAGGGTGGTATCCGGCTGTATCAACCAGTATATGGAAGTTATGGGGAATATGTGGGTGCTTGGAATTCCGCTTCGGGGACTTGTGACAGAGTACGGTCGGGAATATCAACTTCACGTGGAAGGTTTTGTGGATATGGATGGGAATGAGATGAATCCGCAGGATTTTACGGTCAGAGGTGTGGAAAAAGTGAAACCGAAGCCGGAAGATGCAACACATGAACAGATTGCACTGGAAGCCGCCAGGGAGGGAATCGTTCTTTTGAAAAATGCGGCGGAAGTTCTTCCGCTGAAGAAGGGAACGGTATTGAATCTGTTTGGCAGAGGTATTCACGAATTTCGTATCGGAGCAGTGGGGGCAGGCAAAATCAATCCTCGCTACAGTGTTAATTTTGTGGAGGCTGTCAGGGAAGGAGAAGCTTATTCACTGAATGAAGAACTGGTTGAATTTTACGGCTGCGACAGGGATGAGATACCGGGGGACGAGATGTTGATGCGTGCAAAGAAATTGTCCGATACGGCAATCGTGTTCCTGACACGTGCAGCAGGAGAAAACCAGGATGCTTCCACGGCGAAAGGGGAATACTATCTGAGCGAGGATGAAGAAGCACTTATTGCAAAAATAACGGATACATTTGCAAAGACAATTGTGATTTTAAATGTCGGATATCCGATTGATGTGACATTTGCAGAAAAGTATGCAGTTGCAGGACTTATATATTCGGGATTTGGTGGAATGCTTGCAGGACCGGCACTTGTGGATATCCTGAGCGGGGCTGTAAATCCGTCAGGGAAGCTGCCGGATACATGGGCAAAGGATTATTTTGATATTCCGTCGTCGAAAAATTTCTATGACTGTGTGGATAAAATACGTCTGACAGCAGATGAAAATATATATGTGGATACTTGTTACGAGGAAGACATTTATGTGGGATATCGTTATTTTACAACATTCAGGAAAAAAGCGGCGTATCCGTTTGGCTACGGATTAAGTTATACGGAGTTTTGTATCAGGCAGGAGAATATTCGATTTGACGGGGAAGTACTGGAACTGGATGTATATGTGAAGAATGTCGGGGAAAAAGCCGGAAAAGAAGTTGTTCAGGTTTATGTAGGCAAACCGGAATCAGAATTGGAGCAGCCGGAAAAAGAACTGGTATTCTTTGAAAAAACAAAGGAACTGCTTCCGGGAGAGGAACAGAAGATTTCGGTTCATGTTCCGGTGAAAGTATTGACTTCATATTCGGAAGAAAAAGCGGCGTATATTTTATCAAAAGGATATTACCGTATTTATGTGGGAAACAGTATTGAAGCAGCGGAATGTGGCGGATTCGACGAAGAAGAAACAAGAATAATCAAACAGGTAACCAATCTGCTTTGCTGCGATTGCAAATTTACAAGATTATCCAAAACAAATCCGGATGATACATGGCCGACAGGAGCGCATTCCGGAGTGGTCAAAAATAAGTTGACATTTTTGCCTTATGAGAAGAGGAAACATTATCCCGCAAAGTTTGATATGGAGAAACCAAAAGAGAAGGTAACATTTGATGCTGTAAGAAAAAATCCGTCACGTGCGGCTGAGTTTGTGGCACAGATGTCACCGGAGGAACTTGCCCGCATCAGCGTCTGTGCCTCGGCTGGGTGGGGAATGGAAGGTATTGGTGAGGCAGGTCGTGTGTTTCAGACAGAAGGATATGATTTGCCGGACTTTCCGGTGAGCGATGGAAACAGCGGAGTCAATCTGAACATCAAAAATATTGGAATGCCGTCAGGCGTTACAATCTGTGCTTCGTTCAATAAAGAATTATCGGAAGCAATCGGGTGTGTAATCGGGGAAGAAGCGAAGGCATTGGGCATGCCGCTGGTTCTTGCCCCGGCATTTAATATTCACAGAAATCCGCTAAATGGACGACAGCCGGAATATTTTTCGGAAGATCCGTATTTGTCCGGTGTCATGGCTGGATTTTATGCAAAAGGATTGGAAGGAGCCGGGGTCGGAGGCTGCTATAAACATTTTATCGGGAACAACTGTGAATCTTCCAGAAAGCGAAATCAGAGTCTGATTTCTGAACGTGCAATCCGGGAAATTTATTTTCGGACTTTTGAATATGCGATGGATGTTCATATGCCAGCTAGCTTTATGACGGCGTATAATGCGGTAAACGGCTGCCCGACAGCAGCGGATGAAGAACTTCTACAGGGGCTTCTCAGAGAAGAAAATGGGTTTGCCGGTTTTGTAATGACGGATTGGACAACCTATGATAGTGTAGATGTGGCAGCAATGGTACAGGCGGGAAACTGCTGGATTACACCGGGCTCTAATGATGATACATATACCGGTCAGATAAAGAAAGGATTGGAGAACGGTACCATAGACACGGCAAGACTTCAGGAGAATGTTACCGCTCTGATTCGTACAATGGCAAAATTTTCATAGAATAGAAAGAATCAGAAAAACAAAAAGAAAGAGAGGAAATGTATATGATTCGTGATTTGACAATAGAATACAGAAAAAATCCGATAGGAATCGATGAGAAACCACGTTTCTCATGGAAGCTGGAGAGTGAAAAGCAGGATGTTGTGCAGACAAGCTACCAGATTCAGGTTGTCAGCGGAGGCCAGCTTATGTGGGACAGTGGCCGGGTGGAAAGCGACCAATCCGTTCTGGTGCCATATAAGGGTGCTGCATTGAAAGAGATGACTGTTTATCAGGTGCAGGTCAGTGTATGGGATAATTGCGGAGAGCTGGGACAGGTGACAGGAAACTTTGAAACCGGTTTGATGAGAGAAGAAAACTGGAATGCAAAATGGATTACCCATACACTTCCGGCTGAAGAGACTGCATGTCCGGTATTTGTCCGCAGCTTTTCTCTGGACAGACCGGTGAAGAGAGCAAGGCTGTATGCGACCGCCTGTGGTGTATATGAGGCATTTATTAACGGAAGGAAAACAGGAGACTTGTTCATGGCTCCGGGCTGGACATCTTATCATCACCGACTGCAGTATCAGACTTATGATATTACGGAACTCCTGGAAAAAGATAATGAGATTACGGTTACTGTAGGAAACGGGTGGTATAAGGGAGAACTCGGGTTTGATGCAAGACCGAATCTTTACGGCGACAGAACGGCTTTGCTGGCAATGGTGTGTATCGAGTACGAAGACGGGGAAACTATCTGCATCGGCACTGATACGGACTGGCATGTGGAAACAGGAGAAATTCTGTTTTCCGAGATTTATCACGGTGAGATACAGGATTATACAAAAGAAAGAAGGCAGGTGGGAAAGGCAGTTCTGTTTGAACATACGGATGATATCGGGCAGATTGTGGCGCAGGAATCCGAGCCGGTCCGGGTAACGAAACGGTTTGATGTAAAGGAAAGGATCGTGACTCCAAAAGGAGAATTGGTGTTTGATTTCGGACAGAATATGGCAGGACTGGTAGAAATACGACTTCCAAAACTTATGGAAGACAGATTAGTTATTCGATATGCAGAAACACTGGATAAAGATGGAAACTTCTATACAGAGAATCTGCGGACGGCAAGATGTACAGATACATTTATATACGGAGAAAAGCAGGTGGGAATGCTTGTGATGCCGCACTTCACTTTCCACGGATTCCGTTATATTTGTGTGGAAGGCGCAGAAACGGAAACAGAGGCATCGGATTTTACGGCATGTGCAATGCACACAGACATGCAGCCGACAGGAACATTCACATCCGACAACACGTTGGTTAACCAACTGCAGAGTAATATACAGTGGGGACAGAGAGGCAACTTCCTCGATGTTCCGACAGACTGCCCACAGAGAGATGAACGGTTGGGCTGGACCGGAGATGCACAGGTATTCTGTGGTACAGCCTCCTACAATTTTCACACAGCACTATTTTTCCGAAAATGGCTGCGGGATATGGCGGCAGAGACCAATCCGGAGTGGGGCGTACCTCATGTTGTTCCGAATATTCTCGGAAATCAGGCGGGAGCAGCGGCATGGAGCGATGCTGCGACAATCATTCCGTGGACGATTTATAAGGTTTACGGGGATAAAGAGATGCTTGCGGAGCAATTCCCGATGATGAAGAACTGGGTGGATTATATACATGCGAGAGTCTCGAAAAACGGATTGTGGCAGAGTGGATTCCAGTATGGAGACTGGCTGGCGCTGGACATAGAATCCGGAAGCACTGACCGGACAGGCGGAACGGACAAATATCTGGTGGCAAATGCTTATTACGCATATTCGACCAGGATTGTGCGGGATGCTGCGGATGCATTGGGGTATGCAGAGGAAGCAAAAGCATACGGTGACTTATATGAAGAAATAGTAGAAGCCATTCATGTGGAATACGTGACAAGAAGCGGACGAATGGTCAGCGAGACACAGACAGCCTGTGTGCTGATGCTGTACTTTGACTTGATAAAACCGGAATTTCGTAATCGTATTTTGGAGACATTGGAATTGAATATCGGGGCACACCATAATCATCTGACGACAGGTTTTGTGGGTACACCGTATCTGTGTCATTGTTTGTCAGAAAACGGTCTTCATGGGTTGGCGGATGAGATCTTTATGAAAGAGGATTTTCCGGGCTGGCTCTATGCAGTAAAGAAAGGCGCAACGACAATCTGGGAGCGTTGGAATTCCATTCTGCCAAATGGGGATTTTGACGAATCAGGTATGAACTCCCTGAACCATTATGCGTACGGTTCGATTGGAAGCTGGCTGTACGAAAAAGTTGCAGGAATACGCTGTATGGAACCGGGATATAAGAAAATACGGATTCAGCCGACGCTGACAAAGGGAATGACAGAGGTGTCCGCAACTTATGAATCCATATATGGAACAATCGTAAGTGCATGGAGCTGCAGAGAAGGAAAAATCTGCGTGGACGTGCAGATTCCGGTGAATACAACGGCAGTTATCCAGCTTCCGGAGAAAGAAGCGGAATTTACGGTTGGTTCCGGCAGATATCATTACGAGTACAAGACGGATACAAATCTGAAATTCGAGAAATATTCGTTGGAGTCAACACTCGGAGAGTTGGTCGCCGAAGAACTTGGCCGCAGTATGTTTGAAGAAATGGTGCCGGGAATGCTGGAAGACCCGCTGATTAAGTTTGCATTGTCCATGACCATATCCGATCTGCTTATGCAGGATGCGCAGGCAAAGCCAATGTATCTGGCAGTCATTGATGCGCTGAACGCTGCAAATTCAAAATTATAAAAAATAAGCTAAAATTAAAATACGGACAATTAGGAATGTGATATTTTAAGCTTACAGGATATCAAGAAAAAATGTGATACGAAATGAAGGAGGAACACAATGAGTAAAAAACCATTAGGAAAGGACAAATTCGGCGTTCAGAAAGTAATGCGCGTGAAGGATTACTTCGGAGATGCTACGGGACAGTTCGCATTGAATGCGATGTCCACACTGGTAGGACAGCTTACATACTTCTATACGGATAAGGTTGGTATGGCTGCCGGGGCGATTGCAACAATGTTTATTGTCTGTAAGATTATTGACGCATTTACAGACCTGATTATGGGAAATATCATTGACAATACAAAACCGGGAAAAGAAAAATATCGTCCGTGGCTTTTGAAAGCGGGAATTCCGGCAGGTATTGTAATGGTTCTGATGTTTACGGTGCCGAAAATAGGAGATGTGGGACAGATAATTTACGTGACAATAACGAACATTCTTCTGACAGCAGTATTATATACGGCAATGGCAATCCCTTATAATTCGCTTATGACCGTTCGTACGAACAGCCAGGAAGAACGAGGCATCATGGGAACATGGAGAGCGGCAACCGGTTATGTGGCAGGTATGATATTTGCAATCTGTATGATTCCGATTACGAATGCACTGGGCGGAAACCAAAACGCATGGATTAAATTTGGCTTTATCATGGGAATTATTGTAATACTGGCAGCCTTGATTTGTTATGCAACAAGCCGTGAGACAGCAACAGAGGCAGGAGCGGTAGTAGAAGTGAAAGAAGAGGATGAAGAAGTGATTCCGTTTAAGGAAGCACTTGCAAAGCTGTTCCACAACAAATACTGGGTGATTGTTCTGGTGGTGAATCTGCTCTCATGCATTATATATGGTCTTGCAGCGGGTGCGGGAGTATATTACTGTAAATGGATTTTCGGCAATGACAACCTGGTCGGCGTTCTCGGAGGAATCGGAATGATTCCGACCCTGTTAGGATTCATACTTGTAGGACCGATGATTAAGAAACTTGGTGTTGTGAAAACGCTGCTGGTGAGCTTTGCAATGGGGGCAGGAGCAAATATACTGCTTCTCTTCACAAAAGACATCTTTATCTGCTACGCATTGTTCGGAAGTATTACAACATTTGCAACCATTCCGATGATGTGTCTGGTTGGAGTTATGACGGCAATGTCAATTGATTATAATGAATATAAATATGGTGTAAGAATGGTAGCAATCTCCAACAGTGCATCCAGCTTTGGTGGTAAAGTGGGAAGCGGACTCGGAACATCTATCATCGGCTGGTTCCTTGCGGCAGTCGGCTATGATGCTGCACAGACTGTAGCGCCGGCAGCTACAAAAATGGCAATTTACGGATTCGCTATTGTAACACCGTTAGTGATATTTGTTATTATGTTTATTCTTGTAAGCAAGTTTGATCTGGAAAAAACACTTCCGGCAATGAAAGAAGAAATTGCAAAAAGAAAAGCACAGAATGCCTAAAAAACGCCAAAAAGCTTCCTGAATAATTTAAATAGGTACTAAGAACGCTATGGAAACGCTGTGTTTCTATGGCGTTTTTCTTTTTCTGCGGGTGTGTTTGGCAAATCTCTGTCTTTATCGTGGAAGAAAGCGAAAAGATGAATAGCAAGCATAGGAAGCGGGTACCCACTTCCTATGCTTGCCCTCACGCACTATGCTGATATGGGGCTTCCAACAAGTGTAGCAATTGTTACAGAAGGAAATACAGAGACAACAGCAGAAGTTGCATGGGATACAACTTCACCAGCCAGTGGAAGTTATAATCCGGCAGTATTAACAGAACAGTCAGTTACCTTAAATGGAACAGTAACCTGCCCTTCTAATATAGATCAGAATGGTGTAACACTTACCACGACGATTCCTGTAACAGGAACAGCAGGAAAACGCATATCAACAACCATTAAGGCAATTGCTGTGAAGTCTGGTATGCAGAACAGCAGTGTTACAAGTGCGACCTATGTAATAGAGTTACCAGCACCGGCTCCAAGCACCTATGCAGTAACGGTAAACAACGGAACAGGTGATGGAAGTTATGCAGCGGGCGCAACTGTAACTATTACAGCAGATACAACACCAACTTATACCATCACGGCAGGTGCAGGTGGAACACACGAGTTAAGTACAGATGGAACTTTATCGATTACATGTGATGGAGCGCTTGATAAATTAACCGGAATCTATGTGGATGGTAAACTTGTGGATGCAGCAAACTATACACTGCAATCTGGAAGTACAATATTGACATTCAATGCCTCTTATCTGACGATATGTATCATTGTTATGGCAATACCTAATGCGTGCTGATTAGTATTTTATTATATTGCTCCGCAAGCTCTTTCCTTCCCCATCTCATATACAAACTATACAAATAACGAGCAGTACTTTTGGAATAATCATTATCCGGGTTCTCGTTCATAACATCATGAAAAACAGCATCTGCGTTAAGCAGGTGCTGTTCTGCTATTACCGGCTGAGAACGAGTGTAGGCGATAACACCACGGTAGAACTCACACAGTCCATAATCGAGATTGTTTGTACCAATGACTTCCTCAATGGTAGATTCGCAGAAATCAATGACTTCAAGAGCTGAATCATATTCCTTATTCTGCACCAGCATGTTAGCAAGTGAGAGTGTCTGCTGCAGGGTATCATTATTCTCTATCAATCCAAGACTGGCATATTCCCTGCGTACTGTGAAAGCTGTCTTTAATTCTGTTACAGCTTCTTCACGTTTCTTCCGGAACAGATAAGCAGTAGAGAGGTTGTTGTGCAGGTTTGAAAGCAGATTGGCGGAACGGGCATCCGCAGTATTGGTCTTATGGTAATTTTCCATGAGGACAATCGCCTTTTTATATTTCTTAATGGCATTATCATATTCCTTGCGTGGGAACAGAAGCTGTGCCTTGTAATCTAATAATAATGCTTTGTCACAGGCAGAAATGTGGTTGGTTTCTTCCGTAATATCTGGTGTGATTGACTCATTTGAATTATATGGTTTATTCGCTCCATCCGACTTGCCTGCTTCATACATTAGATTCATTACATATTCGATTCGCTCCACCAGCTCCGGCAGGTAATCAGTATCCAGATACTTGTCAAAATAAGGGAACATATCCTGTAAGAACAGCAGATAGTAAGCCCTGTTATCTATGATGATATGTCTATTGATACTTTTCAGACATTCCATGACAGTCACTGGTCTTTTTACATCCAGACCGTGAGCAAGGCAAATCAAATGCAGGTGATTTAACATCACATGGCAGTCTGATACGGTTGGGAAGGTCTCTGCAATTGCCACTTCCTGAATGAGTGGGTGCAGTGCAATCGTCTTGTTTTCGGTATCTTCACTGATAATACCATAGCGTATCAGCTCATTTACATTTTTGAGAGAATCCAGTTCCAGCCACATTTTGAACGCACTTTTATACACTCCTGATACCGGCAGGAGCGAGAGGTTACGGAGGATATCAATGCAGTCCTCATTTAATCTGTTGAGTTTCATCAACATGCGAAGGTGTCCCATCATACTGGCATAGGAGAATTCATCATCCTTGAATACCTCGATTTCTTCTGTATTCTGCCCGATACCGCAGGAACGCAGCTCCTGTAACAATTCTTCCGGTTCCATGCCGCTGGCTTCTAAGGTAAGAGCAGCCATGCAGACAGTCAGGGTATGACAGTTCACTTCTTCTATAATGGCAGACACACTGTCCGGATCACGTTTTGCAGAAGGACAATGCTTGTAGAACAGTTCTGTCAGCTCTTTTTCTTTATCCAGTTCCTTTATTTCTATAGAATCATAATTCTTAAGTCTGCATCTGCTGGTAATCAATAGCTGCATATCATTCTTCATCAGTTCCTTTAAGAAGGGTTCGTCCTTTGGAAGCACATTGAAGTTGTCCAGAATCAGCAGTGTATCTGTGTGGAGTTTCTGCATCACCTTATAGTGATTCTGAAAACGGACTTCCTCATTCATTTCTACGGAATCATCTGCAAATGTAAGGTTTGCGATGTCTTTTCTCAAATCACCGGTGTAATACAGATAAATGATATTGGTGTACTTTTTACGGTTCTTCTGTGCATAGGCTTTGGCAACTTCGCTTTTTCCAATGCCTGCCATACCGGTAATGAATAAGACGGATTGATTGGAAAGATGTGATGCGATTGCTTTTATCTCATCCTTTCGTCCAATGAATGCCTGATTGCAGGAGGGAAGCTTATTGCAAAGAATCACTTCCGAAAGGTCGGGAGAATAGAGCGCACCTGTGCTATGGTCATTCAAAATCGCATATCTTACCACAGAGCAGAAAAAGGCTGCATTATCCGGCTCCTGAATCAGCGCATCAGCCATTTCCTGCCCGATGGTTTTTATACTGTCTGTAATCAATTCCTCCATCTGGATTCGAGCCTGTGCTTCGTTCAACAGGTTCGGAATAATCTTATCTCTGAAATCATCCTCCATCGTATCCCATTCATCCTCATCTTCATAAGTCTTTAGGATATCTATAGGAATCGGGCGGGCGCCATTGCACCAGCGGCTGTACATCGTCGTGTCATCTGCGATTAATTCCGAAGCTGTCAGAGTATCATCCAGATATGCAGAGAACAGACTGCGTACAAGCTGGTGCTGCGGGTAGGTTTTCTTTTTATTTTCCAGTAATACACCAATCACATTGGCGAAGGTCAGTCTGTTTCTCATCTGCGTGCTCCTTTCAGAGAAGATGTATCAATCCATCTATCTTATCTATCTTATTTGTCTTTCTATATTTTCAATCTTTGAAAAATTTCTATGTCAAGTTCCGGTCAAGTGACCGTCAATTATTTTATTCTCTATATTTTACTACAATTAACTTACAAAACGTAGCCGGGCGGCATCAGAAATGAAGCAAATCGGCTACAACAATCATAACACAAAACAAACAGATGTTCTACAAGAATATCGAAATGTTTTAACTGTACATTGAAAACTTCATGAGTTGTATTCACAGTCAACGGACTTTGCGATGATGCTTAAAGCAATTTAAGCGGAGCAAAGAACAGACACTTCCGTCAAGGGTGGGAGATGATCTCGCGCAGGAGAGGCCCACAGGCAGGTTTCAGTAGTGAGAAATCGGTGCTAAAGAATCCAGACAGTGGATACGTAGAAAACCAAACTAAGAGTACTGGAACAATCTTACTTTAGGAACCGCTTATTGCGGGTAGGAAAGAAGGTGGTTAATGAGAATATTACGAGAGGAGGCAGGACTACCATGAAAACAGAACTTGATACAAGAGCATTATTAAATGTAAAGGAAATGTGTGAGTACCTTGGTATTGGACAGACGAAAGCAAGAGAATTGCTTTCCAATCCGGCCAATGGTTTCACGGTAAGAATCGGTAACAGACTATATGCTCATAAGGGCAGATTAGACCACTGGTTATTGAATCAGATTCTTTCATAATAAGAACACGGAGGGTTTCAAAATGAGAATTCAATTTTTGAAACGGATTGATAATTTTAAGGTTTTATGGTAAAATAGGGACGATATTTGGAATCTTTCCTATTCTACACTTAGGAAGGAGGCACAAATGGGTAAATCCCTTAATGGTAAAGAATTAGGTAAAGGCTTATCACAGAGAAAGGATGGTCTTTATCAGGGAAGATTCGTGAATCGTTTTGGTAAGAAACAGACAGTTTACGCAAAGACGCTGAATGAGGTAAGACAGAAGCTTAGAAACGAACAGTATGAGGATGAAAAGGCACTCAATGTTGTTACGAAGGACGTAACGCTTGACGAATGGTATGAAATCTGGATGGATACCTGCAAGAAGAATTGCAGAGCCTCCACCAAGGAGACATACGCAGGTCATTATCGCAGAATACAGAAGGCTCTGGGATGGAGAAAACTCACATCCCTGAATTTACTGATTATGCAGCAGGCGATTAACGAACTGGAAACAGACAATGAGCGTAAGAATTCAAAAAAGATACTGGTCGATATGCTGGAGAAAGCAATAGACTCTGATTTACTTATCAAAAATTCTGCTAAGCAGATCAATACTGTGATTTCTAAAGAGGTTAAGAAAGAACGTAGAGTATTAACGGTAGGTGAAACGGAGCTTTTTTTTAGCTATGCGAAGGACACATTCTACTACAATTTATATGTAGTGGCAATCGACACAGGAATGCGTATTGGTGAGTTGATGGGGCTTCAGTGGTCTGATGTAGACTTTGAACAGAAGGTTGTACACGTCAGACGTTCCTTATGCTATTTCCGCAAGGATGGCAAATATGTCTTTGAATGGCATGATACCAAGACGCATAACAGCAAGCGAACCATTCCATTAACAACAAGAGCTATGGAAGCTCTGAAAAAACAAAGAGTTCGCAGGCAGGAGATTCTGTTTAAGAACGCACAAACAGCACAGGACGAATACAAGAATCTGGTTTTCGTAACCAGAAACAATCGACCTACACAGCAGTTCATCGTACAGGAATGTATGGATGTAACAACGAGACGAATTAAGAAGGAACACCCGGAATTTGAGAGGTTCTCTCCCCATTGTTTCCGTCACACCTTTGCAACAAGGGCAATCGAGAACGGAATGCAGCCTAAGAGCGTGCAGAAGCTTCTCGGACATGGCTCCTTACAGCTGACAATGGATTTGTATTGTCACGTAACAGATGATACCTTGTTTGACGAGATGAGGAAGATGGAAGCGGTGTAAAGTGTGTAAAAAGTGTGTAGTAAAGCAATTTGAGACAATAATAAAGGCGTGAAAGCCTTATAAACAGGAGGTTTTAAGATAAAATGGAAGCATATAAGAAGGAATTTATAGAGTTTATGCTAGTATCAAAATCCTCTAATAAAAGAGTAAATAGTTTCTTGTGATGAGGAAATATCATTTCTTTATACATATCACAGGAAACAAGAGCTATAGAATCATCACCGAAACCAAATCCGTCATTAACTTCTTTGAACCCGAAATGTTTTCTTAATCCTCTTATTCGGTAAGCTGCAGCCTCAACAAGATAATCCATAAGTTCGTTAGAATATTGTGGATCTTCAATCAGATCTGAGCAAAAGTTTTCTGCTCCTCTAATCATACAGCCTAATGTCATAGGTCCATCTGTACCCATGGAACCATAATTTACTTTTTTTATAGGCTTTCCCTTATATTCATAACCCTCTTTCTGAAGTTTTAACATCACATTGTATGTATTATATGACTGTTCTTCAAAGTTATCAAAAAGCTTAGGGAAAGGCTTTTTCAAAAACTCATATTTATTCTTTTCATCAAGGAAAGGTTCTGAAAAAGGTACATTGTTATTTGGATAAACTATTTTCGCGCCAAACCATCCACATTCATACAGGTTCTGTTTATCGGAAGTGACTGTCCATCCTTCTTCAGGCATTCCCATATCATGATCAGCATATATATTATGCCGTAGTTGATATTCGCATTCACAACAGACTTCAGTCAAAATAACCGGATCATGAAAATATTGTTCGAATGTATATCCTTTTGTATTAAGCTTGCTATCGAGCAGTATTATTCTATTATTCACTCCAAGAATTACCGGCATTCTTAAAGGTTTTTTTGCATTATATGTTTCCCAAACTTTTTTTACTTCTTCATTATGCCTATCGTAATCCCTGTCGAATTCCATTTTCGCCTCTTATCTTTTTGGAAGTATCTCGATCCAGTAACCATCTGGATCATTTATAAAATATAATCCCATTTTCTTATTCTCGTAACATATGCATCCCATTTTCTTATGCTTTTGATATGATGCTTCAAAATCATCACTAACCATAGCCAGATGGAATTCATTATCACCAAGATCATATGAAGATTTATCAAAGTCTTTCAGATAGGTTAGTTCCAGCATGAAACCTGTTTCACAATCCTTCATAAATACAAGAGTAAATGTTTCTGTTTCTTTTCTTTTTGCTTCTTCAAGACCTAATGCTTCTTTATAAAAAGCAATGGACTTATCAAGGTCTTTTACATTGAAATTAAAATGTGCGAATGCGTGCTTCATATATCCTCCTCAAAATAAAATTTCTGATTTTCATGTTCTATCCTTATTATATTCTCATAAAAACTGCTTAGGGATTTATTTTGAAAAATAAGATCTGTTGTCGTGTAATTACCAAAATAGTGCATAGGAAAAATTTTATCAGTTTTTGTATGCTCCATAAAGTATTTTATTCCCTTATCATAATCTTCTTGTTGTCGAATATCCACAGGATAAAAGGCATAATCGATTTTCCTGTTATCTAGTTTTTTGATTTCTCTATAATATCGTTTCTCCATCTTCTGATTATACTCTTTACTCTCTTCTTTCCATATCCAAAGATGTAAATCTCCTGAATGAAAAAATATTTTATCTTCGTAAGCAACTAAAAATGCGACTCCTGCATCGGTTGAGCCTATAGTCTCTATTTGGATATCTTCAATATCTAACTTCTTATCAGGCATCACATATTTTATATTATTCTGGCACTTAGGATAAGTTGAACTAATCTTATTTCCAAACTTCCTTTTTATATCGTAGGACAATATAAAAAAAGCTCTTGGCTTATCTCCAAAAAGCTTGAATATTTGCATATCAAAATGGTCATGATGGTTATGGCTCGAAAATATATAAATATTCTTTTTAATACTAATTGGTAACTGCCCTTTTCCAAAATAATCAAAAAGCAAGTAAGCTTTCTCTGTTTCAATAAGGAATGAACTATGAGTCAGATGAGTTATAATCATTCCATTCCTCTTTTCTAATCCCTTATAATGTTAGCTTTATTTAATGCCAATACAAGCAATGGTATTAATATAATCTGTAAGATAATACCTGGCAAAGCATTAACAAAGGCTCCTGCTAAGAATAGCTTAAATGTGAAACTGTTTCCCACTGCAGTAAAAAGTATATAATTTGCAACTGCCCACACTATCCTTCCGCCTATCATGGATGAAATAAGCGTTATATATATGTTAAGCGTATTCTTTGGAAGTATTCTATATACAATGCCCGCAATTGCACCATATGCAGCCATTTCAAATGCCATTGCAATTGCAAAAGGATACATCGGTGGCATTGTAAATATAAGGCTTCTTATCGGAGCAGATATTAAGCCTAGTATAAGACCATATGGCCACCCGCATATAAATCCTATTAGGAGTACTGGTATATGCATCGGAAGAAGCATACTGCCAATCTGTGGTATTTGTCCGGTAAGGAAAGGCAGTATAATGACTAATGCAAGTCCTAAAGCTGTTATTACAAGTTTTCTTGTCGTAATCTTCATGAAATCCTCCTTTTATAAAATGTTACCATGCCGTCTGTACTTATTCAATCAAAAGGTACAATACTTATATGTTAAAAATTTAACAAACTTTCACTTTTTATTTGACATAACATAATATATGTAGTTCAATAGGAAAAACGATAAAGGAGATAGTCATGACCGAAAAAAAGGAGCACAAGTTTTGGAATAAAATAAAGAAATACTTAAACCATGTATTTATTGATGGGCTTTCAGGAATGGCTTTAGGTTTATTTGCCACTTTGATAATTGGTACTATAATTGCTCAGATAGGTTCATTAGTGGGAGGTACGGCTGGTAAATACATAAATATGGTAGCGTCAGTAGCCAAGGCTCTAACAGGAGCTGGGATCGGATTTGGAATAGCATATAAATTCAAAGAATCAATTCTTGTATCAGTATCAGCTGGTGTTGCAGGTATGGTAGGAGCATTTGCCGCAAGTATATTGGCAGGCACAGCATTTCCTGGAACAGGATTATTATTGCTTGGTCCCGGCGAACCTTTAGGAGCATTCCTTGGTGCTCTAGTTGGAATAGAAATCGGTCATTTGGTTTCTGGTAAAACTAAAGTTGATATACTTGTTACTCCTCTTGTTACTATTATTACCGGTTCTGTTGTAGGATTATTAATAGGTCCTCCTATTTCTAAATTTATGGAAGCAATAGGCGCTATTATTAATTGGGGTACAGAACAGCAACCGCTTATCGTAGGTCTTGTTGTTGCTGTCGTAATGGGTTGTGTTTTAACTTTACCGATAAGTTCTGCAGCTTTAGGTATAATACTTAAACTTTCAGGACTTGCTGCAGGAGCAGCAGCAGCAGGATGTTGTGCACAGATGATAGGATTTGCGGTTAGCAGTTACAGAGAAAATAAAGTAAATGGTTTAATAGCACAAGGTCTTGGCACATCTATGCTTCAAATGCCTAACATAGTAAGAAAACCAGTTATATGGATACCACCAATAATTGCAAGTGCTGTAGCAGGTCCTGTATCAGCATGGCTTTTCAAGATGACCTGTGATTCAACTGGTTCAGGTATGGGAACAGCTGGTCTTGTAGGACCAATAATGACTTTTAAGACAATGATAGCGGATGGTTTCTCTACTTGGTACACATTACTAACAATTATAGGAGTACAGTTCATACTTCCAGCAGCTGTAGCCCTCTTAGTATCTGAACTAATGAGAAAGAAAGGTATAATTAAATTTGGTGATCAAAAGCTTGATATGTAATTATTATTTTGTTTAATGTTAAAATGAAGATACCGCCTATCAAAGGCGGTATCTTTTTGATTATAGGATTTATATCATTCAAAAGGGGATTTTGAATCTATACCTCAAGCAAATCTAATATAGCTTGTTTTGATTGTACGCCAACAGTTCTTCTTACAACATTTCCATTCTTGATAACAACCAAAGTAGGAATGCTCATTATGCCATAGCGCTGTGCAAGTTCAGGTTCTTCGTCAACATTAACTTTACCTACTACCTTGTCAGTTACTTCAGCAGCAACTGCTTCTATTGTAGGTGCTACCATTCTGCAAGGTCCACACCAACTAGCCCAGAAATCTATAAGAACGGGTTTATCTGATTTTAATACTTCATTTTCAAAATTGCTTTTTGTTATTTTTAATACTGCCATTTTTTCTCCCTCCTCTGTGGTTAAGCCAAATCATTTTCATAATCATATTATATACCTTGTATTTGTTGTAACAGTGACTTTATCACATTTTTTATATAAAGTTGCTTATATAATTAGGACATAGTATAATTAACATATTAGGAGGAAATAAATATGGACGAAAACAATTTAACAAGAATGCCCCTTTTGGGAGATGATGCACCAGCTTTTACAGCTGTAACAACACAAGGCAAGAT
The DNA here is from genome assembly GCA_002070475.1 of Firmicutes bacterium ADurb.Bin146. Classification (GTDB taxonomy): domain Bacteria; phylum Bacillota; class Clostridia; order DUPQ01; family DUPQ01; genus DUPQ01. The sequence continues at coordinate 24,270 of MWDI01000024.1, forward strand.
TAACTTTCCTGCAGATTATAAAGGAAAATGGGTAATACTCTTTTCACATCCAGCTGATTTTACTCCTGTTTGCACAACAGAATTTATGACATTTGGATCAATGATGGAAGAGTTTAAAGCACTTAATACTGAGCTTGTAGGTCTTTCAGTCGACTCTCTCTATGCTCACATTGCATGGCTTCGCAGGATTCAGGAACTTGAGTGGAATGGAAAGAAAAATATTGAAATTAAATTCCCTCTTATTGAAGATATCCGTATGGATGTTTCTAAACTTTACGGTATGGTTCAACCAGGACAATCCAATACTCAGGCAGTCCGTGCTGTATTTGTAATCGATCCTAAGGGAAAGATACGAACAATATTGTATTATCCTCTTTCTACAGGCAGAAATTTTGACGAAATCAAACGTATTATACAGGCATTGCAAAAAGCTGATGCTGAACAATGTGCTACCCCAGCAGACTGGAGACCAGGTGATGATGTTATAGTTCCTACAGCTGGATCATGTGGTACTGCAAAAGAAAGAATGGAATCAAAAGACGAAAATATGTACTGCCTTGACTGGTTCCTCTGCTTCAGAAAGCAAAAGAAGTAAAACCAGAAAATGTACGAATAAAGAGTTTATATGTAAACTTAGCAGCAGGGATAATCCCTGCTGTTTAGTTTATTCATTTTCCTTATATTTCAGACTTTTAATATCTGTTAAGAAAGATATAAAACAATAGATATGTTAAAAATATATCTTTACTATGATAAAATATTAATGCATTAATCTAGTTTTTATAATTAACAAACAAAACAGAAACTGAGGGAATCAAGTAAATGAGCATATATAACTATAGCAAAGAACTAAAAAAACCTATAAGTCTAGGCGATATAAATTTTAAGAATCCTTTAATCCTTGCATTTTTGAAATTTGGATGTTATCTCTCTTATTTACAGATTCCTAAATTCACATCTAAAAGCGAAATCAAAAAAAGTGTTATTAGAATACCTGTTGAAGATAATAAAAAAATACCTTGTACTGTTATTGAACCTGCTGATGTTAAAAAAGCACTTCCTGCTATTATATATTTTCATGGCGGGGCTTTCATATTCCCTATTGTGAGCCTTATGATTAATAATGCCGCATATTACGCTAAAACATTAAACTGCAGGGTTTTTCTACCTCAATACCGCCTTGCTCCTAAGCATCCTTTCCCGACCCCGTTAAATGATTGTTATTATGCATATAATCATATTATTGAATACAGTAACCGATATTTTGTTGATAAAACCAACGTAGTATTATATGGTGATAGTGCAGGCGGATGTCTTGCTGCTTCTGTATGCCATATGTTAAGAGATAATAATAAGCATATACCTAACGCACAGATATTGATTTATCCTGTGACTGATAATTCCATTACATCAGTATCTATGAATGAATACAAAGACGCACCTTGGACAAAAACTGCTACTATCCATATGTGGAATCTGTATTTAAAGAATGGATATATGGATAAACTTGGATATGCAGCGCCTTTACATAATTCTAATTTCAGTAATTTGCCTCCTGCTTATATTGAAGCATTGGAAATAGATACATTAAGAGATGAAGCAATAGCCTATGCGGAAAAACTTAAAGATGAAAATATACCTGTAGAAACATATTTAGTAGAAGGTGCATACCATGGATTTGATATAGATCACACATCTGCTTTAGTGAAAAGGGTTCTTGAACATCGTGTAAAAATAATGAAAAAATATCTATGCAAATAGATTGAATTTATATAATAATGCTGTGTATTGAAATATAATTAATTATTTATAACTGCTTTAATGAGTTACATGCACTTATTAAAGTGGTGTGAGCATATCATCTATATGAACAACCAAAGACTCATCGCCATAATAATCATGCCTGCAATCATTCCATAAATAGAAAGATGGTGCTCTCCATATTCTCTAGCAGACGGAAGTAATTCATCTATAGATATGAATACCATTATACCTGCTACTGAAGCATATAAAACACCATTGATTGTATCATTCATAAAAGGCATTAAGATAAGATATCCTATAAGAGCACCTATAGGTTCGGACAAACCTGAAGCAAAGGAATATAAAAAAGCTTTCTTTTTACTACCTGTAGCATAATATATCGGTACCGAAACAGCAATTCCCTCAGGTATATTGTGTATTGCAATAGCAGCAACAATTGGAATTGCAACTCTCGGTTCTTGCAAAGCTGCTACAAAGGTTGCTAGTCCTTCAGGAAAATTGTGTATTGCTACAGCAAGTGCAGTGAGCACACCCATTCTTTTCAACTTGCTCTTCTTTACATCTTCATTTTCTGATTCAACAAATTTAACTTCATGAGGATTTTTTTCACTTGGCAAGAGCTTATCAATGAGTCCTATAAGGAACATGCCTGCAAAAAATGCAATAATTCCGTAAAGAACACCCTTTTTCTCACCGTGTACAGCGGAAAGCATTTGTGATGCCTTTGAAAATATCTCCACCATTGATACATAAATCATTACTCCAGCAGAAAAGCCTAAGCTTATCGATAAAAACTTGGTATTTGTCTTTTTTGCAAAAAAAGCTATTAGGCTTCCTATACCTGTCGATAGTCCTGCTATAAGTGTCAGACCGAATGCTAACCATATATTGCCCATAGATACCTCTTACAGAATTACTATATTAAAAAGTATATCATATTAAGAACTATCTAGGAATATGAATGTGTTACTGCAAAAAATATAAATAATACTAAATATTAATAAGTTTATTAAAAGCCTTCCTTCTTATTAATTTAATAGTATATACTGCACCCATACCAGTTGACACAAATATGTAAAACATAGTTAAATGGAGGCATGAGCAGACTAAGAAGAAATTTTGAACCGGAATTTAAAGCAAAGGTAGTGCTGGAGCTGTTGAGGGAGGAAATGACACTAAATGAGTTAGCAACCAGGTATCAGATCAGCCCTGTAGTAATAAGCAGGTGGAAGTCGGAATTCATGGAGAGAGCCCAAGAAGTATTCAAGAAGGGCCCTTCAACAGCAGAGAAGGAGCTTGAGGAGAAACAGGAGGAGATTGAAGGCCTCCACCGCAAGATAGGGCAGCTGACCGTAGAGGTCGACTTCCTCAAAAAAAAATCTGCGGAAATCCTCAAAAGAAAGTGAACGCCTGGAATACGTTGAGAGGGGTAACCCTGACATCACGGTAAAGCGGCAGTGCGAGCTCCTGTCAGTGAACAGGAGCAGCGCGTACTATGAGCGTAAAGCCAGGACTGAGGATAAGCGGAATATCAGGATAATGCACATTATCGACCAAATCCACACCGAGAGCCCTACCTACGGCTACCGCAAGATAACCGACATACTCAGGAGGGATATCCTGATAAACAGGAAGGCCGTAAGGCGTCTGATGGGGAAGATGGGGATAATAACGGTATACCCCAAGCCTAACCTGAGCAAAAGATACCATGCCGGGCAAGTGAAGCCATACCTGCTGAGGAACCTGACCGTTACGCATCCCGACCATGTCTGGGGCATAGACATAACGTATGTGAGGATGAGTAAAGGGTTCATGTACCTGTTCGTAATCATAGACTGGTACAGCAGATGCATAGTGGATTATGAGCTGTCAAGCACTTTGGACAAGGGGTTCGTGATGTCCTGCCTCAAGAGGGCGTTATCAGGGAAGAGGCCTGAGATAATCAACAGCGACCAGGGAAGCCATTTCACGAATCCGGAATACATAAGTCTTCTTGAAAGCAGAGGGGTCAGGATATCTATGGACGGCAAAGGGCAGGCTCTGGACAACGTGAGGACGGAACGCTTCTTCAGAAGCCTGAAGTACGACGACATATACATAAACGAGTACAACACGCCAGCTGAATTGAGGAAGGGAATAAATGCATATATCAGGAAATACAACTCATACAGGCCGCACGATTCCCTCAAAGGGGATGTGCCAGCCAATATCTACAGGAGGTCATATGCGGCAGCTGCCGCTTGATAATACTGACAACAGGACAAGGAAGGAGCAACTATGGTTTCATCATTTCGTGTCTTGACAATGGGGAGCGGTATAGTATAATGGCTTTTATGATGGAATTTAACGGATTACAAAAAAACAGAAAATATAAAAAAATAATTAAATCAATTCTTATAATCACTACAATAATCGTATTGCTTGTTCCTCTCATATTATGGGGAAATAACAGCATAGTAATAACAAAATATGAAAAATATAGCAGTGACTTAAGTGATACCTTTGATGGATATACTATCGTTCATCTGTCTGATCTGCATGGTAAAAACTATAAGGGAAGAGGAGTGACTAAGTTAAGTACTCTTAATCCTGATATTATCGTAATAACAGGTGATTTAATTGATAAAAATGATAAATCCCTTGATGTAACAGAAGAGTTCATAAGGAGAATTATAAATATTTCCAAAGTATATTTCGTTAGTGGAAATCATGAGAATTTGTCTGATCAGTATCCTGCTCTTCTTCAGATATTAGATAAATATGATGTAACAGTACTGGAAAATAACAAACAAGAGATATTTATAAAAGACGAAAGCATAACTATATATGGATATTCAGATACTGAATATGAGATTGATACTGATATTTCTTTATCAAAAGATAATTTCAATTTAGTTTTATGTCATAAGCCATATGCTCCAGAACTATTCAATACTATAAACGCAGACCTTGTGTTATGTGGCCATGCACACGGAGGGCAGATACGTTTACCTTTTATTGGAGGGCTTATCGCTCCTGATCAAGGATTATTTCCAAAATATTCAGAAGGGATGCACAACTTTTCTGATACATCAGTTATAATTAACAGAGGTCTAGGTAACAGTATTTTCCCGTTCCGATTATTTAACAGACCAGAAATAGTAGTAATAACTCTTCATAAGTAGTCTTTTTTCTGCATTAAGCTAACTTATTGTTGTATAATATATCTATATGTAAATACAAATATTGGAGGAATATTATGGACATATCTAAGCTTATACAGTCACAACGTGTATTCTTTAATTCTGATGTAACAAAAGATATTAATTTCAGAGCAGATGCTTTAAACAAGCTTTATGATGCGATAGTTGTAAATGAAGAAAACATACTTGAAGCATTAAAAAAAGATCTTAATAAATCTTCCTTCGAAGGCTACATGTCAGAAATAGGTATGGTAAGGGATGAGTTAAGGTATTTCATTAAGCATTTGAGAAAATGGTCACAACCCAAAAGAGTACTTTCTCCTCTCGCACAGTTTCCATCAAAAAGCTATATAATAGCAGAACCATACGGAGTGGTACTTATTATGGCACCATGGAATTATCCGTTCCAGTTATGTATAGAGCCGCTTATAGGAGCAATAGGAGCTGGGAATTGTGCAATCATAAAACCTTCTGCGTATGCTCCTGCAACTTCTGAGGTAATAGCTCAAATATTAGAAAAAATATATCCTTCGGATTATATTGCAGTCGTTCAAGGCGGAAGAAAGGAAAATTCCGAACTTTTAGAACATAAATTTGACTATATTTTCTTCACAGGCAGTACTGCTGTCGGTAAAACTGTAATGGAAGCTGCATCAAAACATCTTACGCCTATAAGCCTTGAACTTGGTGGAAAAAGTCCTGCAATAGTAGACAAAAGTGCAGATATACCTTTGTTTGCAAAAAGGATAGCTTTTGGTAAATATCTAAATGCAGGACAGACATGTGTAGCACCAGATTATGTTCTAATCCATGAAAGTATAAAGGATGCATTTGTAGAAGCTTTGAGAATTGCTATTAAGGATTTCTTTGGTGATAATCCTATGCTAAATGATAATTTGCCAAGAATAATTAACGAAAAGCACTTTTATAGGCTTATAGAATTAATGAAGAATGAAAAAATAGCAACAGGCGGAAGAAACGATAAGTCACGTCTTTTAATTGAACCCACAGTTTTGACCGATATAACTTATAGCTCTAGAATCATGCAAGAAGAGATATTTGGACCTATCCTTCCAATACTGACATACACTGATATTAATGATGTCATATCACATCTAAAGACTCGGGAAAAACCGCTTGCTCTATATATATTTTCTACAAACAAGTATGTACAAAAGAAGATTACTGAAAGCCTTTCGTACGGTGGAGGATGTATAAATGATACTATAGTGCATCTTGCAACATCCAAAATGGGATTTGGCGGTGTCGGATATAGTGGTATGGGTTCTTATCATGGCAAATTCAGTTTTGATACATTCACTCATTATAAAGGCATTTTAAATAAAGCAAACTGGCTGGATCTTCCTATGAGATACCATCCATATAGCGAACGTAACTATAAAATGATTAAAATGTTTTTGAAATAACTTGTGAAACTATTTATGAAAAGAGTTTTTTGGTGAACTTGTAATTACAACTCCTAATATAATCAATATTGCACCTAAAATTCCTATTATTGTTATCTGTTCTTTAAGCAGTATTGCAGCTAAAATCATTGTCACAAATGGAATTACGTAAATATAACTATTTGTTGTTACAATGCCTAGCTTTCTAACTGACAGGTTCCATATCAAATAACATAACCCGCTACCTACTACTCCAAGAAATAAAATGCTTATTAACAGTTTCGGATTAGCCAATGCTTCCAAATTAAAAGGCTTTTTTTCAAGTAAAAGAAAAGGAAAAGCTGTAAGTAACCCATAAAACATAACTTTACGTATTAAAAGAATATTATCATAACGGTTGACGACATTTTTAAGTATAAGCGAGTAAATTGCCCATGATAATGCGGATATAAAAGCTAGCAGATCCCCTATCGGATTAAGCTTTAAAATAAATGTCCCATTGAATACGACAAAAGCAACTCCTATAAAAGCGATTATGAAACCTGCTATAGTATTTATTTTCAGTTTCTCGTCTTTTGTAAAAATATGTGCTAAAAGCGCAGTCAGGATAGGAGATGATGCGACAATAATGCTTACATTTGAAGTGGAGGTAATAGTAAGAGCTGTATTTTCTGCTAAAAAATATATTGAACAGCCAGTCAAACCCATAAGAAGGAATATTAATTCATCTTTCCATATTATTTTCTTAAACCTTGGCTTCATTAGCAAAAGTACAATGTATGCTATTATAAATCTCATTGTCATAACTTGAAGCGGCGTGAAATAATCCAACATGAACCTGCTTGCTATGAAGGTACTTCCCCACACTATTATCGTTATTAATGCTATTATATGTGCCCAGGCCTTACTCTTTTTTCCCATCATTGTTTCCTTGTCAACCTGCACATTATATCAAAAGATTAAGTAAAGTAATAGCATGTTGTTATTGACAAGTAGTAAGTATTGCAGGGCATCCGACATATTATGAATAACCTGAAAGGTTAGCTCTCTAATTACAGCTTTTTATTAGATTCGCTTTATTTCTTCTTTCTTGACATGCTTAACAATGCCAATCCGAAAAATAGTATTCCTGTAACTATCAGTATTAACAAATGAACTGAAGGAGTCATTGTGTACTCGTTGAATTTAAATACAACTCCTAGCATTTGCTTTATTTCATCTGCTGCTTCAACAGGTATTTGTTCAAAAGCTTTATCCATCATCTTTCCCATCATTATCTGACGTAAAAGCACTGCACTATGAGATACAGGGAAAAACTTTATAATATATTGTACTGCATTAGGCAGCATGCCTATTGGCAGATATATGCCTGTTAGGAATCCTATCAGGGTTCCAGATATTGTTGAAGCGGTTGCAAATCCGTTCTGGCTGTTAAAGAATGACACGATAAAGAATGCAAAAGATGTACTCATAAAAGTAGATAAAAGTATGATACCGAGTATCTTGACAAAAACAAGGAAGCTTATAAGCTCACCGCCTTGAATAAGTATATAACCCTGAGCAAGAACTAACGTAAACAGACTGAGTATTACCCCTATTATAAATGAGCTTACGATATAACCTGAAGTAATACCAAAACGACTTACTGGTGAACAGTAGAAATCCTTATAAATCTTAGAGGTCCTATCAGTAATCATTGTGCCAAATGCTCCCATTGCTGCTGTAAATGGAGTAACAGCAATAAGTCCAGCCATTATCCAGCTGTCCATTATTGATCTTGCATTTTCAATCCCTGGAAAACTATTCGACCAAACATCCCCTAAAAAAAGCAGGTATAAGACTACAATAATCAAAGAAGCTAATAAAGAAAAGAAGACTGCTGCCTTATCTCTAAAAAAAACCAACAGGTTTCTTTTTGTAAAAACCATCATGATCTTATCTCCTTTCCCGTAATTCCAATAAATGCATCATCCATCGTGCCTGCTGTTACTTCAAATCCTTTTATGTGTTCTTTTAAGGATTGTATAATATCCAGTGCTTCCATAGTTTCCTTCAATACTACATTAACGTAGTCAGATACGATTTCATTAGGAATATTCATGCCATTTAATATAGAGCTAACTTTTTTGGAATCCTTGCATATCAAGGAAAGCTTGTCTTTTGCATAAGTCTCCTTAAGATAAGATGGTGTTCCTTTTGCTGAAATTTTCCCTTCATCAATAATAATTACATAATCAGCTTCTGCAGCTTCCTCCATATAGTGTGTTGTAAGGAACAATGTCATATTATTAGTTTTTTGTATTTTTTGTACAATTTCCCATACGCTTTTTCTTGTCTGAGGATCTAATCCGGTTGTGGGTTCGTCCAAAAATAGTATCTGCGGTTTATTTATCAGCGCTCTTGCGATATCACACCTTCTTCTTTGTCCTCCAGAAAGTTTACCGTATGGCCTTTTCAACAAATCAGTTATTCCCATTAATTCCGCTGTTTCCTTAACTGCTTGTTTTAACTCTGTTTTATCTTTTTTATAAAGACCGCCTCTTATAATCAGATTCTCTTCAACAGTAAGAAGATTATCCAGCAATCCATCTTGAAAAACAGCTCCAATCTTATTCCTTATAGCATTATCATCTTTTCCTAGTTCAAGCCCGTCAATAACTACACTGCCTGAGTCTTTTTTTAAAAAGGTGCAGATAATATCAATTGTGGTGGACTTCCCTGCTCCGTTAGGGCCTAAAAAAGCAAAAAGTTTTCCTTTTTCCACATAAAAGCTTATTCCTTTAACAGCATGAATCGTACCATAAGATTTAGACAAATCCTTTACTTCAATAATTTTGTCCATTTGTTCTACTCCATAGTTATTTTAATTCAGCATATTTTAAAACATTTCTGCAAAGATATATAACTAGTAAAGTTATAGGTATATTGCATAATGTCATAGCTAAAAACGGCAGTACATGCTGTGATAAAAGGAACCAGCCTGATGTGCTTACTAGTATCGCTGCAACCATACCAGGTGCTGCCATAATCAGTACTGCAAGCATATAAAAAATATATATAAGAGTTCTTGATGATAATGTTCCAAAAACTCTTTGTATAAGGATATTTCCGGCTGTGTACATATATGAGAATGAAAGCCTTGCAAGTACTAGTATGACTACATCATATGGGGTTAGTTTCATAATAAATGCAAGTGCTATATAAAGTATAACAGCCTCAGCCAGAAATCCTGCAAATGACTGAGCGATACTGTAAATAATCTTTTTAAATGAAGATTCTGGCACTAGATATATATATGGTTTTGATAATTCTTTTGAGAATCTACCCATCTTTACAGATATCATCTGCATATATGTCGTATATGCGAATATAGATACTATGCCGAAGTTTTTCATAAAGATAGCAAATATAATCGAAATAATCATAAATACAATTGTGACTGGTTCCAGTATGAACCTTCTTGCTCTTCTTTCTTCGAGCTTGTGCTTGTAATAAAAAGCGCTTGCTCCCTCTCCCTTAGTAAGACCGGTTTTACCTATTTTAACCTTACCAACTGATTCAATAGTCCTACCTTCCTTCTGCGCAGATGAAAGCATCTGTTGTTCTTCGCTTGTTTTAAGCACATCTTCATAATAGTCTTGTTTAGCGAACGAAAGCAGTATTGTCATACCTGCTATATACACAACTGTCAGAACCACCCCAAGCATTATCATTGAAAAATCATTAACAAGTATTCCTGTAACTATACCTCCAATCCATCCTCCAGCAGGCATAAGTCTTACAAAGATGCTGTTGCCTGCAGTTATAAGATTTGGAAGCACATTGTCCATGTCCTTTAAAAGAAACATCACTAATCCTAGTGCATATGCAATAATTATTCCGAAAAATAAAGTTGCTACGATTTTTTTCTTTTTTTCGTCGTAACTTGTAAATGAATATATTACCATCGCAGTTAACTGTGCAGCGAATACAGATAATGAGTATCCCAATAATATGAATAAGAGCTGTACGAAGGTTATACCGAATACGCTATGTAACCATGCATATTGATATAATATGAAGAGGCCTAGGAGTAATGATGTTCCTAATTGCTGGAATAATCCATAAAACAATGTTTTTCTTGGATGTATTGGCGAAGTGAATAAAAGATTCACATCAGGCATCTTGAACATAGTTGCTCCATTTTTGAAACCATTATATGAAATAAAGCTGAACATAATTATATATAAAGCCGTAATACCTGCTGAAAGTTCCTTTGGATTACGAAAGACAGTATTCTCATCAACGCTCTTATCGCCTGATATCGCAACAAAAACAATTAATGCTACTATAACAATTGCATATATAAGTCTTGCAGGATTCTTAAACAATTGCTTTATACTGTTTTTCAACTTTTTAGATAGAAGATAGGCTATAGCGTTTGTTTTCATTTTTCCTCACTCTTTTTTTCAGTAATTTCAAAGAATAGTTCTTCCAGACTTTCCTTACTGGTGCTTGAGTCATTTTCATTTACTTTTGTTGCTGCAAAACTACCATTCATCATTATGTGTGCAACATCCCAGTAATCTTCAACACTGTCAATCATATGAGTACTTATGAGAATAGTCCTGCCATCTTCCTTTAGTTCCTTGAACATGGATTTTAAAACTTTTATTGCATGAGGATCAAGACCTACCAACGGTTCATCAAAAACTATTACTTTAGGCTTATGAACAAGAGCACAGCATATAGATAGTTTCTGTTGCATACCTTTGGATAATTCTTTACCTAATTTGCTTTTCTTATCCCACAATTCAAATCTATCCAGGAGGCTCTTCTCATATTCGTCATCCCTGGTCTTGAATGCTCGAGCTATGAATTCAAGATGTTCTTCCACAGTTAAAAGATCGTATACTGCAGGCATTTCAGGCACATATCCAAGTAATTGTTTAGCTTCAATAGATTTGTTATCATAACCATCTATTTTTATTTCACCCTTAAAACGTAATAAACCGCTTATACATTTTATTATAGTGGACTTTCCTGCTCCGTTTGGCCCGAGTAAAACAGCTATCTGTCCATCATTTACATGAAAAGATATATTGTCATTTGCAACCAGTTTTCCATACTTTTTTGTTACATTTAAAATTTCAAGCATATGCTTCCCCTTTTGTTTATTCAACATACAAGATTGATAATATGAAAATATTTTATCACATATTCTTATATCGCAAAATTAATTATTTGTAAATTATTATATTATTTGATTAAATATTCATAAACTAAGTTAAATATTTGTATATTATTAATACAATATATCAATAAAGAGGGAACTTTTCAATTCCCTCTTTCGCTTGATTATCACAAATTACTTTACTATTCTTCTTTTTTATTGTATATCCTATTTGTTTTTGAAGATGCATACACTGAAGTTATAAGGTTTACTGCTCTCATGCCGTCCTCTAGCGATACAAATGGCGGTTTGCCTTCAATCAAAGACTGTGTAAAATCTTCCAACTGCTTAATATGGCCGCTAGCTTTAATTATATTGCTTGTAGCGGAATCACCCTGTTCAATATCATCAGCTATATACTCCTTTTCACCTTTTATATGCAGGTATCTAATGCGTTCTTCCTCAATTAATATCGTTCCTTTTGTTCCATGCACTTCTATGGTTTTATTTTTTGCTGGAACTATTGAAGTCGATGCTGTTATAGTGCCAAGAGATCCATTTTTAAACTCCACTAATGCGACTGCATTATCTTCAACCTCTATATTGTGAGTAAGTGTACGAATATATCCATATACATTTTTCGTCTCTCCTATGAGGAAAAGAAGCATGTCTATACCATGAATGCCTTGATTCATCATAGCTCCACCGCCATCTAGTTTCCAAGTTCCTCTCCAGTTTCCTGCATCATAGTATTCTTGTGATCTGAAGTATTTCATTGTAAGATTAGTCATTATTATATCTCCAAGCTTTTTATCAGCAATAAGCTTTTTTGCTTTTCTGATTTCCTCAGAGAATCTTAACTGCGATATTACGCTTCCTGTTACTTTGTTTCTCTTAAACGCTTCAACCACCTGTTTTGCACTTTTAGCAGTCAGGGATAACGGTTTTTCAATAATAGCATGTTTTTTATTTTCTGCTGCGTTAATTGCTATAGCAGCATGGAATCCGCTTGGTGTACATATAGTTACGGCATCAATCTCTTGGCTTTTCAATAATAATTCTGTACTATCAAAACTCTTTATGCCATATTTCTGAGCAAATCCTAAAGGTTCCTGTGCTGAGCATCCGCTTACCCCGATTAGTTTTGCTCCTTTTATCTGCATAAGTGATTCTGCATGTGTATGTGCAATACCACCACACCCTATTATTCCGTATCTTATGACTTCATTACTCATTTCTTTTCCTTTTTATCAGTGTAGAAGAACCATCTGCCGCTTTCAGTTCCTCTTTTTTCATCGCCTGCAAGAAGTTCTTTATAGTTTAACGCTACCTTCTTAAATGCATTTGCATACATTTCAATGTATTCAGGCATATAATGTTTAAACCATGGAATGGAATATACCTGTACTTGCTGGGATACTGTAATACCTTCATCTAGCTTTCTAACATCTCTTTCTGTAAATGCCACTCTTGATGGCTTATCATAATTCAATCCATTATAATCCTTGAATATGTTATGCAGATGCAAAGCTTTATTCGCTCCTGGTGTAGTGCCAAATCCTTCCGCTCTTACTGCTTCGCAGAATCTTTCTACTGAGAGTCCTTCAAGCTCTTCAGGACAATACAGACCATGAGGAGCATACCATCCTGCCATGTTAGAACCATCTGACTCATCAACCATATGTGCTCTTATTCCTGGAACTCCTTTTAACAAACTCCAGAAATACTTCATTGCTTTCCTTATTTCAGCAGTTCTTTCGTCGTAATACTTTAACTGAACTCTTGCCATCGCCGAACATGTCTGATTAACTCTTCCTTTTACTCCTGCTAAAGGCATAGATGCATACTTTAAAAGATAATCAGTAGATATATATTTCGAATTGTTTCTTTCATAATGGCAATAAGCCATTGCACGGTCATACATTTCCTTATCATCTGTTGCTAACATTCCCATCTCACCAGCAGCTAAAGACTTACCGCTCATTATTGACATTGCAGCAACATGCCCGAATGTTCCTAACATCTTTCCTTTATACATGCCGCCTTGTGCATGTGATACATCCTCTATTACATAAAGGTTATGTTTCTTGGCTATTTCCATTATAGGATCCATGTCCGCTGGATGACCAAGATAATGAACTACCATTATTGCTTTTGTTCTTGGCCCTATGCATCTTTCAATATCTTTTGGATCTATACATAATGATGTAGGATGTATATCAGCAAAAACAACTGTTGACCCTAAATTAAAAGCCTGAAGGCATGATGCCCAATATGTTTTGCTAGGGCATATAAGCTCGTCACCTGCTCCCATCTTGCATGCGAACATAGCTGCTTGAAGAGCCATTGTACCATTGCAATATCCAATAGCATATTTTCTTTTCTGCCATTTAGCGAATTCTTTTTCGAATTTTTCGGTTACATCTAATCCGCTCATTACACCTCTTCTTAATACATCAAGAACACCATCTTCATCTTCTTTGGTAACTATCGGCCACTTAAATAGAGATTCCGGTATTTTAGACTCATCTATTGCTGGTTTTCCGCCGAATATTGCAAGTTCACTCATTATGTCGATCCTCCTGTTTATATGAATGTATAATTCATATTATATAATATCTTTTTTAATCTTTTAAATCTTTGCATTTTCCACTTGCTTATTGACTGTTTCCATTCAAATGTTTTTCCTATATTGTCCAGGCGTCATTCCTATTATCTGTTTGAAAATCCTGTTAAAATGGTTTACATTATTAAATCCTGATTCATAACAGATATTTATTATCAATTCGTCTGTATTTTTCAACATTTCAGAGGCCTTAGCTATCCTTAATCCTGTAATATATTCCTTAAATGTTTTTGATGTAAGGTTCTTGAACAGATAACCAAAAAAAGAAGGAGACAGCAGAAACATTTTCGCTACTGTGTCAATATTCAGATCTTGAGTAAAGTTTTCTTCAATATATCTTATAGCGCCTTTTATTGCATCATTATGCCTTTCAAATATCTGTGCTGATTTGCTTTTGCTGATGCTTTTCGTAAATTCCCTTCCTACTAAAACCAGTAATTTTAATAGCAAGGAACGTATTATCAATTCGAACCCTGGCTCTCTATTCTCATATTCCTTTAATGCTTCATTAAATATATTTTCCGTCTCACACTGTATTTTGCCTACCAAGTTAAACCTTGGTTTTACCAAATCCTCTTCAACTAAGAAAGGTTCTATATATGCGAAATCCCAAAAGGATTCGCCTTTTTTCAAATCTTTAAAAATTTCATTAATAAATTTCGGATCAAATTCAAACTCCACTATCCTGGCATCATTTGCATCCATCGGCTCTATCTGATGAGGTACATGAGGAGGTATTACAAATATATCTCCTTTAACAAGTTCAAACCTGCGGTTATGTATAACATGAGTCGCTTTCCCGCTGTAGACATAATTTATCTGTATACATTCATGCGCATGCAGGTAAAGCGTTCCTTTTTCAGGCTTATATTTTTTGATATAGAACATAAGGTGTCCGTCAGGATTATCCTCTATCTTAAAAACCGGTATACTATTGCTGTTATTTTTATCCGTCATTAATCACTTCTTACGACAAGCACTACATTTTCAACTGCAGTGATATCCTCTATTACCTTTTCTTCCTTTGTTTTCTTAGGCATACCTATAACAATGCTTAAACCAATATTTCCGTATGTTCCGCTCTTAGCACTCTGAACTTCAATATTCTCTACTACGTATCCTGCCTTGGTTATATCTTTTATTGCAGAATTTATATTCCTGCTGCCTGTAACCTCAAGATAAATATCTATTTTTATTCTTCTAGAACCAAAATTGCTTAGGTAAGTCATAACTACTGCAAGAATTAAAACACATAGAATAGCAGCTTCATAATAACCGGCTCCTATCGCTAAGCCTACAGCAGCAATAGTCCATAAGCCTGCTGCAGTAGTAAGCCCTTTAACATGAAGATGACCTGTAACAAGAATAGTTCCTACTCCTAGAAATCCTATACCAGAAAGAACTTGTGCAGAAAGTCTCATTGGATCAGTATCATAACCTAAAGTATCTGCCATGAAGATGCCTGTCATTGCCGCTAATGTAGACCCTATACACACTATTATGTGAGTCCTGAATCCGGCAGCACGGCCATGTCTCTCCCTTTGCATTCCAATAAAGCCACCGCAGAGCAGTGCAAGAATAAGCCGTATGGTCATAGTTATAGGAGTAAGCTCTCTTAAATATAGCATTATACTTTCCATTTTCAGACCTCCTCTATAATATCAATCCAGTTCTTTCATCCATCCTTCAAAGGACGCATCACTCGGCATCCGCCAGTCTGCTCTTGGAGAAAGTGCAACGGATCCTACTTTTGGACCATTAGGGCTACAACTTCTTTTAAATTGCTGGGTGAAGAATCTTCTGATAAATACATTCAGCCATTTTTTTATATCTTCAGTTTTGTAATCATTTTCAAAAGCAAGTGTAGCAAGCATAAGAATTTTTTTAGGCGTAAATCCCCATCGCATAAAATTGTATAAGAAGAAATCATGTAACTCATAAGGTCCGACTATGCTTTCGGTTTTTTGTACGATTTCTCCATAAGCCGCTGGTATCAGCTCTGGACTTATAGGTGTATCCAGTATATCAGAAAGGACATCTTTCAACCTGCCTTTTGAATCATTTGCTACATATCTGATTATATGCTGCACAAGCGTTTTAGGTATGGATGTATTTACATTATACATGGACATATGATCCCCATTATATGTACTCCAGCCTAACGCCTGCTCCGAAAGATCACCTGTACCTATAACAATGCCATTTGTCAAATTTGAAATATCCATAAGCACCTGTGTTCTTTCCCTTGCTTGCGCATTTTCATAAGTCGTATCTGTTGTGATACCATCATGTCCTATGTCAAAAAGATGCCTTTTTACAGACTGAGTAATATCAATCACCTTAAAGTCCACATTTAAAAGTTTACTTAGTTTTCTTGCATTGTCCTTAGTCCTTTTTGTCGTACCAAAACAAGGCATTGATACGCATACTATATCTGATGTCTCTCTTCCCATCTCTATGAATGCCTTATGCGTTACTAATAAAGCAAGTGTGGAATCAAGACCTCCTGATATGCCAATCACTGCAGTTTTGCTTTTTGAGTGTTCTATTCTCTTTCTAAGACCAGCTGTTTGTATGTTGAATATCTGATTACATCTTTCCATAAGTATATGGGTATCCTTTGGTATGAAAGGATGTTTTTCTATTATTCTTGATATTTCCATATCTATTTTATTCATAGAAAATGGAATTACCTGATACCTGTTGTCTACTATCTGTTCTCTTACAGAAACCTGATTTCTCCTGTCATGTACAAGCCTCTCCAGATCAACATCCGCTTCAATATACTCTTGTGTAAAAGGTGCTGCTTCGTTTAATATGACACCATTTTCTGCTATCATCTTGTGACCGGAAAAGACCATATCTGTCGTTGATTCCTGATCGGAAGAATTGCTATAAATGTATGCGCATATGCTTTTCCCTGATTGCGCTTTTACAAGAGTCCGCCTGTAATCAGACTTACCAAGAATCTCATTACTCGCAGACAGATTAGCAATTACAGTCGCTCCATTCATAGAATGTACAGAGCCAGGGCTTACAGGAACAAAAAGATCCTCGCATATTTCTATAGCTAGAGAGAATTCTCTCATCTGCGTGTTCTGGAATATAAGCCTGGTACCGAATGGTATTGCTTTACCAGCGATATCAATAACAGTATTTTCCTTTGGAGCGCTTTTAAATCTTCGTGATTCATAGAACTCATTATAGTTTGGAAGATGAGTCTTAGGCACTATACCTAATATCTCACCTTTATATATAACAGCAGCAGTATTGTATAGAAATCCTTCTATCTCAAGCGGTAATCCGGTTATGATAAGCATCTCTTTTTTTTCGGATGCCTTAACGATATCCATAAGACCTTCAACTGCTTGGTCCAAAAGTAATTTCTGTGAAAAAAGATCATCGCAGGTATATCCTGTTATACTGAGTTCTGGAAACACTAACAGCTTAACGCCGTTTTCGTTTGCCTTTTTAATCGTTTTTATAATTCTATCGCAATTGTACCTGCAATCTGCAACTATTAATGATGGACTTGCAGCTGCTGTTTTAATAAATCCATAATGCATATTAATCCCTCTTTTCATATAGATTATACACTGTTTATGATTAAATTAACATATTTGAGATAGAATAGTCATATTTTCAGTTGTTCTGTAAATCTTCAGGCAATAGCTTGCTGTTAAATTTCCAAGACAAAAGCCCAACAATAATTTGAGAAAAGCCAGTAACAGCCAGTAATATAGGTACACCTGCCATTTTAAAATTGAAAATATTAATAACATTATCCCCTATACGAGAAAGGAAAAAAGTGCCGAGCATCATACTAAAGAAAATAGACATATGCACTACAATGTTATAGAAGGAGATATAATTAGTCTGGTCCTTATTTGGCAAATTCACATATACCATAGATGCCAAAACGGTGTTTGAGGCAACACCTAGCACATGTTGCAACAATCTCACTGTAAACCATAGCCAGGTAAAGTTTTCTGGAGTAACAAAAGCATACATCAGGTATGTAGGACCTTGTAACAGCATGACAAATGCAAATGTTTTAAACCAAGAATATTTCTTTAGGATTTTCTTCCACATCTTGCCAAAGAAGATGAAAAACATAAAATATATTGCATTTATAAAATTAATCTGTGAATAGCTTATACCTACATCCTGTAGAAGAAATATATTAATGGATGCATTTGTAATGCTCGAACCGATATAATAAGAAGCTACGAGAAGTACAGTCCATAAAAATTTCTTGTTTTTCATAGGCATTGTAAATATATCACTAACTTTTACTTTTGTGTTGCTTCTTTCATATGGATACTCTTTCGGAATAGCAAGCACGAGTATATGCAGTATCGCTAACACCAGTGCTGCATAACGGAATCCAGTAATTATTTGCAACTGTTTAGGATCTCCTGCAAAAGAATCTGTTATTAATGACAAAATCAATACGATGCCTTGTGATAGAAAACTATTTATACCTGATGATAGTGTAAAATAATCAGCTCTTATATCATTTGGCAGAAAAGAGGCATGCCATGCAGAATAACCCGGATCTATTATCGATGATATTGCTGAAGAAATAGTGACAAGCAGAGTAAACCCTATTACCCTTCCTGTTTCAGATAGAATTATATTCGGAAGAAGAGTAATACCCAGGATATTAATTATATTTGCAAGTATACCCAGAACTGTAAGTAATAATTTTCTTGTGCGGAATCTCTCTAAAATTAAAGGTGAGAACATTGATAAAAGTCTTGTTATAGTCGGAACAAAGGTTATTATTCCAATATTAACAATATTTATACCGAAACTTAGCAAAAACCCTGTATAAAATATCCCACCGCTTAATTGTGATGCTAATGATGTAAGTATTGACGAAACTAAAAAGCAGCTTCGTCCTTTGGCTTTTTCGTCATGCAGATTAAAGGTCCTTACAAAGGCTGAATTACGCCACTTTATCTTTATTGCATGCAGGTATGCATTCATAAACACCTCAATCACATAATATCCTGAGGATTTTACAATATTGACTGTATTAAGTCAATAAGGGCTCTGGTAAACATTATGAATTGGTGAATTTTTATATAAAGTCCATTGCATTAAATACTTCGTATATGATAAATTATACTTGTACGACATAATATGATACTGACTGCCTTTACCAAATATAGATAATGCCCAAAACATCAAAAAGGCACTCTTATCAAGATATTACATATGCTGTCTATTGATTTTACATAGTAAAGTACGTTATTGAGAATCTAAAAACAGAAATGAGGAGGAGACATATGGAAGAGAAGAAAAAAAAGATGACCACAGATACTGGCGCACCGGTAGCCAATAATCAAGATGTCCTTACTGCTGGAAAAAGAGGACCTATGCTCTTACAAGATGTATGGTACCTTGAAAAACTAGCACATTTTGACAGAGAAGTTATACCTGAAAGAAGAATGCATGCCAAAGGCTCAGGAGCATTCGGTGTATTTACAGTAACACATGATATAACCAAATATACAAAAGCTAAAATCTTTTCAAAAATAGGAAAGAAAACAGATATGTTCGTAAGATTCTCAACCGTTGCTGGCGAAAGAGGTGCAGCAGATGCTGAAAGAGATATAAGAGGGTTTGCAATGAAGTTTTATACTGAGGATGGTAACTGGGATTTGGTTGGCAATAACACTCCTGTATTCTTCTTTAGGGATCCGCTTAAGTTCCCAGATCTTAACCATGCAGTTAAAAGAGACCCCAGAACTAATATGAGAAGCGCTACAAATAACTGGGACTTCTGGACATCAATACCTGAAGCTCTTCATCAAGTCACAATTACAATGAGTGATAGAGGCATTCCTTATTCATACAGGCACATGAATGGATATGGGAGCCATACATTCAGCATGATTAATGCGAAAAATGAAAGAGTATGGGTAAAATTCACTTTGAAGACAGAACAAGGGATAAAGAATCTTACTGATCAAGAAGCTGAAGCCATAATAGCAAAAGACAGAGAAAGCCATCAGAGGGACCTATATGAAGCCATAGAGAGAAAAGAATATCCGCGCTGGACCATGTTCATTCAGGTAATGACAGAAGAACAGGCCAGAAAGATGAAGAATAATCCATTTGACCTTACAAAGGTATGGTTTAAAGGTGAATATCCTCTCATTGAAGTAGGATATTTCGAATTGAACAGAAATCCTGATAATTACTTTGCACAGGTTGAGCAGGCTGCTTTTAATCCTGCAAATGTAGTTCCTGGAATAGGATTTTCTCCAGACAGGATGCTGCAGGGCAGACTATTCTCTTATGGAGATGCGCAACGTTACAGGTTAGGAGTTAATTATAACCTCATTCCTGTTAATGCTCCAAAATATCCATATCACAGTTTTCACCGTGACGGATTGATGAGAACAGATGATAATCAGGGCAGTCTTCTCCATTATTACCCTAACTCTTTTGGCGAATGGCAGGATAGTAAAGAATATACTGATCCTCCACTTGAACTTGACGGAGCTGCATACAGATGGGATTATCATGAGGATGATGATGATTATTATACCCAACCAGGTAAATTATTCAGGCTTATGACAAAAGAACAACAGCAAGCGTTGTTTGAAAATACAGCAAGAAATATGTCTGGCGTGCCTGAATTCATTAAGATAAGGCACATTAAGAACTGCACTAAAGCAGATATCGAGTATGGAAAAGGCATAGCAGATGCTATGAGTATAGATTTTAAGAAAATTGAATTTTAGGTGGACTATGACAAGAATTTTTAAACATGATATCCTTCCTCTTATAAAAGAAAGATGGTCTCCAAGAGCATATTCAGAGGAGAAGATATCAAAAGATGATCTTTATGCTATTTTAGAGGCTGCAAGCTATGCACCTTCCTGCTTTAATGAACAGCCATGGCGATTTATACTTGCAGATGACGAAAAAACATTGACAAAAATGAGAAGCATTCTTTATTCAGGTAACTTGCAATGGGCTCAAAAAGCACCTGTACTTTTACTTATTGCAGCAAAGAAGACTTTTTCATTAAACAATGAGGAAAATTTCTGGCATATGTTCGATACAGGAACAGCTTGGGGGTTTTTATCTCTGGAAGCTCAGAAAAGAGGAATAATCACGCATGCAATGGGCGGATTTTCTATGAGTAAGGCTAGAAAACTATTTAAAATCTCTGATGACTATGAAATAGTTACTGTAGTAGCAATAGGCAGGTATGGAGATATCAGTCAGTTAAGTGATGACTTAAAGCAAAGGGAGCATCCTGATACAAGAAAAGATATATCTGAGCTGCTTCTAAATAAAGGAGAATAAGTGTGTTAAGAAAACCTATACAGACTGTAACAGGCATACAGACAACTGATGGTGCCGGAGTAAAACTGGTAAGAGTAATTGGGAACAGAAATGTATATGATTTTGATCCTTTTCTCATGCTTGATGCTTTTGACTCAAAAGACCCCAAGGATTATGTTAAAGGATTTCCATGGCATCCACACAGAGGTATAGAGACAGTGACTTATCTTATAAACGGAGATATTAAGCATAACGATAGTCTGGGAAACGAAGGACGTATTTTAGATGGCTGTTGTCAGTGGATGACGGCAGGTTCCGGTATAATGCATCAGGAGATGCCACAACCAACTGACAGGATGTTAGGAGTGCAATTATGGCTTAACCTCCCAGCTAAACATAAAATGACTGTTCCAAAATATCATGATATTGAAAAGAAAGATGTGCCACACATACAAAGAGATGGGTATGAAGTACGCATCATATCAGGATCTTTTGATGGTATCAAGGCTCAGAAGAATGATGAATATGTAAGTGCGGATTTTCTTGATGTTAATTTATCAAAAAATACATCCTTTGAAATTGAAACAGATCCTGACAATACTTTATTCATATATATTGTTGAAGGAAACGGGTACTTCGCAAAAGACAATAATGTTCTTTACCAATCAAAAAGAGCTATCCTCTTCGGTAGTGGAAAAACTTTCCATGTAAAAGCTGATGAAGATGGAATGAGATTCTTTTTGTTCTGTGCTAAACCGTTAAAAGAACCTATAGCATGGGGCGGCCCAATTGTAATGAACACAAAAGAGGAATTGCAGAAGGCTTTTGATGATCTTTCGCAAGGAAAATTCATAGATAATATTAACATAAATTACTGATAGACAATAATTCGTTTGTCGGATATAATAAATTTCTAACAATACTTAGTATTAAGAAGGGAGAAGTACAATGAAAAAAGAACAGCATAAATTTTTTATTTGCAGGCATTGTGGAAATATCATAGGTATGATTCACAATTCAGGTGTACCCATCGTATGTTGTGGGGAAGAAATGGAAGAATTAGTTGCTAACACTTCTGATGGCACATATGAGAAGCATGTACCAGTAGTAAAGAAGGAGGGTAACCATATTATTGTTGAAATAGGATCAATTCCTCATCCTATGCTTAAAGAACACTATATAATGTGGGTTTATCTTGAAACAGAAAAGGGCGGACAGCGTAAATCACTTCTTCCGGGAGAAAAACCTGCAGTTACATTTGCACTTACTGATGATGACAAGGCGGTTGCTGCATATGAATATTGCAATCTCCATGGACTATGGAAAGCTGATGTAAAATAGTATATATTTATCAGTATAATTATTGAGGAGGTATTTTCTGTGAAAAAATATGTATGTACAGTATGTGGTTATATTTACGACGAAGAAGAGGGTGATCCAGATAACGGTGTAGCAGCTGGCACGAAATGGGAAGATGTGCCTGAAGATTGGGTATGCCCATTATGCGGAGCTTCTAAAGAAGATTTTGAAGAAGAATAATAATTCTCGAAATCTTGCATAATTCCAGAAAAAATGGCTTTTTAAGCCGTTTTTTTTATTGACAAATTTATTTATGATGTGTTACTATGATTTAAATCAGGAGAATGAAATGAAGCAATTGTTTTTTACAGCTGAATATTACTACTTTTACTTTTACTTTAATGGTAAAAAGGTATTTACTGCAAAAAACAATAGCCGATAGATTAGTATTAAAGAGGTTAACAAAGGTTTCGCAGTGAATATCCACAGTGAAACCTTTTTTTGTATCATTAAAAGGAGGCTTTACAATGATAGCAGTATTAAAACCAAATGCTCCACAGGCTCAGATTGATAATCTTATCGCATGGTTCAAAGACCAGGGACTAAATGTACATGTATCCATCGGGGAATATCAGACAATCTTAGGATTGATTGGAGATACAAGCAAGATAGATATTGAATTACTTGAGGTTTTGGATATTGTCGAGTCTGTTAAAAGAATAACTGAACCATTTAAAAATGCTAACAGGAAATTCCATCCCGACAATACAGTTATAAAAATAGGTGATGTGCTTATCGGTAACGGTCATTTTGTAATGATTGCTGGACCATGTTCTGTAGAATCAGAAAACCAGGTATTGGAAGTAGCTACGAAAGTACAATCCGCTGGAGCCAATATGTTAAGGGGTGGAGCATTCAAACCACGTACCTCACCATATGATTTTCAGGGTATGAGGGCTGAAGGCATTGAACTTTTGCTAAAAGCAAAAAGAATAACCGGAATGCCTATTGTATCCGAAATAATGAATGCTAATCATCTTCCATTATTTGAGGATGTTGATGTAATCCAGGTAGGAGCAAGAAATATGCAGAACTTTGAATTGTTGAAAGAACTTGGTAAAACAAAAAAGACTATTCTGTTAAAAAGAGGGCTAGCAAATACTCTTAAGGAATTACTGATGAGTGCTGAATATATAATGGCAGAAGGTAATGAAAATATTATCTTGTGTGAACGAGGTATTCGCACATTTGAAACATATACAAGAAACACCATTGATCTTTCAGCTATACCTATGCTTAAAGAGTTAAGCCATCTTCCTGTAATTGTTGACCCAAGCCATGCTACAGGTATAGCAAAACTTGTTCCTCCTATGGCTTTAGCATCTGCTGCAGCAGGCGCAGACGGACTGATGATTGAAGTACATAATGACCCTGTGCATGCGCTATGTGATGGAATGCAATCACTTACACCTCAGCAATATGCTGATGTTGCAGATAAAGTGCGTAAAATACGTGAGGTTATAAAATGAAAATTGGAATTGTTGGTTTAGGGCTTATAGGGGGATCTTTAGCAAAAGCATATAAGGAATATTCTGATAACATAGTTTATGGATATGATATAAATAAACCTGTTCAGGATATCGCTTTAATGAGCAAGACCATCGATTATGTGCTTGATATTTCTACAATACCGTTATGCGATTGCATATTCATTGCCCTTTACCCTTCAGCAACTATTAATTATCTCAAGCAAAATGCATGCTTCATATCAAAAAATACTATTGTTATGGATACATGCGGAACAAAAAGAAAAGTTTGTGAAGCTGGATTTAAAATTGCATCTGAATATGGTTTTGTTTTTGCAGGAGGTCATCCAATGGCTGGAAAGCAAAACTCAGGATTCAAGTACAGCAGTGCTACTTTATTCAAGGATGCATATATGATTGTGGTTCCAGATTCCACTGATAATATACGTGTCCTTGAAAAGATAAAAAAAATACTGGAACCTTTATTATTCAAGCATATTACTATAACGACTGCCAATAAGCATGATAAAATGATAGCGTTCACTTCTCAAATGGCACATCTGGTCTCAAATGCATATATTAAAAGTCCTACAGCGAAAGCACATAAGGGTTTTTCAGCAGGCAGTTATAAAGACTTAACTAGAGTAGCATATCTAAATGAAGAAATGTGGACAGAATTATTTTTAGAAAATAAAGATAATCTTGTAAATGAATTGGATTATCTCATGAATCAACTCATGGAATACAAAAAAGCCTTAACGGATAATAATGAGAATGAACTGAAAAAACTGCTTGTAGAGGGTAAAATCTGTAAAGAAGAGGTCGACGGAAGATGAAGAAGGTTGTGGTTAAAAGCTCGAAAAAATATGAAATTTTGATTGATAGAGATATTTTATCGAAAATATATGGATATATTAACCCAATACTAAAAGGAAATCACATATACATTATAACAGATGACATTGTTGACAGATTATATGGTTCTGTTTTAACAAGTCAATTAAAAAATGAAAACATTATAGTTTATAAATATATAATACCAAACGGTGAAAAATCTAAGAATTCCGATAATTACATTGCAATTCTCAATGATATGGCTGTAAAAGGTATTTCAAGAACAGATTCTGTAATTGCTTTCGGAGGAGGTGTCCCTGGAGACCTTGCAGGCTTTGTAGCAGCTACCTACCAACGAGGAATATCTTTAATTCAGATTCCCACCACGCTTCTTGCTGCAGTAGATTCTTCAGTAGGCGGTAAAACAGCAATAGACCTTAAACAAGGTAAGAATCTGGCTGGAGCATTTTATCAGCCAGATATGGTAATATGCGACCTTTCTTTAATGAATACTCTACCAGATGATGTTTTTAAGGATGGATGCGCCGAAGTAATAAAATATGGGATTCTTGCTGGAAATCCTATATTCGATCAGCTTAAAAACCCTATCAAAAAAAATATTGAAAGTATCGTTTACAGATGTATAAAGATAAAAAGAGATATTGTTCAGAAAGATGAAAAGGATAAAAACATCCGTCAACTTCTCAATCTTGGTCATACAATAGCTCATGCTATTGAACTGCTTAGCGGATATACAGTTTCTCATGGTGAAGCTGTAGCAAAAGGTCTTTTATTAATTGCTAAAATATCATACACACAGGGGTTCTGTTCAAAGGCGGTTTTAGACCGGATAACAGATATACTAGATGTTTATGGTTTTGATACTGACCCTATATACAAAGAAAAGGACATAGCTAGCGCAATCATTATGGACAAAAAAAGAAACAATGAGTATATAAACCTTATTCTCATTGAAGATATAGGAAAGTGTGTAATCAAAAAAACCAGCATGTCGGATTTAAATAATATGATACAAAAGGCAATGGATTACAGGGGATAATATGGATATATCGGTAACTATAAAAAATCCTTTCGGACATATAAAAGCAATAACATCTAAATCCTATGCACATAGGCATCTCATATGTTCGGTATTGTCAGACGCACCTAACTTTATTGGGATAACAGATTCCTCTGATGATATTGATGCTACCATCCAGTGTCTTAATGCATTAGGGGCAGATATTGTACATATAGAAAATGGTTTTTCTGTGAAACCAATAAAAACAGTAACAAAAGATGCAATGTTAGACTGCAATGAATCAGGTTCCACATTCCGTTTTCTACTTCCCATAACCTGTGCACTAGGAGCAGAATCTTCTTTCATAATGAAACCAGGACTTGCATATAGACCAATCACTCCGCTGTACAGACAGCTTGCTGATAAAGGATGTAACTTGTCACCTGAAGGCAGTATACCATTTAATACAAAAGGGCAGCTTAAAAACGGTATATTTGAATTAGCAGGCAATGTATCCTCTCAATATATAACAGGCCTTCTTTTATCACTCCCTCTTCTAAAAAATAGCAGTAGCATTATTTTAACATCACCTTTAGAATCTTCAGGTTATGTAGATATAACAATAGATGTATTATCCAAATATGATGTAGAAATTAAGAGGATAGAAAACGGATTTATTATACCTGGTAATGCAAGATATCATTCAAGCGGAAAGGCTGACGTGGAAAAAGACTGGTCTAACGCAGCATTTTTTCTGTGTGCAGGAGCCTTATCAGAAAAAGGTGTAACAGTGGAAGGATTAAATACTGCATCGTATCAGAAAGACAGAATAGTACTGGATATCTTGAAAAAGATGGGTGCAAATGTATCTGTACAGAGCAATTTTATAACAGTAAAAAGAAACAGGTTAAGTGCAACTGATATTGATGCTTCGGAAATACCCGATCTTGTACCAATTATTTCCCTTATAGCCAGTGTCTCTGAAGGAACCACCTGTATTTTCAATGCTAAAAGACTTAGGATAAAAGAAAGCGATAGATTATCTTCAACTTGTGATATGCTTAAAAAGCTTGGAGCATCAATAGAAGAAAGGAAGGACTCTTTGGTTATAAAAGGAAAAAGTATATTGGATGGGGGGATTGTTTATTCACATAATGATCACAGGATAGCTATGACAGCTGCTATTGCATCAATCGTTACTAAGGATACAGTTACAATAAAGGATGCTCAAGCTGTAAACAAGTCATATCCTGCCTTTTTTAATGATTTTGTAAAAATAGGCGGTATAACAGAAAGGATTAAATAAAATGTCTTCAGTATTCGGGAAAAATTTAATAGTTACAATTTTTGGGCAATCACATTCCAAAGCTATAGGAGTATGTCTTGACAACCTTCCTGCGGGTTTTGAAATAGATATGGAAGATCTATCAGATTTTATGAAAAGAAGAAGTTCTATTAATAAACCATATTCTACAAAAAGAAAAGAAAAAGACCAAGTGGAATTTCTTTCTGGGCTGGTCGGAAACACTACATGCGGAGCTCCATTATGCGCAATAATATACAACAATGATATTAAACCTCAGGATTACGAATCCATAAAAAATATATTAAGACCTTCTCATGCAGATTATACTGCACAAATGAAATACAAAGGTTACCAGGATCCAACAGGCGGAGGGCATTTTTCAGGTAGAATGACCGCACCATTATGTATAGCGGGAGCCATATGCTTACAGATACTAAAAAGCGAAGGTATTAAAATACATGCACACATAAAGAAGATATATGATGTTGAAGATATATCATTTAATCCTATAGGAAATAATGAGGATAATATTAAAAAACTTATGGAAAATGATTTTCCAGTAATTGATATTAATAAAGGAATACTTATGCAAGAACAGATACACAAAGCATCGCAGAATCTTGATTCTCTAGGAGGTATTATTGAATGTGCTGTATATGGTCTGCCAGCAGGAATTGGTGATCCTATGTTTGACGGCATAGAAAATAACATATCAAAAGCTATATTTGCTATCCCGGCTGTAAAAGGTATTGAGTTTGGCAATGGCTTTTCATGCGCTGATTTAAAAGGTTCTGAAAATAATGATGCCTTTTACGTCGAAAACAATAAAGTACTTACTAAAACAAATAACCATGGTGGAATATTAGGAGGCATTAGCTCTGGTATGCCTTTAATCTTCAAGGTAGCATTAAAAGCTACACCATCAATAGGAATTGAACAAGACAGTGTAAATTTGTCTCAAATGAAAAACGAAAAATTAAGAATTAACGGAAGGCATGACCCTTGTATAGTTCCAAGAGCAGTTCCCTGCGTGGAAGCTGCAGCAGCAATCGCTCTTTTAGATATGTTTATGTCATTCAGGATATGGAGGTAGAGATATGACTTTAGATAATTACAGGAAAGAAATTAATAAGATAGATGAGGAAATATTAAACCTGTTTCAAAAAAGAATGCGCATAGCTGAAGGTATAGCTGAGTATAAAAAAACTAATAATATACCTATCCTTAACAGCTCTATTGAACGGGCAAAGCTAACTGAACTTTCAAATAAGGCTGACGAAGATATGGTTTTCTATTCACGTATACTCTTCAATACTCTTTTTGAAATGAGCAGATCTTATCAGGAAAAGCTTAGTAATCCAAAATCCATATTAATGCAGAAAATTGAGAATGCCATTGAAAATACTGCTAAACTATTTCCCTCCACTGGTAACATAGCCTGCCAAGGAGTAGAAGGGGCATATTCACAATTAGCTTGCGACAGACTGTTCGACTCGCCTAACATAATGTATTTCACAACATTCGAGGGTGTTTTTTCTTCAATTGATAAAGGCCTGTGCAAATATGGGGTACTTCCACTAGAAAACAGTACAGCGGGATCAGTCAATAAAGTATACGATCTTATGATGAAGTATAAATTCAATATAATAAGAAGTGTAAGATTAAAGATTGATCACAATCTTCTAGCTAAAAAAGGTGTCAAAATTAAAGATATAAAAGAAATTTATTCTCATGAACAGGCGATAAGCCAGTGTACGGAGTTTATAAAATCCTTAGGCTATGTAAAGATAAATGTTGTTGAAAATACTGCTGTCGCTGCTATGTTGGTTTCAAACAGTGACCGGATGGATATTGCAGCTTTGTCATCTAGATCTTGTGCGGAATTATATAATCTGAACTGTATATCCGAATCAGTACAAGATAAGGGTAATAACTACACCAAGTTTATCTGTATAGCTAAGGACATTGCAATATATCCCGGTGCAGACAAGACAAGCCTTATGATGGTTCTTCCGCATAAACCAGGTTCTTTGTATAAAGTGCTCTCAAGATTTTATGTTCTTGGCATTAACCTTATAAAACTTGAAAGCAGACCAATTCCTGATAGAGATTTTGAATTTATGTTCTACTTTGATATTGAGACACCTGTATATTCTGAGCAATTCACAATGCTTATTAATGAACTTGACGAAATGAGCGAAGACTTCCGTTACCTTGGAAGCTACCTGGAGATTATATGAGGAAATTTGGACTTTTAGGCGGAAAACTTGAACACAGCTACTCACCCTTAATACATTCCTTTCTTGGTGTTTATGAGTATAAACTGTATGAAAAGCAGCCAGAAGAACTATATGCTTTTGTAAATGATAGCAATCTTGATGGTTTTAATGTAACTATACCATATAAGAAAGATTTGTTTAAATACTGCAGGATTTTGACTTCAGTCGCAGAAAGAACAGGCTCTGTTAATACAGTTATACGAAAACCGGACAACCTTTTAATGGGTGAGAATACCGACTATTATGGATTCATGTATATGGTTAAAAGAAGTGGTATAGAGGTAGAAGGAAAAAAAGTACTTTTGCTAGGTGACGGAGGCTCAGCAGCAACTATAAAGGTAGTTATAGAGGATCTGAAAGCAAGATGTCTTGTGACAGTATCAAGAAAAGGCCCTCAAGATTATAACAACATAAGCAACCATTATGACAGCGATATAATAATCAACTCCACTCCTGTCGGGATGTATCCGAATAACGGGGAAGCTGTAATTGATATAACTAACTTTAAAAAATGTATAGCTTTGTTTGACCTTATATACAATCCCGCTCAGACAAAACTAGTATATGAAGCTAGACAGCAGGGTATAAAAGCATATAACGGGCTTTCTATGCTTGTTGCTCAGGCCAAAAGAGCAGCTGAACTTTTTACTGATTCATATATTGATGATTCTGTTATAGAAACAATAATCCAAGAAGTTTCTAAGAAATCTATGAATATAGTAATTATAGGAATGCCTGGAAGCGGTAAAAGTACAGTCGGAAAATCGCTTGCAAAACTGACTGACAGATGCTTTATTGATACTGATGAAGAGATAACAAAAACATATCATAAAAACACCGCGGATATCCTGCTGGATGAAAAAGAAGAATTCTTTAGAAATATTGAAACAGGTATTCTTGAAATTGTCACTAAGAAAAGCAACTGTGTTATATCAACTGGAGGTGGTGTTGTTACAAGAGAAAGAAATCGCTATCTGCTACGTCAAAATAGCATAGTAATATTCCTAGAAAGAGATTTATCCCTGTTATCTACATGGAACAGGCCTTTATCCCAACAACACACTTTGGAATCTCTATATGACTCAAGAATAGGCAATTATATCGGCTGGTCTGATTACCAGGTAAAATGTGATGATATAAGTGAAACTCATTTAAAAATAAAAGAGGTGTTAAAATTATGAAACTTTTAGTCATTAATGGCCCCAATCTTAATATGCTGGGAATAAGAGAGCCACAAATATATGGATATTCTACTTATGCTGATTTAGTAAGGTATATAAATGATGTATGTACTAAAAATGATATAGTTAGTGAGATTTACCAGTCTAATCATGAAGGAAATATTATAGACAGGATACAACAGGCATATATGGTTTTTGATGCTATAGTAATAAATCCAGCCGCTTATACCCATACTAGTATTGCTATAGCCGATGCTATTAAATCCGTTAACATTCCCTCTGTTGAAGTGCATTTAAGTGACATTACAAAAAGAGAGGATTTCAGAAAACACTCTTTTACATCAAATTCCTGTTTAAAAACAATAATGGGAAAAGGTTTTGATGGTTATGAGGAGGCTATTCTGTTTTTAAAAGACTATTTAAATAAATGCTGATTATGTATCATAAATACTGTCTGCATACGATTTCATAATCGAATGACAGGTTTCCATTAATTTTATTTCATTATTAAGGGTATTGTCTATATTATCAGTATACAACGGTTCTAGTACTGTAAGTGTTATGCATGGTTTCTTCTTTATATATCTGAATATTCCGTCTGGTTTCCTAAATGTCACTACCATAGGAATAATCGGACATTTATTTTTAATAGCTATATGAAAAGCACCTTTTTTGAATTTTCTAATTCCTTTATAGTAAGGTAGAAGATAACACTCTGGATACATGCAAACGACATTACCATATGCTATTGCTTTGTCCATATTGTCTAAAAACTCTTTTGTACAGTGTATACTGCTTGGAATAGGAACTGCATTAAGCATTCTTATGAGATGTCTTACTACAGGTATTTGGAAATTACTTTCTAAAGTAACATAATATAATCTTTTAAAAGGGATTAGGCAGTCTATAAAAGTGCAATCAACAGCATGGACATGGTTGGTTATAAACACATAACCTTTATCCTTAACTTTCTTTATATTCTCTCTTCCTTTCACTTTAAGCCCCAGCAGTATCCTGTTAAGCGGATTAAACAAAATAGCTACAATGATTCTAAGTAAAATGTTTACGAATCTCTTAATTATGCTTCTTCGCAGATAATCATAATCTTCATATGCTTTAAAAGTATAAGGTTGCCAGAAATGAAGAACATGCTCTTCACGAGGTTCGATATTGCTTATTTCATTTTGCATATCTGTATTCATATTGCTCTTCTTTTTCCTTATGGTTTTCAATAGCATCTTGGAACATACATTCTATATTGTATACACATGCATCCAGGTCATATTTCCGAGCTAAATCACTATATATAAATTCCATCTGTTTTTTTTCTTCTTCATGTTCAATCCAGTAATCTATCTTTTTTGCAAGATCTTTAGCATTACCTGCTTCAAACAAGCTCCTCTCATCCAAGGCAAACTGTACAGTGGCGGATTTATTAGAGTTGGCAATAACAGGCACAAGACCTGATGCAAATGCCTCCATACATGATATTGCCTCAATCTCAGCATCAGAAGGATGAACATATAAATCAGTCATGGAAATAATATCTATTAATTCCTGTTTTGTATAGAAATTTACATTAATCGATATATCAAGCTTTTTTGTAAGCTTCTGTATATAAGTTTTTCTTGGCCCTTGTCCTGCAAGCATTATCTGTATGTTCTTTTTATACTTTGACATTGACACAGCTTTTATAAGTACATCCTGCCTTTTTTCTACAGACAGTCTTCCAATATTGAGTATAAGATATTTATCATTAAATCCTTTTTTCTTTGGCTGCTTTCTATAATGGAAATCTGAATCTATTCCATTGGATATAACATATATTTTTGATTCATATCCATGTTTTATAAGCTCATCAGCTATAAATTTGCTCGGGCAGTGAACAAATGCGCAATATTGATATATATATCTGTTAAACCACCAGTAAACTAAATCGTTTGCCAATTTTATTTTATTAAGATGTAGTGAAGAGGTTA
This sequence comes from Firmicutes bacterium ADurb.Bin146, assembly GCA_002070475.1. Taxonomy (GTDB): domain Bacteria; phylum Bacillota; class Clostridia; order DUPQ01; family DUPQ01; genus DUPQ01. The sequence goes on from MWDI01000024.1 coordinate 57,133, forward strand.
CATTCTCTGCTTGACAATGAAATGCAGCTGTGTAAGGTACATTGTTATCTTGGCATATCTCTATTGCATGTCTAGATAATTTAAAAGGCACCAGAAGATGGACTATCTCTGCCCATAATATGGCTTTTTCTAAAACCTCATCATCAGCTTTAGCAAATGTCATTCCCTGTGCTGAGACGAGTTTATCAAAAATAGGTATATACTGCTTTTTAACAAGGAATTCAGTATCTCCTTCATTGCCTGTGCTGACAATCCGCACTTCATTTCCATGTTCAACAAGTTTGCCATAGAGCCTACGTGCAGAAATCGTCATTCCGTTATTAGCGGAAAAAAATTGATCAATAACTAGCAATATCTTCATTGATTCCCCCTAGAATCAAGTATAACTAACCATATGTATAATAAATAATACACTATTTAGAATAAATTGCAAATATCGTTGACATATTTTAACAACCAAATTAAGACAATGTCAAATACTCCTTCTGATTGCTACTTATGATGTTTCTCCACCATTGTTTTCTTTGGCTTGATAAGTCCAAATAATTTAGCTATCTCCATTACAAACAATGGAACAAATGATAATCCCAGACCTACAAGATATGCATTTGTATCAAGAAAAATTAATTGGAAGACCGTAGCTAATGGAGTAAACAATACAAGAGCAATTAAAGCTGTTGAAATCAAACAAGATATGTTCAGCTTTTTATTTGAGAAAACCCCGATTGCAAATAATGAATGTTCTGATCTCATATTGTAAGACTGTACGACCTGTGAAAGTGATAGAACAAAGAATGCCATTGTTTGTCCAGCTTCCAAAGATCCTACAACATACCTTCCATACATAAATCCACATATTGTAAGCGCAGCAATCATGCAACCTTGCAGAATTATCCTTATACCGTATCCATGAGCAAATATACCTTCACTTCTGGGTTTGGGTTTCTGTTGCATTACATCTTTCTCAACTTCTTCCATTCCGAGGGAAATTGCAGGAAGACTATCTGTTACAAGATTTATCCATAAAAGCTGCATTGATAGCAATGGAGTCTCCCTCCAAACCATCATCGCTACAAATACTGTCAATATCTCACCTATATTAGTACCAAGAAGAAATCCGACAACTTTTTTTATGTTTGCATATATGCCTCTTCCTTCTCTGACGGCATCCACAATTGTTGCAAAGTTGTCATCTGTCAAAGTCATGTCTGCAGCACCTTTTGCAACATCGGTTCCTGTTATCCCCATAGCACATCCTATGTCTGCTGCTTTTAATGCAGGTGCGTCATTTACTCCATCACCTGTCATAGAAACGACTTCTCCCTGTCTTTGCCATGCACGTACTATCCTTATTTTATTTTCAGGCGACACTCTTGCATATACAGATATATTTCTAACTCTTCTGTCAAATTCAGAATCAGTCATAGCATCTAGCTCAGTACCAGTAATTGCCTCATCCCCTTCTCTTAAAATACCTAATTCCCTAGCAATTGCAGAAGCTGTTATTACATGATCACCTGTTATCATAACCGGTTTAATTCCTGCTTTGCGACAAACCGCAACAGCATCTTTGGCTTCTGGTCTTGGTGGATCTATCATTCCAACAAGCCCCATGAATATAAGGTCTTGTTCTAAATCCTCTGGTTTTAAAACATCTGGCACATTATCTATACACTTATAAGCTATAGCAATAACCCTTAAAGCGTTATTACTCATTTTAAAGTTTATGTCTTTAGCCTTTTCTTTATCCCCTTTGATACATTTTTCAATAAGAACATCAAAAGCTCCTTTTACAATTACGACATTCTTGCCATCAATCACATTTATCGTAGACATAAGCTTTCTATCAGAGTCGAAAGGTATCTCGCCTTTTCTTGGATAATCTTGGTTTAGCGCTTCCTTGGTCATCCCATTGCGATGAGCAGCATAAACTATAGCAGTTTCTGTCGGATCACCAATATGTTTTTCCATTTCATTCGCAAATATAACTGAACCATTACTACATAAAGTTCCATATTGCAGCAACTTTAAAACATCAAATGTGTTATCTACACTTATTTTCTCTGTTTCTGGCGCTCCATCACAATAAGCCTCCATAAGAGTCATTCTATTCTGTGTTAGCGTGCCAGTTTTGTCGGAGCATATTATTGAAGCGCTGCCAAGAGTCTCTACTGCTGGAAGGTTCCTTATAATCGCATTTTTCTTAACCATCCTTTGTACTCCAATTGAAAGTACTATTGTAACAATCGCAGGTAACCCTTCAGGTATTGCAGAAACAGCAAGAGCGACAGCTATCATGAATATTTCCATTACAGGCATTCCGTCTATTATCCCTACTAAAAATATTACAGCGCATGCCGCGAGTGCTACTATACCTAAATATTTTCCCATAGATGCAAGTTTTTTCTGAAGAGGCGTCTGAGTACTTTCTTCACTTTCCAGAAGATTAGCTACTCGACCCATCTCTGTATCCATGCCTGTTGCCGTTACTACAGCCAATGCTGTTCCATATGTTATTGAACAACCGGTAAAAACCATATTGGTACGGTCTCCTAGCGGAGCATTTTCTGCAATTATGTTCTCTGCATTTTTTTCTGATGGAACAGATTCACCTGTCAATGCTGCTTCTTCTGATTTAAGGCTTGCTGAACGTAGAAGTCTTGCATCAGCAGGAATAAAATCCCCAGCTTCCAGTCTTATAACATCACCAGGTACCAGTAATGACGCTTCAATTACCTGTTCAACTCCATCTCTTATAACTCTTGCATTTGGTGAAGCAAGGTTTTTAAGAGCTTCCAATGCTTTTTCTGCTTTGCTTTCCTGTAAAACACCCATTATCGCATTTAGTATTACAATGAGCATTATGAGTGTTGGTTCTAAAAATTCTTTTGGTTCTTTCTCATAAATCGCAACAATAAATGAAATTACTGCAGCTATAATCAAGATTACTATCATTACATCCTTGAACTGGTCAAAGAATCTTTGTATATTACTTTTTTTCTTAGCTTCTTTAAGCTTGTTCTTGCCATACTGTTCTAACTTGGATACTGCTAATGAGCTTGTTAATCCATTTACTGGATCAGTTTCCAACTGCTTTATTAATTCGTCTTTTTTTATTAAATATGGTATCAATTTTGACTCCTTTCAAAATCCTGTTCTCCATAAAATAATTATATTACTTATATACTTTTAAATAAAATTATTAGCAGATATATATTAATTATTCTTTTACCTCATCATCCTGTCCATAATACGCCTCTTTTCCGTGCTTTCGCTTAAAGTGTTTATCTAAAAGACACTTACTCATAGGCTGTATATCCTTGTTTATACGTTCTGTTATGAAAGCTATCCTTGCAATCTCTTCCAGAACTACAGAATGAAATACCGCTTCCATAGCAGTATTACCCCATGTAAACGGCCCATGGTTGCGTACAAGGCATGCGGGTATTGCATTATAATCTTTGTTTTTGAAAGTTTCGGTTATAACTTTTCCGGTGTTCTTCTCATATTCGTTTCTTATTTCCTCAGGCATCATTGCTCTTGTACAAGGAACTTCACCATAAAAATAGTCAGCGTGAGTAGATCCCATAGGTATTACATTCCTTCCAGCTTGTGCATATGATACCGCATAAACGCTGTGCGTGTGAGCAACAGCCCATGTGTCGGTAAAAGCTTTATATATCTCAAGATGAGTTTTGGTATCGCTTGACGGTTTCAATTTACCTTCAACAATTTCTCCATCTATGTTTACTACCACCATGTCTTCATATGTCATTTGCTCATAATCCACACCGCTTGGCTTTATTACTACATATCTTCTATCCTGATCAATAGCGCTTACATTCCCCCAGGTATATAAAACAAGTCCCTTTTTTACAAGCTCCATGTTCGCTTTATATACATCTTTCTTCAATTGTTCTAGCATTATACAACCTCCATTTACTGACGGTTATATTTTATCATTATTGTGATAATATGAATACCAAGACTTACTATTTCAAATCACAACTCTTTAATCAATTGATATACTGCTTTTTTGTTCTCATTACTGACTGTGTTAGCATTAAAAAATACTATACCTTTAAGGTTTGAATGATCTTTTTTATATTCTTTTACCCATATTCCTATATCCTTAATTATATCCGGAGTCTTAACCCATATATTATAATTGGAAAGCGATTTATTTCTCACACATACCTGTAGAATAATATTATTTGGATATATACTATCTAGAAGAGCGTTAAATTCAATCTGATTCATAGGAAAATGAGCTATGTGCGGCATAACCATATCAACACCGACATGTCTTAAATTATTTGCTTCATGCCCCCATCCCGACGAAAGGGATGTATGAAGACATATACTTATATCTGGTCGGACTGCTTTTATGCCATCATTCAAATTTTTCAACTTATCTGAAATGTTTTTAATTTTCCATTGTTCAAACACATAATCCCCTCTTTTATACTTAGATAAATCTAATCCTGTTTCGCTATTAAAAGCTGATTTTGAGTAATCGCAGAAACATGAACCACCAGCATAACTGATACGTTCGTAACCTATACTTGTTACATTCTTATGGTTATAGGCATTAAGCAGATCAAATACCTCATTATTTTCCAATTCAAAAGCGCCTGGACTGTCTGGACAGAATAACCATTTATATTTTTCGCCATTTTTGCCTTCCTGTTCACATGCATTATGATAAGATATCCTTACTCTTTCAGGATTATATATGCCTAAGTTAGTAAAAAGCTGTATCTTTATTCCCCTTTTATAGGCTTCTTCTATTACTTTCGTAACAAATTCGGTTTCTTTCTGTGCATTAGTACAATTCATATCTCTAAGGCATTCAAGCTTTTTGTTTTTTACTGGCCAGCATAATCCATCATGTTCAGGATCAAAATATGAATAACTTACCATCATAAGGCTCAATAAATTCATTCTGTTTTCTGCCATTTCATCTAAAAGCATAAGAATATCGTCAAAACTCAACCCGTTTTTATCCTTAGCTTCATATGTTATACCTATCTGCCAGCCTTTATAAAATATATTTTCCATTTAACATCCTCTTCTTATATAAAAATATAAGATATAGTCGTAAATTTAATTATATCATTAAAAATAATTCAAGTTGTAATATATTCTTGTACTTATTTTTTATCATTTTTCCTTTATATGCACATCCATCTGTGAAAAAGGTATCTCGATACCTTGAGCATCGAATTCCTTCTTTACAGTCTCATTAATATCAAAATATATTGTCCAATAATCTGGTGCTTGACACCAAACTCTTAAAACATATTCCAAGGAATTTGGCCCATGTGCTAAAAGTCTTGACATAATAGGTGGATCCTTTAAAACAAGAGGATGATTTTGTGCTATTTCAATTAAAATACTCTTAACTTTTTCTACATCGTCATTGTATGATGCTGTAAATTTAAAATCTACCCTCCTCTGTTCTTTCGCACTGAAATTTGTTATTGAAGCATTCGTCATTGTACTGTTAGGTATTGTGATTAGCTTGTTGTCTATTGTTAACAGTCTAGTGTAAAATATCGTTATAGAATCAACAGTCCCCATATGTGTTCCATTATCAACATAATCCCCTACTTTGAAGGGACGAAACACAAGTATCATTATTCCGCCAGCGAAATTTGATAAAGCTCCCTGTAAAGCAAGTCCTATTGCTAATCCTGCAGAGGCAAGCACTGCTATTATTGAAGTTAATGGCACACCAAGTATGCCTATTACAGAGATTATCAGCAATGTCTTTAATGTAATTGATAGTGCACTTTTTATAAATGTTTGGACCGTTTTATCTATCTTATTAAAACCTTTTGATTTTACAACAATTTTTACTAGATATTTAATAAGAACAAGTCCAAAAATAAGTACCACTGCTGCTAGTAGTATTTTTAAGCCTATGGTAGCAGACAATTCAATTAAAGTATCCCAAAGTTTTTGTAATGTATCGTTCATACTATACCTTCCTTTTATTTTTTTTATTGATATTATATCTTAGCATTAATCAGCAGTTATGAATTACACTTTTCAGTATTTTCTTCCAATATGATGCATCTGTTCTTCCCTTTAGCTTTAGCCTGATAAAGTGCAATATCTGCTCTGTTTATCGCAATACTAAATTGTTCGTCCTCAGGATAAAACTCTGAAATTCCAATAGAGATAGTAATGTTGAATTTTTTTATTTCCTTACATTCAAAATTCATTTCTTCCACGACTTTCAATAATTTAGATGAGAAAGCTGCTATATCCTGCTTTTTTAAGCCGTTGCATATAAGCAGAAATTCTTCTCCTCCCCATCTGCAAAGAAAGTCATTACTTCGTATATGACTGTTGAGTTTATCTGCCAATCCAACTAATACCTTATCCCCTACACTGTGACCGCAATTATCATTAATTTTCTTGAAGTTATCAATATCCATCATCATTATAGTAGAATTTATGCCCAGGCTTTTGTAATTTGACCAAGATGTAGACAGATACTTATATGCAGCCCTTCTGTTATATGTCTGGGTAAGAGGATCTTTCTGAGTTTCCTCTATTAAAGTTTTATTGGAATTATTATAGTACCATTTTTCTAAAAAATGTATTACACCAAGAGCGATACAGATTAATACTATAGTCGTTAAAGATATAATTATAAGAAGCATGCTGACCTGTTCATTCTTATCTTTAGAAGTGTAATTTACATATTCCTGTATATCATCAAGATGCACTCCCATTGCAATTATCCAGTCATAATCCTTATATAATTTTGCAAATGTAATCTTTTCTGAAATTATATCGCTATCAAGCTTCTTGAAATAATACTGAAAAAACAACTCACCATACTGTTTTACCCCATCAAGTTCTGTTTTGTAAGGAAATGTGCCTTTGATATCCGTCATTTCCGTAGAAAGATATATACCTTCACTTTCTTTAAGATTTGGGTGTATCCTCCTTATCGCGTAATTATCACCACCCTCATAATCAACTACCTCATTAACCCATACATATGCTTCGTCAGCAAACTTATAACTGTGTATTTCATTGTATAAAAGGTCTTTAACCTGATTGTCTATTGTTTTTTGATCGATTCCAATAATAATGCTGTACTTACCATATGCTTTCTTTATATATACCGGAAGCTGATCACTTAAACTGTTTATATAACCTATATCAATTATTTCTGACTCTTCTTTATTTGGTATATTCATATATAGTATCTGCTGTGACTGTCGATCGACAATAAAAAAAGTAAAGTTAGCTTTTTTTATCTCCTGTGTCATATACTGTTTAGTGTAATTATAAAAACCTTCACTATCCAAATGATAATAATTATCCAGTATATTAGTTATATCTTCTGCTATATGATAGTAAAAATTGACCTGGTCATCATTTTTTTGTTTTATTCCGGCTATGATATTGTTTACAGTATCCTTAAGATATGCCTTTTTTATATCCATAATGCTTTTTGCAGCATAATTATGATACATATCATCAACATCCTTTAAGCCGACATATATTATTGTGCTTATCACCATACCAACTATTAATATAATTGTTATTTGAAGTATCCTATATTTTTTTCTTAAATAATCCATTTGAGCCTCAAAATTGAAATTTATATCTGTTCTCAGTATAACAAAATAAGGAAATTATTCAATGGATTTCATTTTATATTATATCTCCTTCATTGTTACTTTGATAAATTTACTTTTCCCTTTGCTTATAATATATGTGCCTCTTAAGCATAAATTTATATCATTAACAGTCACCCCGTCAATTTTTATGCCTCCGCCTGTTATAAGTCTTCTTGCATCCGAGTTGGATGATGCAAAACCAGTCATCCTAAGCACTTCGACAACTCCTGCAGCTTCTTTCTTAATATTAAATATTTCCACATTCTCAGGGATAGCACAGGATGCTATACTCATGTATCTGTCCTCAGCAGGCTTAATAGATTCTTTCCCATGATACATTTGTATAATCTTTCTTGCATATAATATATGTCCTTCCCTTATATCCCTATTAATTAAAGCAGTATATTCATCCTCCGGTATGTCTGTTGTGAATCTGAAGTAATCGGCAAGCAGGTTGTCCGGTATCTTCATGCACTTTTCGAATATTACTTCCGCAGGTTCGCTTATACCTATGTAGTTGTCCAAAGACTTGCTCATTTTTTCCACTCCGTCCAGACCTGGTAATAGAGGAAATGTAATAACCTCCTGAGATTCCTGCCCGTAATCTTTTTGAAGCTCTCTTCCGACTAAGAGATTGAATGTCTGGTCTGTTCCTCCAATTTCAATATCCGCATTAATTGCGACAGAATCATATCCTTGTATAAGAGGATATAGCAGTTCATGAATACCGATAGGCTGATTGTTTTTATATCTGTTTGAGAAATCATCCCTTTCCATTATCCGTGCAAGTGTGTATTTTCCTGCAAGATTAAGGACACCACCAAAATCCATCTTTCCAAGCCATTCCGAATTATATACAATCTTTGTTTTTTTCGGATCCAGTATCTTTGCGACCTGCTCAAAGTATGTCTGACCATTTTTTCTTGTCTCTTCGAAGGATAAAGAATTCCTTGTCTTACTCTTGCCTGAAGGATCACCTATCATACCGGTAAAGTCTCCAATTACAAAGACAATCTGATGTCCCGCCTCTTGTAAAACCTTCAACATACGCAAAGGCACTGTGTGACCTAAATGCAAATCAGGTCTTGACGGGTCAGCTCCGAACTTGATCTTTAAAGGTTTCTCGCTGTCCAGTTTTTTTCTGAGTCCTTCTTCACTGAATACAGCGACTGCATTCCTCATTAAAATTTCTATTACCTCTTTGTTTTTCTTGTTATTCATAATTTTCTCCTTATAAATCGAGTAGGAGAAAATTTCCCTATTAGGGAAATTTTCGACCTCTCACACCACCGTACGTACGGTTCCGTATACGGCGGTTCAATCAACTTAACAAGCGACACACCTTTCGATGTAGTAGTCTAACATTGAGACTAATCCAAATGAGGTTAGTCTCTTGTTGTTTATTGCTTTCTGTACCCATCCATTGTGTGCAAGTCTCGCATATTTATCTCCACAGTAAGCTACTTTAAAAGCCGCCCACCTTGGTACATCAAGTTCCATCAGGTTCTTTGCTCTGTTCTGCGGAGTCTTCCAATGTTTCCAAATGCACATTCGTAAACGATAGCGAATGTTACTGTCTAGGTTCGCGCAGAGAGTTTTCATACTTCCTATCTTGAAGTAGTTAATCCAACCTCTGACAAGTTCGTTGAGTTTCTGCACCTTATAGGAATTACTTACTCCCCAACTCCTGCGAGTGAGTTGTTTCATTCTCGCCTTAAACTTTTCTACTGATTTTGCATGTGGTTTCGCCTTGAATTGGTGTGCTCTGCTATCAAAGTAAAATCCAAATCCAAGGTATTTAAGACCATTTGGTCTATCCACCTTACTCTTTGTCATATTTACTTTAAGCCCTAGTTTTCCTCCAATAAACTTCGTGAGGCTCCTCATCACTCTCTTTGCAGACATTTCACTTCCAACCATAATAATACAGTCGTCCGCATATCTGACAAAGTTCAGTCCTCTTTGTTCCATTTCCTTATCAAGTTCGTTCAGCATGATGTTGGCAAGGAGTGGAGATAGATTTCCACCTTGTGGTGTTCCTATCACGGATTCCTTGCACTCATCATCTACCATGATTCCACTCACAAGAAACTTCCTGATGATTGAGATTACATCTCCGTCCTTGATTGTTCTGCCTATTAGCGTCATAAGTTTATCATGATTTACCGTGTCGAAGAACTTCTCCATATCAATGTCTACAATCCAATCGTAACCGTCATTCATCATGTCAAGCGCTGTGATGACTGCCTGCTGCGCACATCTATTCGGTCTGAATCCATAACTATGGTCATGGAATTGTTCCTCATAGATTGGTGTTAGTACCTGTGCTATGGCTTGTTGTACAAATCGGTCTGTTACTGTTGGTACTCCCAAGTTTCTGACACCTCCGTCTGGCTTTGGTATCTCCACTCTTCGTACTGGCTGAGGTTCGTATTTTCTTGTCCTCAACTGTTCCCTGATGATTTCGCCGTTCTTTGCAAGATGTTCTCTGAGTTCCGTGTACTT
>MWDI01000025.1 GCA_002070475.1 Firmicutes bacterium ADurb.Bin146
GGTGTCCGGATAATTCCGATACGGTGTCCGGATAATTCCGATATGCTGTCCGGATAATTCCGGTATCATTGTCCGGATGTCGCCGAAATACGCATCATAGGCATATAAATAATCTTCGATACTTTTTACCTTACTCTCAATTAGATTTCTTTGGATGCCTTCATATAGTTCATTTTCACTAGATCTTGAAATAGTCATAATATCCGCTTTTGCCATATCATATAATAGTGTTCCTGAAATTTTAGCGATATAAAAAGTGCATATAGGCTGATGAACCTCAATAATTTGAATTCTTACGTTCATGCTAAACCCCCCTAAATGTTCAAGTCTCTACCGTCGACAGATACAGTGTCTATATCGCGACTATTGTTTGCATACTTCTGATCATTAACTTTGGTTTCGTCGTATTTAGAAATTAAGGCTAACATAATAGCTGCTATTGTACTTCCTATCATGCCATACCTAATATAATTAGTGTCAAAGAAACTCCAGTTCAGTTCTATTTGTATGATCATGATAATAGACCAAGCAGCTGCAACAAATGCTCCTCCAATGGCAAATGCAAAGAAGAGTCTTCTTGATTTACTGCTATAACAATACATCATATAGATAATCCCTACCAAAAAGCATACGGTAGTTGTTAATATATTATTAAGTACATCTGGTCTTTCAATTATTTCAGTAAAAGGCAAATGTTGTATCCCTTTAATAATAATAATATTACCAAGAAGGATGCCATATGAGAAGAATAACCAAAGAAAAGTCTCCATTATTAAATAGGGTAATGATATTATGAAAGCCCAACACTTTTTAAGAAAACGAATCATAAAGTTTAGCAATATTATGCACTCCCTAATTAAATTACGAGTATATTTTCGACATAAGGTATCAATTTCCTTTATAATTGCAAGATATATTAAATAAATTAAATATTTAGGAATTTAGATGTCAGGCACGTAGGTTATTAGCTTATCAAGATTGGTTGAATACATAACCCAATAACCTTTGGAGCTGATACGTAGATGCTTTAACTAGACCATAATATGACATTTATCACCATGCAGGATATGGAAAATATCTGTAGAATATTTATTATAAGTCAAAATTTGTTATTCTTTATAAGTATTGAGGTGATTGAAAATTGAGTATTAAAGCAAAATTCTTTGAATATTTAGGACATCAAAACAGTCTTTCGGGATATGTAAGATCTTATAAACTGGTATTTCTAATTATCCTATTTGAATTACTCAGTGATAAAGGAATGGCGAAGGCTATTGATGTAGCAAGACGTTTTAAGAAATTCTATGAAGATAGAAAGGAAAAAGGACTTGTATCAGATGTAGATGTTGAACCTAGAATAGAAAACATTGAAAGTTCAACTATCAATCAGGTTCTTTCCGTAATAAAAGACAACCCATATAGAGTTATTAGTGACAAGGGTTTTATAAATATTGAGATTATTGATGGTGAAGAGTACTTTGTATTGGATAAAGAGTTGTATCGAGAGATAAATGACGCGGATAGGGAGCACATTTTGCAATTATTGAGAGACAAAATAGACTTATATTTCAGAAGGATTGATAGTGAGGTGGATGATTTGCAGAATCAAGTAATACTAAGAAAACTTGTTGAAGAGTTCATGGAAAACTATATTAGTTTAAGGACATCAACTCCATTTGGCAGAAACCCTATAGGGAGTATCCTTACAAATAAGATTCCAAAGTTGATAGGTAAATATAGTTTTATTGATAAAAGTATATATGAAATTAAAGGTTCATATGGAAATGGAAATTGGAACTATACGCCTTGGATCGCGATATTTAATAAGAGAATTACTACAACTGCACAAGAAGGGGTTTATATTGTTTATCTTTTCTCCTCCGATATGGAAAGGGTTTATTTAACTTTGAATCAAGGATGTAAAAGGTTAAGTGAATCTGTTGGTAAAAGAGAAGCCATTAATACAATGCAAGAGTTATCAAATAAGGTAAGGTCCCAAATAGATTCAAGAGGTTTTCATACGAATAATAATTTGAATATTGGGCATGAGCTTTATGAGAAAGGCACCATATTTTATAAAGTGTATGAAAAGGGAAGTATCCCTGAAGATGATCGACTAATTAATGATCTAGCAAAGATGATGGATATATATCAAGAGTATTATAGTCACTTCGTTAATAAACCAAGTGTTGATGAACAAGCTAATATAAGTATTAGCACACCTTCGACACAAGATATGGATCTTAGTGTAAAAGATGAAATTGAAAGAATATCCTTGTACATTAGGAGTAAAGGGTTTACTTACCAAGACGACTTAATTAAGAACTTTTATCTAGCGCTTAAGTCAAAACCATTTGTTATTTTAGCAGGCACTTCCGGCACAGGGAAAAGCAAGCTTATAAGGTTGTTCGCGGAGGCCATTGGTGCAACTTCTGAAAATGAGCGATTTAAGCTTATTTCTGTGCGCCCAGACTGGTCTGATTCTACAGATTTATTAGGTTACATGGACCTGAATGGGAGATTTCACGCAGGTGTCCTGACGAATATTATTGTAAAAGCCTTGCATAATCCTAATTATCCCTTTCTAGTTTGTCTGGATGAAATGAATTTAGCAAGAGTTGAGTATTATCTAAGTGATATATTATCAATAATGGAGTCTCGTAAATGGAATTCTGGGGAAATTGTAACTGATAGACTAATTGAAAATGAATACTTAGAAAGTTCCTACATCGATACCAATCACCATAGAGACATAATAATTCCTGAAAATCTATATATAATTGGGACTGTAAATATGGATGAGACAACATTTCCATTTAGTAAGAAGGTTTTGGATAGAGCAAATACGATTGAGTTTTCATATGTCGACCTTGACATAAAAGCAGAAAGCATTGAAAAACAACAACCTGTAATTCTTCACAACAGCTTTTTGAGAAGTGAATATTTATTACTCGAAGATTGCATGAAATATGAAGAGCAGATTATTGAAACAATTTCAATACTCAAAGAGATAAATAGTCAATTGCAGCCTGCAAATTTGAATTTTGGGTATAGAATTAGAGATGAAATTTGTTTTTATATGATCTATAATCACATACATAGTCTATTATCGTTTAATGAAGCTATGGATAATGCAATATTGCAAAAGATTCTTCCTAGAATTCAAGGTAGTAATAGTTCGATAAAAAGATCGCTGACAAGCTTGTTTAAAATATGTATAAATAATAGCGCTCAAATACTCTCATATGAAAGTGCTGGAGTATCTGAAGAAATGTTCGAGTATATAAATGAGCACATAAATATTCCATACAAGAAATCCGCAGAAAAGATTGCATTTATGATGAGGAGGTTTGAAGAGGATGGCTTCACCTCTTATTGGTTATAAGGATCAGGAACTTGTATATATAGAAACGCAAAAGTTTGATTTGATAATTAAGGGAAAGCCGTATCATCCAAAAGCTGATGTGAATGATAAAATTAAGGAGACCAAAAACGAGCGTAAAAAGGATACCACCTTTTAATAAAAAATAGGCCGAT
>MWDI01000026.1 GCA_002070475.1 Firmicutes bacterium ADurb.Bin146
ATTTTACTTTTTTACCTCCATAGTCCTTTCAAAATCTTTCGAGTATCTATGTTATCACTGCTAAGAACAGTATTTATACCGTCCAGCCGCTTTAGCAGCGCTAATCACATTATCCCTGTCTTTGTTTATGTCTGGGATTTTCGCAGATAACCATTATTCTGCCTTTTCTTTTAATTATCTTGCACTTTTCACATCTTTTTTTAACTGATGGTTTAACTTTCATTATATATTCCTCCTATTTGCCTCTCCATACTATCCGACCTTTGGTCAGATCATATGGTGACATCTCAATTTTTACCTTATCTCCCGGTAATATCCTTATATAGTGCATTCTCAGTTTTCCTGAGATGTGTGCCAATATTACATGCTTGTTGGGTAACTCGACCCGAAACATTGTGTTTGGTAAAGATTCTATTACTATGCCTTCTGTCTCAATTACATCGTTTGCCAAAACTTTTGCCTCCTTATCCTAAGCATTATACCACACTTGTTTTGAAGAGTATTTTTCTATTTCATTTAACACATCTTCTGTAACTTCGTCCTGGGGTTTATGCCCGTCTATATCAATAAGAATCCCTTTTTCTCTGTACACCGCAATAATCGGTTCTGACTGTTTCTTATATGTATCCAGTCTTGTTTTTGCGACTTCTATGGTGTCATCTTTTCTAGTGTAAAGCTCGCCATTACATAGATCACATATTCCTGGCGTCTTTGAAGGATATGACACAATGTGATAAGCTTTTCCACATTTACACATCCTTCTGCCTGATATCCTTCTTATGACTTCATTGTCTGTTACAACAAGATTAATAGCCATATCGATGGATTTTTGGCAATCAGCTAGCATTTTATCCAAAGATTCCTGCTGATTGATTGTCCTGGGAAAACCGTCAAGTACGAATCCATCCTTGCAGTCATCCATTTCAATTCTTTCCTTCAATATCTGTATTGTCAGCTCATCCGGAACCAACATACCTTTATCAATGTACTTCTTTGCCTTTTCTCCTATTGGAGTATTGTTGGCTATATTCCACCTGAATATATCACCTGTTGATATATGTGGTACTCCCAGTTTTTGTGCTACTACAACGCTTTGCGTGCCCTTGCCGCTAGCAGGAGCTCCCAACATAATGATAATCATGGTTCTCCTAATCAAGGAATCCCTTGTAATGCCTCATGAGCATCTGTGATTCCATTTGTTTAACTGTTTCTAGTGCGACACCTACGACAATCAGTAAAGCGCTTCCTCCAAACCCTATCTGTATGCCAACTATTCTTGCGAGAACTGATGGTATTGTTGCTAATAGGGCAAGGAAAAGACCTCCAAACCACGTTATCTTATTCAATACATATGCTAGATACTCTGCTGTAGGTTTACCAGGCCTTAAACCAGGAATAAATCCACCATTCTTCTTCAAATTATTAGATACTTCCACAGGATTGAACGAAATCATTGTGTAGAAGAAAGAGAAGAAAAATATGAGTGCAGCATATATGAGGAGGAATCCCCATGAATCAGTTTTCTGCAATGCTATTAAAAACTTGCTTTCTGTGTTAGGTGCTACAAAATTTATTATGATTGAAGGCAGAGTGGTTATTGATGATGCAAATATTATAGGCATAACTCCTGACATATTCACCTGCATCGGTATATGAGTGCTCTGTCCTCCATACATTTTTCTTCCAACAACTTTCTTTGCATAATTTACAGGTATTTTCCTTGTCGCACCGGAAACATAAACTGTTCCTACTATCATGCCGAGCATTACTACTAATAAGCCAACTACTAATAGTATTGTCTCTATAGCAGTAGAACCAAGTTTTCCGTCCTGCCAGCTAGCATATAGTACGGCAGCTCCTGTAGGAATTCTGGAAATAATACCAACGAAGATTATCATTGATATTCCGTTTCCAATACCTTTTTCTGTTATTAATTCTCCAAGCCACATTACAATTGCAGTACCTGCACAGAATGTGAAAACGACTGTCAAGAAGCTCATTACTGTTCCGCCATCATATAACACATCATAGTTCTTAAGTGTTATAAACAGCATGCTTGCCTGGAAGAGTCCAAGTCCGATTGTAAGATACCTAGTGTACTGGGTTATCTTTTTTCTTCCTTCTTCACCTTCCTTGGCGAGCTTTTCAAGAGCGGGAATTGCGATCGTAAGAAGATTTAATATAATGGAAGCATTAATATATGGCTGTATGTTCATTGCAAACAATGACATGTTAGAGAAAGCTCCGCCGGAAAACATGTCCATGAATCCGAAAAGTTTATTTCCTTCAACCAGTACTTCAAATGCAGCACCTATAAGCCCTGGAACGGGCAGATGGCATCCTATCCTATAGATAAGGAGCATCGCTATAGTAAACAATATTTTCTTTCTCAGCTCGGGAATATTCCAAGCGTTCTTGATAGTCTGAAACATTATACTACCTCTGCCTTTCCTCCTGCAGCTGTAATTTTCTCTGCAGCGGACTTCGTGAATCTTTCAGCCCTGACTGTAAGATTCTTAGTTAATTCACCTCTTCCTAATATAACTATACCGTCGCAGACACCTTTAACAAGTCCTGCTTCACGAAGCATTACTTCATCAACAAGCTCATTATCTTCGAATATATTGAGTGCCTCTACATTGACTTCAGCATACTGATCTTTGAATCTGAAATTGCTGAATCCTACTTTAGGCATTCTTCTATATAAAGGCATCTGTCCGCCTTCAAAACCTATTCTTACGCCACCGCCTGAGCGGGAATTTTGTCCGTTAGCTCCTCTTCCTGCAGTCTTGCCATTTCCAGATCCATGTCCGCGGCCTTTTCTGAATGCTTTTTTCTTTGAGCCTTCGGCTGGTGCTAATTGGTTCAATTTCATTTTTAGCTCCCCCTATTCTTCAACTTTCACGAGGTGCTGTACTTTTTGTACCATTCCTCTAATTTTTTCATTGTCTTTCTGCTCTACGGTCTGTCCTATCTTACGAAGGCCTAAAGCTACAACAGTTGCCTGATGTTTTTTCAATGAACTGTTTGTTCCCTTGACCAGCGTTATTTTCAGCATTTTAGCTTCTTCAGCTTTTTTCTTAGCCATATAGCCCTCCTAACCTAATATCTCTTCAACGGATTTGCTTCTCTTCTTGGAAACATCCTCAACTGTCATCATTCTAGATAATCCATCTATAGTTGCTCTAGCCAAGTTAACAGCATTGTGGGAACCAAGACACTTAGTCCTTATATCCTTTATACCTGCAAGGTCCAGAACTGCTCTGACTGTACCACCGGCGATAACTCCTGTACCAGGTGCTGCTGGTTTAAGCAGAACTCTTGCTGCACCAAATTCGCCGATTATTTCGTGAGGAACTGTTGTTCCGTCTAATGGGACATTTATAAGGTTTTTCTTCGCATCATCTGTTCCTTTTCTTATAGACTCTGGAACTTCAGCTGCTTTTCCCATTCCTGCGCCGACACGGCCGTTCTCGTCACCTACGACAACCAGTGCGCTGAATCTGAAATTCCTTCCGCCTTTAACAACTTTTGCTACTCGGCCGATTCTAACTACTTTTTCTTTAAATTCAGATGGTGTCCTATCAAAATCGTTTCTCATTAAAACCCGTTCCTCCTATTAAAATTCCAGACCAGCTGCTCTTGCTGCATCAGCAAGCGCTTTGATCTTTCCATGATATATATATCCGCCTCTATCGAAAATGACACTTTTGATGCCTTTTTCAAGAGCTTTCTTTGCTACAAGGGTACCTACCTGCTTAGCAGCTTCTAAATTTCCTCCGTTTTTAAGGGTTTCCTTTAAAGAAGGCTCCAGAGTTGATGCAGACACCAGTGTATTTCCTTTAGTATCATCAATAACTTGCGCATAAATATTGTTTAATGATTTGTATACATTAAGTCTTGGCATTTCAGCCGTGCCTGAAAGATGATTTCTAAGCCTATCATGTTTTTTCTTTCTTGCAGTGTTCTTATCTAAGTTCTTTATCATTTCAATTACGCTCCTGCTTTTCCTTCTTTACGTCTGATTATCTCATCAGAGTACTTGACACCCTTGCCTAAGTATGGTTCCGGTTTTCTGTATTCTCTTATTTGTGCGGCAATCTGTCCAACAGCCTGTTTATCATATCCTTTAACGATTATGGTATTTGGTGTTGGCACCTCGAATGTTATTCCTGTTGGAGGTATAACTTCCAAAGGATGTGAATAACCTAAACTCAGAACAAGCTTTTGACCGTCAAGAGCGGCCTTGTAACCTACTCCGTTTATCTCAAGTTTCTTTTCAAATCCAGTGACCACTCCGTGTACCATGTTATTCAATAAGCTCCTGGTTAAACCATGCAAAGCTTTCTGTCTCTTTTCATCGCTTCTTCTTTCAAGCTTTACAACATTGTTTTCCTTCTTAAGTGTAATGCTCTTATTGAAAGTCTGTGTAAGAGTTCCTTTTGGTCCTTTAACTGTGACCGTGTTGTCAGCCGCTATATCGACTGTTACTCCGGCTGGAATAGTTATCGGTAATTTTCCTATACGTGACATTTATCTAATTCCTCCTGTTGTTCTTAATATTGCGAGCATCTGCCCTTTTCAGAAACTACGGATTTTCATCCGAAAGTTACCAAACAAATGCCAGCACCTCTCCGCCTACTCCTAAAGTACGGGCTTTCTTATCTGTCATAATTCCCTTTGATGTGGATATTATGGCTATACCTAAACCATTGAGTACTTTTGGTAACTCATCTTTATTTGAATATACCCTTAATCCAGGTTTGCTAATTCTTTTGATACCTGTGATTACACTTTTCTTTTCCTGGTACTTGAGAGTAATCCTGATAATACCCTGCTTGTCATCTTCAATTAATTCGATATCTTTAATATATCCTTCGTCTAAAAGTATATTTGCAATATCTTTTTTGAGATTGGAACTGGTTATATCAACCTTTTCATGCTTGGCTGTGCCTGCATTCCTTATTCTTGTAAGCATATCCGCTATTACATCTGAAATCTGCATCTTGTTCCTCCTTTACCAGCTTGCTTTCTTTACGCCAGGGATCTGCCCTTTATATGCTAATTCCCTGAAGCACAGTCTGCATACGCCGTATTTTCTTAAATATGCATGAGGTCTTCCACAGATCTGACATCTGTTATACTCTCTTGTGCTGAACTTTTGAGTCTTCTGCTGTTTTAATATCATTGATTTTTTTGCCAAGATCTTATCCTCCTTATGCTTTCTTGAAAGGCATGCCAAGTTCTGTAAGCAGTTGCCTTGCTTCCTCATCGGTTTTTGCCGTTGTGACGAAAGCTATATTCATTCCTCTGAGCTTGTCTATATTATCATAAACTATTTCTGGGAATATAAGCTGTTCTTTAAGTCCCATGGCATAGTTGCCTCTTCCGTCAAATCCTGTTGTGTTAAGTCCTCTGAAGTCTCTGACTCTTGGAAGCGAGATGTTGATAAGCTTGTCTGCAAAATCATACATTCTTTCACCTCTTAAGGTAACCTTAAGGCCTATTTTCATTCCTTCTCTAAGCTTGAAGTTTGCAACAGATTTCTTAGCTAAAGTAACTATCGGCTTTTGTCCTGTTATAGCAGCAAGATCTGCAGCTGCGGCATCTAAAGCTTTTGGATTGTCCTTAGCTTCACCCATACCTATGCTTACAACGATTTTAACAAGCTTTGGCACTTGATTCACATTCTCATAATGGAATTTTTCTTTGAGTGCAGGAATTGTCTTTTCTTTATATAATTGCTTTAATTTCATATTTATCCTCCTACTTCGCGTTTACTTTATCGATAACCGCGCCGCACTTCTTGCAAGTCCTCTGCTTATTACCGTCTTTGTCAAATGTCATCTTTGTCTTTGATGCCTGTTTGCATTTGGGACATATGAGCATTACATTTGAAGCATTGATTGGTCTTTCAAAATCCACTATTCCTCCAGCTTCGCCAGCTTTTTTGGGTTTGACATGTTTCTTTCCCATATTAGCTTTTTCCACTATGACAGTGCCTTTTGTTGTGTTTACATCAATGATCTTGCCGGATTTACCGGAATCATTGCCACTTAGTATAAGTACGTTATCACCTTTTTTTACATGCATTTTCTCAGTCTCCTTTCTATAGCACCTCTGGTGCGAGAGAGACTATCTTCATATATTCCTTATCTCTCAGTTCTCTTGCTACAGGTCCAAAAATACGGGTTCCGACTGGTTCTTTGTCAGCCTTGATAATGACTGCGGCATTTTCATCGAATTTAATAAATGATCCGTCTTTTCTTTTTACGCCTTTTTTGGTTCTTACTATGACGCATCTTACAACATCACCTTTTTTTACAAGTCCTCCAGGAGATGCTGTTTTAACGCTGCATACTATTACATCACCGATATTTGCATAATCTCTTCCTGTACCACCTAATACCTTGAAGCAGAAGAGTTCTTTTGCTCCAGAGTTATCAGCTGCTTTTAATCTGGTTTGCGCTTGTATCATAGTTAATTACCTCGCTTTTTCCACTATAGAAACCAGTCTCCATCTTTTATCTTTGGATATTGGTCTTGTTTCCATAACTTTTACTTTATCACCTACAGCGCACTCATTGTTCTCGTCATGAGCTTTGAGTTTGTATGTCCTCTTAATTATCTTATTATACAGAGGATGCTTAACGCTGTCTTCAACAGCGACAACGATGGTTTTATCCATTTTATCACTAACAACTTTTCCGACTCTGGTTTTTCTCAAATTTCTCGTTGCCATCTTATATCTCCTTAATTTCGCGTTCCCTGAGTATTGTTTTGACTCTAGCAATATCCTTCTTAACGCTCTTCATCTTCAAAGGATTTTCCAACTGATTGGTAGCATATTGGAATCTGAGCTTGAAAAGTTCTGATTTAAGCTCGTTCAGCTCGACTGCCAGTTCTTCGTTAGTCTTTTTCCTTATATCATTAGCCTTCATTCGTCTCACCACTTTCTCTAGCCATTATCCTGCACTTTATGGGCATTTTGTAGCTTGCAAGTCTTAATGCCTCTTTGGCTTCTTCCTCTGTTACTCCACCGATTTCGAACATTACTCTGCCCGGCTTAACAACTGCTACCCAGAATTCTGGCGAACCTTTTCCGCTACCCATACGGGTTTCAGCAGGCTTCTTTGTTACCGGTTTATGAGGGAATATCTTAACCCATACGCTACCGCCTCTTTTGATGTAACGTGTCATTGCTATACGGGCTGCTTCTATCTGGTTGCTTTTGATCCAGCCTGGTTCAGCTGCTACAAGACCATAATCACCTTGATTTACGGTATTGCCTCTTAAAGCCTTTCCCTTCATTCTGCCTCTATGTACTCTTCTATATTTAACTCGTTTAGGTATAAGCATTATTGTATACCTCCTTCATTATCTTTCTTTGCAGGAAGAACTTCACCTTTGTATATCCAGACCTTGACTCCGATCTTTCCATATGTGGTGTCAGCTTCTGAAAAACCGTAATCTATATCAGCTCTTAATGTCTGCAGGGGTATTGTACCTTCATGATAATGCTCTCTTCTAGCAATTTCCGCACCGCCAAGTCTTCCAGAAGCCATAGTCTTTATACCAAGAGCTCCTTGTTTCATTGTCCTTGACATAGCCTGCTTCATTGCTTTTCTGAAAGAAACTCTTTTTTCAAGCTGTGCTGTGATTCCTTCTGCTACAAGCTGTGCATCCATATCAATATGGCTGACTTCGGTTATATTTACAAGCACGCTCTTTGTAGTAAGCTTTTCAATATCAGCTCTGATTTGCTCTACTCCAGCTCCGCCTTTTCCAATAATCAGTCCCGGCTTTGCTGCCAGTATGTTGATTTTTATCTTATTAGCGGCTCTTTCTATCTCAATTTTTGAAATGCCAGCGATATATAGCTTCTTCTTTATGAATTTCCGAATCTTATTATCTTCTATAAGATATTTGGAATAATCTTTTTTGCTTGCGTACCACTTGGTATCCCAGTCTTTTATAATTCCTACTCTAAGTCCGTGAGGATTAACTTTCTGTCCCATGCTTAGCCTCCTATACCCTTTCTTTCAGAACAACTTCCAGATGGCATGTTCTTTTTTTGATTCTGGCCGCACTTCCTCTTGAAAGAGCTTTAATCCTTTTAAGAGTAGTACCCTGGTTTGCATATATTTCTGCAACATATAATTTGCTTTCATCGAGATTATTATTATTAACAGCATTTGCACGTGCCGAAATCAAAAGTTTTTCCAAAGTCTCGGTTACTATGTTTGGAGTATTTTTTACTATAGCAAGAGCTGTTTCGTAATCCTTGCCTCTAATAAGGTCTACTACCAGTTTTGCTTTTGATGCTGAAATCGAAATGTTATCAACACTTGCTCTTCCCTGATCTTTTCCTACACCGAGTTCTTTTCTTTGTTTCTTGGTCAAACGAGGAGCTTTATTGCACTTTCTGGTAAAAGTTTTCTCTTTCTTTTCAGTTGTTTTTTCCATTTTTTCCTCCATTATTTAACCTTTGTGGCTTTATCGCCTTTGTTATGTCCCCTGTAAGTCCTGGTTAAAACAAACTCTCCAAGCTTATGCCCAACCATATCCTCTGTGATATATACTGGAACGTGTTTTTTGCCGTCGTGAACAGCTATTGTATGACCTACCATCTGAGGGTATATAGTTGAGGATCTTGACCATGTCTTCAATACCTTTTTATCGTTAGACGCATTCATTTCCTCAATTTTTGCTAAAAGTCTTGGAAATACATATGGCGCTTTCTTTAATGATCTGCTCATGTCAATTCTCCTTTACTTGCTGTTTCTTCTCTTGACAATCATATTGTCAGAAGATTTTTTCTTTTTTCTTGTCTTAGTACCCAAAGTAGGCTTACCCCATGGAGTAACAGGACTTGGTCTTCCAATAGGAGCTTTGCCTTCGCCACCGCCGTGTGGATGGTCTACTGGGTTCATTACAGAACCTCTTACAGTAGGTCTGATTCCTAAATATCTCTTTTTCCCTGCTTTACCGATACGAATATTTGCGTGATCGATATTTCCTACTTGGCCAATAGTGGCTTTGCAGTTTACGCTTACCATTCTTACTTCACCAGAAGGAAGTCTAATTTGCGCGAAATCATTTTCTTTTGCCATAAGCTGCGCTGTATTACCTGCTGATCTTACAAGCTGAGCTCCCTTGCCAGGTTTAAGTTCTATACTGTGAATCATAGTACCTACAGGAATATTTGCTAAAGGTAATGCGTTTCCGATTTTAATGTCCGCTTGGGCTCCTGAAACCACAGTATCATTTACCGAAAGACCGTTAGGCGCTATAATATATCTCTTTTCTCCGTCAGCATAGAAAAGCAATGCTATATTCGAGCTTCTATTAGGATCATATTCGATAGCTGCTACTCTTGCGGGCACTCCGTCTTTTTCTCTTTTAAAATCTATAATTCTGTATTTTCTTGCTACACCGCCGCCCTGATGTCTGACTGTTATTCTGCCATAGCTATTTCTGCCAGCATTTTTCTTAATAGGCGCAAGAAGAGTTTTTTCCGAAGACTTCTGTGTAATTTCTTCAAATGTAGAAACTGTCATGAATCTTCTTGCCGGTGAAGTTGGATTATATTTCTTGATTGGCATAATTTACTCCTTTACTGACGTGGCGTTACGCCAAATTCTTCTATGCTTGTCTTATACTTCTTAGCAAGCGTCTTAATCTTACCGCCCTTTTCGAGATAAGTCTCAGGCTTCGGATTAGTGTCGATTGTTACGATAGCTTTTTTGAAAGAAGCGGTTTTACCAAGATGAACACCCACCCTTTTTTCCTTGCCATCATAATTTAATGTATTTACTTTAAGAACCTTGACATTGAACAATTTTTCGACAGCCTGCTTGATTTCAATCTTTGTAGACTTCTTTGCTACCATAAAAGTATACTTACCTTCCATAGCTTGTTCGTTGGTTCTTTCCGTTATGTACGGTCTTATGATTATGTCTTCATAACTTTTCATTACGCATAGACCTCCTGAATCTTTTCTACCGCTTCTTTTGTAACGACAAACTTGTCATACTTAAGAATGTCATAGACATTGATTGTATTTGTCAAAGCTGTCTTAACGTTCGGCAGATTTCTCGCTGATTTGATTACTGTCTCATTTTTGTCAGCAAGAACTACTAAACATGATGTATCAACTTTGATATTATTTAATATTTCAGCAAATTTCTTTGTTTTGATCTCATCAAGTATAAGGCTGTCAAGTATTACAAGTGCTCCTGTGCCATATTTCTCTGATAAAGCTGACTTCAATGCAAGTCTCTTAAGTTTCTTGTTTAGTGGAAATCTGTATGATCTCGGTTTTGGTGCGAATGCGACTCCGCCACCTGTTTGGTGAGGTCCCACTGATGATCCCTGACGAGCGCGTCCAGTTCCCTTCTGTCTGAAAGGTTTTGCTTTTCCGCCTCTTACTTCAGCTCTGGTCTTTGCGCTCTGTGTTCCCTGTCTGCCGTTAGCAAGGTATTGGACGACTGCTGAGTGCATTGCACTTTGGCTTACTTCGATTCCGAATATCTCCTCGTTTAATGACATAGTGTCGACAACATCACCCTTAATATTATATATATCCGCTTTTAACATTTGCTGTGTCCTCCTATGCGTTCTTGGCATCCTGAATCATAATCAGTCCGCCTTTCGGTCCCGGTACAGCACCTTTAACTAAAACCGCGTTACGGTCTGCATAAATCTTCATTACTTCAAGATTCTGAACTGTTACCCTGTCTGTGCCCATATGTCCTGGCATCTTCTTTCCTTTTGGAACTCTGCCCGGATCAGTATGCATCGCCATAGCTCCCAAACCACGATGATATTTTGAACCGTGACTCTTTGGGCCTATAGTGTTTCCATATCTCTTTACTGTTCCAGCAAATCCTTTACCCTTAGAAACGCCGATAACATCGATAAGCATTCCTTCTTTAAGAGCATCTACAGTTATTACATCACCGACTTTATATCCGTCTGTTGACTCAACTTTAAATTCCCTTACATATTTCTTTGGAGCAAGATCAGCTTTTGCATATAATCCCTTATCAGGTTTATTCACTCTGCTTTCCTTAACATCCCCAAAGGCTACCTTTACAGCATTATATCCATCGTGCTCAGTTGATTTAATCTGTACAACGGTTAAAGGACCAGCCTCAATTACTGTTACAGGTACAGCTCTTCCGTCTTCTAGGAACAACTGTGTCATACCTGCTTTCTTTCCTAACATGAAATTTTTCACTTTATATATCCTCCTAAGTTATTGGTTCCAGAGGTACGAGATTGATGATCGAGTAACTCTTAGGAACATGACTTTTACAGCTTTATCTCAATATCCACTCCTGCCGGCAGATCTAAAAGCATTAATGCATCGACTGTCTTTGGCGTGGGGCTCAATATATCAATAAGACGCTTATGCGTTCTCATTTCAAACTGTTCTCTTGCATCCTTGTATTTGTGTGGTGCTCTTAATATAGTCACTATTTCCTTATTAGTAGGAAGGGGTACGGGACCTGATACTTTCGCACCTGTTCTTTTCGCAGTCTCGACGATTTTATTCGCAGACTGATCGATTAATTCGTGGTCATAAGCTTTAAGTCTTATTCTGATTCTCTGTTTGCTAGCCATTCTAATAGCTCCTCCTTAAATTCTTTTACCATTTCTATTAGCACATAGTCCCGGGTGTATCGCGTTTACCCATTTTTTAAACCCGCGTGACACGGGTTTGGACCTTTGTCTAATCGCTTCCGCCCAACCTTATAGATTGGTACTTCTCCCCTTAAGTTACCCGTATTAAATACGGCAATCTCAAGGATCATGGTACTGCAGAATACCGCAGCCTATGAATTGTACTATATCTTTTTCTCATTTGCAACACTTTTTTTAGAAATTTATTTGCGAATCGCAACTTTTGATATTATATCATTTTTTCAGCCGGAAGGTAAGCTTTTTACAAAAAATTAATGCTTTAAACATGGTATAAATGTTATTTCGTACATTTACCTGTCCTCCTGCTTAAAAACATCCTCTAATGTACTGCCTTTCTTTTTCCCTTTAGCTACTTCCTCAGCTTCGCTTAGAAGATCCTCTACAGCAGGTCTAATTTTTCTTCTCGTTTCCTTAAATTTCGTTATCAACTCTTGTCCTGAATAACCCTGTTCTATTAATTCAGAAAGGATAAATTCTCCAAATTCATCTGAAACATTTTCTCTAATTGGACGGATGACTATCGAATTTTCCTGCAGAATGCACTCAACTTCGTTACTGAAACTGAGAATAATAAAATATTTTTTTGGAATCGTTATCTGCCTTTTCTTTGATACGCTGATAATTTTTCTTTCATGTTGATTATTTCTAATATAGTTATTCATCCAATATCTCCTCATATAGTAGTTGTCAGTTAAATAAAGAAATATATATTACCAAGATATATGTATTTCTTTGTTTTCATTTATATACGAGAAATATATTAATTACAACTTATCTATGTATTACATCTTAAGCTTAAAGCCCTTTTCCATCTCATATAAATTACTCTTGTTATCATAGTAACCGGTAGGAATTTTCCTGCTACACTGAATATCCTATTAAGAGCTCCCGGGATGTATACTCTTCTCTTTCTTAAAGATTTGTCTATTGTCTTTCTGGCTACTACCTCCAGCCTGTTGGATGTGGCATTCCCGAAGAAACCCTGAACAGCCATACCTTCAATAGCATTCTGTGTCGTGGCAAGGCCTCCTGGACACAATGATAATACATATACATTTTTCTCATTGAGCTCTTCATTAAGAGCATAAGAGAAATCTAGTATGAAACGCTTGGATGCTGCGTAAACCGCTTTTAAAGGCATAGGAAACTGGGAAGCCAGGCTTGATACGTTTATAATCCTGAAAGGTTCATCAACTCTTTTAAAGTTCAGCATCATATATGTAATCCTTAATGTAGCTTCAATGTTCACTTTTACAATACTATTAATCTGCTCGAAGCTTCTCTGAGTGAAAGCACCTTCGTGATCTATGCCTGCTACATTGAACAGCATATCTATATATATATTCCTTATATCTATAAATTTCCTAAACTTCTCAGTCTGTTTTTCATCTGTTATATCGCACGTGAAATATATCACATCCGCATCATAACTTCTAATTAACCCTTCTGCCAAAGTTTTCAATCCTTGTTCGCATATATCCGTCAGTATCAGGTTATATCCTCTTTTGGCACATTCAACTGCAAAAGCTCTTCCTAAGCCGCCTGCTGCTCCGGTTATAACTACATTCATCGCAACCTCCCGAATTCTACACCGCACAGATTTTCTGAAATACGCCATAGCCTGTCGGCATTCTCCCTGTTCACATAAGAGCTGTACTCTTTCTTTTCCTCACCATGGATATACATGCCTTCCGGATGTGTCTCGCTTGATGTTATGAAGTGATATGTCTTTGCTGGAACATCAGGTGTCACTCCTTTTTTCTTTCTTAATGACCATACAAGACTCACTATTCCGAAAGTCTGTTTCAAGCCTATTTCGGTATTGACCAGCCCCGGGTCTACACAGTATGCCCTTATACCTTTTTTTGAAAATCTATCATTTAAACCAAGTATAAAAAGCATATTTGCAAGCTTTGACTGCTTATATGCCATTAATGGCTTGTAAAACCGGGTAAACATGAGGTCATCCCATCTCATGCTCATGTTTTTATGTGATTCGGATGATGTGACGATTACCCTTCCTTTTGCTTTAATTAGAGAATCAATCAAAGAGTAGGTCATAAGAAAAGGAGCAAGATGATTAAGAGCAAACTGCTGTTCATAACCTTCTTTTGTGGTACAGTATCTGCTTCTTACACACCCAGCATTGTTAATGAGTACATCTAGCATGCCATCCCAGTTACTATCTATATATTCAATAATCTTTGATGATACTTTTCTCACTTCCGCCATCTGCATAAGATCAGCATTAAAGTAGGTTATATCTGCATTGTTTTTTTTGGATAAAAGATATATCTTAGCCTTATCACAGGATTCTGCACTTCTTCCAATGCCTATTACCCTGTGGCCTGCTACCAGCAAAGTTTCACAGACTGCAAGACCTATTCCAGATGTAGCGCCGGTAATTACTATGTTTTTCATTGAAACCATTCCCACACATGCCAGAACTCAAAGGATTTGGCATCAAATGCTGATAAGATATAAGCAGTTATCAAAGCAATAACAAATATGACCAAAGATGCTAAAATAGTAACTCGAAGCGTTCTTTTCAATTTACCATTAATCTGCAGAAATGTGGCTTTTGCCGGGTATACTGCTTCATTGGATGCTTTTGCCATACAGTTTTTATGAAAACGCGCATATGAGACTATTAACTGCTTGAACCACATGAATCCATATACTGCCGTTATGAACATGAGGATTGCTAAAGCCAGAAATGCAACTGCAAACAGCACTGCGCTTTTATATGGCATGACAGGTATTAATGATGCTATATTCATTTTGGTTATAAGCAGAATTCCTGCTGTTGCAGAAGATACAGCCACTGCCGTTATAACTAGAACGCCTGCAAACAGAGAAATGAATATGCAAGCAATAAAGATATCAAGAAAAGCCAGTCCTAAACCGGTAAAAAATCTGTTTTTCTTTTTTACGATTTTCTTCGGCTCGTCCTGTATGAACTGCTTTGCCAGCTCTTTTGGGTCCCCCAGCTTCAAGGATACTTCCTCTTCTGAAAATCCATCAGCCATCTTAAATATAAAATGTTCTTCATACTCGCTTAATATCTCTTCTATATCGCTCACACCGGCCTGTACAAGACTATTCTTCAGTGTTTCCATAAACTCAATTTTATTCATCATCTGCCTCCTTAATTAATTCATGCACCGTATCTACAAAGTCCAGCCATTCCTGCCTGTCCTTTAAATATGCTTCTCTTCCCGTCTTTGTAAGCTTGTAGTATTTCCTGGGCGGTCCTCCACTTTCCTCACAAAGATAAGTAGTCACTAGACCTTCGCTTTTTAATTTTCTTAAAATGGGATAAACAGTTCCGTCAGATATATCTATATGTTTGGACAGATATTCAGATATGTCATATCCATATCTATCCGCTTTATACAATAATGAGAATATACACAGTTCTATTACCCCTTTTTTATATTGAATATTCAAAAAACCTACCTCCATCAATACTATACTTGCTATACTATTGAATAATATATAGTAGTTGGATAAATGTCAATACCTTTTATTAAATATTTAATATTGAAGATAATTGATATTTACATTGACTAATTGTTTCTAATAGAAATTATATTAATTATATGCTTAACAGTATTTCCTGCACTGTCTTTATATCCGGTATCGTTTCTGCTGCGCCATGCTTCGTTACAGTAATAGCTGCAGCCATGCTTGCCATCTTCATGCATTCTTCTATCTTTAAGCCTTTTGCTATCCCTGCAGTAAAATACCCCATGAATGTATCGCCTGCGGCTGTAGTATCTTTTGCCTCGACCTTATAGCTTTCCTGATAAACAGTTTTCTCTTTATCCTTATATATAGAGCCGGCAGGACCTAGAGTAAGTACTATCTTTATATCAGGATATTTATAAAGCATGTTTTGCAGTATCATGTCTGGTTCTTTTTCCTTACTTAAAGCTTCACCCTCAATCTCATTAATAACCAGGTATGTGACTTTGCTCATATCTATATTTAGTAACAAGCTGTCAATAGGTGATGCATTAAAAACAGTCCTCATCTTCATTTCATGAGCTTTTTCTAATATATATTCTAATTCTGATACCTCATTATTTACCATTAGAATATCCTCTGAATCAAATCTATTTAGAACCTTATTTATATATTCTTTTGTTATCATCTTATTAGAACCACCATAAACAAGTATGGAATTTCTGCCGTCTTTGTCCACCTGTATAACTGCATGTCCTTGTTCACAATTACAATTATCAATCAAAGTTATATCTATATTATTATCATTCAGATATTTTGTTAGAATATTGCCTTCAGATCCTATCATGCCTGCATGGAATGTTTTTTCACCTGCTCTCGATACCGCGATAGACTGGTTTAATCCTTTGCCTCCGACATTAGTCTCGATTGAAAGAACGTTCAAAGTTTCACCTTCTTTTACTATGTGCTCGACCTTGTACACATAATCAATATTCATAGAGCCTATATTGAGTATCTTCATATCAATACCTCCTGTAATATCATCTACTGCTAAATTATATATATGCAAAATAATCTCAAGCAGCTTATTGCTGTTTTATTACTTTGTTTTTTCTGTCAAGTATTAGAAAGAGTATAAATACAATTGGGAAACCTATTGAAGCCAAAAGGCCTGCTTTCAAGTCATTATTAAAAACAGAAGCAACCTTTCCAGTAACATAAGGCCCGAAGGAACAACCTAAATCACCTGCAAATGCCAGTAATGCGAACATGGCAGTGCCACCATATCTTATCTGTTTTGATGCTAATGAAAAAGTTCCCGGCCACATTATTCCTACTGAAAAACCACACAGCGCGCATCCAGCAAATCCTACAATTGCTGATGTTGAAAGTGAAGCCATCAGATATCCTGCCAAACAAAGAATTCCGCATATTATCATGTATCTGTTAAGATCCCACTTATCACCTTTTTTCGCAAACAGCACTCTTGAAAAACCCATAAGAATAGCGAATACAAGCGGTCCTGCTAAATCGCCTGCTGTTTTTGACACATTAAGTCCGGATTCAGCAAAAGCAGAAGCCCACTGGCTCATTGCCTGCTCACTCGCGCCTGCTGTAATCATAAGGATAATAACAAACCAAAATATCCTGTTTTTCAATAAATCTCTAATACTCAAATAGCCATTTTCTCCTTTATCCAGTGTATATATGGGAACTTTAAGAAAATATATTGCATTTAAAAGTGGAACCATAGCCCAAAATAGCGAGAGATATTTCCAGTTTTCAATACCAAAAATCACAAAGAAAAGCGTAGACAATATGACTACCAGCACATGTCCCCAACAATAAAATGAATGAAGCAGGCTCATGACACTTTCTTTGTTTTTTGTCGGACAAGCTTCTGCGATAGGCGAGATTATTACCTCTGTTATCCCTCCTCCAACAGCATAGACTATTATAGATATGAGTATCCCTAGGTAATGGTCATTCATCATATCAGGCAGAAACGCTAATAGTATTAATCCTGCAGCAGCAAAAATATGTGCTATTACTGCAGAAGTCCTATAACCTATTTTGTCTATACATTTCACACCTATTAAGTCAACAGTTATCTGAACCATAAAGTTTACAGATACTAGTAAAGCTATCTTGTCGAGCTGTATGCCATAACTGCTATTAAAAGTCAGAAAAAGCAAAGGTGCGAAGTTATTTATTATTGCCTGCACAATGTATCCTATACTGCATGCGTTCAATGTGTGTTTGTGTTTTTTAAAAGGAGTAATCATAAGCACCTTAATCAGTAGATATTATTTTGCTATTATACCATTAAAATAAAAATACTCTTTTGAAGAAGATAAAATTTTATCTTTAATTATTTGTTTTTTATCCGATTTATACATTTTTTAAGTTGAAGCTGTTATAAATTCTATATTAGTTTTTCATAATCCAATACTCTTTGTTTTATATCTGCACAATTTTCTAAATTGCAATATTCAAGGATGAATGGAGTATTGGGAGTATATTTTTTATATAGCCTTAAGAATTTAACCCAGTCTATGTCTCCTTCTCCGACATTTCTTCCATACGCATCATTTACTTTCCTGTCTTTACCATGAAAATATGCCACGTAATTTTTAAGATATCTGAACATGTCCTCTTCATCGGAATTTGCAAATAAATTTGCGGGATCTAGTAATATTTTAAGATTATCCCTTTCACACTGTAATATTAAATCTCTAGTTCTTTTGGCAGAAGGTGTAAGATCAAGTATACATGGTTCAAATGCAATAGATACATTATATCTTTTTGCTATATCTAAAAGATTGATCATATTAGATTTGAAGTAATCGAAATCCTTTTCGTATGTATCGGCATTAATGCCTCTTCTTCCGGGTATGAATCCTGATTCAGTGGACACAAATTTTATACCATTATTTGCGGCAATCTGGATATATCTTTCGTATGCCTTGAAATTTTTTGCAAGCTTTATTGGATCTGGCTCTAACAAAGAGGAAAATGCTCCGATAGACACTATTTCAATAGAATTATCCTTAAATGTTTTCACGATGCTTGCTGCAAGCTCATCTGTCAGTTCATCCATAGGTTTATAACCATTATATTGCCAAGTATTTATGTTGCTGAACATAAAACACAATTCCGTTGTTTTAAACCCAAATTTATTTAAATATCCTGCGCATTCCACTGGTGTGATATTCGGAAATCCTCTTGTTACCATTCCAATATCCATTATTTATCTCCTTTTAATGCTTCTTTAATATGTCAGTCTGCTGGTTATCTGGAATAATCCATCCTTTTTTATACAGGATATTCCGTACAGGCCTCAAAACAAAATAAATGATGAGGGTCTCAATTATAATTACTGCGGCAGTCTTAATGCTTCTAGCTATAAAAAGCTCGTCGATAGGGATTTTGTATAGTACATATAACGCAATACTCATAAGCAGAAAATCGCTTACAAAAGCTTTTGTAAGTACAGTAAATACAGTCCTTCTTGCTGTAATTTCTTTGTTATACAGAAAAAAACCATAAATAAGTCCGTTAGCGACAGCAACTATTGATATTAAAGGAGAATACGGTCCTGTCGGGAATAGAAAACCACCCAGAATATCTGCAAGAACTGCAGAAAGAGCACCCCATGCTGGCCCAAACAGTATTGATCCAAGCGCTATTGATACGAATTCTACCCCTATTCTTACAAACTGCAGGTTAATAGCCAAAAGTTTTGCCAGAATTACCGTTAATGCAGTTAATAAAGATAAAATTGCTATTCTCCTTGTGTTATTCAACGGATAGCCCCTTTTATGCTATACTCTTTAAGAAGAGTAAGATACTTCCAGTAATTTTCCAAAGATACTCCTGGTGGAGTCTGATGATCTACACTTGGTATATACCCTCCTGATTTCATAGTCGGTAGAAGCCTCTCAAATTCTTCACGCATTGCTTCTTCAGAAACATCCATAACCATTTTGTCATATGCTCCTATTACAAGGAAATCAGGATAATTCTGTCTTATCCGGTTAACATCCACCCCTGCTTTTCTTTCTAGAGGCAGTGCTCCTCTAATCCCTGCTCTTTGAAGCCAAGGAATCATGCCTTCAAGCTGTCCGTCAGTATCAACAAGCGGAATAGTACCCAGACTTTCGATGTATGGAACAGTCTGTTTATAGTAAGGTAGAAGAAACTCATCAAACATATCCTCAGAAAGCATAGGACCAAGATTATATGACATGTCCTCGGCAAAAGTCATAAAATCCGGATGTATTGCTTCACTCATCTTCTCAAAAACATATTTAATATAGTGTGTGTTATCTTGGTTCATCCTGTGCATAAGTTCAGGGTTATCATAAAATGCATAAAGATGGTCCTCTATCCCAAACAGAGTTCTTGGGAACCAGAAGAATCCATCTACAGTTATCCATACTACAAGCTCCCCGTCATCATGCATTTTCTTATATTTTGCGGCATCTTCAACTGCGGCATCAACCTTGCTCTTATCATAAAGATATGGTTTTAATCTTTCATATGTCTCCATATCAGTTATTTTTCTTTTATCAGCAGCAAGATTACTGAACTCCCTTGACCTTGATCCGATCCAATACTGTTTAAGCCTGTCTAGACCAAAATATGTATGTTTAATATCTTCTTTGACTGGCAAATCAGGAGCTCCTTCGGAAATGAATCTAGCAATGGTCTTGTCCCACCAACCCGCCCATTCAATCATAGGAAGCCTGTCAACCGGTTTAAAATTCATTACATTTAGAAATCTTTCTCTTTGGTTCATATCTACACCTCGTGGTTATATTATCAGCCTATTAAGTTATAGTCAATTCAATTTACTTGTAAAATTTTCTCAAATTCCTCATATGGCATAGGTTGATAATAGTAGTAACCCTGCACTATGTCACAATCAAGGGATTTTAAAACATCAACCTGCTCTTTTGACTCAACACCTTCGCATATTATCTGCAAATCCATGCTATGCGCAATATCCGCAATACCTTTTATCATTTTTTTCGTCTTGCTGTTTTCCAAGTTATATATCATACTTTTATCAAGTTTTAGAAAATCCAGCATGAAGTTTGGAAGATCTGCAAATGATGCATAACCTGTACCGAAATCATCCAAAGAAATAGTAAAACCAAGTTCTTTAAGCTTGTTCACAATCTCGTTCATCATTTTTGCATTTTCTGCTATAAGGCTTTCTGTAACTTCTATATTAAGATAATACGGAGGTACTTCATATTTTGAAGCTATGATAAATATCTTGTCACAAAAACTAGTATTGATGAAGTGCGATCTTGCAAAGTTTACTGATACAGGAACTACTTTTTTCCCTTCTTTAAGACTCTGTGAGATAAGCTGGCATGCTTTTTCAAACATATACAAGTCAAATGCTATTATAGTGCCGCTTTTTTCAAAAACTGGTATATACTCTCCCGGGCGTATAAGCCCTCGTCTGGGATTGTACCACCTTGATAATATCTCTCCTCCACAGATACTGTTATCTTCAAGATAGATTTTTGGCTGTATGTATATAAGGAATTCAGCTTTCTGCATACTTGATAAAAATTCCTGTTGTAAAAGATTTTCCTCCATAGTCATTATGTGAATAGTCTCATCATAAAACATATATCTTAATTCATCTTTGTCCTTTATGAACTGGCGAGCTTGAAGTGATTTCTGCATAAGTATATCCATATTTGTTTCCTCATATTTGGGGGTATATATTCCAATACTGAGAACCACAGGATATTCGGATTTTTTTATTTCATATTTTTCATTTACCCTGTTTATTACCTGGGTTATTCTAGCTGCCATTTCAGACTTTTCTGTAAACTGGAGTAAAAGTATGAAATCATCATTATTCGCTTTTACCAGGATCTCGTTGTTGTATATAAGGTCATCGAGTATGACGGCAATATCAGTCTGGACTTTATCTGCTTCAGGATATCCGAAAACTTCTCTTATGTAATCCAGATTATTAACGACAAGATTCGCCATACAGTAGGAGCTTATATTCATAGAACTAATGGACACATCGGTAATAGCTTTCATTCCCTTAATGTTAGGATATCCGGTAAGCCTGTCAGTGTTTAAGAATAAAGTCTTCTGCTTTTTATATCTAGAAAAAGCTATAAGGACAGTAAAAGCAATCACTGCAACTATAATAAACGCTGATATTGCTATTACTATATATACTTTGGTATTATCAAACATTTTTTCATACTGCACAGCTTCAGCTGCAATGATGGAGCTTATCTCTTGCTCAGATATTGTATAAATAGCACGGTCAATCAGTGCTATGACTTCTAATGGCGCTCTTTTTGTATATTGTATAGCTATATTGTGTCCGCTGAAATTTGCAAGCTGTCGTGATGTTATAAAATCTGTGTTTTGATATACACTTGAAATAGTAATATCTGCTTGAAGATTAGTGCCGTATTGTATAGCTTTTTCTAAATCTTTTGTCTGTATATACTCGAATTTGAATCCAGTGAGCTCTGATACATGTGAAAGGATCTGTACTATAACGCCTTCATACTTTTTATTGGATGGGTTATAGAATTCAAAAGGGAAGTTTTTACTGTCTAAAGCAACATAAACAACCGGATAAGAGGACACTACTGTTTTTTCCTCTTCTGTTAATATAAATTCTTCTTCTAATATAAATTCTTCTTCAGATGCCTTAACATTGCATATTGATAATGCTATTAGAATACAGGATAGTATTATTATGATAACTTTCCTTTTAGCCATTTCATCTCCCTTGATTAATTTTATATGCCTCATCACAGTCATTCTTTATGCTTTCAGCCTGCTTTATAAATTTTTTAGAAGTTTTTGTCACTGCTTTTTTAAATTTTTCAAATTCCTCCTTACATTGTTCATACTGTTGTGTCTGTATTTCTTTTTCAGATATTACATCTTTTAATATGTTATCCGCTTGTTTTCTTGCATCAGTTATTATTTTATCAGCTGCATTTCTTGCATGTACAAGAGTGTGTACTATTTCATCCTGATTTTTGTTTAGCTGTTCTAGTCTTTTCATAAGAGCATTATTCTGCATCAGTATCTCTGTTACCTGCCTATCCTTTTCATGGATATGAGTGTTAAGATCCTCGTTAAGAAGTTCTATGTATTTAATAACATCTTTCTTGGAATATCCGAATAAGACTTTTTTTAGACCTTTGAATGCAATCATATCAACTCTTCCTCTATTTTATTCTCTTTCATTATATTACATACATTGCTTTACTGGTTAAGTTTTACCCTCTTTATTTTACCCCATTGTAATTTTTTCTTTTTATAACCTATAAAGGATGTCATTCTAGTGAAAGCCAGTATTATCCTAAATCCCACATTTTCATATATGCATGCCCATATGGCTTTCCACACATCCTCTTTGGTCAGTCTTATGTTCTGGGTATGTATTCTGGAGAAAAAAGCAGACAGAGTAATAA
Source organism: Firmicutes bacterium ADurb.Bin146 (assembly GCA_002070475.1). Taxonomy (GTDB): domain Bacteria; phylum Bacillota; class Clostridia; order DUPQ01; family DUPQ01; genus DUPQ01. The sequence continues at coordinate 22,659 of MWDI01000026.1, forward strand.
CCGCTCCGAAAAGTAAAGAAATTACCATATAAGTTAATGCAACTTTGGTTGTTACCATTCCAAGAAGGAACATTGCTATAACTGACAATATTCCAAAAATCTCTATATATGGCGATAACAGCTCAAAGATAAGGAAATACATATAAGATATAAAGCTCACTGCTCCAAATTTACGGCTAAAAAGCATCTGCTTATGCTTGCTCAAACTTTGGAATAATCCTAAATGCCATCTTCGCCTCTGTTTTCGTAAATCTCTCATACTTTCAGGAGCCTGACTCCAGCACACTGCTTCAGTTTCATATTTTATTGTATATGGAATATTATTTTTCCTACAGAAAACATGCAACCTTACCACAAGTTCCATATCTTCTCCCATAGTTCCATTATCATAACCTCCGACAGCAATTACAATATCTTTTTTAAATAATCCGAATGCTCCGGATATTATCATGCTTCCGTTAAACATATCGAATAGAATCCTAGACGCTAAAAATGATCTTTCGTATTCCAGAACCTGCATAGCAGTGACCATTTTTTTAGGCATGCCATATTTTTTTACTTTCCCATTTTCCAGAATAACTCCGTTAGCTATCCTGACAAGCCCTCCACAGGCTATAAGATTCTCATCTGTTAGCACCGGTCTTACAATTCTTTCCAGAGCATCTGACTGAAGCATGGAATCAGCATCCATGCATATGAAGTAAGGATATCTGGAAGCATTTATGCCCATATTCAAAGCATCTGCTTTGCCACCATTTTTCTTTCTTATAAGTACAACAGGTACTTTATATGCATAACTTTCATAAACGAACTCCTCTTGCTGACATCTTATGCTTTTTTTAATCTTTCTTCTTAACTTTGTCATCTTAAATTCTTCTATTAAAACCTTTGATGTATCATCTTTGGATCCGTCATCAACAACTATTATCTCATAGAGCTTGTAATCCAAGTTCAAAAGAGAGTGTACTGTATCACAGATAGTTACTTCTTCGTTATAACCGGGGACAATAATAGAAACAGGAAAATAGTATTCATGTGAAATTTCATTATGCAGCCTGCTCATTTGTTGATTTTTATACAGTTCTGAAGCTCCTACAGTCACGGATATTACTAAAAAAGTCGCATACACAAGAAGATATAAAGAGTAAAATGCTCCTATTGATATTAGTATGGTCCTAACAACTTCTACAAACATGTTATTCTCCCTGGTTAGCTTTCTTTTTCAGTCTAGCAGTCTCTATTTTATACTCCAGTATTTCTCTTGCGTATCTGTCTGCCCCATTGTATATATCAACCAGTTCCATATATTCCACATCCAAAGAAACCAGGCTTTCAGAAGCATTGTATCTTATATACCAGTTATTTGATTTTAATGCATCTTTCAAAACATCAATCACTTCTTTGCTTTTATATTTTGCTAGAGCTGAAGCTCCAATAGCCTTATATTCCCATTCCAAATTCTCCTGCTTCATAAGTGATACAAGATACTCTCCAGCCGAAGCATAATAGATTTTTCCGAAATATCGGATTATTGCCAACTTGATTTCTTTATGGGTATATTTATTTTTTAGTAAAGCTAAAAATGGTTCTGCATAATCTAAAGTTGAAACCTTTATGAAATTTATTATAGCAATCCTTATATTAATATCAAATCTGTCAAATTCTTTCCATAACAGCGATGCAAGTTTTGCTCTGTCTCCTTGAAACAACAGTAATCCATCAGATATCAATTTGTTATTGTGCTTTATATTTAACTCCTGCATTCGGAGCATTGCGGTAAGAATAGCTTCACTGTTGTTAGAAGTGTACAATGCATGAAGAGCATTTTGTCTGACATAAACAGACTTGTTCATTGTGTATGAAATCATGACTGAGACTATGAAGTCATAACTAGCATCATCACAAAGCCTGAATTCTGATATAAGAAAAGCAAGATAAGCTTTTTTTGTGTTTTCTTTAGTATCAAATTCGATAAGCACATATTCAAATAGCGGTTTACATAACTTAAGATATCTAAATGTGTTTTTTTCATTTATTTTAACTTCTTCTTTTATAGCGTCATGAAATGCCTTTAAAACCTTTACCTTTGTTAGTCTTCTAAATAGATATGACTGTTTATTTTCATCTATCTTGCTGTTTTTTGAAACAAGCAGTACTTGTTCTCTTACTATCTGCCTTATTTTTTCTTTCTTACCCTTAAAAAGGTAATCCTTGTAACGCAGATATAAAAGATAAGCCGTATTGAATAGAATCATTAATATACATATTATGATGTAGATGATTAATATGAGATCTATCCTAATTTCACTCATTATCTTTAGTCATTCCCTCGCTTGTCCACACTTGCTTTATCATATAGTAGGATTGTTTCAATCTCTCATGATAAGTAACTTTATCCCATCCTTTTAATTTGAATGGAGACATTTTTATTATATTCCCTTTGTTTTGATTTGACCCTATCCCTATTCCTATCCCTTTTATATTTATAAATTCCACACCATAATTTTCATAATAGTCATCATGAACCTTCATTTTAGACGGATCAGAAAAATTCAATATACTCCAAGGTATCCTCATTTCTATATAATCCTCGTTTATATAAAAATCTGCTAGAGAATTGTATTCATCATCTTTTGGATTGCTGTTGCCATGTGTAAGTATTCCTGTTTCATATGTCTGGGCCATTAAATCGGGATTATTTATCTTTTCTACTGATTCTAGTTGAAGTATAAGGCGTATCTGATTAAAAACAGGACTGTTCTTTTGTGGAGGATTAGAATAGGGGTTCACCCCATTTACATACTGATCATATAACGCTTTAAGAGTATCATATCTTTCCTGTACTAGAATCCTTGTTTCTTCCTGTCCATCGATGACTATCAAAAAATCTGCATATGCATCAAATCTGACATCATGTTCAGTACTGTAATTACTACCGGTTTTTGGTGTAGTGTCTATGGGTATGTATAGGATATCTGATTTTTCATCATAATTTTTTTTGTAAACAAGGTAATATATATACTTTTCATCATACTGCATGTATATTTTCATATCACCGTTAATAACAGCAGGGTTTATGTTTTCCCATTCCGTTATATCCCCATCAACATGACATAATACATCTTCCTCACCAGGGTCAAATGACAAGATACCGAAACCTTGATCACTTGATTGTGAGTCTGACCAGTATATAAGTCTTTTTTCATCAACAGCATGCTGGGTGTTCCATGTAGCTTGTGTCCAGTCATCCTGCCATATATACAAAAGGCTTCCTGCACAGTTTACTGATTTTATCTGTTCATATGTGTCGATAATTATCTTCCCTTGCTCATATTCTGTGTTTCGCCCCTGGTTATACCCTTTATTTGTATCTTCATGTGCCATTCCTCTTGCAGTAGGTACTCCAAATTCCGTTATTACTATAGGAATACTATGATGAAGTTTGAGCATTTTAAGATATGCGGTGTATGTGTTCACATTTCCTTGATCATCTTTAAACCAAAATTCTTTATTCTCAAAATAGTTAAGATAACCCGGATAGTACGGATATGCATGATATGATGCGAAATGACCAGAAATAAATGCATCTGTCGTCTTTATATGTTCAACATCAACCGAAGCGCATTTCTTGAAAAACTCTGTTATATAATCTGGGTATTCAAAAGGATCTGTAGAAGGCCAGTTGAAAAATGATATAAGCCTCTGCTCTTTATACCTTTTTGATTCATAATCTATTATAGTATCTCCTATCATGGCAAGGACAGATTCAAATGCTGTCGCTTCTTCTGATGTATACATATACTTCCCGCTGTATCCTTCATGAGTATCATGAAGCTTATTAGTATAAGCGATGGTATTGCTGTTCCAGTTGGAACCGAGAATGTATCCGATTACCCATGGAGAAACGTCTCTAAGATAAAACCCATAACCGCTAGCCTGGTTGAGTACAAGCTGACGGTTTCCGTGAATTATATCAACAAGGATATATGTATTCTTAATTATTTCTTTATAGAAATCCTCATCCATCGCATTTATATGGCTGTTCTGTACATAATCGGATATTGTCAGACCATGCAGAAGATAAAGAGGATTATCATTATCCTTATTATACTGATAAAGAGCATTATAGAAATCTGCATTCATGATTTGATAAACTCTTATTGTATTTGCTCCCATTTCCTGTATCTGCCTGAACCATCTAAGAAAATCATATTTTGTAATAGAATAATCAGTTCCGAAGCTGCCAGGTATCGTATTACCAATGTTAACTCCTTTAATCTCAAATCTCTCATATTTCCCGTTTTTAAGTATATATATGCTTTCATTGTCAGTATTAAATATTGTCATGACTGGAGCATCAGGATTAAAATCAATAAAGAAGCTTGTGAAGAAGAGTATATAATTTATACCTATTGCAAGACTTATTACTATCACTGTCGCTATAAGAAACTTCTTCATCTTCTTATATATCTCCTACCTGTTATATGGCTTATTCCTTGACTCATGAGAAAACTGCATTAACGTATCTATATTCTCATCTATCCATTTACCTCTTGCGATTATGTATTCTTTGAGTTGATTTAATGCAGCTTCATAACTCTTAAGATTCCTTTTTGCAGGTTCTAGCATCCCTTTGTCATATACAAAAGTATATCCCCATTTTTCAAAATTCCTTTCAATAGCTGGACCTAAATACTTAACAGTCTGGTCAATATATTCAAGTATATATTCCTCACTCAATACAGTCTTTCTTAAATCCTTATATCTTTTAATTACCAGATTTGTGAAGTACTCATCCTTCATAAGCATGATGTACCATACTTTGTTCTGAAAGAAGAAACCCGCAGTATTCATAGGTGTTTCAATATAGTTATCATATGCATTGTTGAAATCCCATACAGGGCCTATCTCCAACTTTCCCTTTATATCTTTAAATATGTAAGTTGAATAAATACCAGCATCGTAATTTTGAGTGAATTCATTTATTATCAAATAATCAACAAAAGACATCACATCAATATATTTTCGATAACCTAATCTTATATCATCATAATCATAGGAATATAATGCTTTCTCGAATTTCGATATATCATCCTCAATGAAGGTTATAAGCTGCTCATTTAAATATTTTTTTGCAGGATAGATGACATTGCCAATAGATGTCGAATTAAATGTGTATCTTGTAAAAGGATTGATTTCCTCTTCCGGATCAGAACCTCTATCCAGTCTTACTATATAGCTTGTAAAAGGATCATTCTCATTATACTTGGCTATGTCCACCCTTCCTTTGGAACGTGATACTGATTCCATCATCACATATATGCCCATATACTCATCATTTATAAATACTTCACAAAAACGTACATCCGGAGCATTTTTCATCATCTGTCCCGCTAAGTTCATGCTGATATAGTTCCTTATCAGAGTCTTATCCAGTATAGGTCCGTTAAGGACCCATTCATCATGAGATTCCATTCCCATAATCTTCTTGCTGTTTTCTGTACGGTCAGTATTAATGAGCTTGATTAGATAGGATTTCTTATCAAAGAAAAGAGAGGAATTACCTCTTGCCCTTATAGTGATAAGGCTATGCAAATCCACTTCATCGTCTAAATGGTTATTGGAATCAGATTTATCAAATATGGAAAGGTAGGAATCTATAACCGAGCTTCCATCTACCAATGCAGGTATCTGCTGATTATGAGTGTCTATTTTTACTAAGGGAAGATGCGTGCAGAATTGTCCGTCTGTGTGGTTGCACTGAACATCCTTAACATCCATGGAATGCTGATGATATCTTTCATATCCATAGTTATAGAAAGTAAGAAAAACAGCTGTAGCTATAAGGAATATGATGGCTATTATACTGATTATCTTCCTATGCAAAGTATCTCCTTTAACTGTTCACTTCATCATTCTGCTCAACAATATTCACATATTCGATGTGTTGAAGTTCATAAAGCCTATCGGTTATGCTTTTTTCATTTACAGCCGCCTTCCTCATGACTTTTTTTGATACTTCATAAATATATTCAACAGTCAGTTCCGTAGTATTTTTTACCCGAAGATTTGCTTTTGCTGAATAATAGTTGAATATGATTGCTTCAATCTGCCGTTCAGAACCTCTTGCTCCTTTTATTATAACAAGCATTCTATTGTCATTCTTTATTTTTCCAAATGCAAGAAGCAATACGAAAACAATAGCACTTCCTATCGCTGCTACAAGATAATCTCCTGCTCCGCAGCAAATGCCTGCTATAATCGCCCAGAATATGTATGCTGTATCCCTAGAATCTTTAATTGCAGTACGGTATCTTACGATGGACAGCGCGCCTACCATACCTAATGATAAAGCTATATTATTTCCTATAACAGTCATTACCATTGTTGTTAATAAAGTCAGCATCAATAATGATACATTAAATTTCCTGCTATATATGGTTCCTGAATGGGTATACATATACGACAGGAATATAACTATCCCGATTGCAATAGCGACAATAAGGTGTGATAGAATCTCCTGTAATGTCAGAGTCTTTCCCTGCTCAAGCAGTTTTAACAAGTACTGTGTCATAATCCCTCCTCTTAAAAAACATAGTTCAAACATATAGTGCGGCTTAACGCATATTTGCTTACTGATAATTCGGATTTATCAATCCTATCAAGCATATCCTTTATATACGACAGTAAAAATCCATTATACTTCACTTCTAAAACAACACTGTCTTGGTGAAAAACCGGGTACATGTTCAGATTTCCAGAAAATATATCGAAACAGCTTTCCGTAGCACGGATATTATGGTCAAATGTCACCCTTATATCATTTTCCTTAGCAATAAATGCTTTCCTGTTGTATTCCACTATTGCTTTAGGCCTGTAGAAACGCATATTCATAACAGCATATGCTTCTTTTGCGAAAGGTTCCGAATAATTTAGTAAAGGTGAATAAATCCCTTTTGTTAAGAGTATAGCATCCTCTCTTGACATCTTAAGAGATCTTTTAAGCTGTTGGGTACCTTGCTTTTGTTTCATCTCGAGAGATGCGAAATGATTATCGGTTTTGTAAATCCTTAATCTTATTTTCCTTCTTATCTCAACACCATCTTCTTTTTCATTAAAATCATTATCCGATAAAGTATCAAAATAAAGGGATCTTACAGTATAACCATGCTCGCCATTGTTTACGTCCTGAGCTAGATAGGCATTAAATGCAGCCGAGTACTTTATGTAATCTGATTTTGTTATTAGATATTTCTTTTCCTGCCTTAAGACCTGTTTCATTGCTACCCCTCTATGGCAATTAATCAGTTATATTTAAGCCTTTATCTATAATCGTTAATGTTGTAACGCTTTTGGTTGCTTTTATACTTCCTCGGAAAGAAGAGGGAAAAGCTCATATGCTCCTTTTAAAATGTCTATTGAAGGTGAAGGTATCCTCCCTAATCCGTCTGGTCCGACATTAATAAGGTAATTTATTCCAAGATCATTAAGCTGCTTTCTGTATGCAGCTATCTGTTCAGGTCTCTTCCAGTTTTGATCATGATAGGAAAATCCCCATGTGTCATTTAATGTCGCGGCTGTCTCATAAAGTCCGAATGGAGATTTTTTAGCTCCTCTTATACTGTCCAGGCTTTCGGGTATCTCATTGTCTCCTAAAGAGACATAATCATATATCCCATTTCCTAGACGTGAGTTTATCAAGCAATTTGGTTGATATTTTTTTACAAGATCATATAAAGTCTTGCTATGCTGCTCTTTCAATGTCATAGGTACATCAAACCATATAAGACAGAGCTCTCCGTAATTTCTAAGAATCTCCTCAACCTGAGGTTTGATTTTGTTCTCAAAGCAAATGTCATAATTCTTTATTGACCGGTCAGGAAAATCCCAGCAGTTGTCCCATGACTTTCCGGCAGAAAGCCTGTCAGTGCTGTATCCTCCCCCATGTTGCTCGTGCCAGTCGATATCCTGTGAATAGTACAATCCGAACTTAAGCCCATGTTTATATGAAGCTTCTGCAAGCTGTCCTATGATATCCTTTCCGTATGGCGTCATATCACATACATTGTAGCGGTCAGCTTTAGATTTAAACAATGCGAATCCGTCATGATGTTTTGATGTAACTACCAAATAATGCATCCCACACTCCTTAGCAAACCGTACCCAACCTTCGGCATCAAAAAATACTGGATTGAATGCTGAACACAATTTTTCATATTCCTTGATAGGTATCATATGGTATGACTGTATCCATTCTGCATAGTGGCCGCTTTTCATTCCGTCATACTCTCCGGCAAGCAAAGAATACAGTCCCCAGTGGACCATCATCCCATATCCTGCTTTTTTAAACCACTCTCTGTTTGACATATTGCTCATAAAATCAGTCTCCTTTTTCTATTTCGCTGGAAAATGTTATTTTTGCCCTTAGAAATCTTTCCAGTTCTCTTTTTCTTTTGAAAGGTTCAAGTATATCGAAGAACAGCATATGTAAAGCTTCCCACATGAATACCCATCCTCCGATAATTAGGCCTTCAAGCAATACTCTTGGCAGAAGCTGGCCTTGGGCTTTTGCATTAGATAGGATGTATAAAAAGATAAATCCCAGTGCTATTATAAACAGTATAATTGAATATCTAGTTATTCTTTTAACTTTTCTATCCTCGAGTTTTTTAAGAGCGTTATAATAATTGCTATAACTTGCAATGATAAGTTTTTCTTTCTCCAAATCCGAAGATATATTTTTAATGTGAAAGTTAATATCAAATTGACGGTTCATCGGTATGTCTTCTGAACAGATATCTAAAAATTCAGCAAGTCCTGGATTTATATCCCTTTTTCTAAAAGTCGCGTTATCCCATTCATGGAAAAAATCTAGATATTTGTCTAAAGCGATATCTATCAGGATATTGTTTGTAACAGGGCTTCTTCTATATAGGCTCAACAATGCCGATTCTTTTGCTTTCTTCTTTTTACCCATACCTAGATTATATTCTCTGGCAAGGAATATAACAACTGTGTTGCGTGACAGTAAACACATATAGAGCTATTTTATTTTTTTCCCAGTCTTTCTAGAAGAGGTTTGCATATTTTTTCTAGATACTTTGAACCGAGAACCATTACAACATCCCCGCTTTGGACATGTTCGTAAAGATAGTCCTCTATAGCCTGGTAAGATGGCAGATATATCGCTTCAGTCCCGCTAAGGCTGACTGCCTCAGCAAGTTTCTTGCCGGATACTTCCGGATCATTGTTTTCCCTGTCGTTATATATATCTGCTATTATAGCCATGTCCGCATGGCTGAAGCTTTTCACGAATTCATTAAACAGTACCTTGACCCTGGAAAAAGTGTGAGCTTCAAAAGCCGCATAAAGCTTCTTGTGTTTCATGCTTTTTGCTGTTTCCAGTGTTACAGCTATTTCTGTCGGATGATGGGCATAATCGGAATACACCTTTACTCCGTCCGCCTCACCAATCAAATCAAATCTTCTTTTCGCACCATGTACATATGATAAATGAGTGCATGCTTTTTCAAGGTCTGCTCCCAATATTCCTAAAACAGCAATAACTGCAAGTGAATTTAAAGCATTATGTTTTCCCTCTGCTCCGAGTTTCACATGACATATATATTTTCCTTTTACATAAAGGTCATAAGACGGTCTGCCTTGTGTATCTATTTCAATATTTAAGGCAGTATAATCTAAAGATTTATTTTCCAATCCGTAATATACAACATTGCATGTGACTTTTTGTGCTACTTCCCTTGCAGGTTCATCATCATAACAGGCTACAAGATATCCGTCCTTATCTATCCTGTTAGCGAATTCCAAAAAGGATTTCTTCATATTATCGAAAGTCTTGAACCAGTCTACATGGTCAAAATCAATATTAAGTATTACTCCTATGTAGGGATTTAGTTTTAAAAAACTGCCGTTGAATTCACATGCTTCGGTTATGAAATAGTCGGAATTTCCGCTTTTTACATTACCGTTAAGAAACGGGGCTTCTCCTCCGTCATGTATGGTCGCATCAAATCCCATCTGCTCTAATAAATATGAAGTCAGCGTCGTGGTAGTGGTCTTTCCGTGAGCTCCAGATATGGCAATCCTGTATTTGTATTCATCCATTATCTTGCCCAAAAGCAGAGCTCTGTCCATTAATGGTATGTTATTAGCTGCCGCATATGCGTATTCCACATTATCAGGATGAACAGCAGCCGTATATACCACTAAATCCGGTTTTCCTACCTTTGTGCTGTCATGAGGTATATATACATTAATCCCAATTGATAATAGTTTATCCATTGTGCTTGTATGTTCAATGTCTGAACCTGTTATTTTAATCCCTTTTTCAAACAACAGTATGGCAAGGCCTGACATTGACGCGCCGTTTATGCCTATGAAATGAACATGGTTAATACCTTTTAAAAATTCTACTTTCATGCTTTCTTCTCTTCCTTAAGAGTCTGTGTTGCAATTATATCCGCGCCTGTTCCACATACATCTTTAATTATTACATCACCTTGTTGCACAGGAGCCTGTATCTGAACGCAGCATATGTTTTTCATGACATCCTGAATCTTATCTTTACTTATCGGACGGCTGGTTTTAACAGGACATACTGTATATCTGGCATTATTTATCTTTACAGATGAAGTTACCATCCTAGTAGGGGAAAGTATCTCAGCAGTAGCGTAATCGATTCCTCTTTTACAGCTGTAACCTTCCATGCTGTTTATACCGTTTTCATCATAATCCACATGGATAGTGCAGCCTTTAGGACATACGATACAGATTATATCTTTCTTCATTGCTTCACCTCGATTACAAGGTCTTTAAGTTCTTTCCCGTTTTCTGTTTTTACAAACAGATCTGATGCTTTTATCTCTAGTGATTCCATTTCAGACGGGATAAGACGGATTACTTTCTTCTTTGCCAGTTCCTCATTGTTCATGACTGCATGGACAAAAACGTCTTTGAATCTTGCTTTGGAACGGAAAAATACTCGGATAGTCTCATCAGGATCTTTAAGATAAATATGCTGGGGCAGTACATATCTTAAACCATTTCCAGGTACTACTTTTATCTCCGATTTTATCTTTTTCTGTTCCAAACTTTTATCCAGATACATTTTTACGCTTCTTGCTGCTCTTTGTCCTTCCATTGTGACATAATCCACTAAATCATGTACATGCAGAACATTACCACAGGCAAATACTCCTTCAGTATCAGTTTCCAGGTCCTGGTCAACATATGCTCCTCCAGTCACCTGATACATTCCTACACCCATTTGTTCGGTCAGCTCGTTTTCCGGTATCAAACCAACAGACAGTAAAAGAGTATCACATTCCACATATTCCTCAGTCCCTTTAATCGGAACCATATTACTGTCTACTTTTGCTGTTGTTACCCCTGTGATTCTGCCTTTACCATGTATCTTAACTATTGTTGTGGAAAGGTGTAAAGGAATATTAAAATCATCCAGGCACTGCACAATATTTCTGGTAAGACCACCAGGATAATCCATTATTTCATATACTCCCTGCACTTTTATCCCTTCTAAAGTGAGCCTTCTTGCCATTATGAGACCTATATCGCCGCTACCTAAGATAACTGCTTTTGAGCCGGGAAGTATACCCTCCATATTTACGAATCTCTGCGCGGTACCGGCTGTAAATATACCTGCAACATTGGCTCCGGGTATACGAAGAGCTCCTCTTGGTCTTTCCCGGCATCCCATAGCAAGTATTACTGCTTTTGCCTTTATGGTCATAAAACCGAAATCCGGATTTACCGCATAAAGGGTCTTATCCTTTTGAGCATTTATAACCATAGTATTCAATAATACTGTAATATTTGTATCTTTTATCTTTTCAGAAAACCTTAATGCATATTCAGGTCCTGTTAGTTCTTCTTTGAAAACATGTAGTCCGAATCCGTTATGTATACACTGCTTTAGAATTCCTCCCAATGAATCATCTCTTTCCAGTATTACTATATCTTTTATACCAAGGGCATGTGCTTCCAATGCGGCAGCCATTCCCGCCGGTCCTCCGCCTATTATTACCAGATTAAATTCCTTAACCACGTGAATTCCTCCCCAGGATGCATGAGTCCGCATTGGCTTTTGCAATCCTGTTAACAGGTATACCAGTATGCTCCGACAGTATCCTCATTACATGAGGTGAGCAGAATCCTCCCTGGCATCTTCCCATTCCTGCTCTGGTTCTTTTTTTTACTCCATCAACAGTTCTTGCTCCGCAAGGGGCATATATCGCTGCTACTATTTCCTTTTCTGAAACAGTTTCACACCTGCATATTATCTTTCTACAAAGTTCATCTGAATCACATGCTTTTTCTTTTTCTTCATTTGTCATTTCAGAAAAAGGCTTGTCATGTTTTACAACCATAGTATATTTGTCTTTTTCTTTTTCCTTAATATCTATTAAAAACTTAACTATATCTTCTACATATACTGCTATTGCTGGTGAAGCAGTCAATCCGGGAGATTCTATTCCTGCTACGTTTATGAAGTTATCGCATTTAGGGCTTTGCTCTATAATGAAATCTGACGTGTCAGGAGTAGCACGTATTCCTGCAAACACTGTTATGGATTTTTTCATATTTAACCCTGTATAGCTTTGTGTTGCAGTCTTATACACATAATCCAGATTATCGCTGTTCGTACACTTGTCATCCTTGTCCTGTGTTACTGTCGCATCTGGGCCTATCATCAGATTACCGTCAACTGTCGGAGTGACTAGTATGCCCTTTCCTTTTTCAGTAGGAGTCTGGAAAAGCACTGTGTTAATCTTTGAACCTTCCGTTTTGTCAAACAGTATATATTCGCCTCTTCTTGGTATTATCTTAAAAGAATCGTCTCCTACCATCCGGCTTATTTCATCTGCATGTGCACCTGCACAATTAATGACAATCCTTGCAGTTATATTAGTTCTGTCTTCTTCTTTTATAGGATCAACCTTACTCATGCTGCATATATCACCCATCACATCAACAGATATTTTAAATAAACCATTTTGTTTTTCAATGCCTGTTACTTTTGTTTCGCGAAGAAAAACAACTCCATTCATAATAGCATTATCCATAGCCGCAATATTCAATTTATATGGCGATACTATGCCAGCATTCTTTGCATATAGGGCTTTTGTAACTGCGGGATTAACATAAGGTTCTTTTTTCAAGATAAAGTCTCTGTCTACAATAGACATTCCAGTGACTCCATTCTTAATACCATTATCATAAAGCTGCTGTAAGACCTTTTCATCATCTTTATCAAAAGCAAGCACAAAAGAACCTATCATTTTACATTTTACTGCTAGGTCTTCACATAGTTTGGGCATCATGTTACAGCCTTCAACATTGAATCTGGCTTTTTTTGTACCTGTTTTTGCATCATAACCAGAATGAACTATACCAGAATTTGCGCCTGTAGCATCCATCGAAACATCTACATTTCTCTCTATTACCGCAATCTTAACTTTGTATTTAGATAACTGTCTTGCAATAAGGCTTCCTATTATCCCTGAGCCAATAATGCATATATCGTAATTCATATGCCCTCCGTCAGCTATTTAATATGCCGCTTTGCAGGACCATTGCCAGTAACAGGGAAAGCACCAATACCGCGGCCAATATGATTGCAACAACTCTTTTCATGGTTTCTTCCTTCTTTATATAGTAATTTTATACTTGAGCAACTATTTTTGCAACGAGCTCATATATAATAACGGCAATAATTGTATTAACTACTTATTAATCAAACCTGTATTTTGAAGCATGCGTCTTAACATAACCACAGCCTCCGCACGGGTAAGGTCTGCTGTTGGATCTGCTTCATTATTTAGTCTTCCTATAATAATGTTATTTTTTATGCATATTGCCATGCTGTTAACAGCATAATGTGATATTTCGGACTTATCGATAAATTTGTCAAGTATCATGTCGATTTCTACTTTTTCTATTACTACGTTATAACCGGCAAGATTCATAGCTCGCTCAATAATTGTGGTTGCCTGTTCTCTTGTAAGAAAATCATCAGGTCCGAATAAGCCGTTTCCATATCCTTTGATTATTCCATACTCATACGCTTTTTCTATATACAAAGAATGCTCAGACTCGTCAGATACATCACTGAAGATACCTTTATATGAGTCTGGAACCAGTCCTAAAGCTTTCACTGTTAACTTTGCAAACTGTGCACGAGTTATCTTTTTATCAGGGAAGAATCTGCCTTCATCATCAAGCTGTATGACGAGCCTTGATGCCATATCATTCAATTCAGTTTTTGCCCAGTGGTCTTCAGCATCTTTTATCTCAGCTTTCTTGTAAACTATTGTATAGATGCTGTTTGTAAGGCTTTTAATAACTGCGTAATACTTATTACCCTCTTGCACTATGACTGTCGGAACATGGCTCATAGTTCCGTCATCATTTAAAACTACAGCTGTAGATATCTTAGCTGGGTCAATACCATCAGGTATTGCAATCCTTCTTTCAACATATCCTTTGAATTTTGATATTTCCATTGATTTTCCATTAGCTTCACAGGTTATCGTAAATTCCACAGGTTTGACTACAAGCTGCAGTTTATCTTTATTTGCTGAATCATTAATTATTCTTACAGTATCATCATCAGGCTCGGATATATTAATCTTCACTTTTATATCTTCCAAGTTTGACTGAGAATCAAGTACTTTGGATATCTCGTCTATATTTAACTGGTCGGCAGGTAATGAATAGCTGGCTTTATCTGTCTTTATCTCAAGTACAGCATTCTTTCGTTCCATATTTTTGATTGTCTGACCGTTAAGTTGTCCTACTACCTCATTGGTGTATCCTATAGCTGGAAGAGTTACTTTAACGTCTTCATCCTTTTCATCTAAAAGATTTTTTAAAAGTTTGTCATCAATAGTTATTGTAATAGTGGTCTTACCCTTTGTAGTCTCTCTTTTTATATTTGCTGCTTCTTTCTTTTCGCCATTAACCGTTATTAGAGTATTGTTAGGCAATTGGATGTCTTCATCAGTTATAGTTTCATCCGTTGTTCCTGAAATGCTGTTATATAATGAAATATTTCCAGCTTCATCTTTAACAAGGACATTGAAATAATATCTTGTGGAAGAAGTTAAATCTGAAACCATAACAGAAGTTTCAGATGACCAAGCATTAATAGCTGTACCATTATTTAACAGATCAATAATACTGCTAATATCATCCCTCATGGAATAGTATGCTCTATAGAGCAAGTCTGAATCTGATGATATGTTATCATTAGCTGAATCCCAGCTAAAGCGTATGAATTCAGTACCAGTAGCATTAACTGATATCACAGATTCAGTGGCTATTACAGGAGCAAGATTATCATAAATATATGCAAACTGAACAGCTGCAGTATTAGTATTACCTGCTGCATCTTCTGCAGTTCCATCAGGAAGATCCACTGTCACGTTTCCTTGAGTGGCAGAAGTAATATCAACAGTATATGTTGAATTACTGATTGCTGTAAGGTTGCTTGCGATTCCATTATTTACAATAATATCGCTAAGGGTAAAACCTGTTACATTCTTACTAAAAGCAAAAGTCACTGTAATAGGTGAGCAGTATGTATAGTCAGATATTGAAGAAGAAATAATTACAGTAGGTCTTTCACTGTCAAATACCCTTGTCAAGCTTGGAGCTGCATTGTTAGGATTTAATGCTGCATCCAAAGCGGTATCTGCTAAGACATCAATAATTACTTCTCCGTTTCCGGCAGGGGTTATAAAGGCTGTATAAACTGAACCACTGACTGAAACAAATCCTCCCGCAACACCATTTATCACAGTAATTTCATTAACTGTGAATCCTGTAACATCCTCGCTAAAAGTTATAGTAACAGGTATAGGTGTTACATTAGTTGAATTTCCTGTTACAGAGCTTATAGCTACTGTAGGATTTATTGAATCATATATCCTTGTAAGTGCCAATGCCTCAGTATTACCGTTATTTGCTAAATCATATGCTGCATCTGCTGATATGCCTACTGTAACAGTACCCTGTGCTGATGGAGTGATATTAATCATATATACACTTCCACTTCCGCTAAGCGTTCCTTTAATCCCGTTCGTTACTATTACATCCTCTACAGTAAAACCTGTCACTGGTTCGCTGAAAGTTATAGTAACAGGTATAACAGATAGGTTTGTTATACTGTTTGTTGCAGAATGTATAGCTACTGTCGGCTTTATTGAATCATATATCCTTATTAATTCTGAAGCTGCAGTGTTGTTATTGCCTGCTGCATCAGTAACGACTCCTGATGCAATATTAATATTCACAGTTCCTTGTGTTAACGGAGTGATATTAATCGTATATACACTTCCGCTTCCATTAAGTGTGCCTTTAATTCCGTTCATTACTGTTACATCCTCTACAGTAAAACCTGTCACTGGTTCGCTGAAAGTTATAGTAACAGGTATAACAGATAAGTTTGTAGTACTGTTTGTTGCAGAGTGTATAGCTACTGTCGGACTTATTGAGTCATATATCCTTGTAAGTGCCAATGCCTCAGTATTACCGTTATTTGCTAAATCATATGCTGCATCTGCTGATATGCCTACTGTAACAGTACCCTGTGCTGATGGAGTGATATTAATCATATATACACTTCCACTTCCGCTAAGCGTTCCTTTAATCCCGTTCGTTACTATTACATCCTCTACAGTAAAACCTGTCACTGGTTCGCTGAAAGTTATAGTAACAGGTATAACAGATAGGTTTGTTATACTGTTTGTTGCAGAATGTATAGCTACTGTCGGCTTTATTGAATCATATATCCTTATTAATTCTGAAGCTGCAGTGTTGTTATTGCCTGCTGCATCAGTAACGACTCCTGATGCAATATTAATATTCACAGTTCCTTGTGTTAACGGAGTGATATTAATCGTATATACACTTCCGCTTCCATTAAGTGTGCCTTTAATTCCGTTCATTACTGTTACATCCTCTACAGTAAAACCTGTCACTGGCTCGCTGAAAGTTATAGTAACAGGTATAACAGATAGGTTTGTAGTACTGTTTGTTGTTGAAGTTATAGTAACTGAAGGAGAAGTCCCATCATATGTCCAGGTATAGTAGCTGGATGTTTCATTGGTATTGCCTGCTAAATCTAAAACACTGCCATATCCTATCCTTAACCTGACCTCACCGTTTCCAGATGGTATTATCTGAGCAGTATATGTACTCCCGCTCCCGCTTAATGAGCTGGCAGTTCCGTTCTCTAACAGGATATCTGATAATTGCATACCACTGACATCTTCGCTGAATGTTATTGTGATTGGTATAGATGTCTGGTTTGTAGGGTTTGATAATGAATGAGTCACATTTACTGTAGGTATATCTGTATCAAGAGTATACTGTTGTGTTGTAATAGTACCTGTATTACCCGCAGAATCAACTATTCTTAATTTAATACTATGTGTACCTTTAATAAGTGTAATATTGTCATTACCATAATATGAGCCAACAGCGTGTCTGAAGTTCGTCCATGTCATGCCATTATCCATGGATATCTCTACATGCTCACCATCTGCAAGCCGTTCTAGCAGAGAGATATATAAAGTCTGTCCAATATAATTTGTAATAAAATCTGCATTACTTTCCCCCATATCGCTATTTAATTGCATTAAAGATATTGTGTTAGTTGGCGAAATTGAATCATATGTCCTCAATAGCTCTGAAGCTGCAGTATTTTCATTACCTGCTTGGTCTGAAGCGACTCCTGCTGCAACATTAACACTCACAGTACCTTGTGCTAATGCAGTGATGTTAATCGTATATACGCTACCGCTTCCGCTAAGCACGCCTTTAGTTCCATTAACAACTATTATATCGTCTGCTGTAAAGCCTGTCACTGTCTCGCTAAATGTAATAGTTACAGGTACGACAGATGCATTTGTTGTTGCCTGAGCTGATGATGTGATATTTACTGCAGGAGCTATTGCATCATAATTAAAAGCTATTGAAGATGAATTGCTATTCCTATTACCTGCTAAATCTTCTGCCATATTTTCCGATAATGAAATAATTATATCACCTTGTATGCTTGTGCTTGTGTATATATTAAATGTATATGTAATACCATCTGATGTAGAAAAATCACCTATTCCCGCATTGATAACCGAGATATCACTAAAATCGAACCCTGTAACTTGCTCATTGAAAACTACACTTACAGGTATTGATGATTGATTTGTATGACTAGAGGATGATGAATACAATGTTAATGCAGGAGCAGTTGTGTCAAGAGTATATGAATAACTCGATACAGTCCCTTCATTACCTGCCGTATCTGCTATTCTTCCTTTTATGGTATGTGTACCATTTAACAAGGTAACAGAACATGTTCCAGTTGTCGTACCAGTAGCTATACTGACATCAGTCCACGTACTTCCTTCATCCATGGATATTTCTACATGCTCATTATCTGCTAAAGAGCTATCTAAAATTATGTTTAAATACTGTAAAGCAGTCTTAGTTATTCTATCTGAACTGCTATTGCCAGAATCATTGGAAAAGGAAATATTTGAAATACTAGTAACTGGAGCTGTTGCATCTATAACAACAGTTTTCGCTTCTTCAGAAAATACTGTAACTCCGCCTAATGTAGAACTGCATATGAAGCTATATGAACCTTCTGTAATAGGGTTAATCCTGTATTCCCAATAGCCGCTGCTATTTGCTGTAGTTGTACCATGTGATATATAGCCGCTAAACATTTCTATAGTACTATTAGCTGTCGCGCTACCAATTAAAGTGATATCATTTGAACTTGTTATAAAATCACCTGAAACATTAGTATCATTAACCATGTTAGTTATTTGAGGTTGCTCAATAATAGTGACATTTATAGTTTTTGTAGCAGAAGCAATACCGTCTGATACCTCAACAGTAAAAGAATCTGATCCTGTATAGTTAGCCGTAGGCCGGTATAATATTGTTCCTCCTGGTGTTATATAACTGCTTCCTGAAGATGCTGTTGCTGATTCAATTGTAAGCGTACCATGTGAAGGAGCAGAGCTTACAGTCCATGTCAGTGTCTGTAGTGTATCTGTATCACTGACACGCATTAAATTTCTTATATCCCAAGATGATGATGAACTTACTGGTAAGTATAAATCTGATGAACCTAGAAAAGAAGGAGTGATATTACCAAAAACCATATCAGTTATATAGAATTCTTGATCGCTTTCAATTCTAACACAGTAAACATCAGAACTAGCAGGTAGGCTTGCAATACTGCCTGTGGTAGTTGCTGTTACTGTCACATTATATCCGCTTATTTCGTTAAAAAAAACATCCAAAAACTTCACTTCTACTAAAGCAACTCCTGAATCAGATTTTATCTTGACACTGAACACCTCATTAGGAAATGTAGAATAAGGTAATTTTTTAAGTTCCAGACTATTGCCATAACCTCCAAATATTTTAAGCCATCCGCTTACGCTGGTTAAGTTCCTGGGATTTCCGCTATAATCCGATGCCCTTATAAATAAAGAATTTACAGTATCTTGATAAAGACCAGTTGATTCATTTACAGTATGATCCCATCTGTATATTGTCGCTGCATCAGCTGTCATCATCATCGATGGAAACAGCCCTAATACTAGAGCTGTTACTATTATTATCGATATAGATTTGTTGTGAAATGATTTTGTCATGTAACCTCCTGGATTTTTAACCCCTAAAAAACACCTTTACATAAATACATAAGTAATAACAAGCCCTATTTTTTAGTTTATTGCTCAATAAGCAATACTTGTATTATCCCTTAATTTGTGTAGGTGTGTCAATTAACATTTAAATATATTTATTAAAATGCAGCTATTCATGTGTAACTAAATTATCGGGTATATTCCCTCAAAAGCTCCCTGAAATAAACGTAGTTCTCAAACGGGACCTCTGCAGGAACACCGTGATCGCAAGTTGGAAGATACCCTCCATGTTTTTTCATAAAGGGTAAAATCCTGTCTATTTCAATTTTTATAGCTTCCTTGCTATGAGCTAAAATTCTTTTATCTATACCACCTTTTATTCGTATATCGGGATGGTCTTTTCTTATCTGTACAACGTCACAGCCTGATGCTACTTCCATAGGCGACATATAATTCATTCCAATCTCTTTATAAACAGGGATAACAGGCCTGCAATCACCGTCTGTAGCAACATGGATAATAAGGTCATATCCTTTTGGCTGTTTGTATACTGAATTTTTATCTAACAGAGCAAGCCTGTTGTTTCTGTTTCTTACTCCTTGTATCAATTCCTTGTAATATGGGAAAAGGAAAGAACGAATCTGAGCGGGTGAGATTAAGGAACCATGGTTATAGCAGATATCCTCATCAAAAAGGAGTTCATCTATCCTGACATGATCCTGATATTTTGCAGTAATGTAATCAGAAAGCTCTAACCATTTTTTCATACAAGTGTGTATAAGGGCAGGTTCATCATAAATCATGTATAGTATTTCCTCCCCCCCTATAAGAGACCTTAGATACATAAAAGCTCCGACTATGTACTGAATAAGATGATATCCCTGTTTTGCAATAGGTAAAGCTTTTATTATATCCCGCTGTACATCCTCATTTCTCTCAGCGCTATTGTAATCAAGTCTCCACTCGATATCTTTCCATGTCTTTAAATCCTTTACAGGGAAATCCAGATACTGTGGCATAAATCCATCTCGTTTTCCTTTGAAGTATTTGACAGTTCTACCTGCTTTATCCTTTGCTATTTCATATGTATCATCAGAACCTATAATTTCCTCTTTAAATCTTGGAATAAAGGGTGCAGTAGTGCCTGATAGTCCGGGAAGATAATAGTTAGCCAGTCTCTCAAATTTGAAAAGTTTATTCAAATCCTCATTTTCCCTGATATGTCCCTGTCTTATCCATTCTTCCTTGCTGTAATATCCAAACTCCTCTAATGCTATCGGAGCATCTGGTTTAATGGAATAGAAATCTGTTGTCATTTTTTTAAGCTGTTCAAAATCCCTCATCATGCACCTCATAATAGATATAAATATAACTGAATAAGTAAAAAAAGTATATTGATAAATAAAAAAACCTTTTATATCTTAAAGATAGAAGGATATTGTATAATTAAATCATCAATCAAACGGAGGCTATATGGATAAGCTCATATATTTTAAAATACCATCCTGTCCGTTCTGTAGACAGGCAGATAGATTTTTGGAGGAACTCAAACAAGAAAATGAACAGTACCGCGGCATACCTATTCAGGTTGTGGACGAAACTTGCGAAAGAGCTTTTGCTGATAGTTACAACTACTATTATGTCCCTACTTTTTTTCTTGGTAATAAAAAGCTCCACGAAGGAGTTGTAACCAAGGACAGGATTAAATATGTTCTTGATGAGTATCTTAACAAGAACAAGGATAAATAATATGACTATATCCATTAATGCACAAAAAGTCATAGGGGTTATCAAACCCGTCAATAGTATTACAAATGGAACAAACGAACAGCTGGATAAGTATTTAAAAGAGGCAGAAATACCCTATACCCGTCTTCATGACTGTATGTATGATCATCAGTTCACAGTTGATATGCCAATGTTGTTTCCGGATTTTGATAAAGATGAACATGACGAAAAAAATTATAGTTTCGCACGAACAGATCTGTACATATCGAAAATAGTGAAACTTGGCATTAAGATAATATTCCGATTGGGTAACAGCATGGAACACGGACCGATATTCCTTCATCATGATCCTCCTAAGGACTTTATGAAATGGGCAAGGATAGCATGCCAGATAATACGACATTACAATGAGGGCTGGGCAGATGGTTCCTACTATAACATTGAATACTGGGAAATATGGAATGAGCCGGATGCAGGCGCAGGTGGTGACAGAAGAAAAGACGGTCAGTGGACAGGTACAGATGAGCAGTTTTATGAACTGTACAGTAAAGCGTCCGCATATATTAAAGGGCAGTTTCCAAAACTTATGATAGGCGGATATGCATCCTGTGCAGTTGATGAACCGACAAGAAGAGTCTTTTTTGAAGGTTTTTTGGATTATCTCAAGAAACATGACTACGCTTTTGATTTCTTTTCTTATCACAATTACGGAGACAGCACCGACAAGATAAAAAACAGAATTAAATATATTGTGGACACAATGCAAGAAAAAGGATTCACAAATATCCCACTTATATGTACCGAATATTGTTTTTTCTATGAAGGCGGAGGACATTGGAAAAGACTAGGGCAACCTGACTGCGAATACTATCAGCAGCAGTTGTATCAGGATATGACAAGCGGTAAAGGTGCAGCATATGTTTTTGCTGCAATGATAACATTCCAAAACAGCCCTGTTAAAATCGCTACTTTATACCGTACTGATGAAGCAGGTTTATGGAATGCTCCGTTCAATGTATTCTCAGTCCCTCAGAAACCTTATTATGCCCTTATTGCTTTCAGGGATATAAAAAGGATGAAAGACCAACTGGAAGTGACCCCATCTGAAGAAAATGGGATATACGCCATTGCTGCAGGTAGTAGTGATGAGCTTGTCATTGCGATAAGTCAGTACTACGGAATAGATACTGTTTGTGATATTGAAATATCCGGACTTTCAAACAGTAAATATGAAATGGAATACCGCATAACTGATGACTGGAGCAATTATGAGGTTATAAAAAAAGAAGTTGGATATTTTAACAAAATCAGCCTTTTTATGAGAAGAGGCTCGATACATGCTGTCAAGTTAAAGAAAATATACTGATACTGCTAACCTTTTCTGTATTCCCTTACTATTTCAATCATATTGATATAGTTCTCTGTAGGCACATAATCCGGCACTGAATTGCCTGTTCCAAAAGCTATTCCTTTTTCCGCACTGACTTTTGCCAACACATCAGATATGTATTCTTTTAATTGAGGCTTATCCATTCTGCATAACACATCAGCATCTACACCACCGAAGTTGCCTATCAAGTCGCCATACTTTTCCACCCATACAGGAAACGGAGCAATCTGGTCCTCATTGGAATGCTTGGCATTAATTTTTGCAACATTTATTATCTCATCCATAACATTGAATATATTGCCACAGGAGTGTAAAAGAAATGGAAGATTGTAGCTGTGTGCAAGGCTTACCACATCAGCATAACCCGGTACTATATACTTTTTTATATCCTCAGCAGACAGCATTGTGTTAGATTTGTATCCTAAATCATCACCCATTCTTGCAACAGCGCACATATCTGAATGGTTATCCAAAAAGTTCTTCCATATCTTAACAAAGAGCTTCCTCATATTTTTGAATATATCGCTGTAAAGTTCCGGTTCCTCATAAGACATTATGCAAAGGTCCATATATCCTACAAGGTCCTGTATGCATTCGAATATCCCGTAACCCGGACCGCCTATCATCTTCATTCCTGCAGGAAGGGACTGTTTTAATGCCCAAAATGATTCGTCCGAACTTTTCAAAAAAAGTGAAGGTATCTCATCCCATGGATAATTGTTGAAATCCTCCCTTGTTGATATCGCAGGAGTAACATGCTTATCCAAAGCCCCACCATTTGGGAACACCGCCCTTATAGCCACTTCAAAAGATACAGTGTCATATCCCATGATTTTATAGAACTCGCATAACCACTTGAAATATTCCAGTTTGTCAGTATAATTTCCGTTTATTAGATTAGCAAGTTGCTTATTCAATATTCTTTCCATATGTACAGTACTGATACTGTGCTCGTATAAAGGAAGTCTTTTTGCTTTCCTGTTGTATGCAGCATCCGTTATGTTCATATAATCTGGTTTAAAGTCCATAATTACCCCTTTTCGTGTGTTTCTATGTGTGTTTAATTATATATCAATAATTACAAGTGTATCCATACATATCAGGGTAATTTTTGACAGATTCTCATCAATAGCAACACAGTAGTCTTGATTTTCATTATCTGTTTGATTGATAATGTATATGCTATAAGCACAACATCAAATCTATAGCAACAGCATTTCTATGAAAGGGCAAATTACAATGCTAAAACTCAACAGAGAAACAATTACAGATAAAATCTATGCTTGCTGGCTAGGCAAAAACATCGGGGGAACCATGGGGGTACCATATGAGGGAAAAACTGAAATGAATGACATAAAAGGTTATTCTACTCCTAAGGGAGAACCTTATCCCAATGACGACCTCGACTTGCAACTAGTTTGGCTTGCTGCTATGGAATTACATGGACCTTACAAGCTTGATTCCCATGTTCTGGGTGAACATTGGTTGCGTTGTATTCCTCCCCATTGGAATGAGTACGGAATCTGCAAAGCAAACATGGAATGTGGTATCCTCCCACCTATGTCGGGTGAATTGAATAACCGATGGAAACATTCGAACGGTGCATGGATACGTTCTGAAATCTGGGCATGTTTAGCACCAGGACATCCTGATATTGCAATTCGATATGCTGTTGAAGATGCCATGGTAGATCATGGTATGGGTGAAGGCACTTATGCAGAATTATTCACAGCAGCAATGGAAAGTTCAGCTTTTCTTGTACAGGA
Organism: Firmicutes bacterium ADurb.Bin146; assembly: GCA_002070475.1. GTDB lineage: Bacteria > Bacillota > Clostridia > DUPQ01 > DUPQ01 > DUPQ01. Next base: position 47,252 of record MWDI01000026.1, read on the forward strand.
TATACGGGAACTTATTGATATCGGATTATCTAAAATCCCGGTTGAATGCAGGATTGCAAAAAGCGTGCGGCTAGTTTTAAATTCATACGACAATGGTCTTGATTGGAAGGAAACAAGACGACTTCTGGTAGAAGACAGTGCTGATTTGGGCTGGTTTCAAGCTCCTGCCAATGTAGGATTTGTAGTATTAGGCCTTTTATATGGAAACGGGGATTTTAAACAAAGCATGATACACACCATAAATTGTGGCGACGATACCGATTGTACCGGAGCTACTGTCGGCTCTATTATGGGTATTTTACATGGTACAGCTGGAATTCCAACCGACTGGCGAGAATTCATTGGTGAAAAAATAATTACTATGGCTGTCAATAAAGCTGCATTTATATACGGATGGCCAGGCTGTCCAAATGATTGCAAAGAACTTACCGAAAGAACAGTTCGACTGATTCCTATTGTATTTGCTGCTAATAATATCGAGATGGAGTTTACCGATTCTGCAGACCAATATGAAGATAATCAAGTGGAAACTTTGAAAAACAGGGATTATGCTGAAACCCTATATAACCGTAGCGGATATTCATATGATATTGATTTGATGTATGCCCGCGCCAGAGTGGAATTTGAAGGATCTTCTGAAATAAGACCCTTAGAAACAAAGAAGTTCAGGATTAAATTCTTTAACAACACGCAACAAAGTCAGAATATATTATTCCGTTTTATTCTACCGGAGGGTTGGAAACTTGAGGGTAGCCATGCGGTCATGCTAGAATCTAAAGGAGCACAACCAAGCATGTATACCCAGTGGGAAGCAACTGTAACCGCAGGAGAGCATACAACTCATATAAACCGCGTGATTATAGAAGCAACCAGCAATTCCCATATGATTACCGGGTATATTCCGATACTATTCATAGGGTGAGATAAACCAGAAGAAGTATACATGATATAATATTAATAAGAAAATATTAATAAATTTTGAGGTACAATATGGAAACTATGAAGCTGACAATAAAAACAATGAACAGCAAATACCGTATAAACCCTGAGATATATGGAAGTTTTTCCGAACATCTTGGAAGATGCATATATGACGGTATATATTTAAAGGATAATCATGATGTTCCTAATATTGACGGAATAAGGAATGATATCGTAGAAGCTCTTAAAGCTATAAAGCTTCCTGTACTTCGATGGCCGGGCGGATGTTTCGCTGACGAATACCACTGGAGAGACGGTATAGGCGAAAAATCCATGAGAAAAAAGATGATAAACACCCACTGGGGCGGATTAACTGAAGACAACAGCTTCGGAACTCATGAATTTATGAAACTATGCGAGCTTATAGGGTGCGAACCATATATCGCAGGAAATCTTGGAAGCGGGACTGTTCAGGAAATGTCAGAATGGATAGAATACATAACTTCGTCTGAACCTTCAACAGTTGTAGAGGAAAGAATTACAAATGGAAGAAAAGAACCTTGGAAGCTTAAATATTTCGGAGTAGGAAACGAGAACTGGGCATGCGGGGGGAATATGAGGCCTCAGTATTATGCAGACCTGTACCGAAGATATGCAACTTATTGCAGAAATTATGGTCCCAATAGGCTGTATAAAATAGCATGCGGTCCTAATTCAGATGACTATGATTGGACAGATAAAATAATGGAGATAATCACTAAAGACTGCTCGGCTATATCCTTGCATCACTATTCGTGGATGACTAGCCAAAGAGCCGCTGAATTATCAGAAGATAACTATTATAGGATTATTGCCAAGTCCAAGAAGATGGATGAACTGATTGAAAATCATTGGAATATAATGGGTAAATATGACCCTGACCATAAGATAAAACTGGTTGTTGATGAATGGGGTACATGGTATAAGACAGAAGAAGGTACAAATCCGAGATTTTTACATCAACAGAGTACGATGACTGATGCTATTGTGGCTGCAAGCACACTTGATATATTCAACAACCGCTGCAATATGGTAAGCATGGCAAATATTGCACAGACAGTAAATGTCCTCCAGGCAGTTATACTTACTAGCGGAAAACAGCTTATTAAAACACCTACTTATCATGTTTTCGATATATATAAAGAGCATCAGAATAATATGCTTTTGGACAGCTACTGTAAGAATAGTACGCTAGATAATGATGAGCAGGTTAAAACAATATCGTACTCTGCATCCATGAACAGAGACGGTTCCATATATATTACCCTGTCAAATGCAAGCCTTGATAAGGAATATGAAATGGATATTGAACTATACGACAAGAGCGTTGAAACTGTGTCTGCTGAAATACTGACATCAGACAATTACCTTTCACATAACAGCTTTGATGAACCAGAAAAAATTAAGAAGCAAGAGTATTCTTTGTTCAAATTAAGTAATAACGGATTAATTATAAAGCTTTTACCATGCAGTGTTGTTGGAATAAGTTTAAAATAAAGTTTAGAATATTAAATCACGTAAAGGCTTTTTCTTGATTATGAGGCTTTGTTGTGGTAGATTGTCGTATGGAAAGCAGGTAGTGTTATGAGTAAAGCTGTAATATTCGGAGCAGGTAATATTGGCAGAGGTCTAGTTGGCAGGATTCTATTTGAATCTGACTACAATGTCACATTTGTAGATGTAAATGAAAAACTGGTAAAACTGCTTAATACGTCTAAAGCTTATCCCATTTATGTAACCATGGGTAACGAATATGACCATAGAATAATCAAGAATGTAAATGCTGTAGATGGAAATGATGTAACTTCGGTAGTTGAAGCTGCTAAGGATGCTTCGATAATAGCCACAGCAGTCGGCGTAAATGCATTGAAATACATAGTACCAGCAATAAGCGAGATTATAAAGCAAAGATATAGAGATGACAAAGAAGGATACCTAAATTTCATTCTTTGCGAGAATATGATTGATGTACATTTGTATGTACGGCAGATGCTTAAAGATAAACTTACAGAAAAAGAATATGCTTTTTCGGAAGAGCATATCGGTTTCTGCCAGTCATCTATAGGATGTATGGTTCCTGCTCCACCTAAGGAACTTATCGAGCAGAACGCTTTGTCTGTTGCTGTGGAAGACTATAACAAGATATACACAGACAAGGAAGGAGTAAGAGGGGAACTGCCGGAAATTACAAATATTATCGCGTATTCACCTTTTTCTTTCTATATCAACCGAAAACTGTATATGCACAATATGAGCCATTGCGTATGTGCCTATCTTGGATTCCATAAAGGATATACATATATATGGGAATCTATACTAGACCAGGAAATAAGGAATAAAGTGGAAAGAGCTCTGGAAGAAACTTCTTCAGCATTATCCTTAAATTACGGTGTGGAAATAAAAAAGCTTAATGAACATGCAGAAGATCTTATAAAAAGATATGCTAACAAGCTTCTTTCTGATACAGTCGCTAGAGTTGGAGCTGACCCGAAAAGAAAACTCGGAAAGAATGACCGTCTTATAGGAGCGGCAAGATTTTGTCTAGATAACAGTATTATGCCCTCAACAATTATAGATACAATACCTCTGGCATTCTCATTTAATGTTGAAAATGATCCTTCATCGCAAGAGGTAAGCTCATTCTTCAGCGAGCATGGGCTTGCGGAATCTTTAAAAATATACTGCCAGCTTAATGAGACCGAACCTCTATTCGGTAAGATAATTGCTGCAGATAAAAAAAATAAAAGAGAGTAAAAATGAACAGACTTCAAAGCCTTTATGATGAGACTGCCGGAAACGGTATAAGCCCTGTCCAGTACATGCCAAAGACACCTTTGACAAGCAGATTCGTATCTCCATGGGATACATCAGGATGGTATTCGGTTAAATGTAATTTCCAAAAAGGAGCATTACTTTATTCCAACTGTACAGATACAGTTAAAGATATAGACGAATGCTACGCAGGTGCTGACTACATACAGACATTTAATTCAAAAGCAATCAATCTAATCGATCATCCAGAACTGGACTTCTTTGTTGAAACATATGCAGATGTAACAGTTGCAATGGAAGAAAGCTGTAAGCCAGAATGGCTGAAAACCTGGATTAATACAGAAAGAATCATGACTTCCTCAAAAGGCACTAAATACTGCTTATATACAAAGGAATTCACAAAAGGCGCGCATGTAAATATACCGGGTTTTGATACTGACCATAACCATTATATAGTCATAATAAAACCGTTATCAAACAAAGAGAAACTTCACGGGATTGTTAAAATCAATTACCCGAATGCTCAGTTACAGACATATAAGAAGCGTCCATATAAGAGCCATCTTGTAGAAGTATTCAATAAAAAAAATGACGGCATATTCACAAATGAATATCAGTCATATGGATGCTGCAGCATTCAGACGGATAAAGATGACAAAGAGAATAAATACCTTGCACTAGAGACCACAGATAAATGCAATAAGGCATATGTTAAAAAAATCATAGATACGAAACTGGTTTATCCATATATCTTTGAGTGCAAACTTAATATCTCAAAACATTCCGTAGTTAAAGCATTCCTTGTTGACAACAAAGGCAATAACATTGGAGCTCTTTTCAATAATGACGGATATGTCTATAATGCTGAAAAAGACACAAAGATATGCCCTTTTCAGGAAGATACAGATATTACTTTAAAGTTAAAAGCTGACTCCAAAAAGAAGACATATGAGATATGGATAAATCATATCAAACAAGCAGATGCTATACCTTTTAATTTTGATAGTATAAATTATATTCTTTTTTATATAGAAAGCAAAAAAAGCCTTTCCCATGCCTACATAGACAATATATATTTGTATGATGATACTGAAATATATGCAGTTAATGAGAGATTCGAAAAGGATGATTTAAAGAACTGGAGTTCTAACAGCCAGTTAACTATAGAACCCTATCCTTTTAATAAGGACAGAAGTTTAGCTTTAACGGGTAAAAAAGAAGCGTCTTATGCAACATATGGATTCAGTCCTATAGATGATACAGTATCTATTGAAACAAAGGTAAAAGTAACTGACGAATCCTTCTCTCTATTGCCGCAGCTGGCGGATAAAGACGGAAAAGCCGTATTGAATATCGCTATGTACAAGAATAACCTGTATGCCACAGACGGACAGAAGTGGAAGAGGATATATGAAGGACTAACACCATGGATGTATTATCCTTGTAACAACTGGTTTAATATAAAAGTAACTGCCGATATAAAAAAATCAACGTATGACCTTTACATAGATGGAGCAAAAAGAGCCCAGGAATTCAATTTCATGAATAAGGTCTCAAATATCGGACAAATGGCTTTTTCTTGTGAGAAATCCTCAAAGATATACATAAATCGTATAAGGATTTCTGACTGTGCAGATTTTTCCAGAGGCATGCTTCCTAATGCGAAAATATTCGATGTAAAGAAAGCCCCATATAACGCAAAAGGTGATGGTAGGACACTAGATACAGAAAAAATACAAAAAGCTATAGATGATGCAGCATATACAGGAGGAACCGTATATATCCATGATGGTGTCTTCTTCACTGGCGGACTGATACTAAAATCTGATATGACTTTGTTCATCGACAAATCAGCTACTGTTTTAGGAACACAGGATCACAGTCAGTATAAGCTGGTATCACCAGGCATTTCCCTCTGTGCGATAAGGCAATTAGGAAGAGGGCTTATATATGGCGAGAATGTATCCAATGTAAGAATAACAGGCGGAGGCACTTTAGACGGCAATGGCACATACAGATACAAAATGAATGACCCTCTTCAAAACAGAGAAGCTGATGCAAGGCCTGATATAGTATATATAACATATTCAAAGGATATAACTATAGAGAATGTGGATATGAAGAGCTCTGCATTCTGGACTGTCGTCCCGCTGTCTTCAGGAAACATAACGATAAGAAATCTCAATCTCGACTGTATGAATACCCCAAACCGTGATGGAATTGACCCTGTGGACTGTCATGATATGACTATTTACAACTGTAATATAATGGCAGGAGACGACGGGCTATGTTTTAAAAGCTCGGACAATGTCGGATGCTATAACATAGATGCTTTTGACCTTATGATACAGAGTCTTGCAAGCGGTATAAAATTTGGAACTGATACATATTACTGTTTGAAAAATGCCAGGATAAGAGACTGCGCAATTAAGAATGTAAACAGATGCGGTGTATCACTAGAAACAGTAGACGGTGCTGCAGTTGAAGATGTCGTATTTGAAAGACTGGATATGACTGATGTAGGAGCTCCTTTGTATATTACAGTCGGTGCAAGAAACAGGCTGCCAAGAGGTGGTCAACCCATAAGAAGAAGTTATATCAAAAATGTTACTTTTAAAGATATACGTTTTGAACAGCCTTACCCATTTAGTTTTACAAGGGATATTCGCGAAAATATGGTTATAGGCCAGTCTAAAGACCAGCTTATAGAAAATGTTCATTTCGAAAATTTTGATTTAAAACTGCCAGGCGGAATGAAATCCAAACCAAAGCCACCGGTTGTAATTAATGACAAGTATCCAGAATACGATCGCCATGGCTTGTCTTCAGGTCATGCGTTTACAATAAAGTATGCAAAGAACATCACCTTTAAAAATATAAAGGTCACTCTTGAAAAGAAGGATGCAAGAGAAGAGACAGCATATTTTGATTATGAGGACTAGCTAGGATTTATTAAATTATTTCTATACCAGTTTTTATTATTTCAGAAACTAATCCAGTTTTTTCTTCATAATCTTTCATTGTGAATGGTTGTGGCTGTAAATCGATTTTATACCCTAATGCCTGCATTAAAAGGAATGTTAATCCATCAACGCGGGACATTTCTTCAAATGCAGGAGAAAATATTGCAATATCGATATCACTATCTTTTTTGAAAGTACCCTTGGAATAAGATCCAAACATAATTGCTTTTTCAACAGGAATTTGATTCCTTAACTTATTAATATAGTCACTTGTTATTTCAAGTATATTTTGAGGGATTTTAACCAATAGTATGCCTCCTGCAATGTTATTTAATCAATATATGTTATTATAACATAATTATTATCCTGAAAATGAAATCTAGTTGATTATATTGTAGTCTTATTACCATATTATCAAAATATATACTCTGTAATATAAGACTATACAACAACTTAGTATTAACAAACTAGTAAGTTTATTTATTCAATAACTCAACCTTAATAACATCCAAAGAGGATACATGTAATGTGTCCTCTATATTTATCTTTATACAATCATTCTTAAATGAGTAATTCAAATCCTTACCTGTTCTCATAAGATATACTCTCTTTAGCTTTTTAACACCTTTTAATTCAACAATTTTCTGTGCATCAGGAAGCATAAAGAGATACCTTATATTATCCCTTGCAGTGGCGTAAACATTTGCTGATTCACCAGTTAAAAGAGGATAGCTCCCAATCACGCTTTCCTTATGTATGCTCATCCAGTCTGCAAGCTCATCAAGCCCTTTGATTGCAGTTTCAGGAAATTGCCCGTCTGCCATTGGACCTATATTTAGAAGGTAATTCCCTCCCCAGTTCTTTGTTTTTATAAGCTCTGCAATAATATCCGCAGTAGGTCTGTATACCGGGTTGTTTGTATATGCCCAAGCTTGCCTTTTACTCCATATTGTACAGTATTCCCACCAGCCCTTTGGTTTCTGCTCAGCAAACTTCACTTCGCAGTTCCTGAAATCACCATAACCATGCATCCTTATAGTCACTACCACACCCGGCTGCAGTTTATATATCTCTTCCAAAGGATATGCCTCCCCTTTCATCGCACCTCCGTCAAACCAAAGAATATCTATCTTTCCGTAATTGGTTAAAAGCTCGTGAAGCTGGTTGCGATGCTGTATGCCATGTATCTTTTTCTGTTTTGCCATATCTTCTTCTGATGGCATTTCCCTTTCAATGAAGTTTTCATCAACAAATGGAAGGTCTGGATTCTTTTCCTTTACTTTGTAATGCATAAAGGACATATGGTCTTTATTAAAATGCCAGTCTGTGGGAGTAAAGTAAAAACCTACTTTAAGGTCGTGTTTTCTGCATGCGTCAGCAAATTCCCTAACTAAATCACGTCCGTTTAAGAAGTCTTTTGTAGAGAAATCCCCGTATTTGCTTGGCCATAACTTAAAGCCATCACAGTGCATGGTAGTCAGGACTGCATACTGGAATCCAGCTTTCTTAGCCATTTCCATCCACTTGTCAGCATCATAGTTTTTTGCATTGAATTCTTTAGCCAAAGCAAAATATTTAGCCGGTCTCATCTTGAAATTATCGTCTATTACTTCCTGTGCTTCCAGTTTTTCAATTTCTTCTATTGATGTACCTTTAGGATAATACTTCCCTCTTGAGAGCATACCCCATGATACATCCATTCTGCCGTCAACAGAGGATATGCACCAGTGGAGAAACATTCCTAATCCTGCGTTTTTAAACCACTGGGCATCAGGATGATCTGAACCTAAGTCATCCAGTATTTCAGGATGTATGAGCTTCAATGAATTATGCTGGCCTTCGACATCCAGTTCCATTTCGGTACCGAACCATTCTTTTTTATTAATCATCTGACACCTCCTGATTGATTTGTATTATGAATGTACAATATGTACATACTTAAAATCTATTATATTTATGATTCCTGTAATACTCAAAACCTTCCAGCGCCGCTTTTATATTTTCATAAGGTACTCCTGGTGTGCATGAACTGGAAAAGGAAAGGAATAATCCGGTCTTCGGCCCATTCTCCACCAAAAACTTAATCTGCTTGGCAACATCCGTAGATGTGCCTAATGGCAGTTCCCTTGTTACTGAAACTCCTGCTTGTATAACCATGCTTTTATTGTCTTTCGCACGTAATCTGCATATCTTCACATAATCCATTCCGTCTTCGTACTGGAACCCCTGGAATCCGTTTACTCCCGCTTCCAAAAGATATGGAATTATTTCCATAAGATTTCCGTCACAGTGCCATAATAGGGTGAAATCAGCTTTAACCGCCGGTGATATGGATTCTACGAATGCCGGATACCAGGCACGCTTTAAAGTATGCCAGTCCACTAAAAGACCTCTTGAGCTTGCCATATCGTGATCTAGTCTGTGATATTTCGGCAGTCCTGCTTTTATAAACGCATCCACTACCGCCTGATTATTCTTTTTGGCATAAACTCCTTGAAGAGTGAAATATTTATCTATAACTTCAGGATACAAGGCATAAGCCATGAAATAGTTCTCATAACCATATGCGGCATATGACAGTATCGGGAATATTATATTTCCATAACCTGTCTTTAATATATCATCACCTAACAGCTGTTGCGTCCTGGATTCTGTATTTATTACTGCCTGGGCGCAGGATTGGGCATTAAAATCCTTAATGGATTTTTCAAGCATAGGAATTTTAAATCTCTCTATATGTTCAATAACGGCTTCAGGAGAGTCAATTACCATTCCATCCAGAATTATGCCTGAATCATTTGATATATTCTCATGTCCTTTATTGCCTATACGAAGAGGATTCTCTGCAAGATACTGGTCTACCATGCATACGCCTGCATTTTGCAGCATCTTCACATATATGCCGTGAGGGTCTTTTTTATAATCGCCAGGTGACGCTTTCGCAATACGCTCAATAATGGAATGCTCCATTATATGCAGAAGCCCGGTAGGTATACCGGACGTTTCTCTTCTGTTTATACAGTCATATGCCATTTTAGCATTGTTACCGAAATTTCTCATATACCCGCCCATGAAATACTCTCTTAGAATTAATACTATGCGTGCTATGAGTGACAGTCAAGAAGTTAATATATATATTTACAATAAAGTATCAATGATCTGTTGTATTAATATCATAACATTACTTTCATAAATACAGCACAGTATCTTTCATGTCTCGTTAATAAATTCCATAGGATTAACTCAATTTCGGCAGATATATGGTCATATTAGGTTTATTGCCGATTTTGCATGGAGTCAATACAAATAATACAATGATCATGTGATTTCAAATATAAATCCTTTTCATTATTCTATGATAAACACATCAACCTCTTATAGGATTCCTATGCCAGTTATAATTTGCTTGAAATTTTAATTATCCTATTCATAATTTCTTTTACTTAGGTTATCAGCTCGTGTGTTACAATTTATGTATCAATTTAAGGAGAATCCGCAATGACCAGATTAGATGAGATAATGAAAAGAACAGAACAATTCAGATATGACAGATTCGGTATGTTCATACACTGGGGAATATATTCCATTCCTGCAAGAGGAGAATGGGTAAGAAGCAGGGAGAATATAACCATAGAGGATTATCAGAAGTATTTTGATGAGTTTAATCCTACTGAGTATGATCCCAAACAGTGGGCTATAATAGCAAAACAAGCTGGTATGAAATATGCGGTAATGACTGCCAAACACCATGACGGATTCTGTATGTTTGACAGCAAGCTTACTGACTACAAATCCACTGATACCCCTATTAAAAAGGATCTCATCCGTGAATATGCCGATGCTTTCAGGGCTGAGGGATTAAAGGTTGGTTTCTATTATTCCCTTCTTGACTGGCATCACCCTGATTATCCTAAATATGGTGACAGATGCCACCCGATGAGAGAAAAGGAAGAGTTTGAAGACGAAAAGATTAACTTTGATAATTATGTTGAATACATGCACGGACAGGTAAAGGAACTTTTAACCAACTATGGAAAGATAGATATTATATGGTTCGACTTCTCTTATGAAGAAATGACAGGTGAGAAATGGCAGGCAGAAAAACTTGTTAAGATGGTAAGGGAGCTTCAGCCTGGAATAATAATCGATAACAGGCTTGACGGGAAGAATTCTCTTGTAGAAGGAAACCCCACAATTTACAGCGGTGATTTTGCATCTCCTGAACAGTTTATACCTGCCCAAGGGGTAACTGACAAACTGGGTAATCCTTTACCATGGGAAGCATGCGTGACAATGAATGACCACTGGGGATATGCTTCACAGGATAACAACTTCAAGGATTCAAAACAGATAGTCAGAAAACTGGTTGAATGCGTATCTAAAGGCGGAAATCTTCTAATGAATGTCGGTCCTGACGCAAAAGGTAGAATCCCGAAGCCTTCAGTTGATATCCTTAACGAAGTCGGCAACTGGATGCATGATAACCATAGATCCATATATGGCTGCTCTATAGCAGAACTTACAAAACCTGAATGGGGATATTATACCCAGAACGGAAATAAACTTTATCTTCACCTTTTCGAAAATCCGATGGGACCTCTTGCTGTACAGCTGCCAAGAAAGATAAAATCAGTACGCTTCATAGCAGACGGTTCTGAAAGAGTATCAAGAAGGCCATGGTTTGCAGGAAACATAGGCGAAGGTCACCTGTTCCTGGAAGTCGGAAGACTAGATGTATGGCCGAACAATCCTATTGATACAGTATTTGAGGTTGAGCTGGAAGAGAAATAATTTTACTTGATTTTCGCCAGTTAAAGCATTATAATTGCCTTAGGTGGCGAAAATATGATAAAAACTACTGCAATGCTGTTGGAAGATTTAAATGATTATGTTAATCCGACAGCAAAAATACGAAGAATGGTGAGTAATAACGAGCTTACTCCTGTAGTAAGGGGTATTTACGAGACTGATAGGAATATACCAGGATATTATCTTGCTCCGATTATTTATGGTCCATCATACCTATCTTTCGAATTTGCACTTTCATATCATTCGCTTATACCTGAAACAGTATATATATATACATCAGCAACATTCGAAAAAAAGAAATTAAAAAAATACGAGACACCATATGGAACTTTTACTTATCGGGATGTACCAAGTAAAGCATATCCATTAGGCATTATACTGATTCAGGAAAGAGACTATTCTTATCAGATTGCCTCTGCGGAAAAAGCTATCTGTGACCAGCTTTACATTTTATCGCCCTTAAACAACAGAAAGGAACTGGAAAATTTATTGTTTGAGGATTTGAGGATTGATGCTGATGAATTTTTCAAAATGAATCTTCCTAATCTTTTGGAAATATCCGGATACTATCAGACACAGAATCTGAAGCTACTGCAATCATATATCAGAAGGAGAATGAAATAATGAATAGCATTATCAATCAGATGCTGAACCAGTACAGCACACAAACTCCATATGAGAAACTAAACAGCATAAAACAGGTAATACAGGAAATTACTCTATGCGGATTAAGCAGAGCTGGTTTTTTCAAAAATGCTGTATTCTATGGGGGAACAGCTCTTCGTAAATTTATAGACTTGACAGGTTTTCTGAAGATTTGGATTTTTCTTTGAAAAAAAACGATTCATCATTCGAGTTTACTGAATATCTGCCTATACTGGAAAAAGAAATACGCTCATATGGTCTTAATTTTGATGCTACAATAAAACAGAAGTCTGCTGATAAAAATTTCTTATCAGCATTTTTAAAGGGAAATACAAAAGAATATATACTGATGTTTTACTCTGATGAATTGCTGGCACGCACAATTAGTTCAAATGAGCTTATTAAGATAAAAGTCGAAGTTGATACAAATCCTCCAGATTATGCAAGCTACGAAACTAAATATCAGTTACTTCCTATACCATATGAAATTTCGTTATATGATCAGCCTTAACTATTTGCAGGGAAGATACATGCTATCATATGCAGATCATGGAAAAATCGTATTAAAGGCAGAGACCTTTATGATTATATTTTTTATCTGTCTAGAAAAACTCCGGTAAACCTAAAACACCTTGCGGCAAGACTTATTCAAACAGGACATATTGCGAACAATGAGGATATAACTATTGATGACATCAAGAAGATGCTATATGAAAGATTTAACAACATTGATTACTCACAGGCAAAACAGGATGTGTTGCCGTTTATAAAGAATGTGGCTTCACTGGATATTTGGAAAGCGGATTTCTTCTGTAAAATAACTGAACAGCTAAGTGATAAGAAATATTAATCATATAAATAAAAGGGGATTTTATGAATATTACATATGTTAATACGATATCAGCAAATGAAGTAAACTATTTGCGTTCATCAATAGGATTTCGAAAGGTAAACTTAGAACAGGTTCAAGCAAGCCTTAATGGTAGTGCATATGTTATTGCTGCATACAACAATGATGAAATCATAGGCATGTCCCGCCTTATATGGGATGGCGGCTCGGTAGCACTAATACATGATATTATTGTTATACCCCAATATCAGATGCAAGGTATTGAAATAGAGATGCTTAATAGGATTTTTGATTTCCTCAAGAGCAAATTAAAACCTTGTTTCGGTATTCAAGTGGATATAAGGGCATGGAACAATCAGACTGAATACTTTGAAAGCATTGGTTTTCAAGTATCAACTCCACAAAAAAGAGGAGTTCCCATGCATATCTGCTTAACGAATCAGATTGAATTAATTGATATTATGTCTGAGTGACATATATTTATTAACTAATTACTTGCTTACCTTTTAAAACACATGTCCAGCGATGAACATTGTATTTACTAATTTCAGTAGTTGAAAACCCACATTTCCGATAGAAGTCTATAGCATCGTCATCTGTTTCAGCTTTTATAGTTTTTTTGTGTTCATTCCACAGTTTTGCAATCATTCTACTTCCGATACCTTTACGTTGAGCATGTTCAGCTACAGCTATATTGAGGATCTCTATGTAGTCTCTGTAAACTACAAATCCGCAAATACCAACAATCTCTTTATCTTCTATCCAGCCGAATAACTGCCATGAAACATATCTATTAAATTCCCCCGCTTTTCGATCCATTGCTTCTTCAGTTTGATAAAAACACTTTGTGCCATAATTTTACGTACTGCAGAATCGTAAATCCGGTCTTTAATATTACAAAACATGCTTTTCACCTGCTATATCTCCATGCTTTGTATAATAGTTGCTTTTCTGTTTTTCATTAAGCTGGCCGCCTTTAATTAAATAATGATTTGTTTTAATCATCAGTTCATGCGCATGCATTATAATCCTCAATTCCCATACTGGTTCTCTACATATGGCAGTATACCCCATGTCACATCATCTTTGTAAATAGTTTTGGATTCCAGCTGTTTATAACCGACAGGCACAGTCTTGCACGGATATTCTGAACATTTAGTACAGATATCCACCTCTTTTACCTTTGCGCACTTCTTGGCGTTACATAAACCTTCCTGTTTGTTGCAGCTTGGGCATCTCAAGGACCAGTCCGCACCGCTATATATTCTCGAAAGCCGCTCTTCCAGTTCTTTTCTGAATTCGTCTGATATGCCAGAATAACTGTAATGGATACACAGATCGCATCTGTGGCCGCATTTAGAATAAATGGCGTTTTCTTTTGGTAATGGTTTACGGTTCGGTTTCTTCTTTATATAAATAAGCTTCTTCATCTCATCAAGTATCTTAAGGTCTGTTATATGGAACATCATCCATTTACCGTCATGGAATGTCTTAGTTGAATCATATATGTTTCTTACATTATCTGAAAAAGTATCAGAAATCTTCGCGTATTCCTCTCGTTCTTTCTGACCGAATACGATTAGAAAGTCCAATCTGTCTTCTTGAATATAAACAGTCAATATCGTCTTCTTCCCATGACGGAATTTAACCTCATTTTTTCCATTCCCTATTTCATCAAGAAGATACTCTCCACGCATAAACTTTACTGTTTCCTGTATAATATGATTTAATTCTGTCATATGACTTTCCTCCCAAATCAATATATCATGCAGATACTGACATCAGCGTGTCATATATCTGTATAGAGTTTAGATATTTCCCTGCTTTTTTCACAGATTATTTTACGGATGCTTTCCGGTTTAGCAACTTCCACATTTGTACCGAAACTTAATATATATCCATATACCCATTCATCTTCAGGCAGATCCACTGTTAATGTATAGGTTCCGTCCTTATTGTCCTTTATCATGTCATCATTATAATCATCATATATCCTGTATAAGGCTTCTTCTTTGAACCGCAGGACACAGCTTACTATATTCTTTTTTTCTTGAGCTTCTATAGTATCTTCCCTATCATCTGATACCCTCTCAGAAAACCGGTCAAATATCTCATCTGTTATCTCGACTTTCTTTATTCTTGATAAACGGAATGACCGGTATTCTGATCTTTTTCTGCACCAGCTGTAAAGATACCATGCTTGGTACTTGAACTTAAGATGTAATGGCTCTACTGTCCTGACAGATTTAATGTTTTGTGAATTTATGTATTCTATATTTATGACTCTGCTCCCAAGTATAGCCGCTCTTATATCATTAAACTTGTTATTCACATTAGGATTGGAACCCCATGGAGAGAAATCCATGGATATCCAGTCAGAAGCATTGTTTCTGAATATGCCTTCAAGTTTTTCCAGAATTAAGTCTACATCAGGGAACTTGGTAGATTTCAGCGATTGTAAAGCAATTAGTATATTATTCTTATCAGTGTCTGAAAGCATGGTCTTATTCATGGTGTAGTTGTCTAATATAGATATACCGCCATTTACTCCCTGTATGGTATATACAGGTATTCCTGAACAGGACAAATCATCAACATCTCTGTATATGGTCCTTACTGACACATGAAAACGCTCTGCAAGTTCTTTTGCAGTAACAGTCTTCTTATTCAGTAAGATAGTTGCTATTTCGAGCAGCCGTGTTATTTTTATAATTGCCTCAGTTATATTATTACATAAAAACCTGACAATAGTATGTCAAGTTTAGAAATTGATAATAAAGAAAAAATAATTTGTATACACAATGTTTCTGTGCTTATCTGATAACATTACTTTACAGTTTTGTAACTTTAATTATTTTTATATTTTGAAACTAATGTTACAGAATATTGGAGGTTACTAGCTAATACAATATAAGATAACCTTGATTAATATGTTATATCTCATTTTTCAGAATAAGCCTTGTCTTTTTTGTGAGTATATTATATAATTTGTACTAACAATAAGGACTTAGGGGAGTTCATAGGATGAATAGGGATATGATTGAAAAATTATTGAAGGAAAATAATGGGATTATAAAGTCAGAAGAAATTGCGACTCTTGGTATGGACAACAAAGTGCTGCAGAGAATGGCATTGAAAGGAGAGCTCGAACGCATCAGTAACGGACTATATCTTGATGCAAATTATATTAAAGACGAATATATGTTAGTTCAGTACAGATGCTCAAAATGTGTTTTTTCACATGAAACAGCTCTATACTTCCATGATTTAAGTGACAGAACGCCTTTTCAATTAATGATGACTATTCCTTCAGGATTTAATACCAGGCTTCTGAAAGATACTGAAAAATATAAGTTTTTCTACAGTAGAAAGAGTCATTATGAACTTGGCATCACTAATACAGTAACACCATATGGAAATCAAATTAAACTGTACGACAAAGAAAGAACTATTTGTGACTGCATTAAAAAAATCGATAAACTTGACTCAAATATTGTATTAACAGCGATTAAAAGATATATGTCAGAACCTGGTGCTGATTATGCCAAACTATTAAGATATGCAGAAATCTTTAAAGTCAGAGATACTATAAAACAATACATGGATGTTTTAACATGAGAATAAATAGTACAAAGCAGCTTAAAGACTGGATCAGTAATTACTCAAAACAAAATAGCTTAGAATCAAATACTGTGCTTCAAACATATATGATGGAAAGATTTTTGGAAAGAGTTGCTAAATCAAAATACAAGGATAATTTCATCATTAAGGGTGGATTTTTAATTGTAATTGCTGCTATGGTCGGTATTGATATGCGGAGTACTATGGATATTGATACAACAATAAAAGGAGTACACACAGATCAATATGAAATTGAAAAAATAGTGAATGAAATATTGCTCGAGGATGTTGATGACAATATTACTTTCACAATGAAAAGCATCAAATCTATTCACAAGGCTGGTAAATATAATGATTTCAGAATTGGTATTGAAGCACAGTTTTTAACTATACGAGTAACAATAAAGATTGATATTACTACTGGTGATGTCATCATTCCAAAAGAAATTGATTATTCCTACAAGCTTTTATTTGAAGATAGAGAAATAATGATAAAAGCATACAACATTTACACAATATTAGCAGAAAAAATTGAATCAATAATTGTAAGGAATGTTTCAAACACGAGATCAAGAGATTTTTATGATATATATGTTCTATCCAAGACAGAATCATTCAAAATTAACAAACAAGATTTAAAGGTCGCAGTTTATCGAAAAGCAAAAGAACGAAACACTATCGAATATATTGATAATTACTTGAAGTATATAACTGATATTAGTGAAAGCCAAGACATACAAAAGGTCTGGGATTCATATAAAGAGAAGTATAGCTATGCAAGAAACATTGACCTTAATGACATCTTAGAATACCTTAAAAAAGTACTTCAGTAAATAAAACATGAGCAGTCTTTTCACCAGACTTATCACAATTTATTACAAATAACATTAATGTATTTTTTATCTTGCATTCACTAAGTTAGTATGACGAAAATATCAGCTAGATGATATAATAACAGTAAATCATTTATTCGTTGCTGCAAATAATCAATTATTTCACTTAGGGGGTTAAATAATGGGAAAATTGAGAGAAAAGGTTTCAAAAGGCGAAATATTCGCATTTGCTTCCGGGGATTTCTTCGGTGGCGGCTCACAGCTGATTATAAGCTTCTATTACCTCATATTCCTTACTGATATAGTAAAGATAAGGCCGGCTCTTGCCGGCTTTATAATCCTGTTCAGTAAGATCTGGGATGCCATATCTGATCCTCTTATGGGGCTCATATCAGACAATACAAAGTCTAAATGGGGCAGACGAAAACCATATTTCTTAGTAGGTTTTTTCGGTATACTTGCATCATACTTTCTATTATGGTTTCCGATTTCCCATAACAACGAGATTGTAAAGTTTCTATATATGCTTTTCGCATATACTCTTTACTCTACAGTATCTACAATAGTAATGGTGCCGTATTCAGCAATGAGTAGCGAGATAAGCGCTGATTACAAAGAAAGAAATATTATTAATGGAACAAGGCTTATCTTTTCACAGGTTTCCAGTCTTATATGCGCAGTACTACCTATGGAGATAGTTAAGATGTTTGCAGATGTCAGGACCGGATATATAGCAATGGCTGTGGCTTTCGGCTGTTTCTTCGCTATCCCGTTCCTTCTAATCTTTCTTACTACAAAAGAAAGGGTCACTGATGTATCGGAAAAACGCAAATTTAATTTGAAGGTATTTCTGGAGCCTTTCAAGGTCAGGTCTTTTAGGATACTGATAGCTATTTACCTTTTTGCATTTTTAGCCATGGATATCGTATCCACGGTTTTCGCTTACTATATGAACTACTACTTAAAAAGGCCGGGAGAGCTTAACTATGTTCTAGGCGCAATGCTTATAACCCAGGTATTAATGGTACCTGTGGTTGTTAATCTTGCAAACAAGATAGGAAAAGCGAAAGTCGTAATGTATTCCATATTCGTGTGGGTAGCGGCAATCATACTTTTATCAGTTTTGCAGCCCACATGGGGCAGCTTCTTCATATATGTGAATGCCGTAATAATGGGGCTTGGTATTGCAGGCTGTGTCGTAATGCCCTGGCTAATGTTTCCTGATGTAACCGATGTAGGAGAGCTGGCGTTTGGCAGGCACAATGCAGGGTCGTTCAGCGGGATAATGACATTCATGAGGAAGTTCTCTTCAGCAGTGGGAATTTTCATAGTATCCACGCTGCTTGATGTAGCCGGATATGTAAAACCTTATGAAGCAGTTATAGACGGAGTGACAAAGGAAGTTTTAGCAGAACAGCCCCAGTCAGTACTTACCACGCTTAAGATAGTAGTTGTCGTGATTCCTCTAATTCTTTTAACTGTCACATTCTTTGCTGCTACGAGATATCCTTTAAGTCAGATCATTGTTAAGAAAATCAGCGGTTATCTGGAATTCAAGAAAGGCCAGACAGATGAATCACCGGTAACTGAAGAAGAGCTGGAAGCAATAAAGAAGGAGCTGATATGACCAAACCGGATATGAAGATAAAGATGGGGACTGCGTGCTTTCCTGGCATCAAGGACCTTGATGAGAACAGACAAATTGATGAGAGCCAGATAAAAGATATTTGCGCATATATAGATGCAAGATATGACTGCGCGGATTTTCGTATGGTCTGTATTATACGCACCCTTTATTTATATACTCACCTTTTAAGCAAAGAGACAGTACAGATAATGAAAAAGACTGTACTGGATTTCAAGTACTGGATGGATGAACCTGGTGAGGATAATATGTGCACCTGGTCGGAAAACCATCAGATGATTTTCTCTACTGTTGAGTACTTAGCGGGACAGCTATACCCTAATGAAATATTCACTAATGCAAATATTACTGGTACGGAACATAAAAAAAGAGCAGAAAAAAGAATAAACCACTGGCTCTATTACAGATTTAAATATGGTTTTACCGAATGGCACTCCAATGTGTATTATGAAGAGGATATTGCTCCAATTGCTCTTCTAATAGACCTATGTGTAGATGAAGGCCTTGTAACAAGAACTAAGATGATTATGGATATCCTTTTACTGGATATGGCTATGTTCTCATGGAA
>MWDI01000027.1 GCA_002070475.1 Firmicutes bacterium ADurb.Bin146
ACTTCCCACTATCCGGGTGTGTTCGGGACTTACACCCGTTAGAGCGCGCCCATGGCGCGCGAACTAAAAAAAGACAAGGTATAAGCCTTGTCTTTTAATGTGTTTTACATCACAGTTAATCAAATAACCAGTACGTTGTATTGCCTGCATTTCTCCAATACAGATTCCTCTGGCATTGAATCACAGACCCAAATATCAACATCTTTGAGTTCGCAGAAAGTATATGCTTTATCTCTTTCTATTTTTGATGAATCCACAAGTATTATAGTCTTTCTTGCTTTTTCGACAATTCTAGTCTTAAGCTTGGCATCATACATGCTGGAAACCGAGAATCCCTTTTCTACAGAAAAGCCTGAAGCTCCCATAACGGCCATATCTATATTCATGGTTTCAAGCATCTGCATAGCTTCAGGTCCTGAACAAGCTACTGTATTAGGATTTACAGTGCCTCCAAGCAAAATGACAGAGTTATCTGTTGAAGCCAGTTTCAAAGCGGTATTGACGGCTGATGTTATAAATGTGCATCCTTTCATTTCTGTCAAAAGCTTTGCCAAACACATGACTGTGCTTCCCGCATCAAGATATACTGATCTGCCCTTTTCAATAAAGTGACTTGCTTTCTGTGCGATGATAGCTTTCCTGTCAACATTCTCAGCTTGCCTTACCATATATTCTATCTCATCCTCTCCAGCCTTCTTGAACCGGTTTATGCTTACAGCGCCTCCATGGGTTCTTACCGCATATCCCATATCTTCCAGAAGTATAAGATCACGACGTATAGTCATCTCCGAAACATCCGGGAACACTGTCCTCAGCTGCTTAAGAAAAACCTCCTGAGCAACATCCAGCATCTGCTTAATTTGTAATTGCCTTTGATTCAATTCACACCCCTAATTTATTTAATCTTATTGTTTCACTATCTGTGAAGCTCATTTTTGCTACATGACCTTTTAAAGGAACTATCTTCTGATGTATAGCATCTAGTATCCAGTCAGGTTGTGGGAAGAAGGATTTTTCATAATCTGCAGCAGGAGTAATCCAGTTTCTTGCTCCGACAACAACAGCAGGCGCATCAAGATAATCAAAGCATAAATCGGAAATCGTTGTTGCCATATCCTTAAGGTGTGATCCTCTTTCGCATGCATCTGATGCAAGTAAGATTCTACCTGTCTTCTTTACTGACTCTGCTACCAGGCTGTAATTGAATGGAGATACAGTCCTTGCATCTATTACCTCTGCTTCCATACCATATTTCTCTTTTAATATATCAGCAGCTTCCAGTGCTGTATAAAGAGTCGCGCCTACAGTCAGTATGGTTATATCTTTTCCTGTTCTCTTTATATCCGGTTCTCCTATAGGAATTTCATAATATTCTGTAGGAACTCCACCTTCATGGAACATTTCGCCTTTATCATATAGTTTCTGGCTTTCAAAGAATATTACAGGATCTGTTCCCGATAAAGCAGAATTTAATAATCCTTTAGTATCATATGGAGTAACTGGAAATACCACTTTTAGTCCGGGTATATGTGCGCACAAACTAGTCCAGTCCTGAGAGTGTTGAGCTCCATACTTAGCCCCAACGCTTACCCTTACGACT
This sequence comes from Firmicutes bacterium ADurb.Bin146, assembly GCA_002070475.1. Lineage (GTDB taxonomy): Bacteria > Bacillota > Clostridia > DUPQ01 > DUPQ01 > DUPQ01. The sequence continues at coordinate 1,601 of MWDI01000027.1, forward strand.
ACTGGCATTTTTAATATACCAGCGCTCATTGACTGCCATTTAGGAAGCTGGTTGAATACCTCATCTCCTGCTCTTCCCAAAAAGTCACAATACATAAGTTCTACTACCGCTCTTCCACCTGCCATTGCATATCCGACTGCTGAACCTACTATAGCAGCTTCGCTTATGGAGGAGTTAAAGAGCCTGTGATAAGGCATAGAATCGGACAATCCTCTGTATGCCGCAAAAGCTCCACCCCATTCTCTGTTTTCCTCTCCATATGCTACGAGAGTCGGATCAGTGTAAAACTTCTCTATCATTGCTTCAAATATAGCGTCTCTTATCTGATAAACCTTATTTTTTGATACCGCAACACCATTAACAATGCCCATTCTTTCTTTTTTCTGTACCTGTTGGTAACGGAGATTCTCTTCTAGTGGGATATATGCATCACATGGTCTGTCTTCCATCTTTTCGATTCTTTGATTAGAAAACATAAGACTTTCTATAGCTCTTGGATTAGCAACAAGATCCATCTTAGGTGTTATTGTTTCATCAATAGCCATCTTGTATATCTTAAATATTAGAGAGGACGTATCAGAAAGTATTGTTTCAAATTCCTCGTCTTTTGCGATATTGCCCTTAACAAGCTTATTCCTATATTCAATTAAGGAATCCTGCTCCATCCACATATCTATCTCTTCTTTTGTCCTGTATGCTGAAGCATCAGATGGTGAGTGTCCAGCAAATCTGTATGTTAGAACGTCAAGGAGGACAGGTCCTTCTTTCTTTTCAATTATTTCTCTCTTCCTCTTATATGCATCAATTACTGCAAGCGGATTGTATCCGTCAATTCTTTCTGCATGCATTTGTTCAGGATTTACACCAGCTCCGAAACGTGCAAGAAGGTCGAAGCCCATTGTCTCGCCTTTTGTCTGTCCACCCATTCCATAGCAGTTATTGAAGAAATTGAAAATTAAAGGTAATCCGCCTTTATGTTCGCCTTCCCATAGGGTCTTGTATTGATCCATTGTTGCAAAGCAGATTCCTTCCCATACAGGTCCGCACCCCAATGATGCATCACCTAAATTTGCAATTACAAGGCCTTTTTTTTGATTTACTTTTTTAAATAATGCAGCTCCTGTAGCTATATCCGCACTTCCACCGACTATTGCATTGTTAGGATATATTCCAAAAGGGATAAAGAAAGCATGCATAGATCCTCCTAATCCTCTGTGGAATCCTGTCTCTCTTGAGAATATTTCTGCAAGTGTTCCATAAAGAAGGAAATCAATTGCCAACTCCTTTACACTCTTTTGATCCTTCTGAACTATCTTGAGTATCTTGCCTTCTAGATAATTCTCCATTATTTCCATAAGTTCCTTATCAGTGAGTTTTTCAATTGCTGATAATCCTTTTGCAAGTATTTCACCATGGCTTCTATGTGATCCGAAAATAAAATCATCAATTCCTAAAGTAAATGCCTCGCCTACTACAGAAGCTTCTTGTCCCATTGAAAGATGTGCCGGACCGGGATATGCATGCTCTACCGAATTATATTGCCCGGTAGTCTTTACAGCATTCAGCATGCTCTCAAATTCACGTATGATAGCCATATCTCTGTAGATACGAATAAAATCACTTTTTGTAAATATCTTTTTTTCTTCTTCAATCGTCTTGTTATACGCGCAGACGTCTATGTCTTTGAATTTAATCTTACTTTTTTTTCTTAATTCCGATGGATTCAGTACCAGTTCTTTTGTCATTTTTTATCTCCTCTTATATTAATTACCGTCTGTAATTTTCATTTATTCATTAAAACTAAAAAGTGCTTCTCTGATAATCTCGCAGACTGTCGGATGCGGAAATACTAATTCCTTAAGATCATCCACTGTCATCTGAGTCTCTATCATCATGGCTGCCCCATAAATAATTTCTGAAGCATAGTTGCCTATCAGGCTAACGCCTATAAGTCTGTTTGTGTTTTTTTCTCTAAGCACTTTGCATATCCCATTTCCACCTTCATTCTCTGCAACATATCTTCCGGAAAATTTCATGGATAATGTAACTGATTCAAAATCCATATTCTTCTGTTTTGCAGTAGCGACTGTCTCTCCTACTGAAGCGACTTCAGGATTTGTGTAAATGACTGAAGGGATTGCTGAGTATCTCATTACATCCTTCTTGCCCAAAATATTATTTATACATACTTCAGCTTCCCTATATGCCGTATGAGCAAGCATTGATACACCGTTTACATCACCTGCTGCATATACTTCAGCAACATTAGTGCGGCCCATCGAATCAGTTACAATCGCGCCTCTTTTATCGGTTTCCACTCCAATATTTTCCAATCCGAGATTTTTTGTTGATGGTTTTCTGCCAATACTGACAAGCACTTTTTCAGCATCTGCTTCCAAGGTTTTTCCATCTTTTTCAAATACTACAGATTTCTCTGTAAATGATGTTACTTTACTGCCAAGATTAAAGGTTATGCCCTTTTTCTCATATTCCTTACGTAAAAGGTCAGCTATCTCCTCATCTATCGGCCCGCCTATCCTGTCTAGCATCTCTACAACTGTAACCTTGCTTCCTGCAGAGTTAAAATACGAGGCCATCTCCAGCCCTATTACCCCGCCTCCGACAATTACCAAAGTTTTTGGGATATTAGTAAGATCCAGTATTTCTCTGTTAGTCAGGATAAAACCTTTCTGGTATCCTTCCAGAAGTCCAGGTATGGGAGGCATAATAGGTTCTGAACCTGAACATATCAAAAGCCTATCCCCTGTATAAAGTTCGCTGTCTGTACTAACTACAAAGCCTTCACTCGATTTCTTTTCTATTTTGGCTGTTTTTTCAACTACAGTGACATTATTCTTTTTTAACGCGCCTTTAACGCCTGTTACAAGTGTTTTTACAACTTTGTTTTTTCTCTTTATTACTACTTCCTGATCCAGTGACGAGCCTGTAACTTTTACTCCATACTGTTCAGAATGTTTTGTGTAATCATATATCTTAGCGCTATAAAGCAAGGCTTTCGAAGGAACACATCCTTCATTCAGACAGACACCGCCAAGGTTGCGTTTTTCAAATAACAGAACATTTAATCCCTTTGCTCCTGCTCTTTCCGCTGCAAGATATCCTGCAGGCCCTCCGCCTATGACTATTAAATCGTATTTCATTAAAAATCCCCTTTCTACTTCGCAAGCATCATTTCAAAGTTTTCGAGATTAGTGCACAAATCCTTTAAGAATCTGGCTGCAGGAGCTCCGTCAACTATCCTGTGATCTATTGTTAAGGACAAACCCATAGCCTGATATGGTTTAATCTGTCCGTTTTCTTCCTTTATACGTGTAACAAGACCACAGACACCCAATATTGCAGTCTGAGGAGGATTGATAACAGGTGTAAAAGATTCTACTCCAAGATTGCCAAGATTGGTTATTGTAAATGTTCCACCGGTAAGAAGGTCCGGATTTATATTACCTGTCTTGCATTTACCTGCAAGGTCTTTTACTTCCAAAGATATATCATTTAATGATTTCATATCACAATTGAATACTGTTGGCACCATCAGTCCTCTTGGTGTGTCAATAGCGACACCCATATGTACTTTATTGAATCTTTTAATGGATTCGCTATTAAAATGAGCATTCAGATCTTTATGAGCTAATAGAGTTTTAGCAACTGCATATACGACTATATCATTTATTGTAATATTGGCAAGACCGAGTCTTTCAGTATTATTCTTCACCATAGCCCTGTAATTCATTATGCTTGTTGCATCAAAAGCAGCATTCATAGTTAGCTGAGCCATCTGGGAAATAGATGCATGCATAGTCTTAGCTATAACCTTTCTTATATTGCTCAGTTTCTCTTCTGTATAATCCTGAGTATCTGCTACGCTTACGGTAACTGTCTCAACTGGCGTGACAACACCTTTGCGAATATCTTCAACAGTAATCCTTCCGCCTATACCTGTCGCATTATATGAAGCAGTCTGGTCATATGCAGGTTTTGCTGCAGAAGTGACTTTTAAACCATCTTTTGCAAGAGCTTGTATGTCTCTTTCAATAATTCTGCCATTAGGGCCTGTCGCATTCGCATATGTTACATCCACATTGGTTTTATCTGCCAAATTTTTTGCTCTTGGTGATATCTTTAAGTCTTCATTTTCTGATTTCTGTACTGTTAAAGACTCTGCTTCTTTCTTAACTTCTTCTTTTTTGTCTTCTATAGGTTTTTCTGCTTCTTTTACAGTCGCGCCTTCAGGTGAAAATGAGGATATATCCTCTCCTAACTCGCCTATTACGCACATATTAAGAAGACATGGTACATCATCGCCTTCTTCAAAAAAGGTCTCCAGAAGGATACCCTCAATTTTTGCTTCCTCATCAAAAGTAGCTTTATCCGTTTCGTATGTAAACAGTATGTCTCCTATGTTTACCTTATCGCCTTTTTTCTTGTGCCATTTAGAAACAACGCATGATTCTACGGTATTTCCTTGCCTTGGCATAATTACTGCTGTTGCCATATATGTTCCTCCATTCGTATTGTGTACAAAGAATTGTACACTGTTAGATTCTAACATGAATATGTTATTTATGCAATATAAATTTACACATTTTTATTTGCTAATTAATATCACTAAGCATCTTCGTAACAATATTTTTTACTGTTTCAGGATTGCCATACCCATTGGTGAGCTTCATGACATGGCCGATAATAGGTCCTACAGCAAGAAGGTTCCCCTTTTTATATGACTCAACAGCTTTTTTGTTAATCAGTAAAGCTTGTCTGGTATAACAGGTAAGAATATCCATATCATTAATTTGATACATCTTTTCCTTCTTGATAGTCTCATCAACATCAAAATCTTCTTTTATCAGCATATCAATGAGCTTCTTTGCAGTTGATATGTTTATAAGCTCTTGACAAGATATATCAGCGATTCTTGCTATTTTTTCAGCTGATATGCTTAAAATACAATCTTTTTTTGAGATAATTAGGTTTGAAAGCGTCTTATATGCAGTTGTGTATAAAGCTGATTTTTCGAATAAATCATAAAGTTCCGGTTTAGATAACAGCATCTCACAGTCATATGAAGACAAATCATACTTTTCCATAATCTGCGATTTTCTTATTGTTGCTAATTTAGGAAGGTTTTTTTTGATGTTTTCCACATAATCAGTTTGTAATTTTATCCTGGGCAGGTCGGGATCTGGAAAATATCTGTAATCATCAGCATCTTCTTTTTTCCTCATTGAGTATGTTTTTTTACTCTTCTCGTCATATCTTCTTGTCTCTTGCTCAATCGTTTTATGTTCTAGAACATTGTCAACCTGACGTTTAAACTCAAAATTAATAGCTTTTTTTATAAATGCAAAGGAATTCAGATTTTTCATTTCCGTACGTATCCCTAATTCTGTATCTTCGGTCTTTCTGACAGACAGGTTCACATCAGCCCTGAAAGAACCTTCATTCATCCTGCAGTCGGATATACCAAGATTAAGAAGTATCGTTCTAAGCTTGTTAAGGAACACATCCGTTTCATTAGCTGATTCTAAATCCGGTTCAGTTACTATTTCAATAAGCGGGACCCCGCACCTGTTGCAGTCAATTAATGTCTCATCTTCTTCATTATGAATCAGTTTCCCTGCATCTTCCTCAAGGTGTATTCTGGTTATCCTTACCCTTTTGCTTCCATTGTCAGTTTCAATATCCAGATACCCTCCTTTACATAATGGAATATCATACTGTGATATCTGGTATGCCTTGGGTAGATCAGGATAAAAATAGTTCTTCCTGTCCATCTTGCAATTCATATTTATTTCACAGTCCAAAGCAAGTCCTGCCATTAATGAATATTCCACTGCTTTTTTATTTAGTACAGGTAGCGTTCCTGGCATTCCAAGACAAACTGGGCATACCTGTGTGTTTGGCTCAGCTCCATATGTGGTTGAGCAATTGCAGAATATCTTACTCTGAGTTTTAAGCTCCACATGGACTTCCAACCCTATGTTCATACTATATCCTTTATATGTATCAGCCATTTGCAGCCTCCTGACATCTTTTCTCAAATGCATATCCAGCTCTATATAGCGTCTTTTCAGAAAATTTCGGACCTATAAGCTGCATTCCTATCGGAAGATTCTCCTTTGACATCCCGCAGGGTAAAACAAGTGCAGGAAGTGATGCAATGTTTACCGGAACAGTAAATATATCTTCCATATACATAGTCACTGCATCTTTTTTTGTGTTATCAAGATCATACGCCGTTGATGCAGTTACTGGCGACAATATGAAATCACACATACCAAAAGCTTTCTCAAACTCTGCTTTAACAAGCTTACGCACTTTCTGAGCCTTGTTATAGTACTGGTCATAGTATCCCTGGCTTAACACGAATGTACCTAGCATTATCCTTCGTTTTACTTCTATTCCAAATCCCTGGCTTCTGCTATATTGATATAACTGATCAATATCAGCATATTCATCTGGCCGGTAGCCATATCTGATACCGTCAAACCGTGCTAGATTGGATGAAGCTTCAGCACTGGATATGATGTAGTATGCATATATAGCCCAGTCTAAAGATGGAATATCTAATTCTATTATTTCAATACCTTGTTTTTCATACCAGCTTACAGCATCATTTATTGCTTTTGATACCTGTTTATCAATCTTTTTTGATGAAAATTGTTTTATTATACCCATCCTCATCTTGCATATATCTTTTCCTATATCTTCAGTATATGAGTGTGATAAGGTCATGACCGAAGTAGAATCTAACTTATCATATCCTGATATACAGTCAAGTACTAAAGCATTATCATATATGGTCCTCGTCATAGGTCCTATCTGATCCAAAGAAGATGCGAAAGCAACTAACCCATATCTGGAAACGGTACCATATGTCGGTTTCATTCCCACAATATTGCAAAAAGATGCAGGCTGCCTTATCGAGCCTCCTGTGTCAGAGCCTAAAGCAAATAAAGCTTGACAAGATGCGACAGCTGCAGCAGATCCTCCTGAGCTTCCTCCGCAGGTTTTTTTTAAATTATATGGGTTATGTGTATTATGGAAGTATGATGTAGTGGTGGTGGAACCCATTGCGAACTCATCCATGTTAAGCTTTCCGAGCAGAACCATGCCGGATTCATACAGTTTTTTATAAGCTGTCGCACTATATGAAGGAACGAAATTACTAAGCATCTTTGAAGCGCAAGTCGTGCGTATGTCTTTTGTGCATATGTTATCTTTAATTCCTCCTGGAATGCCATAAAGTAAAGGAAGGTCTTTTTCATCGAATAATTCATCATCAAGCTTAGAAGCCCTTTTAAACGCTTCTTCTTCAGTTACTGTTATATATGCCTGGACATCTTTGTCCTTTACTTTTATGTTTTCAAGATATGCTTTGGTTATTTCTATGCAGGAAATCTCTTTTTTTGCTATTTTGTTATGCAACGACAGTATATCCATCATTAATATATCTTTCATACTACACCCCCTTCCTTACGACTTTGGGAACTTTTATATAACCGTTTTCTACTGTACTCGAATTTTTTAATATGTCTTCTCTTTTAAAAGATGTTTCAATGTAATCTTCCTTGAATATATTGAATAAATCATCCACATTATCTGATTTTTCTATTTCATCTATCATTGAAGTGTCTATATCCATAATGTTCCCTGCAAAATTGATTATTTCCATCATATCCTTCTCAAGGCTTATCTTTTCCTTCTCACAAAGAGATAGCCTGGCAAGGCTGGTAAGTTTCTCTATCGGTATTTTGGGTATGTTATGTGTTTTATTGTTCATTTCTTTATAACTTTCATATGCGATATGTAGTGTCCTCAGCTGATTTTCATCTACTATGTCAGGAGTATCCGACATAAGGCAGGATCCATCTTTTGTTTTAGGAAATGCAATTACATCCCTAAGAGAGGAAGCTTTTAGTAATATCATGATAAGCCTGTCCAGCCCGAAAGCAAATCCTCCATGGGGAGGAGTCCCATAACTGAATGCTTTTATAAAGAAGCCGAATTTTTCCTGTATCTGTTCGTTTGATAGGCCAAGTGCTTCAAACATAAGATTTTGCGTCTTGCTATCATGTATCCTTATAGAACCACTTCCAAGTTCAGTCCCATTTAATACTATATCATATGAAAGTGCTCTGACACATTCTTTATCAGTAAGCATATGCATTATATCTTCCGGATTTGGGCTGGTAAAAGGATGATGTGCTGCGACATATCTCTTATCTTCCTCTGAATATTCAAACAAAGGAAAATCCGTGATTATGGCAAAGCAGAACATATTCGCATCAATAATACCCAGCTTCTTTGCTATAAATATTCTTAACTGTCCGAGAATCCTTCTTGCATTCTTAATAGTGTCTGCACAGAATAGTATGAAATCGCCTGCTCTTGCATCTGTTATTTTTATAATCTCATCTATATCCTCTTTAGAAATATATTTTGTAAGTATGGAATACAGTGAGCCGTCCGGCTGTATAGCAATCCATGCCATGCCTTTTGCGCCACAACTTTCTGCTTCTTCTGTAAGTTCCTCTATCTCGCTTCTTGTCATAGATGCCCCATTTTTATAGTTTATAGCGCGTACAGTTTCCGTTTTTTTGAATATCTCAAAATCTGTATCTCTTGCTATATCCGTAATATCCTTTATAGATAAATCAAACCGTAAATCTGGTTTATCCGTGCCATATCTGTCCATTGCTTCTTTATATGTCATACGGATAAACGGTTCGCTGATTATATGACCAATGCATTCCTTCATTATATATTTGAACATATTTTCCAGATGTACAAGGATATCTTCCTGAGTAACGAAACTCATCTCCATATCTACCTGCGTGAATTCTGGTTGTCTGTCCGCTCTTAAATCCTCATCTCGAAAACATCTGGCTATCTGGTAATATCTGTCCATACCTCCGACCATTAGAAGCTGCTTGAATATCTGAGGAGATTGCGGAAGAGCATAGAATGTACCAGGATGAATTCTGCTTGGCACAAGATAATCACGAGCTCCTTCAGGTGTAGACTTCGTCAGTATAGGGGTTTCCACTTCTATAAATCCCAAATTATCCAGATATCTTCTTATAGCGATTACCGCTTTATGCCGAAAGCGCAGATTTTCTCCTATTACTTTTCTTCTTATATCGAGATATCGGTACTTTAGCCTGAGCTCTTCTTTAGCGACTATATCATCATCCAAAGAAAAAGGCAGGCTTGTACATTCAGACAGAATATTTATATATGCTGCTTTCAATTCAATGGTACCTGTCCTTATTTTTGGATTATATGTCTCTTCTCCTCTTATTTTGATACATCCCGACACTTCCACTACAGACTGTATTTTTACCTGTTCTGCAGACTGAAAAATCTTTGCTTCAAGGTCATTTGCATCAAAGACAGTTTGAAGAATACCTTCCCTGTCTTTAATATCAATGAATATGACTCCCCCCATGTCTCTTTTAGTCAAGATCCAACCGCATGCCGTGACATAACTGCCCACATGGCTTTCAGTAAATAACCCGCAATATTCCGTTCTTTTCATATTTAGCACCTTTCCTGGCAACAAAAAAACCTTTAGCCACCCAAATACTATTATTCAGGGACGAAAGGTTTAGTTAACATTCCGCGGTGCCACCCATTTTGATCAATACTGATCCACTCATTCAGCACATACATGCCTAACGGTTATAACGTACCGTAGTTCGTCTGAGCCTACTTGCGAAAAGCTTTCGGTCAGCGGCTCGAAGATGTTCTTCATCTTAGGTCTTCTTTATCCGGATCTCACCATTTCGGACTCTCTTTAAAAAATACCTGGATTACTCTTCTCGTCATTGCCTTTATTTTGTCATATGGTATCACTAATGATAATATGTGTCAACATATTTTTTCACGGATAGCTGGTTTTTATTGTCTTTTTATTTATTCAGTTTTTCTACATCTTTCCAAGCTCCGGATACCACCAAATGAGTATTCTCTTTAAAAACATAATTGGGATCTGACAGAGGGTATATTTTTCCATATTCTTTGTAAGCAAGAATATTGATATTGTATCTGGATCTTACATTTACCTGGGATATCGTCTTTCCTATCCAGTTTTCAGGCGTATCTATTTCGCATATGGAATAATCCTGAGATAATTGGATATAGTCGAACATATGATGGGCGCTAAATCTGTAAGCAGCTCTTATTGCCATATCCTTTTCTGGGAAGATAACCTCATCTGCACCATTTCTTAGCAGAAACTTTGCATGAATATCCCTGTCAGCTTTGGATACTACGTGTTTAGCGCCGTTATCTTTAAGAAGAGAGGTTATTTCCAAAGAAGATTGGAAATTATCCCCTATACATACGAAACATATATCAAAATTGTTTATACCTAGGGCTTTTAACACAGACTCATCCATACAATCAGCAACTTGAGCAGAAGTCACATAGTCAGATATATCCCTCAGCTCATTCTCTTCCTTGTCCACTACCATTACTTCGTTTCCAAGCTCAGCCATCTTCAAAGCAAGGCTTTTTCCAAATTTGCCTGTTCCTATTATTAAAACTGATTTCATTTTTCTCTCCTAACCTATGACTATCTTCTCTTCTACATTCCTTATATTTGCCTTTATCTTTTCACCGGCAAAAGCACTTAATACTGTAAGGCTTCCAACCCTTCCGCAATACATCAATAATATTATCACAATTTTTGACCCTGTGTTCAAATATGATGTTATCCCTGTTGTAAGTCCGACTGTGCTTATAGCTGAAACAGTTTCAAACATTGCATCCAAAAGCTCGAAAGGTTGTGTGGAAATTAAAAGAAAAGATGCTAAAGATACCAGTATGAGGTAGATAGCAGTTATGCTGAATGCTTTTCTAGGAACATAATCCTCCAGTCTTTTACCACCTACGTTCAAATCCTGTGTATGTGTTATGTATGCTCTTATAGCTAAAATAATTACGAACATAGTTGTGATTTTTATACCACCGCCTGTCGAACCGGGGTTAGCGCCTATTACCATAAGTATAATCGTTAGAAATGAAGCGCCTTCTGTTAAAGAACCTGTATCCACTGTATTGAATCCTGCTGTCCTTGGAGTGACAACCTGGAATATTGATGCCAATATCTTCTGGCCTATAGTCATACCTTCCAAAGTATTATTGTTTTCAAGGAAAAAGAATATTACTGCAGGAATAGTAATTAATACTGCAGTGCCAACAAGAACAATTTTTGTATGAAGCCTGTATTTGGAAAACTTAAGTTTGTTGGTTAAGAGGTCATCCCACACAATAAAACCTAGACCACCGATTATAATTAAGGACATAATAACCACATTTACTAAAACATCCGTGTCAAAGCCTACCAAAGAACTTTTGGGATTAAACACACCCATAAGGTCAAACCCTGCATTGCAGAATGCCGATACAGCATGGAATATACCGTAATATATGCCTTCTGAAACGCCAAGCAGGGGAATAAATCGGATGGACAACAGACCGGCTGCAAAGATTTCCACCAAGAAAGTTATTGTAATAATTTTTTTGAGAAGTTTTACAACACCTCCAATGTGGATAGTGCTCATGGTCTCCATCAAAAGTCCCCTTTCTCTAAGCCCGATTTTTTTACCAATCATTAAAAAGATCATGCCTGCCATACTCATAAATCCTAACCCACCTATTTGTATAAGAAACAGAATTACTAGCTGTCCGAACAAAGTGAACTGAGAGTATGTATCAAATATTACAAGACCAGTAACGCATAATGCTGAAGTAGCAGTAAAAACCGAGTCAATAAACGGTATAGGTATATTATCCTTTGAAGCTGCAGGTAAACAAAGAAGTAATGCGCCAAGCAGTATAATAATTACGAAACCTGCTGCGATAATCTGCATTGTGCTTATCCTTGTTATTTTCTTTTGTTCCATTGTGTTATATAAGCTCCTTAACCATTCTGCCTATAACCTGAGCCATCCGTAAGAATCCTAAATCATTCGGATGACATCCATCTACTGTGCAGCAGTCCCTGTATTCGTCTCCAAAAAGGCTTCTTCCGTCAATGAAATAAACGTTCTTATCTCCTTTTTCTACTGCGTTCATATAGGTCGTATAAATTATATTCCTTCTATGTAACTTGTCAAATGAGTAATCAGAGAAGTCTGGTTTAGATAAAAGTATGATTGGTAGAGATGGCTTTTTGTTTCGTATTATATTAAAAAAACTTTCATGAGTATTCCTCAAATGCTCGATTGTCGGAGCATTGTGATCATAATCCAGAACAAATATGCTCATGTCTATTCCAGCTATATATTCAGCCATTTCTTTTTCCCCCAAAGCTGAACCGGAAAATCCCAGATTGATATAATCAGTATCACACATTCTGGATATTATAGCTTCATATGCATTACCAGGTCTTGTTGCACAACCTCCCTGTGTAATAGATGAACCATAATATACAACTGGTAACTTATGTCTATATTGCATTCCATGATCTAACGAAGAATCTTCCTGCACACCTATATATACCTTGTCAACTTTGTTATATAAAGGAAAGTTCAAGGTAAAATATCTTAATTTATGATAATCAAATCTTATCCTCATCTCGTACCAATCTTTTGTGTCCACTTCAGCTGTGAATCTGTTAAAGAAGACGCTTCTTGCTTCAAAATCCTCATATATGTCAAATCCGCTGGAACCAAGCAGAGTCATATGATTCATCTTATTAATCTGAGGAGTAAAAACCTGTATGCAAAGATAATCGGAATCAGTACAGAAACGTATCCTTCCGCCTGCAGTGTTAAGATAATAATTTTTAACTCCGAAATTACACTTATTTGCCAGTTCATCGGGAAGTCTTTTAAAAACAGGCTGATTAACCGGGTCATACAACCCATATAAATCAAACGGTTCTTTACGTATATCAAGATAAATAAGGTCTTTATCATCCAAGTTTGTATAAGGCTTAATCCCCTCATAATATGCCTTTGCTTTTTTCACAATAATCCTTCTTTCATATAACTATTCTTCTAGCATGTATTTTGACATCTTTACACTGTTTGTTCCGTAATCATTATTAAAACATCCTGTACAGAATGGTAAAGAACTTTTAGAGCAAGCCTTTTTCAATCCTTCCACACTAATGAAGCCTAAAGAATCTGCTCCTATTCTCTGACATATCTCATCGATGGAGAGCTGATTGGCAATGAGGTTCTTCTCGTTGTCTATGTCTGTACCGAAATGGCAGGTATGCCTGAATGGCGGTGAGGAAATCCTCATATGTACCTGTTTCACATTTGTGCTTCTCAATGAGGATATAATCTTAGCGCTTGTTGTTCCACGCACTATAGAATCATCTACAAGAACTATCCTCTTTCCTTCTATTGTCGCTCTTAGCGGATTAAGTTTTATCTTTACCGCATGTTCTCTTTGCAGTTGTGATGGATAAATGAAGGATCTGCCAATATACCTGTTTTTAACAAATCCTGATACTAAAGGAATCCCGCTTTGATATGCATACCCCATAGCGGCTTCCAATCCGCTGTCTGGCACTCCACATACCACATCCGCTTCCACCGGATGCTCTATTGCCAACATACGTCCCATATTAAATCTTGCTTCATATACGCTTAATTTATCTATTATAGAGTCAGGTCTAGCAAAATATACATATTCAAATATACACAATCCTTGTTTGTTAGCAGTCAGTTCCACATTACTGTAAGTTATATCTCCATTTTCAACAATTATTACTTCACCTGGTTTTACATCTCTTACAAAATCAAATCCGCAACTGTCCAAAGCGCAGGATTCGGAAGCTACCGCTATTCCGTATTCATTTTTACCTATGCATAAAGGCCGGAATCCGTGTGGGTCACGTACTGCTACTAATTTCTTATCTCCTGTCATGAGCACAAGCGAAAATGCTCCGCATAAGATTTTCGCACCTTCGACAACACCCTTGATAAGATCTTTTTGAATTATTACGTTATACGCAATCAAGGAAGAAACTACTTCGGAATCCGAAGTAGCTGAAAAATCCAAACCTTCTTTTTCCAACATGGAACGTATCTGTTTGGCATTCGTAATATTCCCGTTGTGAGCAGTAGCTATTCTTCCTGTAAGGTATTCTGTAAGAAAAGGCTGTACATTTTTTATAGTATTTGACCCTGTTGTTGAGTATCTTGCATGGCCTATAGCAGTTTTTGCTTTTGGAAGGGTTGCAAGCACCTTTTCTGTCAGGACCTCATTTACAAGCCCAATATCTTTTTCTACGATTATAGATTGGTTATATGACAGCGCTATCCCTGCACCTTCCTGCCCTCTATGCTGTAAAGCTAATAGCCCATTGTATACGACTCCTGCAGCTTCTTCGCATTTAAGACTGGTTCCGATAACTGCGCATTCTTCTCTTATTTTATCTGTCATATCTATATTACCTAACATCATAATGTTAATTATACTCTATATTCCCGCTGACTGTCGCAATAATAACAGTCCCCAGATCAATCTGCCTGCCTTTTTTCGCTGTTGCTGTCTTTGTCACTACCTGTGTATCAATTTTAAAAGATTCAGCTAATCCCTTTGCTCTTGCATCTTTTAAAGCTTCATTAGATGCTTCCTGCTTAGCAAATTCCACTGCTTTGTCAAAATCAGTCAGAGCATGCCTCCCAGAAGGGGTAAATACTATAAATGAACCGTCATACTCGGACCTGATTTCTACCTGGTATGTAGAACGGACATTGCTCACTACAGCTCCTATGGCATTCGCTACTTTTGCATCTTGAGGTATTACACACCTGGTACCTAGAGCTTTGGCTACATCAGGAAGGAAAATGTGGGTAGGGGCACCGATTCCAACTAGTGACATTTCCGTTCTAAACCGTATTGGCAGGTCTTTATCTGTATTATCATTATATGACGCCCTTATTAGATTTATAAGCTGTTCATCCATGCCGTTCTTAAAATTATCAGGATATTTATCAGTTAACAGGATTCTTACTATATTCTCATACAATTTCAGTTTTATCGTATCATATACCATATCGCAGAATTCCTCTTCGGAATATTCGATACCTGTTTCTTCAAGTATACATGACAGCAGATATCTGACTGCAATTGTGGGAGCTAACTCATCAAAGGCACAGAAATCCTTCTTTACATGCATTATATCTGTAGGAGTCAGTCCGATTCTGATTATAATGCCTTCAGCTTCAAGTCTTTTTGTATTTATTGTGTATATATCCCTGTTAATCGCTGTAGCTGCTTTTTCCAGTAGTACAGGCTCGTTTTCCACAAGATCACAAAGCTCCAGTTCTTCCTTCGAATAGGAACTTCTGTTAGTTATCTTTTTTTGAAGATACAGAAATTCGTATAATGGATGGCTATGATACTT
This sequence comes from Firmicutes bacterium ADurb.Bin146, assembly GCA_002070475.1. Taxonomy (GTDB): domain Bacteria; phylum Bacillota; class Clostridia; order DUPQ01; family DUPQ01; genus DUPQ01. The sequence goes on from MWDI01000027.1 coordinate 16,995, forward strand.
TTTTGAATCTGCTAACTTTTCAAGCTCCTGATTAATTTGCTGCCATCTGCTGGCTGCAACACATAAAGGAATCATCCTTTGTGGAAGCTGTATTATCTTCCCATGCTCCACTCTTATAGCGCTGTCTCCTCCAAGACCAAAGGTATCTATATAGACCCCATGTACGAAAGTCTTCCAGGAGCCTATCTTAACACCGCTGTCCGCTTTTAGAGGAATGCCATTCTTTACTATTGATATATCTGTAGTGGTACCTCCCATATCTATTATGAGACAGTTCTTTTCATTAGTTATATTTATCCCGCCAGTCACAGAAGATGCAGGTCCGGATAAAATCGTCTCCACTGGTTTCATCTTTGAATATTGTTCTGACATTTTAGTACTATCGCTTCTTACTACTGCTATAGGCGCATTAATATTCATTTTGAAAAGAGCAGTTTTGATACTCTCTAGAAACTGCTGTATTGTCGGTATCAGTTTAGCATTAAGCAGTGTGCTGGAACCTCTTTGTATAGAATTCAGCTCATAAAAAAGCTCATGCCCGCATACCACAGGAATATCATATCTTTCCTGAACCTGCAATTTTGCTGCTTTTTCCAGCATTGCTCCATTATTCATTGCGAATACTTCCACAATTCCAAGCCCTTGGGCATCTTGCAGCCACTCATCAAGTTCTAGAAAAAGCTTGTCCCAATCGGGTTCCTGTGCTTTGTTTCCATTAAAATCACTGCTATTGTGACATAGGTGCACATCATTCTTGTTTGTAAGGCCGTAATTTATACCTACCATGTCAAAAACTTTTTTATCTACACCAAAAAACAGTAACTTAGCTCTACCGCCTTTATTTTCCACGCATGCATTAGTCGCTAGTGTTGTTGACAGTGCGACAATTTCTACTTCTGGAAAATACTTATCCTCCAGAAGAGACAAAGCGTTTATAATTCCTTTTTCTAATTTTTCATGTGTAGTAAGTGCTTTTGATGAGCATAACACCTTGTTTGAATTAAAATCATATACAACGGCATCTGTGTATGTGCCACCTGTATCTATACCTATACCAATTGCCATAAAACACCTCCAACCGGTAATATTCTATATAACCGGAGAGTAATTTGCCATATATATTTTACTAATTACAGATAAATCTGTTTTCCGTCTTCTTTTCGTGATTGTTCTGCAAGCATTACATTTCTATGACTGACAATAGTCGTGTCTATGAATGTCAGGTCATCTTTTTTAATATTTTCGTTAGAGAGCAGTTTAATAAAATTTCTCACTATCGCAATATCACCGGATATATGGACAAAGTGAATTACGCCTGCATGAATTATTTTTCTGCCTTTGCCAAATCTGTTTACTATGAACCTTCCCTTTGATTCATCACATAGTATATCTGCTTTTTCCATATGTATACTGGTACGTCGATAATTGAGTCGGGAAAATGCGGTAACATTCAAATTAACATATCTGTCATTGCCATAATCCATTGTCACAACCTGGTGGTCACACGCATTATTATCGCATTTGTATACGCATCTTCCGAACGGTCCATGCCGTAATGAATCGTATTTGTCTTTTCTATTGTACTTAGGCTTACCTGTTATAACGCTTCCTAAACATTTAAGAAAGGTAAATCTCCATATAGGCGCAGTAATGTACAGTTCTTCTGCATCATAAGGACAATTCTTTTTGACATGTTCAGGACAGTCAAGACATATGTCTGCGCTGTCTTTCGGAGCATTTTCTTTTTTAAAATATGAAAGGTTTCCATATGAGGATATTGATTTGCATCCGTCTCCCATCAGCCAGTGTATAAGGTCAAAATCATGACAGCATTTTGCCATAAGCATCGGAGTTGTTTTCTCTGAATCCCTCCAGTTACCCCTGACATAACTGTGAGCAAAATGGAAATAGCCTATATTCTCAGTGTGTTCAATGGATATGACCTTCCCGTATTTTCCGCTTTTAACCAGCTGGTTCATTTTCTTAAAAAATGGGGAATATCTCATAACATGGCAGACTACAACATGAAGTCCTCTCTCTTTTGCTTTGTCTCGTATTTCCTCGCATTCGGCAATATCTGTGGAAACCGGTTTTTCCAGCATAATATGGTATCCGCATTTAATCGCTGCCATCGCATGACGGTAATGATCATTATCCATAGTACAGATATAAATAGCATCAGCTAATTTGCCTGCATTAAAAAAATCCTTCTCATTCTGAAATCTGTTATTTTTTTCAACTTTGTATTTGTTCCCATATGAATTCAGTCTGTATTCGTCTGAATCACATAATGCTGTTATTTTTGCTTTTCTGCTGTTTAACAGCCTTGTCCATCTCATATATCCGCTGCCTCTGTTTCCCAAACCAATTACAGCAATATTAATCATTTCCCATCCTCCCAGCTTTTCCATATATCAATTTCATATCCAACTGTTACCTTATTTCCGTTTCTGACAACAGGCGTTATAACAAGGTGCTGATTAAGAAGAAGCATATCGAATTTATCCTGCTCTTTTGCATATTTTATCTGCATAAGCTTATCCTGATCCTTTGCTTTTAAGTCCAGAAGTTTTTCTATTCCACCTGCACCTTTTATGACTTTTTCAAGCTCGCCTTTGCTCATCCCTTTATTAAGCATATCGATATACTGGAAAGATATCTTCCTCTCTTTAAAAAACCGTTCCGCTTTTTTTGTATCAAAGCACTTGCTCTTACCGAAAATCTGTATATTCATTTCTTTTTACCCTGCAATCATAATATATATATTTTATCATAAATTCACTAACTTATATTAACTTCACTGCTTGTAAGTTGTCTGATACGATAATATAATTTGGGCATGAGGATTTTATGACAGGTAAAGAAAGAATACAGGCAGTATTTGATAGAAAAATACCCGATCATGTTCCAACATTCGAATGGGATATTTACAAGGGCGTAATGAAAAGCATAAGCGATACGACTGATGCATGCGAATTTGTGTTGATAAATGATATTGACGGTATAGCTATCTGGCAGGATAGAAGGATAAAAAGGATAGATGACCGCAGCTTTATAGATGAATTTCGGGTTATAAGGGCATATTCTGATGAGTATCCATCGGCTCTTGCTTATCCTGTTAACAGCGCATCTGATCTTGCATCCTACAAGATGCCTGATGCGGATGATCAAGCGATATATGCTACTTTACAGCATGCTATTGACATACTTGGCAAAGAAAAAGCAGTAATTGGTCGTGTAAGAGATGTTTTTTCGCTACCAAGAGACCTTTTAGGTTTTGAAAATTGTCTTATGGATTTCATAATCGAGCCAGACCTTGTCAGCGAGATAATGGAAATGTCCATAGAATATAGCTTAAAAGTCGCTAAAAATATGAAAAGCATGGGTATTGGAATAATAGGATGTCTTGATGATATTGCAGATTCTAAAGGGCTCTTTATGGGACCTGAACTTTACAAAAAGCAGGTACTTCCATATTTTAAAAAATTTATTACGGGCTGCCACTTACTAGGGCTTAAAGTTATAAAGCACTCAGATGGAAATTTGAATCCTATTCTTGATGACTTGATTAACAGTGGTATAGATGGACTTGATCCTATTGACCCAATGGGTATGATGGATATTAAAAGCATAAAACATAAATATGGGAACAATTTAGTGCTTAAGGGTAATATTGATTGTGTATGGAAGCTTGTCTCTGGCACAAAAGAACAAGTTGAAAAAGATATAATAAAATGTCTTAATGAAGGCATGCCTGAAGGCAGTTTCATTATCTCGTCTAGTAACAGCATACATAAAAGTGTAAATCCTGAAAACTATGCGCATATGCTTCACTGCATTAAAAAATACGGAGCCTATAATAACAGAGAGGATTGATATGAAAGCATTTTTTGTTAAATACCGAAGACTTTTACTGCTTATAGTACTCTTTTTCATATATATACTTTACTCAACAGCAGTAAATTCCATTCCAGCTGATACATCCTTCTTTTCAACAAAAACCTTGCTTGACAGTAATATGCCGTTTCTTGATTTTACTGTATATGGATACATTTTGTGGATAATTCTATTTGCGCTTTCTCTTCTTTATCTTTTTTCTTCTCTTGGTGATGGTTACTACCGACTGATAACTTCATTATCACTTTCTGTTATTATATGTATTATCATTTACATAAATTTCCCTGTTAAAATGGATATACCGGATTTTGGAAATTCAGTTCTTTTTAATAGGATCTTATGCAATGCAGGCATCGCATCCTTTCCTAATCTGCCTGCATGTATTTTGTTTAACAGTTTTTTCTTTATTTTGTTTAATAAAAAGAAGCATGATCATTCTAAAATCACAACTATTGCTGTGATTTTAGGGTCTATTCTTTTATTATGGGTTGCTTGCGCTATGTTTTCCAAAACAGCATATATCCTTGATTTATCTTCAGGTTTGCTAATAGGTATCATTTCTTCTGTGCTTATTTCTTTTATCCCATTCAAGCATACACACTAGATCTTAACCTTCTTCATAACTCCATCAAACACATGAACATAATTAAAACCTGTTTTCTTAAGAAGGTGGATTGCCTTTTCGTAAGCAAATGACAAGCCGGATATGAAATGACAGTCAGAATTTATTGATACGGAAATATTCTTTTCAATACATCTTTTTAAAATATATTCAGAAGGATAAAGAACATCTATATCTTTCGCCATTGCTCCGGTATTTACTTCTACACAGGACTCTTTTATAAGATCAAGACTCATTTCGACCTGTACTTTGTAGCCTTCTGATTCAGGATCGAATAATATTTTTTTAATATTTCTTTTCTCCAACACATCAAAATGAGCTATCAGTATGGGATTATATTCTTTTATCATTTCCCTTACGGTCTGGTAATATCTTGTGTAAAAAGCTAAACTATCACCATTAAACCCCTCATTAAGCAGTTTTTCCACCATGTCCTGAGTATTGTCTGCAGTTCCGTAACCATCAATCAGTTCGGAATATATGTAGTGTACTGACCCTATATAATAGTCCAAATCAAGCTCATCAAAATCAATATATCCTTTTACATCCAACCCCTGGATATAGTCCAGTTCCATTCCGGTATATATGTTTATATTTTTCCCGTATATCTTCTTAAGATAATTTAGCTCTTCAATATATCTTGGCAAATCTTCTTTTTTCATAGCCCATGAGCTTTTAAGGGGTACTGGGGAATGATCAGAAATCCCTATACTTGATAATCCTTGCTTTATTGCTTCTTCTATGTATTCATATGCATCATTCAAACCATCTGAATAGCGTGTGTGAAGATGTATAGTATTAAGTTTATTCATCCATATTCACTTTCTCTTTTATAATATACAGTGGCCTGTTCTTACTTTCATCAAAAATTCTAGCAATATATTCCCCAGTTATTCCAAGCATGATTAGTTGGATACCGCCTATGAGAAGTATTATGACTATTGTTGATGCCCATCCGGTCTGCATCTGTATTCCAGCAAGTTTTTGAATAATTATAACTAATGCATAAATAAAACCAAGTGCTGCCATAACAAGCCCTATCCATTTTGTCATTTTTAGAGGTTTAGTGGAAAAGGATGTGATACCGTCCATGGAGAGTTTAAGCATCTTTTTAAGAGGGTATTTAGTCTCACCGGCAAATCTCTCTTCTCTTTCATAGTATATGCCAGTCTGTTTGAATCCGACCCATGATACCAACCCTCTGACATATCTGTTCCTCTCTGTAAGTCCTTTAAGCACATCACAGACCTGCCTGCTTATTAGACGAAAATCACCAGTATCTATTGGTATATCTACTTCGCACATGTTTCTTAAAAATCTGTAAAATATTTTTGCTGTTAATTTTTTGAAAAAAGTTTCGCCTTTTCTCTTTGAACGTATGGCATACACTACATCATATCCTTCTTCATATTTAGAAATGAGTTGTAGTACCACTTCAGGAGGATCCTGTAAATCAGCATCCATTACGATAACGGCATCGCCTTTAGCATTGTCCATTCCAGCTGTTATAGCAGTCTGATGCCCAAAATTGCGTGAAAACGAAATTAATTTTAAATGAGCATCATTCAGACAATATTCCTTTACAATAGATTCTGTCATATCCTTGCTTCCGTCATTAATAAAAATAACTTCATAATCGAAATCCTTATCTGTCATTACATGAGTGACTCTTTTTATACATTCATGTATTACCTGTTCCTCGTTATATAGCGGTATTACAAGAGAATATAGTTTTTTCATTAAACACCTCGTATTCATGATATGCATATTATACATTTTTTAATCAGATATTAACAGATTTGTGATAGTAATATTATATATAGTATTTATTTGCAATAAATTGTAATTAATATTGTATTATTTTATCTTATATTGTTTATATTTTTATTATGTTATTATTGATAAATTTTTTATTAATGTTATAATTTAACATATAATCAAATTTGAAAGGGGATATATAGTATGAGCTTACTGTATAGAAAATTCGGAAACAGAGTCCGAGAGAAAAGAGTCATGGTTGATATGTCTCAAGAAACACTGGCAGAAAAATGCGATGTATCAACATCATACATCGGACTTGTTGAAAGAGGTGAACGGAAACCTTCATTAGAAATTGTACTTAAAATTGCAAATGCTTTAAATGTTACACCTAATTCGCTTACATTAGATTCGATAAAGCATAAGCCCTCGAACAATAAGGACAAACTTGTTTTAATGATTAATGATTTCGATGATACGCAGATAAATACTACCTTTGAAATTGTTAATCAAATTCATTCCTACATAAAAAAGGATACAAAAAAAGCAGCTTGTGATGATATAGACAAGCTGCTTTTTGATTAATCACTATTTTCTTTTAGCACATTTTTAATTTTTTTAAAAAGAACATTCCTATCCAGCATGATTTTATGGCCGCAACCTAAGCATTCTAAACGAAAGTCTGCTCCAATTCTTAGTACACGCCATTTATCAGAGCCACAGGGATGTTCTTTCTTAAGTTCAACTATATCATTTAACTGAATATCAAATTTCATTGTTCTGCTTTAAAAATTACTTTCTCATTATTATACTATATAATCTATAAGATGTTTTATTCGAAAACAAAAGTGTCCAGATAACCTCTTAAGTACTCCAGATCCTCATCACTATATGCTCCGATCATTATTGAAAGGAAATATCCATTTTTTATAACCGCATACATATCGAAAATAACATACAAGCCTTCCATGTCCAAAGTTACTGTCCTATGTGCAAATTTACGGTTGCCTAGCCATACATTTGTTTGATTTGACAATGTAACTTGTGCTCCTTCTATATTTTTATATATATTGGATTTATCATATGCCATATATTCAATATAAGTATCTTTATCTGTATAACCATATTTGCTCGCATCTTCTATAGAAATCATTATATGCGAATTATCTTCTGTTTCTTCTGTGGATTTTTTTGAAAAGAAAGCAAGATAAGTAATAAAGCTTTCCACTTCTTCATCTTCTACATACTGTGTTATATTAAATTTCGTATCCAGTTCCTCATCTGTTGCAACATGATAATCTATAGGTACTTGGATTTTAAATCCCATATCTTTATTGATATAATACCCTTCAGATATCTCTCCTCTAGACACATCATCAGGTTTAATAATATTTACTGGCTTATTATCACACCCTGCCAGTATGGAAAATGTTATAGCTATGATTAAAATAAATATTATAAATTTTTTCACATTACTCTCCTATTATCTTAACAAGAACTCTCTTAGCTCTTTTTCCATCAAATTCACCATAAAATACCTGCTCCCATGGCCCGAAGTCGAGTTTCCCGTCTGTCACTGCAATTACTGTTTCTCTACCCATGATTGTCCTTTTTAGATGAGCATCAGTATTATCCTCAAATCCATTATGGGCATATTGTGAATATGGTTTTTCCGGAGCCAGCTTTTCTAGCCATTTTTCCATATCATTATGTAAACCCTGTTCATCATCATTAATGAATACAGAAGCAGTTATATGCATAGCATTGCATAAAAGCAAACCTTCTTTAATACCGCTTTCTTTAAGACACTGTTCGAGTTGAGGCGTGATGTTCACAAATCCTCTTCTTGTATTTATATTGAAATATAGCTCTTTTCTGTAACTCTTCATAACCATTAATATATTTTACAGAAAGACACATCAAAAAACAACTATTTTGATTGGAATAACATCATATCCATAATTAATTATTTACAATACATGGATGTTAATATATAATTTGCATATACTCAAGGAGGGAAAAATGAATAAGCGTGAATTTATTAAGGCTATGTCGCTCGAATCAGGTTTAACTTTAAAAGAAACCAATAAAGCTTATGATGCTTTTTTGGATGTTGTGTCAAAAACACTGAAAAAAAATGACAAGATACAACTTGCCGGATTTGGAACTTTTGAGGTAAAGAAAAGAGCTGCTAGAACAGGTGTGAATCCTAAGACCGGAGCAAAGATACAGATCAAAACCAGTAAAACTCCTGCCTTCAGATTCGGAAAAGCATTCAAAGAATTATTATAAAATTACATAATTAAAAAAAACGGTTTAATCTAAACCGTTTATGGAGCTGACAAGCAGAATCGAACTGCCGACCTCCTCATTACCAATGAGGTGCTCTACCGACTGAGCTATGTCAGCGACTAAGTTATTATAACATATATAACCAATACTTCAATGCTCTTCTTTTAAAATATTACGCACTTTGGTTTTAATCCTTTGAATAGCATTATCAATTGCTTTTGCATCTTTATCCAGCATTTCGCACATATATGCACCAGTATGTCCTTCAATAAGCATATTTAAGACTTTATTCTCCATGCTGCTTAACCTGTCATGCATCCTCTTTTCAAGATTCTCAAGCTTTTCAGCTTCAGTGACTATGATCTCAGGATTGAATTTGTCATCCGGTATCGACATGGATTTATGATCTTTTTCGCCGGCACCCTCCTCATCTTGGTATATGGATACATATTCATTAAGCAGTTTATGTTTGTATCTATTTGCTCCTTTTATTGCAGAAATCATGCGTCTGTTTATGCATAAAGCAGCAAAAGTATCAAAAGATGTTTCTTTTTCTGAATCATAACTTAGTATTGCTTTAAATAAACCTATCATCCCTTCTTGTAACAAATCATCTTTGTCAGCGCCTATTAGGAATAAACCATTTGCTTTTTTCCGTACAAGAGTTGAATACTCTTTTAAAAGGTAATCCATAGAAGCATTATCTCCGTTTTTTGCTCTATCAATGATATTATTCAATGAATCCTTTATCATGTTTTATCCTTAATAACTTTTTTTTCTGCTCATTATCCAAAGTATCTATTATATAGTTTGTTTCTTTTTTATTTACTGAAGCATTTTTTCTTTTTGTGAATATCTCATGCTGAAGTTCTGATGCTGTCATTCTGAGTGCGCCTTTTTGCAGAACTGTCTTTTGTTCCAAATAATCATTAGTTACAACTGTAATTTTTTCTCTGTAATGTGCTTCTACAACAAATCTTTCTATGAAATTATCAGCGGTCTGATTATTCTTTGTAAATATTACTTTAATCTTATCATGATTTATCAAAGAGCCTTTACCTTCAGGAACGAGATGGGCATCAAATATCACTACAATTTTAAAATCCGTATAACCCTGATAGTCTGATAAAAGATCGCATAAAGCTTTTCTGTTATCTTCTAAAGGACTGCTTTTGTCAAATATGCTTTGCCATGCGTTTATTATATTATAACCATCAACAAGCAAATACTCCATCTTTTCCTATTTAACCATTTTTCTTTGCTTAGCGGCTTCAAAAATCACTATAGCAGCAGCACAAGATGCATTAAGGCTTGTTATATTGCCCTGTAGAGGGATGTTTACATTAAAATCACAGTTCTCAGCGACTAACCTTGACATGCCTGTACCTTCGGATCCTATAACTATTGCCAGCGGTCCTTTCAGGTCTGCATTAAAATATTCTTGGTCCGCATCCTGATGCGTTCCGCATATCCATAAACCTTCCTTTTTTAACTGTTCGATTGCAGTATTGAGATTTGTTACTCTTGCAACCTTTATGTGAAGCAGAGCTCCTGCACTTGCTTTCATAGCTGCAGCATTAATCGGTGCAGACCTATGCAACGGTATAATTACCCCATGACATCCTGCAGCTTCCGCACTTCTAGCTATCGCTCCAAGATTATGAACATCTTCTATCTGATCCAGTATTACAATGAATGGAGGTTCATTTCTTTTCTTTGCTACATCTAGAATATCAGATACTTCATAAAACTCTATTGGTGATATATATGCAATTACACCCTGATGAGATGATGATATAGAATCAAGTTTTGAAACGGATACCTGTTTTACTGGTATATTCTTTTTCCGTGCTTCGGAAAGTATTTTAAGTATGGATCCTTCTTTTTCACCTATGCTTACCAGTATCCTGCTTATGAGGAAGTCATTTTTTATAGCTTCCATAACAGGATTTCTGCCCGCTATTACAGTAGTATTCTCTTCCATTAAAATCCCAACATGATACCTAAAAGGTAATCAAGCCTTTCATATTCTTTATTGATATAAAGATACCCTACTAGTACCTCAAGAGCGGTTGCGTATGAGTAATCAGCAGCATCTGCATTTTTGGGTTTGCTTTTGGATTTCGCATTACGGCCTCTTTGAACAAGATTCAGTTCCTTTTCATCTAATAATTCCATTATATCCATTAAGCTATGTTTCTGGCTTTTTGCATTAACAATAGCGACTGTCATTTTATGAAGGTCTAAAGGTTTAAAACATCCTTTGACAAGAAGATGCTCACGTACATAAAGATCATACACAGCATCACCAATATATGCCAGACTTAATACTGGCATATCTGCTATATCTTTGACATTAAGATCCTTAAAAAACATCACATCTCCTTACTTAGGATATATTGTGCAATATCTTTTGACATTTGCGTGTTACGCGTTTTACTAAGTATTGCATTCGTCATATCCTCTTTTTTGAATTTCACATTATTAAAACATTCCTGAATATCCGTAATAAATGCTTCATCCAGTGCATCAGAGTATATTTTACTTTTAACAATTATACCGTTTTTCAAGGAAAGATGTATTTCTATACCACCCCATGAAAATCTATTAATCCACTCGATGTCAAATTTTGGCGCTTCTCCGTATATGTGTTCCCATGATGAATATATTGTATATATATCTTCTATTTTTGATTTATCAAATTTTTCATATATAACACTTTCATCCTTGAACTGATTAATAACTTCACATTCACCGAATTCCTTAATAAATTCATCCATTATGCCAGTTCGTATATTATCTATTGTTAAGGAACTATTATATTCTATAAGATTTACAATCCTGCTTTGAACGCTTTTTATACCTTTTGCTTCAATTTTCTCTTTACTTACTTGAAGATACCTGCCAAGCTTCTCACGATTCACATCCACCAAAATAGTGCCATGATGCAAGGCTCGGTCTTTTTTGAAAGTAAAAGCATTACCTGAAAACTTGCCTTCATTCGTAACAATATCATTTCTCCCATTTACATATGCTTCTATACCGAATTTCTTCACTGCAGAAGTTATAATCCTAGCCTGTTGATTGAAATTTTGGATGCTGCGTGCAAGTATGAAAGAAAAATTAAGATTGCCAAGGTCATGATATACTGCGCCTCCGCCAGTCGAGCGCCTGGCAAGCTTTCCACCTTCTGATTCTAAAAGTTCCGTCCTGCATTCTCTCCATGGATTCTGATTCTTGCCTATAACTACAGTGTTTGCATTCTGCCATAAAAAAAGTATGTTATCATAATTTACTGCTTGCTCTAAAAGATACTCTTCCAATGAAAGATTGTACCATGGATTAAATGAAGTATTGATTAATATAAGGTTATTCATTTACTTTCCCCGTTTCCGGTTTTCTTAAATGACAGTTTATTTTCTGTACCATTTATAAGTCTTTTAATATTACCTCTGTGCATAAATATTGTAAGAGCAGCTAAAAATCCCATTGAGATTATAAAAAAAGCGGTATGATTGAACAGCCATGCTAGTAATGGAGCACAGAATATCGCGATTATGGAACCTAAAGACACATATCTTGTTAACGATACAATTATTATAAATATTGCTAACCCAATCAGTGCAATTTTCCAGTCTGTCATTAGAATAACTGCAAGAGATAACAATATTCCTTTTCCGCCTTTAAAGCTGAAAAATATAGGAAATATATGGCCAATTATAGTAAATATCCCTGCAACTAGCGCACCAGACAAGCTATCCTTTATTAATAAATACCCTAATCCAGTAGTTATGACTCCTTTTAACATATCCGATACAAGAACAAGTATAGCTGCTTTCTTTCCGAGAACCCTTAATACATTTGTAAGACCAGCATTTTTACTGCCCTCTTCTCTTATATCCTTTTTATATAAACCTGATACTAATATTGCTGAATTAAGAGAGCCTATTAGGTATCCTATCACAACAAGTATTACATGAAGAAATGTTGTCAATTTTCCTTACCTCTTTCACGTACTATGAACCTTATGGGAGTACCTTCAAAATCAAATGTTTCTCTTAGCGTATTGGTGATATATCTTTCATATGAAAAGTGCATAAGTTCCTTATCATTTACAAACATGACAAAAGTCGGAGGCTGTGATGATGCTTGGGTCATATAGTATATCCTTAAAAGACGTCCTTTGTCTGATGGAGGCTGTACCATAGCAACCGCCTCATTCAATACATCATTTAAAACACCTGTAGGTATTCTTCTGTTAGTATTTTCGTATACCCTGTCTATAAGCGGAAAAAGATTCTCCACTCTTTTACCTGTCAAAGAGGATATAGCTATTACCGGTGCATACTGCATGAAAGGAAGCTCGGATCTTATTGAATTTACATATGTTGGAAATGTCTTATTGTCTTTTTCCACAAGATCCCACTTATTTAAAGCTACAATAACAGCTTTACCCTGTTCGTGCGCATATCCCGCTATCTTGGAATCCTGTTCTGTAATACCTTCGATAGAGTCTATCATAAGGATGCATACATCTGCTCTTTCAACTGCAGACCATGCTCTTATTATGCTATATTTCTCTATATCAGAAAAAATCTTACTGCTTTTTCTTATACCGGCAGTATCAATGAATGTGTATTTCTTTTCTTCCTTTATTACCAGCGAGTCCAAAGCATCCCTTGTTGTTCCGGCTATTGGACTTACTATAGCTCTTTCCTCCCCTACAATCCTGTTTAAGAGTGAAGATTTGCCAGAATTAGGTTTACCTATTATTGCTACATGGATACTGTCATGTTCTTCTATAACAGCATTTTCATCTGGTAGATGCTCGAACACATAATCCAAAAGCTCACCAATCCCTAAACCGTGTAAAGCTGATACAGGAAAAATTTCTGCCAGACCGAGATTATAAAACTCGTATATTTCAGCAGGAGGATCACCAGGAGTATCTACCTTGTTCACTGCAATTACAACAGGTTTCCCTGATTTATGGAGCAGAGCAGCTACTTCCCTGTCACCAGCTGTAAGACCGGATTTAACATCTGTCATGAATATTATTACATCAGCGGTATCAATAGCTACCTCTGCTTGCCTTTGCATGTGTTTATATATTTCATCTGATATGCTGGTTTCTATACCTCCAGTATCAATAAGCATAAACTCCCTGTTTCTCCAGTCGCATTTGGCATATATCCTGTCGCGTGTTACACCAGGAGTATCTTCCACTATGGATATCCGTCTGCCTGCAAGATAGTTAAAAAATGCTGATTTCCCTACATTAGGTCTGCCTACTATGGCTACTATCGGCTGTGTCAATTTACTCTCTGCCTTTCAAATAAGTTGGATAAATAATACCATATGACCGCAATTTACACAAGAACAGCAGAATTATGGTTTTATATAAATATTTATTTTATAAGTGCTTTAATAAATTCTATACCGTTATTATCCACTACGGTAATATTTGTTTTCAATTTCCTGCTAAGCTGTTTATATGAGATATTATCTAAAAAAACATCCTCACTTGCTTTTAGCATCGTTCTCGAAATAAGGAGCTCTTCTCCTAAATTTTTTGAACTTAATCCATTTTCCAAATCCTGACCTGTCAGAAGACCTGTTACAGTTACATTTTCACCGAAGAATCCATTTTTTATCTCATAAACATCAATTTTTATATTGTTAGCGAATTGGCATGCTTTATCTGTCAGTTCTTTGATATATGGATAGGCAAGCACTCCTGTAGCTATGCTTTTATGTTTTTTAATCTTTTCTGCTTTTTTTCTAAGTTTCTTGTCTTCTGATATGTCAAGCAGATAATTTTGAGCATCATACATGAATTCTGCCATTAAACCTACTCCGTTCTCTATTTGATAGAAACCATCATATTCATCAACTGAAGGAAGAAACAGTCCGGCTTTTATATAAAATTCATCTGCTATATATACTATATTGTACCCATAATTTTTTTTGAATTCCTGTTGATATCTAGTTATCTGATTTACCACCTGCAGACTCTCTTCAGGTGTGAAAGGTTCTAGAGGATAAAGTCCTTCTCTATATCTTGTAATCCCAACAGGTACGACGGAAATGCTTTTTACAGCAGGATGCATAGAGACCAGATCTTTTATCGTTTTTTCGAGCTTTTCTTTGTCATTGATACCTTTGCACAATACTATCTGACAGTTCAGCTGTATGCCAGCATCAGCAAATACCTTCATTTTATCTAACACATCCCCTGCATGCCTATTGTTAAGCATTGAGCATCTTAATTCAGGTTCTGTTGTATGCACTGAGACATTTACAGGAGAAAAATGCATCGAGGCAATTCTGTTGATATCATCATAAGACATGTTAGTCAGTGTTACATAATTACCTGTTAAAAATGATAATCTTGCATCATCATCCTTAAAGTATAAAGTATCTCTCATACCCTTGGGAAGCTGATCTATAAAGCAGAATATGCATTTGTTTTGACAGGATTTCTCATCATCTATCAAATCTTTTTCGAAAATAAGACCAATATCCTCATCTATATCTTTTTCAATCTCCAGTCTGGCAAGTTTTCCGGTTTTATTGTTAATAATCTCTAAAGTTATGTTCTCATTAGATATCTGGTACTGGTAATCAAATATATCCTTGATATAGAATCCGTTTACTGAAAGTAAAAAATCGCCGGATTTTATTCCGGCTTTTTTCGCTAAACTTCTATTTAATACTTGTTTTATAGCAATTGCCTTATTTTCCATATAGCAAAAAGGCGATATGTTCATCGCCTTATAACATTACTTTTCCTCTTCTATTTTTATAACTTCTTTTCCATCATAATATCCGCATTCCTCACATACCCTGTGCTGACGCTTGAGAGTATGACATTGGGAACATCTTACAAGATTAGGCGTTTCCAGTTTATAGAAAGTCCTTCTTTTGCGTTGTCTTTGTTTTGATACTTTACGCTTTGGTACAGCCATTTTACACCTCCTGTATTATTAGCATTATTCTTTAAATAAATCCCTCAAAGCAGAAAATCCTTTGTTTTCCTTGCTTTCTTTTCTGCATTTGCAATCTTTATCATTAAGATTACATCCGCATTCAGGGCACAATCCCTTACATTCAGACTTGCATAATATCCTGTCAGGGATGTTTAAATATATGGAATCGATTACTGCCTGGGATATATCCAATATATGTCCTGAATATTCGTAACTGTCCAGGCTTTTTGAACTGTTCGCATGTTCAAAAGTCTCTTCCATAGGTATTGAGAATGGCTTTACAATCTCGTTCAAGCATCTATAGCATTTCGCATCCAGCTGCCCTAAGATATCTGCTGTTACGGTAAGGATGCCCTCATTGTTAGAAATTTCACCTTCTATGTGAATATCTCCTAAAAAATTCACAAGAGCGTTACCACCGCCAGTTTTGTGGCTATCCGCATCCATTTTAAAACGTTTTACAACGCCATCTCTTTCTATTATATCGGTTATGTCAATCTTCATTTTATACCTTTCAAAAAACCGACAAATGCTATTATATGGTGGCAATTATACCTTGTCAAGACAATTTTCTATTAGTTTTTGACTTCAAGTAAGCTTTTACACTGTCTTGCTATCTCTAACTCTTCATTGGCAGGAATTATCAAAATCCTGACATTAGATTTGTCTCTGCTTATATCTGCTTCACCTTTTAACGTATTATTTTTCTTTTTGTCCAGTTTAATTCCAAAAATATCTAGATTAGTAGTTATATGCTCCCTTATGAAAGCATTGTTCTCTCCTACTCCGGCTGTAAATATTAGCGCATCAATCCCGCCCATTATACCTACATACTCACATATATACTTCTTTACCCTGTATGCAAATATGCTTAGTGCTAAAGAAGCTCTCTTATTTCCTTCACTTTTAGCCTTTATAAGATCACGGAAATCGCTGCTTATTCCTGAAACACCTAATAATCCGGATTGTTTATTTAAATAATCATTGACTTCTTCAACTGTCATATTCTTCTTTTCCATGATATATGAGATGATAGAAGGATCAATAGTCCCGCTTCTAGTACCCATAGCCAGTCCTGCAAGAGGAGTGAATCCCATTGATGTATCAATGGACTTGCCTCTGTCGATTGCGCATATAGATGCGCCGCTTCCTAAATGGCAGGAAATTATCTTTATTTTATCCAGCGGTTTATTTATAATTTCAGAAGCTCTTTGGGATACATACTTATGGTTAGTGCCATGAAATCCATACTTTCGCACTCCATATTTTTCATACATTTCATAAGGAATTGCATACATATACGCATAATCCGGTATGGTCTGATGAAATGCTGTATCAAATACCGCAACCATCGGGATATCCCTCAATACATCCTGGCATACCCTAATTCCTAAAATGCCTGCAGGATTATGCAGCGGTGCAAGATCCACACATTCTTCAATAGTCTTTAAAACAGACTCATCAATAATAACAGGTTTACTGAATCTTTCTCCTCCATGTACAATTCTATGACCTACAGCATCTATATCTGATACGCTTTTCAAGACGCCATGTTCGGAGGATATCAAAGCATCCAGCATTATTTTAAAAGCATACGAATGGTCACGCATAACACATTCTTGTGTAAAAGATGAGCCATCTGTACATGTATATGTATGAATGCCATTTACAAGCCCTATTCTTTCACATAATCCTTTTGCCATTACTTTCTCATTTTCACTATCAATTAACTGATACTTTAATGAAGAACTACCTGTATTAACTACTAGAACTTTCATATTCCCCCTAGCCTTAACATATTTCACTAGACACTTTGTGCCTGTACAGCTGTTATGGCAATTACCCCCACTATATCTTCTGCTGAGCAGCCTCTTGATAAATCATTTACAGGCTTTGCTATTCCCTGTAGCAGCGGTCCGTATGCTTCTGCTTTAGCTAATCTTTGTGTAATTTTATATGAGATATTCCCTGAATCAAGGTTTGGGAAAATCATTACATTAGCTTTGCCGGCAACCTTGCTTCCAGGTGCTTTCTTCTGCCCTATTTCCTTAACTATAGCTGCATCTACCTGAAGCTCACCATCCAGCATTAAATCCGGAGCTTTTTCTTTTGCTAACTTGGTAGCCTGAATAACTTTATCAGTCAGTTCGGATTTTGCGCTACCATATGTTGAGTAGCTGAGCATTGCCACAACCGGTTCCTCTTCAACAAGCAGTTTAAAGGATTTTGCTGTGGAAATAGCTATTTCAGAAAGCTGGTCTGCATCAGGATTTTCCACAAGCCCTGAATCACCATATGCAAACACTCCTTTTGCTCCATATTCACAGTCTGGTACGCACATTATGAAAAAAGCGCTGACTATCTTTGTTCCTTTTGCTGTTTTTAGTATCTGAAGAGCAGGCCTTAAAGTATCGCTTGTAGCATTTACAGCACCTGCAACCATTCCGTCTGCATCAGCCATCTTTACCATCATAACTGCAAAGTATAAAGGATTCTGTAAAAGTTTGTATGCTGCTTCAAGTGTAACGCCTTTTTCTTTTCTAAGCTGGTATAAAGCATTTGCATATTCATCCATTTTTGCAAATTTATTTATTTCCAAAATTTTATTTTCAGGGATATATAACCCTTCAGCTTTTTTCTTTATCTGTTCTTTATCACCTATAAGAATTATATCTGCAATGCCTTCTTTCAGTACAGTTGATGCTGCCTTTAGTGTCCTGATATCTTCTGATTCTGGCAGTACTATAGTTTTTATGCTGCTTTTGGCTCTTTGTATTGTTCTTTCTAAAAATGTCATATATCCACCTCACGTTAAGTATTTAACTAATACATTATAGTACCGATAGATTATATATTCAAGTGGAAGAGGGTAAAAGATAAACCCGAGTAAAGTGAAAAGTTAAATTCCAGTATTAATATGTTGAAGCGGATTTTAGTCCTGCACAAGATTCCATATTGTTTCATATGCCTTGTTTGTGTATATTTTTCTTTTCCGGGAATGTTCTGCCGTGAAAGGAGCGGATATATGAGAAAAGCACACATGACAACAAGCACCTTACCCTTGACGAGAGGAAGATCATCCAGACCGGCATAGGGAACGGCTCTTCCAAGTCCGACATAGCGAGGGTGTTGAGCAAGGACCCGACCACGATAGCCAAGGAGATCAGGAAGAACAGGATACTGAAGCCGAGAAACGCCTATGGCCGGCAAAACATATGCATATACAAGAAAGAATGCGGTAAGCACTGCGTTCCAATGTGTCCAAGATACAAGGAACCTTCATGCAGGAGGAGGGACATATCCCCCGGAGCATGCAACAAATGCACGGACCTTCCGAAATGCCACTTGGACAAGTACTTCTACAAAGCGGATGCGGCGCATGAAGCGTACAGGGCAACCCTTGTCAAATCCCGCATCGGGATAAACCTCACGGAAGAGAAAAGAAATGAAATCGGGCAGACAATAGCCCCTCTTCTTAAGCAGGGACAATCAGTATACCAGATACTTTCAGCGCATGGGGAGATAGATAAGAGCATAAGGGCAGTATACGGGTACATCGAAAGCGGAGTGTTCAAGGATTTCGGCGTAGACAATTTCTCGTTAAAAGAGCAGGTCAGCCGCAAGAGATACAAATGCATATGCAAGCCGAGGAAGAACAAGCCGGTTTATGAAGGGAGGCTTTACAAAGACCTTATGGGCCTTTTGGATGAGGAACCGGATATCCGTATAGCTGAAATGGATACTGTGATGAACAGCCTGCAGGGGCCATACATCCAGACAATTATCTTCACAGGCACAGGCTTCATGGTCGGGTACATCCATAAACAGAAAACAGCGGCCTCCATGGCTTCAACCTTCGACATGCTGCAAAGCATGCTGGGAGACCGGCTGTTCTCTCTGCTTCTCGGTATCGTCCTTACAGACAGAGGCGCGGAGTTCGAAGCCTTCGACCTCTTCGAGAAGGGTCCTGACGGCTCCACAAGGTGTAATCTGTTCTACTGCGACCCAATGCAGTCAAGCCAGCCTCATGTGGAGAACAGCCATAACTACGTCAGGGATATCATACCGAACGGGTATCCTCTTGACGGGATCACGCAAGATGACCTGAATCTCGCATTCTCCCACATCAACTCTGTCCCGCGCAAGTCATTCGGCGGGAAGACACCCTATGAGGTATTCACTTTCCTCTATGGCGAAGAAGCCGCAGGCATCCTTAACATAGAGCGTATCGCAAGAGATGACGTGACCTTGAATCCCGGCCTTTTAAGGCACGCTTTCAAGAGAAACAAAGACTAGCTTTAAGGAACAACAGGACAGCCAACATTCCCGGGGAATGTAAAATCCTATACGGAACTTAGTCGTGCATTTTTCCGGAATTTACTTTCGGACATCGGTCTTGGCATGCTTTCAAATCCCTCCTGCAATTCTAATATATGCTTTTTTCATAAAAATCTCAAGATGCTGGATACAAAATTAAGCCCATAAATACGGTATAGATGGAATTTAGTCTTTCATTTTTTCCAGCTTACTTAATACTGGAATTTAACTTTTCAATTCACCAAAAATACCCCTGATGCTATATCAGGGGCAAGTAATTTAAAATTCGTCTTACTGAGCTATTGAATAATTGAGATACAGATCCTGATATGGCCTATATAATCCTATCTCATACTCGCTCATCTGCTGATACTCATTCATCTTCAACTCATAATCACTGCCTGCTATCAGTCTGAATACCTCATCCTTTACATCTTCATATTCTGTCCTGCCAACAAGTTTTATGACTATAAATCCTATGTCAGTCTCCAAAAGTCCAATATCTGAGATAGAAGCTTGGAATGCCCAGTCGGACAAATCTGTAATACTGACTTCGTTTTTCGTAAATGTATATTCACCAGGTTTTGTTGTTGTTTCCGTTTCTTCTTCAGAATCCTCATCATTAAGTTCATCACTGTAAAGCTTTGCAAGAGTATAAATATCCTGTCCGTTCTTTGCCATCTCGAATACTTCTTCTGCTTTTGCTTTTGCTGCTGCTACCACATCATCTGCAAGAGGTTTAAGCTGGTCATCTACTGTACGTTTTAACACAGTAACCACTGTGACTTTATCTATATCGTCTTTAATTAAATTACCATCTGCATCCACTGAATCGTAGTATGAACGAGCTCTTTCATCAGTAACCGCTTCTAGATTCTGTTCTTCCAAATAGTTTATGTATTGTTGAGCCTTAAGAGTCTGCTTAATAACCTTTTCCATTGCCTTGAAGGTTGTACCATAGTAAAGCCCTGCATAATCGTCAAGATCATAACCTGCTTCATCAGCAGCTTTCTGGAGGCTGTCAAGCTGTAAAGCATAACTTTCTTCCAGTTCCTGCTCATCAATATCAAAGCCTGTCTTTTCAATCTGGTCCAGTATTATATACTGCTCCTGTATGTTGTTAACTACTCCTTCAAGAAGCATCTGTCCGAATGAACGCTGATTGTCAAATGCTGTCTTCATGAAAGCTGAAATGCCTTCCTGGGTAGAAAGATCGAATCCCAGATTGGCTATATAGTCCTGATAATAGTTTACGAAGACATTGTACTGCATGTTTGTCTGATACATAAACTCTTCTTCAACAATTTTGTTGTTTCCAACTTTTATATAGTTATTAGGAATTATACTAGCTATAACAAAATAAATTATGCAAAGACCAACTATAACAGCAAGCGTCAAAAATCCGTATCTTATTATTGTTTCTTCTTTGGATAATTCTTTGTTGGTTTTCTTTTTGACATCCTCTTTTATGCCCTTATTGACTGCCATTTCATATCTCCTTTTTCTTAGATAAATAAACTGGTTAACAAATACTAATTTTACAATAAAAATCGGCTTTTTATCAAGCCTTATTTTGCTGCTAAAGCCTTCTCCAGTATTTTTGTTAAAAATGTTAGCATATTTTCGCCTTTTTCGTTAGTATCTACCCTTATCTTAAGTGTATCTGTCATCTTAACCATATATTTATGATGCCCTTTATCCAAAACATCTGTTAAATTACGAAAATGTGCTGATTCATGCTGTTCGTATGTAATTATAATCCCTTTCTTTATTTGGGTTATTTCTGCAACTCCCAATTTGGATGCTAGATTCTTTGCATAAGCCACATCAATTATATTTACAACATGCAAAGGGGGCTCGCCATAACGGTCTATCATTTCATCGATTATATCACTTTTTTCTGACAAGGAGGCTACCAACGCTATCCTCTTATACATCTTTAGCCTAGATAGGTCGTCATTAATGTATGACTTGTCTATATATGCGCTTATATCAAGGTCCACATTAGTCTGAGCTGTCGCCCCCTGAACTTTCTCACCTTTGAGATTTGCAATTTCTTCTGATAGTATCCTGACATACATATCATATCCGACACCCTGCATATGACCTGACTGACTTGCTCCTAAAAGGTCTCCTCCGCCTCTTATCTCAAGATCCTTCATCGCAATTTTAATACCTGAACCGAATTCTGTATATTCCTTTATTGTCTCCAGTCTTTTAGTCGCTTCTTCGGTTAGCTCTTTTCCTCTTTTATACGTGATATATGCATATGCTACCTTATCTGATCTTCCAACACGCCCTTTTATCTGATATAACTGGGCAAGCCCTAATTTATCAGCATCCTCAATTATTAAAGTGTTCGCATTGGATATGTCAATTCCAGCTTCAATTATAGTAGTACACAGCAGAACATCATACTCATAGTTAATAAATTTTATTATAGTATTCTCAAACTGCTTTTCCGGCATCTGGCCATGTGCCATACAAATTCTCACTTCATCCTTCAACAGCGTCTTAAGGTGGTAAAACTTGTTCTCCATATCCATAACCCGGTTATAAAGATAGAATATTTGCCCTTTACGGTCTTTTTCCCGCAGAATTGCTTCTTTAATAAATTCAGGATCATATTCCATTACATATGTCTGTACCGGAAACCGCTTTTCAGGCGGATCGTATATCGTGCTTACATCTCTGATTCCAGAAAGCGCCATATGCATAGTCCTGGGTATAGGAGTTGCAGTGAGTGACAATACATCCACTGTGGGTTTCAGCATTTTTATCTTTTCTTTCTGAGCTACTCCGAAACGCTGCTCCTCATCTACTACAAGAAGACCAAGATCCTTATAGAAGATATCCTTTTCCAGTATTCTGTGAGTACCTACAACCACATCAACCTTCCCATTCTTTAAATCCTCAACAGTTTTCTGCTGTACTTTTTTATCCCTAAGCCTGCACATTAAATCTATATTTATCGGATAATTTTTCATTCTCTCCTTGAAATTATTGTAGTGTTGCAAAGCCAGCATGGTAGTAGGCGCAAGGAAAGCAACCTGCTTGCCATCCATTACAGCTTTAAATACAGCACGTAAAGCAACTTCAGTTTTCCCATAACCCACATCTCCGCATAATAGGCGATCCATTACCTTGGTGGATTCCATGTCGCTTTTTATTTCATCAACACATTTGATCTGATCTTCAGTTTCTTCATATGAGAATTCATTCTCAAAAGAAACCTGCCATGGAGTGTCTTCATGAAAAGCATGCCCCTTTACGGAATTGCGTTTACTATAGAGTTCTATAAGCTCTCTTGCTATATCCTGGACTGCTTTTCTGACCTTACTCTTCTGTTTCTCCCAATCATGACCGCCTAACCCTGTTATTCTTGGAGTTCTATCTGAAGTACCGACATATTTCTGTACAAGGTCCATTTTGCTTACAGGTACATACAGCATATCATTATTTCTATATGCTATTTTTATATAGTCTTTTATTATACCTTCAATCTCAATTTTTTCTACACCAAGATATATGCCAATTCCATGATGGTCATGTACCACATAATCATTCGGCTGAATCTGAGCGAAGAAATCTGTATCTTTTATCTGTTTGGTTTTACCTTTTGCATTCTTTCGGAATATTCTGCTTACAGAAATACATGCGATTTTCGCTTCTTTGGAAACAAAGCTTTCGTTATATCCATCTTCAATAATATATATTCTTTTTGGAAGTATAGAACAATCTTCATGAGAGTTGATAATATGGACTATGTACCCATTGTCTTCAAAAAAACCTTTAAGATAATCAGTATGTTTTTTTCTATCTGAAGATATGAATATTCGCATATTAGCAGCTCTATACTCTGCTATATCATTTAAAAATTGCTCCATATCCCCTCTGTAGGAAGAAGCTTCTTCAAATTTTATATCGAAATCCCTATACAAAGGTATACTGTAGTTGGATTTCTCATATATCAGAACTAGTTCAGGTTTTAGATATGAGTATAATGAATAAATATCCTTCTGCATATGACACGCATCGCTGTATGTTTTCTTTTTCTGTAAAAGACTGATACAAGAATTAGCATATTCCTTATATACAGTATCAGCTACTGTATGGCATCTTACATCATTATGTATTACAGTCAGCACATCAATATCGAAATAGCTGCAAGTCATTTGACAATTGTCTGTTAAAGCATAATATCTGTCCATTATCTTAAAGTGGTCATTATTTGAAAGCTGTTGCAAATCCCAGGTATCAGTGATTTTTGCTTTAAGCATATTTTCTTGGTCTTCACTAAGCAAAAACTCACTGTATGGTATTACAACAATATCCTTTGTATCCTTAACAGACCTTTGTGTATCAGCATCAAAAAACCTTATACTATCAATCTCATCACCAATGAATTCTAACCTTACAGGATTATCATAATTAGTTGAGAATATATCCACAATACCGCCTCGTATGCTGAAGTGGCCTTTTTCCTCAACAAGAGCTTTTCTTATATACCCTAATCGAAGAAGCTTATTACTTAAGGTCTCCATATCATATTGGCTGTTTTTTTCCAATCTAATAAGACTTTTAAGAAAAACTTCTTTGGAAACAGTGCCTACCGTTAGGGCTTCAGTACATGCTACAGCAGCTTTGAAATTATTTGATGCTATCCTGTACAATGCGTTAAGCCTGGATTGTTTATCGTTACCACTGTATGCATCTATATCGTAGAGCATTAGTTCTCTTATAGGTATGTATACTGCATCATCACCATAAAGTGATATGAGATTCTGATATATTGAAAGGGCGGAGGTTCTGGAATGAGTAATAATTAACAGCTTTCTAGACAATAATGAGGCTGTTACATAACTTATTAGCGGGCATAAGGAATTACCCGGTCCGGATAAACCTACGGGGGTCTGTTTCAACGCTATGCAGTCCGCTATCCCGACTAACTGTGGGATATCGGAAAAAACCTGTATAAAAGGATTCATCTAACTACACATCACCTTTGTCTTTCTTGCTGTTATATCTGTTCATAGCTATATCTATACCTTCTGCCAGTATACATACTATAGCCTTTGTAACATCCTGTAAAGTGTTTTCCATAATCTGTTTATCAGTTTTTGAAAATCTTCCAAGCACATAATCAACTGCATCTATCTGCTGATTTCTTCCTATACCTACTCTTATTCGGATAAACTGATCAGCACCTAGATGGCTTAGTATAGATTTCATTCCATTGTGCGAACCTCCGCTTCCCTTATATCTGATGCGAAGTTCTCCCATAGGGATATCCATATCATCATATATTACAATAAGCTTTGAAATATCAGTTTTATACCAGTCAACAAGAGCACGTACGCTCTGCCCACTCAAATTCATAAATGTTTTGGGTTTTGCTAAAACGACAGGGACGCCTTTTATTATACCTTCTCCGGTATAAGCCTGACACAGTATCTTTTTTACTTTAATTTCATATATGCCAGCAAGCTCATCAATAGCCATAAATCCAATATTATGCCTTGTATTCCTGTATTTAAGTCCGATATTTCCAAGCCCCGCTATTATATATCTATCCATTACTTCTCATTCCTGCTATTGGCGGGTATTTTGAACAAAGCAGACATGGATGTATTTGTGTATATCTTATAAATAGCCTCCGAGAACAGTTTTGCAACACTTACTACTTCAATCTTGCTTATCATTTTTTCAGATGGGACCGGAACGGTATCTAAAAGATACATCTTCTCTATTTTTGAATTCTTTATCTTGGTTACTGCATCTGCTGATAATATGCCATGAGTAGCATAAACCAGAACTCTTTTTGCACCCATATCGGCAACAGCATTTGCAGCTTTGGTAATTGTCCCTGCTGTATCAATCATGTCATCCATTATAATGGCGGTCTTGTCCTTAATATCACCAATAATGTTCATAATTTCGCACTCATTGGCTTTAATTCTTCTTTTGTCAATAATTGCAATGGAAAGGTCTGTCAGATCAGCCATTTTCCTGATTCTGTTCACAGAACCCATATCTGGAGCTACCAGTATAAAATCAGATTTATCTTTTTCTTTCATCAGATCAAGAATCATGTCCGAAAATATTATTGAACCTTCAAGATGATCTACAGGTATATCAAAAAAACCCTGTATTTGAGGAGCATGCAGGTCCATAGTCAAAATCCTGTCTACACCTGCAGTTGTTAGAAGATTTGCAACCAGTTTAGCTGAAATAGGATCTCTTGCACGCGCTTTCCTGTCCTGTCTTGCATATCCGAAATATGGCATGACAGCTGTGACTCTTGCGCTAGATGAACGCTTCAATGCGTCTGTCATTATTAAAAGTTCCATTAGGTTCTCATTTACAGGAGGGCATGTTGATTGGATAATAAAAACATCGGAACCTCTAACAAGCTCATTAATCATCATCTGAATCTCACCATCTGCAAATCTTCCGACTTTTGAATCTAGAAGAGGCACTCCAAGATAGTTAGCTATTTGCACTGCAAGCTTAAGATTAGCGTTGCCACCCATAATCTTGATATCATTTCTGGCCAACTTTTATTCCCCCTTATTATATTTATTTTACTTTTTCATCCTGCCGGTCTTTTCGACCCAGCCTTCCTTATTTACCTGGTGGGATCTGGCAATAGCTAAAGATCCTGTCTTGACATCATCCACTATAGTAGAACCAGCAGCTACGAAAGTATTGTCTTCCAACTCTACAGGAGCGACTAAAGTGCTGTTGCATCCTACAAACACATGATTACCGATTTTTGTCTTATATTTTGCCTTTCCATCATAATTTGCAGTAATCACACCGCAAGAAATATTGCATCCTTTCCCGATTTCTGAATCCCCTGCATATACAAAATGAGGTATTTTAGTGCCTTCATCCACAATAGTATTTTTAAGTTCAACAAAATCACCCGCTTTAACATTATCCTTAAGATGTGTATGCGGACGAATATAGGTAAATGGCCCTATTATGCAATCCTCCCCTATTGTACTTTCCAACACTACGGATTTCATTACTGAAGATCTGCATCCTATTCTTGAAGACTCAATTTTTGTATCAGGTCCAATTACGGATTCTGCACATATGAATGTATCGCCTTGTATGAAGCAGTTTGGATATATAATAGCTTTAGGTTCAATTCTTACTGAATAATCAATGTATGTTTCTGTCACGGACATCAACCGCACACCATTTTCTATATGGGCGATATTAATTTCGGTCTTAATATGCTCGCATGCATCATAGTAGGCTAGTGGGCAATCCACAACAACATAGTCTATTTTTCCCTTTTTACGCATAAATTGATCAATCATTTCAACAGAACAGTAGAATAAATCTTCTGGTACTTGCAAACCTTCTTGATCGTAATAGTAGCCTATACTGAAAAGCTTATGCTCCAAAATCTCTTTAGGAAGCATCCCGAACACGGTATTGTCCCGGTAATTCGAGAAATATTCCATCTGTTTTAAAACGAATCTTTTATCTTCCATTTTTATCATCTCCGATTAAATTATACAACAATAGCAGATAAATTTATACCATCGTCATATAGAAAATTTTAAAGTCGATATTTTGTCTTTATAAAGTTTGACATTAACATACCTGTTTTTCTTTACAGATAATATATCACAACTTTTGCATTGGATTTCTAAGAAGCCCATAGGTATTTCTATATCTATGTTCATTTCCTTTACAGGTTTAATATTAAAATTTATAATCTTGTTTTTAAAATTCCATTCAATATCAACTGTACAAGCGCATCTTGTTCCAATCCCTTTTATGTGTCCTTTTTGCCAATCTGGTGCAAGCGCAGGCAGTATACGTATAAATCCTGGTTTTGAGAATATGAGCATTTCAAGGACAGCAGCAGTGAATCCGAAGTTCGCATCTATCTGGAATGGCGGATTACCAACGAACCAGTCTGTGGTCACTCCCTGACCTCGCCAGTCGTTATGATATGTAAAAAGATTTGATTTTACACAGGATCTTATTAGATTACTTAAGCACTCATATGCCCTGCTGCCGTTTTCCAGTCTTGCAAAAATGTTTGCCATATGAGCATATGACCAACCTGTTTGATCTGAAAAGCCCAATGAAAGCCTTTTCTCCACTGCTCTAGCAATCGCTATATAATTTACCGAGTCATTTTCTTTGGTTATTTCAAATCCCGGAAATAGCGGATAGATGTGCGACTGATGCCTGTGATTATAATTATCTTTTAAATCATCATGCAACCACTCTTTAAAAGCGCCGTCTTCATTTATCATATATTCCGGCATCTTTTCCAGCATCTTCTTCCACTTTTGAATACCTTCTTTTTCTATATCAAGATACTCACAAGCAGTTATCATATTGGTTAATACTTCTTTCGCTATTGCTATATCCATTGTTGCATTTATGCACATAGAGGAAGCATTAGGAACTAAAGGAGTATTTTCAGGAGAATATGAAGGAACAAATACATACTTGCCATCTCTTTCAATTTCTAAATAATCCTCATAAAAATCAATAATATGCCGCATAAAAGGAACTGCTCTGTTTTTAAGGAAATCATCATCTGCAGTGAAAAGCCAGTAGTCATAATAGTGGGAAGCAATCCAGCCAGCTGCAGATATCCAGAATGAGTTTGATTTACCATGTGTGGTTTGAGCAAGAGGCATAAGGATTCCTCTTGCGTTATATATCCTTTTTGCATTCTCCATGTAATCATTTATATGACTGTCAAAGAAATCGTAAAAAGGAATAATACAGTTATTTATTCTTGAAGGAAGAGCCAACCAGTAATTCATCTGAATATTCTCATCAAGATGATAATCAGAAGCCCATGCAGGATTGTAATCTCCGTTCCATATTCCCTGCAAGTTTGCAGGCAAACCACCTTTTTTGGACGAGCAGATTAAAAGATATCTGCCATAATTAAACATTGTATGGATAATCTGGTTTGAAGCTTTTTTGTTATATGATTCAGATAAAAGCTTCTCATTTGTAAGCGGCTTGTTAAATTGGCCTATTTTCAAAGATACTTTTCCATACAACTGTTTCCACTTCTTGATGTGTGCTTTAAATAAGGAATCATAATCACATCTAACTATCTCCTTCTTTATACGCCGGATAGCCTTGTCATCATCTTCCTTAAGATACATCATTACGAAAATATATACTTTATCTGCTTGCTTAACCCTTATATTATTTTCATCGTGATATTTAATTCCGCCAATATTCTTCATATAAGCGACAGCTCCGTGATTCGAACCATTTGGATATTTTACTTTATATACTAAAAAGTCATCATCTGATTCTAATTTTGTTTCCAGTAATCCTTTTTCAGTCAGACATGCCTCCAGATTTACCCTTGCGTCAATATATCCTTTTTTATCAGCATCCAGACATATGCATATTACATCTTTGTCATATGATATGAATGTACTCCTTTTTAAGGAAATTTCTCCTTCTTTCCATGATATTTCCGTAAATGCTTTTTTAAAATCTAATCTGAATGAATAATCTGTAAAGACCTTCTTTATGTTCTGGCCTATGAACATGAATGCAAATGGTTGATATGCATCTATCTTCAGATGCCCTGAGTCAGCTTCTTTTATGCTCTGTCTATATAGATCCTCAGCTTCTTTGTATGATCCGTCCAGTATGAGCTTCCGTATATTACCCATATCCTGATATATAGGTCTAGGTGTTACAGCTTTCGAATAATTAAAAAGCCGTTCATGATTCAGAACCATCTTTTCACGAAATATTCCCCCGGATAGCAAGGCTCCTATCTTTCCGTTACCTAAGGGTACTGCTTCGTTCCAGCAGGATGCAGGCACTTCTTTTAACATAAAGTCAGGCACATTATCCTCCTATTTTATAAACAAACTACCTTTTATATCTTTTTTAAGAGAAACAGAATAGTACGAATGTCCGTTTTCTTCCTTGACAAGAATTCCTTCACAATCTTTAAACTCCAATTCTTCAGGTATATATGGTAACTCTATAATCACAGTTTGATCGTCATATGAGCTCATATAAAGATTAACAATCTTATCTTGCCATATTATATCGCATTTTATGCCGCATCTTGTTGATATATTTAATAATTTCCCTTTGTTCCATGCTTGAGGTAATGCAGGAAGTATTCTTAAAAAGCCATCCTTAGAGAAAATAAGCATCTCAATCATTGCGGCTGTGAATCCTAAGTTTGCATCAATTTGGAAAGGCGGCATTTTCCCGAACCAGTAAAGCGTCAGTCCTTGGTCTCGCCAATCATTATGGTATGTAAAAAGATTGGATCCTGTACAGGATCTTAAGATATAGTTTAAACATGCCAACGCATTCTGTCCATCTTCCAGCCTTGCATAAATATTAGCCATATGCGCATATGACCAGCCAGTCTGTTGCACAAAACCTATCATCAGTCTTTTATCTACGGCAGTCTTCAAAGCTTCATATATGACAGGATTACTTTCCTTTGTTATTTCATTACCAGGAAACAATGGATAAATATGAGACTGGTGCCTGTGATAGTAGTTATCTTTTAGTCCATCATATATCCATTCTTTCATAGCACCATCTTCATTTATTTCGTATTGTGGCATTTTTTCAAGCATTGTCTCCCATTTTGAAATATTGACATCCTCAATATCAAGATATTTGCATGCAGTTATAAGGTTTGTAATACATTCTTTTGCTATTGCTACATCCATTGTCGCATTAACACACATCATGGAAGCATGTTCATGATTCGGTACATTTTCAGGAGAAAGAGAAGGAACAAAAATATACTTGCCATCCTCTCCGGTTATAAGGAAATCTTCATAAAATAAGACAACTTCTTTCATAAACCTTACTGCTCTGTGTTTTAAAAATTCATCATCTTTGGTAAAAAGCCAGTAATCATAATAGTGGGAACTTATCCATCCTCCTGCTGATATCCATGATTGCCATCTGCCGGTAACACCGCTTATTTTTCCGTGCGTGCTCATACATATTGGAACAAGAATTCCTCTGCAGTTATATATCTTCCTGGCATTTTCTCTAAAATGCGGAATCATAGAATCGAAATAATCATAAAGAGCCAAAGAAGATTCGAACTGTCCTAAAGGTAAAGATGCCCAATAACACATTTGAACATTTTCATCATTATGTATATCAGAATCCCATTTCGGTTCATACGTGCCATTCCATATCCCTTGCAGATTTATCGGAAGCCCGTTCTTTCTTGATGACGATATGAATAGGTATTTCCCATAATTAAACATGGTATTAAACAGGTTTAATGGTTTTTTGTCCTGATATGCATCTAGAAGGATTTCTTCATTAGATAAAATTTCTTGCTCATCACCCAAGGTCAGACTAACTTCATTGTATAGTCTTTTCCACACAGAAATATGATTTTGTTTCAGTTGATCATAATCATATCCTTTTAGGGTTTTTATAAGCCGGTCTGCTGCTTTCTTGTCATCTTCGTATATATAAAGTTTGATGAATATATATATTTTTATCGCTTTATTAACGGATATATTGTCTTTATTATATTCAATACTTCCTCCATCTGTTTTAACATAAGCGACTGCTCCATGCTTTCTGCCATCATTATATATGCAGTTTAGTATAAAACAGTTATCTTTAATTTGATGGTTGCTTACCAGATAGTTCTCTCCTCCTGGTACTGAATCCATATATACTTTCAAATCAAGCGGTCTATCGTCAGAAGTAAATATGCTTGTGCAAACACATCCGGTTTCATACGATACGAAACTTTCTCTTGTAATCCTGGAATTTTTCTCATTCCATTGAACCTTAGCTATAGCCGATGAGAAGTCAAGAGAAGCAGTGTAATCTGTAAAAGCATCGTCAGGCTTTCTAACTAGATAAGCTTCTGCAAAAGGCTGATAAGGATCAACGTTATATACCTCTTTACAGCATGATTTAAATTTTTCATTAAAATATGCTTCACCCTCATCGTATCTGCCTTCTAGCATAAGTTTTCTTACTTGTGGAAGATATTCATAAAAAGGATCATATACCGGTTCTTTCTGATACCTGAAGAGCCTTTCATGATTAAGTAAGATTCTTTCTTTTTGTATACTGCCATAAATCATTGCTCCGATTTCGCCATTTCCTAAGGGCAGAGCATCTTGCCATTCAGTCGCAGGCATTTTTTTCATCATTAGATCCGCCATATCGCACCCCCTATAGATATGATATCATATTACTTCAGCAGGCAGCTGTAAAAAATTAAGAATCATTGATTATTCGAAAAACTCCATCTGTCTTTTCTTTGTTTCCATATACACAAGTGCATATCTGAATTAAAGCCGAAATCAGGCATTCCGTATCTGTAAGCTTTTATCCTTTCTTTTATATATCCTTCAAAACCATTTTCGTCTATTCTGTTCTCCATTAATGCTATAAAGGCATCAGCTCTTGCGGCATTTTCATTTATATTAAAAATCTTATCGGCAGCAATAAGTATTTCCTTCTCGCGCTCGCTGAGTGATTTTTCTTGTTTTGAAAGTATATCCCTACAAATGGCATCAGGATAAATCATATTTAATTCTTTTAGTTCTTCTTCTGATACTATACAGTAATCCTCTTTACTATGAATATGTTCTTTGCTTATATCCGCAAGACAGAAAATGTATACTGTTTCAGGATTTACCACTTGCGTTACATAGCTTACTTTCAAAAGATTTACACCTATAAATACAGGGTAATTTTCCTTTATATATCCGCATACACTGGATACATCAAATTTCTCAGCTGTGAAGATTTCCCAGAAACCGTAGTAATAGTCATTATTGAAATAGTCCTTTTTTACTATGAATCTATCTTCTCTTTTCAACACAAGAGATATCCTGAACATTGAATGCCTCCTTTTTATCCGAATTTAGGATTATATCAGTTATTATGCTGTCTTCAATTACAAAATTCACTCTTGATAAGTCTTCCTTTTCAATCCAAAGCATTTGCGAAGGCAGTTTGCATCCGTGCATATAAACTGAAAAATATGCATAACTTACAACATCAGACTTATCGGTAAAATCCTCCTGATAAATACAATCATTTACCATGATTTCAATACCATATTTCATTTTAAGCCCGTATTCTAGAATTTCCTCTTTTTCAGCAATTGCATTAACAGTCTCTATCCTAGGGAATCTAACATACATTTTTTCGTTATTTTCTATAGGCTCGACCAGATACCTTCCGTTTTGGGTTATAACAGCTCCTAAAAATTCCACTAACATAAATACTCCTTTGCGACATTTATTGGTATTTTTATGTTAGCATTATAATTCCGTTTGTCTACTGACAAAACTGATATATTAAAATAATCCTGTTATCTTTCCATCCTCATCAATATCTATGGATTCAGCTGCAGGTGTTTTGGGCAATCCAGGCATTGTCATGATTTCACCAGTAAGAGCTACAATGAATCCAGCTCCAGCAGATATCCTCAAATCTCGTACAGTAATTTCGAAACCTAGTGGTCTGTTAATGAGTTTTGTATTATCAGAGAAGGAAAACTGTGTTTTAGCTATACATACAGGTAGAGTGTTGTAACCTTTTTCATTTATGATCTTTAGTACTGCTTTAGCTTCAGAAGTAAATTCAACACTATCAGCTCCATATATCCTAGTAGCAATTGCTTTTATTTTTTCTGTAATTGAGAGACTGCTTTCATAACAGAATTCAAATTTATTTTCCATATCACATAATCTTACTGCCTCTTTAGCGAGTTCTATACCACCTTCACCGCCTTTTTCCCATACAAGACATTCCACTGCAGCGATACCTATTGCCTCGCATCCTTTCTTTATGACATCGATTTCTTCTTTTGTGTCTTTGGAGAATTTGTTAATAGATACTACTGCTGGTACCTTAAATACCTTCGTTATATTTTCTATATGTTTATACAGATTAGGCATACCCCTCTCTACTGCTTGAACGTTGGTAACACCAAGATCTTTCTTATTTATGCCTCCATGATACTTTAAAGCCTTTATGGTAGCGACAATTACTACAGCATCAGGTCTTAATCCTGCTATCCTGCATTTAATGTCACAAAATTTTTCTGCTCCTAGGTCTGCACCGAATCCTGCCTCAGTTACAACATAGTCGCTTAATCTTAAAGCATATTTGGTTGCCATTACACTGTTACATCCATGCGCGATATTTGCAAAAGGTCCACCATGCACAAATGCAGGAGTTCCTTCAAGTGTTTGTACAAGATTAGGTTTCAGTGCATCTTTTAGAAGAACTGCAATCGCACCCTGTGCTTTGAGCATAGATGCAGTTACTGGTTCACCATCGAAATCGTATCCTATTATTATTTGACCTATTTTTTCTTTAAGATCGGTTATGCTTTGAGAAAGACAGAGTATCGCCATTATCTCGCTTGCTACAGATATATCGAAACCATCTTCTCTAGGCATCCCATTAGTCTTGCCTCCAAGACCGTCAATTGCATATCTTAACTGCCTGTCATTCATGTCTAAGCATCGTTTCCAGGTTATTCTTCGAGAATCAATCTTAAGCTCATTTCCTTGATATATGTGATTGTCTATTAAAGCTGCTAAAAGATTATTAGCAGCAGTTACTGCATGTATGTCCCCTGTGAAATGCAGGTTTATATCTTCCATAGGTATTACCTGAGCATATCCTCCTCCAGCAGCCCCTCCTTTAACGCCAAACACTGGGCCTAAAGATGGCTCTCTAAGAGCAAGCATGGATTTTTTGCCTATCTTTCTTAATCCATCTGCCAGACCTATACTGGTCGTTGTCTTTCCCTCTCCGGCAGGAGTAGGTGTTATTGCAGTGACAAGTATGAGCTTACCATCTTTGTCTTTACCATCTAAAGAGCTGCTTTTTACTTTTGCCTTATACTGACCATAGAGTTCCAAGCTTTCCTCTTTAATTCCTATAGATTCCGCAATTTTAGTAATTGGTTTTATTATTGCATTCTGAGCAATTTCGATATCAGTAAGCATATGAACCCTTCCTTTTCTTTAATATTTACATAAATTAATTATACATCAAATAGTATCGTAATGAATTAAAAAGTATCGAACTCATCTTTAAAAACATCAATGCTGATGGTTATTTTTTGGGGTAATTTTTTAATCATATACAGATATACTTTTGTTATGTTGTCAGAAAACTCTTTTGTATTTCTATGTTTTACTATTATTCTTATTCTGAATCTGTCATTCAGTTTGCCTATTTGAGGTTTTGATGGCGCATATACAGTCATTGATGTCTTTTTTAAAATATTATATGCTATATCCGCATATTCCTCACACATATGCTGCTGTACAGAAGAAAAAATAAGAAAAGCCATATTAGTAAATGGAGGTAAATCTAATACCTGTCTGATTTTTAGCTCAGAAGAATAGAAAGAGGCATAGTCCTGCTTCATAGCGCTTTCCATTAAAGGTGAATCTACATTGTATGCCTGAATAATTGCTCTTCCTTTGAGATCGGATCTTCCTGCCCGCCCTGAAGATTGGGTTATGAGCTGGTATGCATTCTCATTGGACTCATAAAAAGTTCCCGCTCCCAAAGCATCCGCATTTAGAATTCCTACCAAAGTCACAAGCGGGTAATCATGACCTTTTGCTATCATCTGTGTGCCGATAAGTATATCAATCTTATCCTTTTCAAATCGTTCAAGGATATCCTTATGCGAATTCTTCATGCCTGTCGTATCCAGATCCATCCTTATTACTGATGCTTCAGGGAACATCTCATGAAGCTGAGCTTCGCATTTCTCAGTTCCTATTCCGCATTCCATCATGGCATTTTCATGACATTGTGGGCATATATCAGATTTTTTTTGTACATGTCCACAGTAATGACATATAAGATAATTTCTTTTTTTATGATAAGTAAGAGGAACATCACAATGCTCGCATTTTACAACCGATCTACATGCTGTACATAACTGCATTGATGTATATCCACGCTTGTTCAAAAAAAGAACTGTCTGTTCTTTATTAATAAGATTCCTATTAATCTCATTTAATAAAGTGGTACTGAATACTGACATTCTGCCGTTTATTGCATCTTCCCTCATATCTACTAGAAAAACTGATGGAAGCTCTCCAGATGCCCTGTTTGACATAGTAAGAACATGCCCTATTTTCTCGAATGCATTATATGTTGTAATCTTAGGTGTAGCAGAACCAAGAACAAGAACAGCATTCTCCATATGAGCTCTTCTATTGGCTACAAAATTTGTATGATACTTTGGGGTGCTTTCCGATATGTATGAACTGTCATGCTCTTCATCAATGATGATAAGTCCAAGTTTGTCAAAAGGAGCAAATATGCAGCTTCTGGTTCCTAAGGCTATTTTAACATCACCTCTTTTTATCTTCATCCAGGCATTATATCTTTCCTTCATTGACAGACGACTGTGCATAACTTCCAGGTTATTACCGAAGCGTTTAGTAAAACGTTTCACCATAAGCGGAGTAAGAGCAATTTCAGGAACCAAAACAATTACATCCCTTCCGTTATTTATTACTTTTTCTGCTAGATTCAAATATACTTCTGTCTTACCGCTACCTGTTATGCCATGAATAAGGAATCTGTCATATATGCCTTTATCTATTGACGATGCAATAGCATTAGTGACTTGCTCCTGTTCCTGTGTGGGTATCTTGTCACTTGGAACTGCTTCATCCGGTTCTTCATAATTTATATCATCTTTTTTCAACTTCTCGAAAATTTCAATGTATCCTTTTTTTTCCAGAGTAGACAGAATGTTTTTTGATATATTTTCGTAACAAGAAAAATCATTGACAGTAATATCCTCGTAACAAGACAAAAGATCTAGTACTCTCAAATGCTTTTCATTTTTAATGCTGTCCTTATATACAAGTTCCACTACTTCATCAGGAGTTATTTTAAGTCTTGCTGCCTTTTCGAACTTCTTTTTCATATTACGGACACCCTGCTCGACAATCTTTATCTTATTTGATTTGAGCTGCTGGTTTAGCTCGTTTATACCGCCTGGTAAAGATTTCAAGTAAGCTTGAAAAAGAGTTAAAGTCCCGTCTTCCTGTAATACAAGTTTTTCAATGGATATTTTTAATCCTAAAGGAACCATGGCATTTAAGACCTGACCATATGTGCAGAAATATTCGTCTCTAATCTGTTTTGCAAGTATGAACATATTTTTTGATAACACTGCCTCATCGTCCAGTATATCGATAATGTACTTCATCTTAATGTCATTCATTTTTTCTGAGTATGGGACATAATTTAAAAAGTATGCTACTTTCTGTTTGTCTGCTTTTCCAAAAGGCACTAAAACACGCATGCCTGTTTCCAGATATAACGGCATATCCTCAGGTACAAGATAGTTATATATCTTGTCAAAGGTTCTTGATGTATTATCCAGTATTACGGCAGCTACCGTCTTACGTTCCATCACATTTTAGTACGCCACAGCCCATATGACCATTTGTTTTGCAGATTTTTCACAACACACGCATTTGTCAGAAAGGTTTTCCTGAGCGAATGGTATGCATCTTGATGAGACTCCTGCTTCTTCTTTTAGCTGTGTTTCACACTTTACATCCCCACACCACATGGCTTTAACGAATCCGCCTTTAGTCTGAATTATGTCTTTAAGTTCTTCTATGGTATAAGCAGTAAAAGTATTATTTTCCAGATTTTGTTTTGCTTCTTCAAACATATTCTTTTGGATGTTATCTAAAAGCTCCCTGACTGATTTTTCAATATCAGCAAGCGCCAAGGATATCTTTTCTTTTGTATCCCTTCTTACTGCAAGGCACTGGTTATTTTGTATGTCTCTTGGTCCTATTTCCAGTCTAAGAGGAATACCCTTCATTTCATATTCAGCAAATTTCCATCCTGGCGACTGTTCGGATGCATCAATACCAGCTCTTATACCTGAAGATTTCAATTGATTAAGAAGTTTTTCTGCAGCATCCAAAACACCTTCTTTATGCTGAGCGACAGGTATTACCATAACCTGGACAGGCGCTACCATTGGCGGTAGCTTTAACCCTGAATCATCTCCATGCGTCATTATTATTCCACCAATTATCCTTGTGGACATTCCCCATGAAGTTTGAAAGGGATTTTTTAAAGTATTATCTTTATCAGTAAACTTTATATCAAAGGCTTTTGCGAACCCGTCTCCGAAATAGTGGCTTGTTCCGCTTTGAAGTGCTTTTTTGTCGTGCATCATACATTCAATCGTATAGGTCTCTTCCGCTCCAGCAAACTTTTCTTTTTCAGTTTTCTGACCTTTTACTACAGGCATTGCAAGATAATTTTCAGCGAAATCCGCATATATCTGGAGCATCTGCTGTGTTTCCTGCCTTGCTTCTTCTACTGTGGAATGTATAGTATGCCCTTCCTGCCACAAAAATTCACGATGTCTTAAGAATGGTCTTGTAGCTTTTTCCCAACGCACTACAGAACACCACTGATTATATTTTTTAGGCAGATCTCTCCAGGATTTGATAATGTTTTTGTAATGGTCACAGAATAATGTTTCTGATGTAGGTCTGACACATATTCTTTCTGTAAGCTCTTCAGAACCTCCCATTGTAACCCAAGCTACTTCAGGAGCAAATCCTTCCACATGATCTTTTTCTTTCTGCAAAAGAGACTCTGGTATGAACATCGGCATATAAACATTCTCATGACCAGTGTCTTTGAACATGCCGTCCAATATCCTCTGTATGTTTTCCCATAAGGCATATGCATACGGTCTTAGTATCACACATCCCTTAATCTGTGAGTAATCAATGAGTTCCGCTTTCCTGACAACGTCAGTATACCATTTAGCAAAATCCTCTTCCCTGCTGGTAATCTGTTCTACATCCTTTTTATCCTGTACCATTAACTATATCTCCTGTTTTTTTTGTTTTTCCTTAACCATATTTATTTCTTTTGTAAAAGTATCCATATCATTAAAATCCTTATACACTGAGGCAAACCGTACATATGCTACATAATCTATGTCTATAAGGTGTTCAAGAACTTTATCACCTATTTCTCTTGATGTTACTTCCCTTAAGTGACGTTTGTGAAAATCCAGCTCAATCGCGTTAACGACATTTTCCAACATTGTAATTGAAACAGGACGTTTCGCACATGCTATCATAAGCCTGTTAAGGAGTTTTGCTTTGTCAAAATTTTGTCTTGATTGGTCCTTTTTCACTACAATAATGGGTTTTCTCTCGATATTCTCATATGTAGTAAAACGCTCCTTGCAGTTTAAACATTCACGTCTTCTTCTTATAGCGTATCCTTCTTCTGAGGGTCTGGAATCTATAACTTTATCCTCTTCATATCCGCAATTTGGGCATTTCATTTCATAAGTCTCCTTTCATACAAATGTCATAAGCAATCAACCACTGTTTGTTAAATTATATTCCATAACATTATTTATCGCAATGTAC
Organism: Firmicutes bacterium ADurb.Bin146; assembly: GCA_002070475.1. Classification (GTDB taxonomy): domain Bacteria; phylum Bacillota; class Clostridia; order DUPQ01; family DUPQ01; genus DUPQ01. The sequence goes on from MWDI01000027.1 coordinate 56,333, forward strand.
AAAGCTTTTTGTATGAAAATGCAACTCTTTTATACTTTAACCAGTTTAGCAAATTCCATTACAAGCCTTTTTATTCCTGCCATATCAAAATTTACTTCCACAATATCCATACCATTATCATCATAAAGATCTTTAATATATCCTTCTCCATATTTTTTATGCATTACTCTGTCTCCTATGTTATAGTCCTCTTTTTTCATAACAGCTTCAGTGTTAATATTCAAACCGGGAATATCAACTGGCTTCCCTCCTTTAGTGACAGATACAGGTTTGTTTTGCATAAACAATTTGTCAAAAATGAATCCGCTTGTTTCACTGCTTTCAAATGCTTTTCGGCTTGCATTAACAAGTTCTCTGGGGATTTCTTTTAAGAATCTTGACTGGTCACAAGGCTGTGTCTTGCCGAATTTCGTTCTTTCTTCAGCATAAATGCAGTACAGTATGTCCATAGCTCTTGTTATGCCGACATAACATAATCTTCTTTCCTCTTCCAGTCCCTCCATACTCTCGCTCATAGACATAAATGAAGGAAACAGCCCTTCTTCCATTCCTACAAGGAATACAACTTTAAACTCCAACCCTTTTGCTGAGTGCAGGGTCATTATTGAGATATAGTTGTCAGAAGCTTGTTCCTTGTCTGCATCAGTTGCTAAAGTAACATTTTCTAAAAAAGCAGCTAAAGTCAACAGCTCTCCGTAATCCTCCTCATGCGATTGTTTCATTGTAACAATAGCGCTTTTGAGTTCTTTTATGTTTTCTACTCTTTCCCTGCCAAGATTAGCATCTTCTTGTAAGTAATATTCGTTTATACCAGTAAGTTTAAGTATATTATCATAAAGTTCTTCCAGTTTACCTGGTACATCACATTCTTTGAGCTGTTCAATCATATCGCTGAAAGCTTTCAATTTTGCTGACGCTGAAGAAAGTTGTTCATACTTATCCGCATTTTTTATAACATCATATGAGGTCACTGACTCATATGAAGCTATAGCCTGTATTTTTTTAATAGTAGTATCACCTATACCTCTTTTGGGTTGATTAATTATCCTAAATAAAGAAGCATCATCGTCTGTGCTAAACACGACTCTCATATATGCAAGTACATCTTTTACCTCCTGCCTTGAAAAGAAGCTTAAACCTCCAAATATTCTGTAGTCGAGGTCTCTTTCTCTGAATACTCTTTCAAATACTCTCGACTGAGCATTGGTACGGTATAAAACGGCAAAATCCCTGTATGTATATCCCTGCTTTATGAGTTTCTTTATCTCGTTTGCAACATATATGGCTTCATTTAGTTCGTTATATGCTTTATAAAGGTTTATCCTGCTACCTTCAGGCTTGCTTGTTTTTAAGGTTTTAGTTTTTCTTGCTGCATTATTCCTTATTACACAGTTTGCTGCTTTCAATATGTTTTCGCAGGACCGGTAATTGGTCTCCAGTTTTATCACTGTACTGTCGGGAAAATCCTTCTCGAAATTCAATATATTCTTTATATTTGCTCCTCGGAAACTGTAAATGGACTGATCATCATCGCCAACCACAAAAAGATTCCTGTATTTCATAGAAAGCATTGCGAATATCCTGTACTGGGCTATATTTGTATCCTGAAACTCATCTATAAGGATATATTTGAAGATATTTTGAAAATATTCCAGTACATGTTTGTTATTTTTTAAAAGATAGTATGTGTTGAATATGATGTCATCAAAATCCATCGCATTATATTCTTTCATCTTAGTCTGATAAAGCTCATAAATTTTTGCAACTGTTTTTTTCTGAAAATCATTAGCATTTGCAGCAGCAAATTCCTCGTAACCTAAAAGATCATCCTTAGCTCTGCTTATCTGGGCTGCGACATACCCTAAAGAAAATGCTTTATCTGATATATTAAGCTGCTTCATACAGCTTTTGATAACGCTTTTCTTATCATCAGTGTCATATATTAAAAAGTTACTTTTGAATCCGGCTTCTTCCGGGTATTGCCTAAGCATTTTCAGGCAACATGAATGTATTGTTCCAAGCCATGGGAAATATCCTTTGAAATCCTCATCGCATAACTCATATACCCTTTCCTTAATCTGTGCTGCAGCCTTATTTGTGAAAGTGATGGCGAGTATCTGGCTTGCACGTGCAAGACCCTGCTGAAGTATATATGCTATCCTTCTAGTCAGTACTCTTGTCTTACCAGAACCTGCTCCGGCTAGTACCAGTACAGCTCCTTGTGTGCTAGTTACTGCTTTTTTCTGTTCTTCATTCAGATTATCAAGTATATTATTTTTTATTGACATACAAACCTCATATTTTTATTGCTTAAATCATTTTACCATTAATCAGCTTCTATTAAAAGGAACAATGACATATATGTTGAAGTGTATTATTTACTGTGTTACTATTCATTTATCATTTCCAAAGAGGTATCATATGGCAACAGAATTAAATACCCGTCAGCGTTTTGTAAGAACCCTTACAGGGCAGGAAGTCGACAGAGTTCCATTTATGAGGATTTTTGGCGGATCAAATTATGCGCTTGCTTCATGGCTGGAAAAAAGGCCCAACCTGTCTATATACATGGATAAGCTGTTAGGGTTCGAGGGAGCATACAGAGGATGGGCAATAGTACCTGTAAAGTACAGTTTATGTGGAATGCCACCAGATATATGCATTGATGATACCGGGCCTGTTCATATTTATAAAAACGCTATTGGTGAGATAAGAACATGGAGTAAGGACAAAGACTATCATAGCGGTATCCTTGAATATGCATTAAAAACAGCTAATGACTGGGACAAGATAAGGCCATATGTCCTTTGTGATGTAGAAAAAAGGATACCTGCAGACATCGATGAGCTTGCCCAATTTTATAAAGACAGGGATTACCCTTTACAGCTTACTTGCGGCGGAGTATATGGCTTCATACGAAGGCTGGCAGGTGATGTAAATCTCGGATATATGTTCTATGATGACCCAGATGCTGTAAAAGAAATAATTTCGGAATATATAAATATGCTTTTATTGCTTTGGGAAAGGCTGTGCGATAAAATTCAGTTTGATTTGATAGAAAGCTGGGAAGATATGGCTTATAAGTGCGGTTCGATAATTTCACCAGAACATTTCCAAGAATTTCTCGCCCCTCAGTACAAAAAGATAAGAGCTTTTGCAGATGCTCATGATATTCCTATCCTCTTAGTTGACAGCGACGGGAACACAGATATTTTAGCTGAATGGATGTATGATTCGGGAGTCAATGCCATGTATCCTTTTGAGTCTCTTGCAGGGTGTAATGCTAAAAATGTACGCGAAAAACTGCCGAGTATGGCTGGATTAGGCGGGCTTAATAAAGACTGTATGGCTCATGGTAAAGAACAGATGGATGAGGAGCTGGAAAAAGCATCTGTGCTTATAAAGCTTGGCAGATTCATTCCAGGTCCAGATCACATGGTCTTGAGTAATGTCAGTTTTGAGAATTATAGGTATTTTATGACAAGATTAAAAGATATAGTTATGAATACAAGACCTTATTAATAAAAATCATCTCCTGCTTTAAGCTTTTTTGCATCTTTATATCTTTCTTTTTCCCGCTTTGAGACGGTTATCCCGACTATTCCTTGTTTTGAACAGGCAGTCAGTTTTATATGTCCTTTACTAGTTTTAGGATGCCTTAATATTCTGTATACAGGCAGTTGTTTTTCTTTTCTTGAAAAAGCAATAAAAGAGTATTTTTCATCTTCAAATGGAGCTTCTCCACCTTTTAGCTGCTTATGAAGCTTGGTTCTTTCTACCCTGCAGTAAAAATGACACCAGTCATCTTCTTCAATAGGACATTTATCCATATGAGGGCATGGAGCTGTTATATATGCGCCTTTACTTAAGAGAATATCTCTTAAATCTATAATATTCCTATATCCTTTAGGGGTTCCCGGTTCCACAATCAGTAATGTGTCTTTAGTCATTTCCCATAATTTTAAGGCTATACTTATCCTATCCTCATCATTAAGTTCATTCATGACATATGATGCAGTTATTAAATCGTATTTGGAATTTACGTCAATATCCTGTAATGTCCCTTTAATCCATTTTGCTTTTACTAAGGAATTATCATCAGTCAGCGAAAAAAGCTTTTTACCTATGCTTATCATGCTTTCTTCTCTTTCAATAAGAACAATATCCTTAATTATCATAAGATCAGTACATGCAAATACACTGGCTCCCGTACCGGCACCTACATCTAGAAGAGAGTCAGCGTTTAAGCAAGAGATTTTATTAATATATTTCAAACTATCATAAACCGCCTGATAAGTAGCTCTCATTCTAGATGCAGCATAAGCCTTTGCTTGATTCTCATCATTCACTATGCGTTTGTTTGATCCGATACTATTTCTGTAATCTTCGCTTATCTGTCGGGCATTTTTCTGCATAAGATTAGTATCTTCATCGGTTATCAGTTTATTAAAAGCATTGTTCAGCCTTTCAGATTGTGCCATCTTACTATCCTTTTCTTTATATGCTATTTCATATTATACAATTTTAAGCGTAAAAAAACCGGCTTTTCAGCCGGTTCGTTTTTTGCGGTTTATTCGTAAGGCACTAACAGACCGTAATCTCCATCCTTCCTTTTATATACCACATTCATCACACTAGTTTCCTCATTAACAAACATGAAAAACTCATGATTAAGCATTTCCATCTGCATTACTGCTTCATCGACAGACATAGGTTTTACAGGGAATTTTTTCGTTTTCACCACATTATATGCTGCTTGTGGATAATCTGTACTTTGTGTGATGCCTATCCAATTATTTGGAACATCCCCATGGAATCTCTTCTCTAGCCTTGTCTTGTTTTTTCTGATCTGTCTTTCAATAATGTCTACAGATTTGTCAATCTGTCCTAACAGGTCATTACCTGAGAGCTCTGCTCTGAAAATCACTCCTTTCCAAACTATGGTGGATTCCACCTTTGTGTGTTTGTTCTGCTTTAAAGCTTCAATAACTACCGTTGCTTCTGTACTTACATCAAAAAACTTGTCCAGTTTTGCAAATTTCTTTTCGGTCCAGTCTTTGATTTCCTCGGTAATATCGATTCTTCGTCCGACAATTGAAATTTTCATATAAACTGTCTCCTTTCATTATTTGTCTTCTGATACTTATATTATACCTTATGGAAAATTAAGCTACAATGTCAATTGTAGAATACTTCCATAAGACACAACCCGCTTGCTTTTAATGTCGGACCGCACCTAGAGCGGTCATGGCTTTGTATTATATTCTTTACTTCCTCTACAGGTATGCTTCCTTTTCCTACTTCGGCTAATGTGCCTGCAATAATCCTGACCATATTGTATAGAAAGCCGTTTCCTTTTATGTCGATGAATATAAGATTATCATTTTGAGTTATATTTAAACTATATATAGTCCTTATTGTGGTTTTTATATTACTGCCTGCTGACATAAATGCGCGAAAATCATGCTCGCCTATGAAATATGAGCTTGCTTTAATCATTTTTTCCACATCAAGAGGCTGTTTTACATGGCATGTCGTATGCTTGTATATTGCTGAGGGCATCTTTCTGTTTAGAATGGTATACCTATAATACTTACCTGTCGCGCTATAACGAGCATGGAAATCCATATCAACTTCAAAAGATTCCAATATTCGGATATCCTCAGGCAATATGCTGTTAAGAGCCATGCTGAAATTAGGTGGAGGAATTGTGCAGTCAATCTTGAAATTTGCACATTGACCCAAAGCATTTACTTTAGCATCTGTACGGCCACTGCCATTTATATTTATTTTTTGACCTGTAAGCTCCTGTATAGCATTTTCAATTTTCTCTTGTATAGATATACCATTTTGCTGTCTTTGCCATCCGGCATAATTCTTGCCACAGTATTCTATTATCAACAATATATTCTTTAGCATATTTATATCTTATTGTATGCTGCAGTAAAAGTAAATAAAGAGCTTAAAACCTTTACTAGATTTCAAGCTCTTATATAGCCGTTTATGCTTAATTACTTCGATGTCGCAGGTACTTCCTCTCCTATTGTCACGTTAAGTGTAATGGTTTCGCTTCCTCTTACTACTACAACTTCAACATCTTGCCCAACAGTACACTTATCTATTAATTCTTTAAGATGAGTCATGCTTAATACCTCTGTTCCGTTGAACTTGGCGATACAGTCAAACTCCTTTATTCCTGCTTTTTCTGCCGCTGAACCTTCTTCAACATTCGAAACATAAACACCCAACTTAGTTAAGTTCATACCATACATCATATTGTACCAGTTGAGGGTGCTTTGCGATGTTATCTCTCCTAATCCCACTCCAAGATAAGGCCTGCCTTTTACATAACCGTAATTGACTACATCATCAAGAACATCCTTAATATCATTAATCGGTATTGCAAATCCTATCCCATCTATTTCACTACCATAGGATTTTGCATTTATTATCCCTATAAGTTCTCCTTTAGTGTTTATGAGCGCGCCTCCAGAATTACCAGGATTTACTGCTGCATCAGTTTGTAAAAGTACCATCTTTTCATTTGCCAGCGTAATTTCTCTTTGCAAACCGCTAATATATCCTACTGTTAAACTCTGATTCAGATATCCCAATGGATTTCCTATAACTAGGACCATTTCTCCTACTACTATCTCATCACTATTGCCGAATTCCATATATTTAAGATTATCTGCGTCTATCTTTAAAAGAGCCAAATCCAGTTGGACATCCAATCCTACAAGTTCAGCAGTATAGCTCTCCTTGGCATTCAGATATACGGTTATTTTTTTAGCATTTGCAATTACATGGTTATTTGTAATAATATACCCATCCTTACTTATTATGACTCCTGAACCAGAACTTGTTGACGTAAAGGTAGACCATCCTGAACTGGACTCAATCTCAACTACTATACCGACTATAGCATCAACTGTATCGGCATAAATATCAGCTACCGAACCATATTCTTTTTCAATGTTTGATGCTGTATAAATTGATTTATTCTCGCTATTTCTATTCTCAGACTGATCAGTCGCAAAAACTGATGTAGAAGAAGCTGGCTCATTTTTTAAATCAAGAGCTCTTTCATAAAATCTGCTTGCCAGAAAACCTCCTGTAAGTCCTACAAGCAAGGAAAAAATCGAACATACTACTACTGCAATTATTAGAGTCTTCTTTAAAGAAGACATTTTCTTTTTTTCCTGTATCTGGTTATATGCCATGCTGTTGTATTGATAATATAGGTTTGTTGGATTATTTTCATTTCTATTGTTTCCGTTATCCATATGTTACCTCCTCATTTCTATTACACCTCTATTTTATATATATCTTGTGATAAAATTGTGAAAATACCTCATATGTTATGTGATAACAAAGTTATATGTTGACACAGCTTTAACTCTAGCATCACAATTTACTCACATTTTAGCACTAGTATAGGGTTGACATTAGTTTTATAAGAACGAAACGTAGCAGGAATATTACGCATATCTATGTGTGTATTATTTATGCAATAAAAACACGAAAGGAGGAAACATTTACGAAAAAGGCACATATAAAAATATTAACCAAGTCAAATAATGTGCCTAGAGCCGTTTATACGGCTCTACTTTATCTTTACTGTATAATTTATTAAAATTATATTAACAATATATATTAACTTAATTGCTTTTATTAAAAGAAACTCAATTGTTCAACATTGGTTGGCAACTCATTCATATATGTAAATATCTTTTTCACATCATGCATTACTCCATGTTTTTCACACTCATTATGGAATATACTCATTAGTTTTTCATTGTTATCGCTTCTGCATTCATATGAATAACCATATCTTATTATGTATTTCTGCTTTATACCTGGAAAATATTTATCCAAAGCAGCATAAAAGTATTCTCTGTCTCCTTCACGTATTGTGGTACCCATGCCAAACGATATGATACCTTTCACTCCTGCATCAAAGCAGTATTCCATTATTCCTTTTATATTTTCTTCAGTATCATTTATATATGGCAATATAGGAGACATCCATACGACCGTGGGTATATTGTTCTGCTGGAAGACTTTTAATGTTTTATATCTTTGCTTCGTCGTACATACATTTGGCTCCAATATTGCACACAATTTTTCATCATATGTAGTAAGTGTCATCTGTATAACGCTTTTTGCTTTTTCATTGATGGATTTGTAAAGATCAAGGTCTCTTAATATCCTGTCGGATTTTGTCTGAACTGCTACACCAAAACCATACCTGTCTATCAGTTCAAGACATTTTCTTGTGAGCATAAGCTCCTCTTCAATATGCATATACGGATCACACATTGCCCCTGTGCTTATCATGCATCTGTTTCTTTTTGAAATTAATGCTTTTTCTAGAAGTTCAGGAGCATTAATCTTAACCTCTATATCTTCAAATTCATGTGTGAACTGATAGCATTTGCTCCTACTGTCGCAGTATATGCAACCATGTGAACATCCTCGATATATATTCATACCATTTTTTATGGACAATATTCCTTTAGCGTGAGTAAAATGCATTATTTAGCCTTTTAAAAATTAATCAGTATGCTTTGCCAACTCGAACCAGAATACTACCCCTGCATTGCTATTATATGCTCCATAACTGCAATTATGCATTTCCATAATCACTTTTACTATAGATAGTCCAAGTCCATAGGAATTACTATTGCCTCCTCTAGATTTGTCTTCTTTATAGAAACTGTTAAAAAGGTTCGGCAAAGCCTGCTGAGATATTCCTGGATGAGTATTGTAAATACTTGTCCTTATTTTACCATCAATTTCGTTTATATTAATGTTTATTATCTTTTTTTCATCACAGTATTTTATTGCATTTTCTAGAAGGTTTGTTATAACATGAGTTATTTTATTATAGTCGCCTTTAACAATGTAATCATCCTGGTATTTGAATGTTAAATTTATGTTTCTTTGTTCAATCATAATGTGCAAATCTTTTATTACAGATTCCACTGCTTCATTTAAGCAGAATATGGTATCTTCTATCTTTGCTGCCCCACTTTCAAGCTGTGATAATGTAAGCAACTGGTTTACCATAAGGTTCATTTTTATTGCCTGGTCTGTAATTATTAAAAGCTGCCCTCTTGTCTCTTCATCATCCTTATGCTTGTCCATCAATAACTCGCTGTAAGCCATTATTAAGGAAAGAGGCGTTTTAAAATCATGGGATACGGAGGCTATGAACTCTTTTTTTGTTTTATTTGATGTTTCCTGTTTCTCTAAATCATTTTTCAATAACTGTGCACGTTGTTTTAAGTAATCAATACTGTCCTGTAGTTTCGTACTCATTTCATTGATACTTTTACCTAAATCACTTATCTCATCTTTTCCGGTCACTTTGCAATTTTCAGAAAAATCCAGATTTGAGATTTTATTTGCGACTTTATTTATATTCACTATAGGCTTGGTTATCTTCTCTGATATTATAATAACTGCAATAATCGCTATTAATAGGGTTACAAGAGAAATATAAAGCACGAATCTTACAGCTGTATCTGCTGTAGTCTCTATGTATTCTTTCGGTGAGCTAAATATTAAATATGATCTTAATACATTTCCGCTTTGTACATCTGTATCCTCATACACGTAAGTGATAAGATTTATACTCGGAATGCCTACATTTACATCACTGGTCTTGTATTCATAAACATTAGCTAATGAGCTTAATTCCCCTAAATTTATTAAAGTTGCAATGTACTCTTGTACTTCCTTTGTATCTGGAGGATCCGATGGCAGATATCTTCCTGTTATCTTGGTCGCATATCCGATATCTACCTGTTTTGCTACCTCATCATAAGCGAACCATATTATTTCAATGTTATTCCTCTCCATCTTATCAAAAGTATTTATCAGGTTATCCCTGAAATTGGGAACAGAAATATCTATGTCAATGAAATACTGGTTGATTTCTTCAGCATATTCTTTAAGTTCGTTATGTTTTGCATTAATATAGAATCGTTCAAATACAATATTGCTAAACAAAACTGTCGCAAGTACATTTACAAAAAGCACACATACTATTATGAGTATAAGCTTATTACGAAGTTTAATATTTATACCTCCAGTTTATATCCATATTTACGTACTGTTTTAATATATTCTCCAGAATCCTTAAGTTTAGTTCGCAAACATTTCATATGCGTATCAACAGTTCTCGCATCTCCAAAGAAATCATATCCCCAAACTGCAGACAAAAGTTTTTCTCTTGAATGGACTACATTCTTGTTTTGTATAAGGTACTGAAGAAGATCAAATTCCTTAGGAGTAAGATTAATTTTTTCTCCCTTTACATAAACTTCATGCTCTTTTACCTTTAATAATATATCGTTTGCGGTAATATCGTTGTCTGTAAACATCCCTGCTCTTTTAAGAATAGCCTTTACCCTTGACACCAGAACAGCTGGCGAGAATGGTTTTGTTATGTAGTCATCTGCTCCTAGCTTGAGTCCTTGCAATTCATCATACTCAGTATTTCTTGCTGTAAGCATAAGAACTGGTACTGTGGATTCCAACCTGATTGTTTTCAACACATCAAATCCATCTAGTTTAGGCATCATAATATCAAGAATAATTAAAGATATATTCTCGCTGTAGAAAATATCCAAAGCTTCCTGTCCGTCTCTTGCTTCGAGTACCGAGTACCCTTCCTTAACCAGACAGGTTTTTACGAGGTTTCTTAAAGCAGGTTCATCTTCAGCAACCAATATCTTGTTAAGCATCACAACCTCCAAAATATAATCTATTAATTTATTATATCATTAATTTGTGATAAAACTGTGTTGTTTATCAGTAGTGCAATTCGGTTTCTGAACAAGTAACAATATATTTACTTTAGCATTTTGACTGTATCATTAATATATGAATCATCATTAGGTATATTCGTCACATCATATTTATCATGGAACTTCTGATAGTTTTCCATGTAATGTTTCTGGTCAGACTTTTTGATATCATGCAGATATTCATGTGTGTCAAATAACCCCTCAGCAATCTGTATAGTCAGAACTGCAAGATTTGAACAGTGATCTGATACTCTTTCATAATTGCTTATAAGGTCTGAAAGTATAAATCCTAATTCAATCGTGCAGTTACCACCCTGCAGTCTTTCTATATGATGGTCTTTAAGTATGATTTTCAGTTCATCTATAACCTGTTCCAACGGTTCTACTTTATACGCTTTCTCAAAATCATTATTCAGGAAAGCATCAATGGAAAGCTGAAGTATTTCCTCTACTGCTGCAGCCATAACAACAAGCTCCTTGTTCGCCTGAGGTGAAAATGTAATATTTTTATCATATAGTTCTTTGGCTACATCAAGAATATTACATGCATGGTCGCTTATTCTTTCAAAATCGCTTATACTATGTAATATTTTTGATATCTCCTTGCTGTCCTTGTCATTTAGTTCACGTCCGCTTAACTTTACAAGATAGGATCCCAACTTGTCTTCGTATGTATCAATCAAATCCTCATTTTCAGTTATTATTTGGGCTTTTTTTGCATCATAATTGTTTATGAGAGGCAGTGCCATTAATATTGTTTCTTTTGTTATATTCGCCATTGTGACAATATGCTTCTTGCACTGTTCCACAGCAATTGATGGAGTATTAAGGAAACGTTCATCTAATACGATTCTTTCTATTGTGATGCCTTTATCCTTAACTGTCTTTTCCGATAATCTAACCAGTAACTTTGAAAAAGGTAATAATACTAATGTTGACAAAAGATTAAATAATGTATGTATTATAGCTATTCCTACAGGGCTTAATGATGAATCTAAAAATGTAAATTTCATAATAGCATTTAATGTATAGAATAGGACGATGAATAAAACAGTACCTATCAGATTGAAATACAGATGAATCATTGCTGCTCTTTTAGCATTTTTATTAGTTCCTATACAGGATATAAGGGCTGTCGCGCATGTCCCGATATTTTGCCCAAGTATGATAGGAATGGCACTTCCATATGTTAATGCACCGGTAGTAGATAATGCTTGCAGAACACCTACTGATGCAGATGAACTCTGTATTATGGCTGTAAATACCGCACCTGTAATTACTCCGAGAATAGGATTTGAAAACAGAGTGAGTATATTTGTAAATCCTTCAACCTCAGCAAGCGGTTTAACAGCACCTGACATTGTTGACATTCCGAACATAAGTATAAAAAACCCGAGCATTATTCTACCAACATTCTTATTCTTGTTCCTCTTGCCAGCCATCACAAGCCCTATTCCGATAATTCCCAGTACAGGAGCGAATGTGTCCGGTTTAAACAATTTAACAATAAAAGTATCGCTGTCAATACTTACAAGGCTTAATATCCAGGAAGTGACTGTTGTTCCGATATTCGCACCCATTATCACACCTACAGCTTGAGAAAGCTTCATAAGTCCTGAGTTGACGAATCCTACAATCATTACAGTTGTCGCAGATGATGATTGAATAATAGCAGTAACACCAATCCCTATTAATATACCTTTTATAGGCCGGCTTGTCGCTTTCTCGATTATTGTTTCAAGTCTGCGTCCTGCTACTCTTTCTAGTCCTGTCCCCATAAGATTCATACCATATAGGAAAAGAGTAAGTCCTGCGAATATTGTAATTATTGAAAAAAAGTCCATTTCCACCTCAAAATCAAATTATCAATATTATACATTATTTTATATACATAATAAACACTAAGATTATAAAACAGGTCTGATGCTTTCACTTTAATGTAAATATCTACATTATATAAATTTTTAGCATTAAAAAAACACCCTATGGGTGTTTGTTTAAAAGAAATGTCCGGCAGCGCCCTATTTTCCCGGGCCGTCGCCAGCCAAGTATCTTCGGCGCACGCGAGCTTAACTTCCGTGTTCGGGATGGGTACGGGTGTATCCTCGCCGCCAAAGCCGCCGGACATGCTCTCAAAACCGCATAATGGAAAGCCTACTCGACTAACGTTTCGTTACAACAATCAATGCAGCGCCTCACCCGCCAGAAACTTCCGCTTCTTTAGGTCAAGCCCTCGGCCTATTAGTACCGGTCCGCTGAGCGCGTCGCCGCGCTTGCACTCCCGGCCTATCAACCATGTGGTCTACATGGGGCCTTACTCCATTAACTGGATGGGATATCTAATCTTGAGGATGGCTTCGCGCTTAGATGCCTTC
>MWDI01000028.1 GCA_002070475.1 Firmicutes bacterium ADurb.Bin146
GCGGCCTGGTAGTTCAGTTGGTTAGAATGCCAGCCTGTCACGCTGGAGGTCGTGGGTTCGAGCCCCATCCAGGTCGCCAGTTTAAAACAGTACGGAGAGGTTCCCGAGTGGCCAAAGGGGGCAGACTGTAAATCTGTTATCTACGATTTCGATGGTTCGAATCCATCTCTCTCCACCAGAAAGACTGTTGATTTAATCAACAGTCTTTTTTATTCTCATTGAAAAATATGCATGTGTGAGATACCATTGAGCAAAGACCATTTTGTGAAAGGATGATTATTATGCCAAAAGCAATGGAGGTAATTGATATTTGCCCTGAATTACTGGAAACAGTTATAAATACTTTTAATACTGAAGAGGAAAAAGAAATAACTCAACAAATAGTAAAATCCTTTTTAGATAACGGTTTTCCTGTTAAGGTAAAACACTACAATCAGCTATGTATGAAAGGTATTTATCGTATCTTATGTTTTATTAAGAAAAATGCCGAAACCGTTATAATTAACAACAAGGGTATGGGACATGATGGTGTAAGTATTCAAGTGCGTATTGACGAAAGAAGTATCTTTGAAAGATTAGATAATTTTAGCGAAAATATTAGAAAACAGATTTTAGAGGCTGCTAATTGCGGTTATTGTTCATCCAAGTGTGAGGGTAAGAAATATACTTTTACTTATCAAGGTAAAGAATATACAAAGTGTCGGTTTATCTGTAACAATTTTAGTTTCCAAAACATAGAAACCAATGATATAAGCAATCTTATAGACATCATAAACAACGAGATCCTATACAATCAGACTCACACAAAATAATCACAAACTCGACTTAAACAAAGCATTTCTTCATTCAGTGTTACATAAGAACACCATAATGTGTTCTTTTTTTCTTCCAGCATTTGTGTTACTATTATCCCATATAACACTAGGACAGGTAATAATATGGGAATCTTAAGCAGGATCTTTGAAGCAGATATCGATTATGACAATATTAAATCTGTTACTGTTTTGGAAATAACACAGCTTTACGGCACAAAATCCAACATTGGTTATTCATTAGGCTCAGAAAGAGATGAAGACAGAGCCATCACCATGCAGTCAACAGTACCGAAAGGCAGTGAATATACTTTCAGTATTAAATTTAAAAATGGTGGTACAAAAATCGCTAAAGCTGAGAGTGGAACCGCCAAATGCGATAAGTTACTTCAGATAAGTAACGATTCTAAAATAGAAGAAAAACCCAAGAAGGAGAAAACACAAAAAGACTTTCAAAATTATAAGAACCAATTACCCGTACTTGGAAAAAACCAGCTGCCAAACGGTGTATATATTATTGGAAAAGACATTCCAGCAGGAACTTATGATTTTAAATGGGTATGGGGATCTGGAACACTTAGAAGAGTAGTTAAGCAAGAAACAGAGCAAAAATCTTCATTTTATTACGAGCATATGGGAATTGAAGAGAAATATCAAACCAGGTTATGTATAAATGTCAAATGCGATGAAGGAGATCGGATTCAAATAGAGGGTAACATAATAGTTGAGATATCCAAATCAAAACCTGTTGTTATTGATTTATAGTATTCACTTTTTTACTTCTCTTTATAACTATTAATAGAATTATAGAAAGGCGAGATATCCGGCTTGCCATGCAGTCTCATATATTCAGGTCCTAAATAGGATGCAAAACTGGATATATACTCAAATCCAAGCTTGTGATATTTATCTATATCCTCTCTTATCATAACTTCATCAGGCACGAATTTCTTTTCCGGCTTTTTCCAGCCTGAATACATTGAATTATCCAGCCAGTACTCAAGCACCTTGGAATTCCTTTTTGAAAACATTGAAAACAGTTTTGGAATATTTAGAGTCTCATCGACACCGGTTCTTAATTGATCTTCAAGGTTTAATGTATATTTCTCCATAGGAGCATATTCAAAGAATACTCCATTAATAGGTTTAATCTTTTTTGGAGGCTCTATACAGTCAAAATATGCAAGATATGCCATCTTGGCATTAGGATTACTTTTTTGTATTTGTTTTAATATAGCATTGACATATATCATCTGCTGATCCGACATGGAAAGCTCCTTACAGTTGTCACACAAACACCTCTTGTTTTTCACATCATCCATCCAAAAGTAATATCTGTCAGTGCTTTTATAAAGTTTTGATGCTAATTCAACTGCCGATTTGCTTACAATTGAAAGTGCTTCAGCGTTTGATACACAGAAATTTTTGTCGTTGTTGCGCTTGCCTGTTTCGTCTATTCTAAAATACTCAGGATGAGCATCGAAAAGCTCTCTAGGCATAAGATATGTTGCAGCATGCATTTCATACTCGATTTTAACGTTATTAGTCAAAGCATAATCTATAAGTGCTGTAAACTTATGGTCATTAAACTTTTCAAGCAGATCCTTCAAACTCATGCAAGCCCTGTAACCTCCGACAGGATGAATTCCTATCACATCGATACGATTTTCTTTTGCTTGTTTTATCCAATCCTCTGACAACTCATCCGGATGAACTAATACCTGGGATTCCATATACCCTCCATGCATATATTCTACACAAAATATATACTTTTATCTTTATTTTTTATAAAATGATGTTCAAGGAGACCAACTATGACAAGTAAAGAACGAGTAATGAAGGCATTGAGACGGGAAAAATCAGACAGGCCTGCATGTGACTTAAGATGTACTCCTGAAGTTTGGGAAGCATTATTCAAATATTTCAATCTTGAAAAGGTTGAAGATGTTCTCGATAAGCTGGATATTGACATGAGATGGATTACTGCAGGTTCGTTGCCATATATCGGGCCGAAAGAACGTTCCGCTCCCACACTCGGAGGTGAAGGTGCCGATATTTTCGGGTGTGTGATGAAAGCATCAAGTAATAAATACAATACATATTATGAATTTACAAAACATCCGCTTGCTCACTGCAAGACAGTTGAGGAAATTTATGAATACGAATGGCCAAGTCTTGATTGGTATGATTATTCAAAAGTTAAGGAAATAGTTAAATCCAACAAAAAGACAGATGATAGAGCGATAATGTTTTTTGCAGGCGGGACTTTCGAGACACCTTGGTATATGCGAGGTATGGAACAGTTTTTCATAGACTTGTATGATAATCCTGAAATAGTTAATGCGATATGCACAAAAGTTGGAGAGTACTTTTTTAAAAGAGCACTTAGGGTTCTTGAAGCTGCTGATAACGAAATTGACATTATCGGGTCTGGTGGAGATATTGGAGGACAGGAATGTCTGATGCTTAATCCGGATGTGTGGAGAGAACAAATAAAGCCTCACACGGCTGGTCTTTTAAAACCTTTCAAACAGATGGGTCTTAGTACCTTCTATCATTCATGTGGTTCAGTAGCTCAAGTAATAAATGACTTAGCTGATATAGGTATGGATATGCTTGATCCGATTCAAGTTACTGCAAAAAATATGACGCCTGAATACCTAGCTCATAATTTCGCTGACAGGATATCTTTTCATGGAGCGATAGACGAAGTCGAGCTTCTGCCTCATGCTTCACCTTTGGAAGTTTATAACGAAACACAGAGGATTATATCAATCCTTGGTAAAAATGGTGGATTTATTGTATCCCCTTCTCATCAGGTCCAAGGCGATACCTCTATAGAAAACATACTAGCATTATTTAAATCTGTTCATGATTTCAGATATGATTGATATGTGATATACTCTCAATAAAATAAGGAGGACTGCATGAAAATAACAAAAGAAATTTTTCCTCAGTTTATCGAAGATGCAGACCAAAAAGCATCTGGTCCTGTCAGCATAAATTCATATGATAAGAACCTTGAGCACTTCTACTCATCAGATATGATACAGTTTCTAAAAGCTTCCTGTGTTATTTCATATAAGAAAACAAAAACTGGACTGAAGTATACCATTTCAGCTGACAAGTATATAAACAGAAAAGTAATGACCCATGAGACTGTCATGAACCAGCTTGTAAAACAGAAAAATGAAAAATCTGTAGAAATGCATGTTCAGATAGATTTCTGGTCTGAAGATACTGTAAGGGTAAGGTATGGCATCTTATCTACTGAAGAAGCAGAAATAAACCTTCCCATAGAACAAAAGATGCTTACTAAAGAAGATGCCGATAAAACAAGTTTCACCATAACTGAAGATAGTCAAAATATAGAAATTAAAACAAAAAAATTGATTTTTAAAATTAATAATAACACTGCAATTTTCAGCCTATACGATTCAAAAGAAAATTTCATCACTGAACAAGCACGTTATGGTATTATGCCTGCTGACTCGACTGATATGGCTATAGGTTTTGATGGTAAGACAACCGCAACATTCGAATCCTTTAAAATAGCATCAAAAGAACAGATTTATGGTCTTGGTGAAAGATTTGACCATGTAGCAAGAAAAGGGGCTGTTACTGATTTTTGGAATAAAGATGCAATAGGGACCTCTAGCAGACGAACATATGTGAATGTACCTTTTATAGTATCTACAGCAAAATATGGTATATTTTTAAACAGTTCTGCTAAGACTCAGTGGGATATAGCCACTAAAGAAGCTTCGACATTATCCTTTAGCACAGCAGAACCTGTAATGGACTATTTTATCATCATTGGCAAAACCATGTCCGAAGTTATTTATAACTATTGCAAACTTACAGGCTTTTCCCCTGTTCCCCCTATCTGGAGTTTCGGATTATGGATGAGTCGCAACAGCTATATGAACTGGGATATTGTTTTTGATGTCGCTGATAATATACGAAAGAATAATATACCATGTGATGTACTGCATTTGGATACGGCATGGTTCAAGGATGACTGGAACTGTGACTTAAGATTTTCCGAGGAGCGATTTCCAAATCCAAAAGAAAATATTTCAAAATTGAACAATATGGGATTCAAGATATCTGCATGGCAATACAACTTTATTCCACCGCGGGAAGATAATGTTAATTATTTAGAAGCAAAAGAAAAAGGATATTTAGCCCTCGATAAAGATAATAACGTGTTCAGACATAACAATGATTTACCTGGTTCATGGAAAAATGACTCTATCATTGACTTTTCCAACCCTGAAGCATGTAAATGGTATGCTGATCAGATAAAGAACGTTATTAAAACAGGAATATCTGCAATAAAGACTGATTTCGGTGAAGGAATACCCGAAGATGCAAAGTATATGAATATTTCCGGAAGCAGATTCCATAATTTGTATTCACTTGCTTATAACAGCGTTATTTTTAACGCATGCAAAGATGTCACAGGTGACAATATCGTTTGGGCCCGTTCCGGAACTGCAGGAAGCCAAAGATATCCTATTCACTGGGGTGGAGACAGCCAGTGCACATTTGAAGGCATGCAAGGGACTCTTAGGGGTGCACTTTCTATAGGACTTAGCGGATTTACATTTTACTCTCACGACATTGGCGGATTTATTGGCAGGCCAACACCTGAGCTGTATATACGTTGGGCACAGATGGGACTGTTTTCCAGCCATTCAAGATGCCATGGAGGAGGAAATACCAACAGCAGGGAGCCCTGGTCATTTGGCGAGGAAGCGAATAGGATATTTAAGAAGTTTGCTGATTTAAGGTACAGCCTGCTTCCATATATAGTCACGGAAGCTAACTACTGTGCAAAAAATGCAATTCCTATGATGAAAGCAATGGTACTGGAAGCTGAGGATGATATAAATACATATTGCATCGAAGACCAGTATATGTTTGGAAGGTTTATATTGGTCGCTCCTGTACTTGAATCTATGGAAAAAACCAATAAAAGAAAAGTATATCTGCCAAAAGGAATCTGGTTTGATTACTGGACAAAGAAAAAAATAAAATCACAAGGCAGCTGGATTGAAACAGATGTCACCATTGAAACTATTCCGATTTTTATAAAAAACGGTTCGATACTGGTATACAAGAAAGAGAATGCAGTAAATACTGAAGAAAGCATTTATCCTATTGATAAAATCGAATCATATGGAAAAGACGCTGTATACACAGTTTCAGACAGTAATGTCGAAAAGAAAATCCAGGTTAAAAAAGGAGTATTAATATCTCCTGAAAACGGTAATATAACATATATACTTTTCAATTGATTATATGAAGTATAAAGGATAAAGTCTGAAGGATTAGCATGGAAATAAAAGAGATAGATAAAAATAATACAGATACACTGGAACAGCTAAAAGCAATGCTCGTCTATGCATTCCCTCATGCATATGCAGATTGCGCTGATGAGGAAGTTGAAACTCTTATTTCTGATGATAGAATCCTGTTAGGCGCATTTGATAATGATATGCTGTTAGGCTTTATAGGCGCAATCCCACAGTATGATTTAACAGGCTGGGAGCTTCATCCCATTATTGTTAAAAAAGAGCAAAGATACTTAGGTATCGGAACAGCACTATTAAAAGCATTAGAAGATACAATTGCTAAAAAAGGCGGAATAACGATTTATCTTGGTACTGATGACGAATTTTATAAGACTTCCCTATCAAATACAGATTTATATGAGGATTTGTATGACAAGATAAAAAATATAAAGAATATAGGAAAGCATCCATATGAGTTTTATGAAAAAAACGGATATAAGATAACAGGAGTAATCCCTGATGCTAATGGCTTGGGAAAACCTGATATTATAATGGCTAAAAGAATAAGAAAGCTGCAGGATGAGAATAAATAAATATGGAAATACTGATGCCTTCAAATCAATTAATACAGGAAAAGAAACAACTTGTTCTTGACAGAATAAATACATATCATTTAAAAAGAATGGCAGGCTCCAAAGGTAACATCTTCCTTATATCAAACACATATCCAGGAGTATGGCTGGAACATGTTTATGATGCAGTCAGCTGGGTAAATTATGATAAATCTGACCCTTCGGTCTCCATAAACCAAATAAATCTTTTTCTTGACAGACAGAAGCCTGACGGACAGTTACCCTGCTATATTATAGATCCAGATAAGAAAACCGGTTTTAAGAATCTTGTAGGATACAGCCAGACACAAGAATGCGTATCCTTTGCAAGGTTGTGCCTTGAGGCATGTCTACAAAACAATGATATGAATCTTCTTAAACAGTGTTATGAAAAATGTAAAAATTGGGATAATTGGCTTACCAAGTATAGGATGACAATGAAAACGGGCCTTATCGAGATGTTTTGCGGATTTGATACAGGGCATGATAACAGCGGAAGATTTGAAAACATAAAATATAAGGGAAATTTTTCTGATGATGCAAAAGATTATCCCATCAACGATGAATATCTCCCTTTCATCACGCCTGACATGAATGCTGTTTTCTATGGTTCAAAAACAGCTCTTGCTGTAATGGCTGGAAAACTTGGATTGCAGGAAGAAGCACATATGTGGAAACAGGCTGCACATGAAATAAAAAAGAAGATAATCGAAATATGTTATGATGAAGAAGATGATTTCTTTTATGATGTTGACAGATTTGGTAATAAGATAAAATGCAAATCAATATCAATTACAAACCTTTTCTGCGAGAGCGTTCTTGATATGGATATGGCGGACAGGATTTTCAAAAAATATCTTGATAACCCCAATGAATTCAAAACGCCTTACCCATACCCTGCCGTGTCTGTTTCCGATCCTTTATGGATACAGAATCTGCCTGGTAATTCATGGGGTTTTTACTCTCAGGGATTAGTATCATTAAGGACTCTGAGATGGATGGATAAGTACGGATTTTCTGCACAGCTTGAAGATAATATGAGAAGATGGATAAGCGCATGGTGTCTGACTGATAAGCTTAATTTTGGACAAGAGCTTCATCCTATAAGCGGTGAATCTTCAACATGCGGTAACTGGTATTCATCCACTATGCTTTATTTCTTGCATGCTATAAAAAGATTGGGATTTTAAGCAACAGTTTTCATATATTCATTGACACTTATTTATTATAAAAGTATACTCTAGATATTAAAGCAGGGGTTAAGTAAGATTATTCAAAGGGGGTAGATAAAATGTACGGAACACCGCTAAAAACCAATAGAAGTCTCGGACGATTCATACTTTTCACATTAATTACTTTCGGAATATACAGCTTGGTATATTTCTATTGTATCGGACGAGATCTAAACACAATTAATTCCAGGTATGATGGGAAGAAATCAATGAATTTTGTTCTTCTGACGTTAGTCGCTCCATTCACTTTGGGTATAGCATCATTGGTATGGATGCACAGGATAAGTGACCGTATAGGTTGGGCTTTAGCTCATAGAAGCATAAATTATCAGTTCAACTCAAACACATTCTGGTTGTGGGCTATTTTAGGATCACTTATCTTCGTTGGACCTTTCGTATATATCCATAAGCTTTCAATAGCTATGAATTATATATGCCAGGATTATAACACCAGAGGATATCAATAACTTTATTAAATAGACTGATATTTCATAAGTATAATGTTTTTATATTATAGTGAACTACATCGGCAATTGAATTACCGAGGATTCCCGCTATAATATACTAAATTTATTCGAGAAATATTCCTCCGCTAGAGTTATAGAACATATCATTTAGCATGAAAATACCTTTGATCGGATGAGTAAAATAATTATCTTTTAAAGGATGTTTATCCATCATTAAATCCCAGTTAGTATAATTCTGCGCACCATTACTCTCAATTATCCCTATCTTCATTCCTTTTATTGCAGGAAGCCTTGCAGCATAATTTTTGTTTATTTCTACCAGCATGGGTGTAACAGTCAGATCTGCACAAAAAACATTTATATTATTCTTTAAGGCAATCTTTGCTACTCTGTTTGTTATTGTAATCGTTTTCGCAATAGGCTTAAGAGCAAAAGCTTTGTACCCGCGTTCAATTTTTCTTATCGCATCAACTTCATCGTGTACTGATTCATCTGCAGCTACTGTAAGCCCTATACCTGATACATCTATATCATTGGTTTCGTCAAAAGGCTCTTCTAAAAGCACTATCCTTTCATAAGCTCCTATTTTTTTAGCATAATCTAAAAGCTTATTTACTCTTTCTATGGTATCATATCTGCCATTTGCGTCGAGATAATATGCAACATAACCAGATTCAGTATGTACAGATTTATATTCTTTCAATATTTCATGAATCTGTAATAATCTTTTCATATCCTGATTAAGCATCTTGGACATATCGTTATCATTATCAGGATCAGCACCTATCTTTATCTTAAAAATGCATACGCCGCTATCTGCGAGATTCTTAATCTGTTCGAGAGAGGTATTATATGTTATCAGTGGTATTAAAGAAAGTTTATCTTGTTTAATATCAGTAATCCCATTAAATGATGCAAAATATTCAAATTCGTTTATCCTGTTTCTCTTGCAATAAAGCATCCTCAATGCGTTATCTACTGGTACTAAAGCATTTAGTATAAAAGTCTTTCTTGGAGAAATTTTTAATACTGAATGAGCATAATGCATAGCTGATTCATACATAATGTCAAATAATTCCTCAGGATAAGTATACGACAATCCTTTAAGAAGCCTACATATATATGAAGTTATATCAAACATATATTGATTTGCTTTTTGTTCTTTAAGTGAAGAATACAAGGGACCGTCAGACCACAATACTCCTTGAATAGAGCTGCCTGATGCTTTATGCTCTTCATTTGTCAAATCCACAACAACCGTCCATATACAGCTAGAATACCCTCCTTTGAAACCAAAAGGATGTTTCAGAGGTTGTATTTCATAATTGTATTCTGTTTTCTTTATCTTAATCATATACCTTTTCCTTCTTGGTATTCATATTATATCATTTACATGTTATTTTCTATACTGTAATTTGTTCTGAAGTTATATTATATTGTCTTTATTTTTATAATCCATTTATGATATTTTAAAATTTATACGGTATTTACCGTATATTTCACATTTTTTTACTTATAATTTATTGTGTTGTAAATATTCATTTTTCTGATACACTTAACTTGAGAGGCATAGTATGCAGAAAAGTTTGACTAATGACATAAATATATACTGGGTTGAAAAGTGCATTTATCCAGAAAATAATGCTATTGAGAATCATTCCCATGATTTTTTTCATTTTCTTTGCGTTATTTCTGGGCTAGGTGAAATAACATGTAATGATTCGGTTTATAAAATGCAGAATAACAAAGTTTTTATAGCTAGGCCTAATGATATTCATGGTTTTAAAAATATTTCAAAGGAAGATTTGATAACATATGAAGTAAAGATGGATATAAATAATAATTCTTTAAAAACAAAACTTACTGAGCTTTCATTTTGTATAAATATAAATCAGCAAATTACTGATTTATTTTCAAGTATGTACAGCGAATCCAAAGGTAAAAAACCATTTAGTAACGAAATTACTACTGCATTTGCGGTACAGATGCTATATTCTATACTGCGTGGCAAATATGAGTTACTTACAGACAATGAAAAATATCCATCTATTGAGTTAAAAGACTCTTTTTCTAGAATTCTTTTATATCTTGACCGTAATATGTCTTACGATATAACTTTGGATG
Organism: Firmicutes bacterium ADurb.Bin146; assembly: GCA_002070475.1. Classification (GTDB taxonomy): domain Bacteria; phylum Bacillota; class Clostridia; order DUPQ01; family DUPQ01; genus DUPQ01. The sequence continues at coordinate 10,547 of MWDI01000028.1, forward strand.
ATATGGCTAAAGCCATGTATCTTGAAAAGGTATACTTTCTGAAGAAATTCAAGAAGCTGACAGATATGACTCCAATGAGGTACCTTAAGGCTATGCGAATGAAAAAAGCAAAGACTTTGCTGCAATATTCGGATATGTCAATAACATTAGTAGCAGAATCTGTAGGTTTTAAAAATATACAATACTTCAGCAAGGTATTTACTGAATATAATAAGATAAATCCAAGTTCTTACCGAAGCAAATTCATGACCGCAAGATAAGGAGCAAGTACATGGCTAATAGAAAAAGAATAAGCGTAATTTGTTCAAGAACTACTGATTCAAAAGGTATAAAAAGCATATCCGGATTAAAAGCTCTTAATACCGATTTCTGGAAAAGTAATATAGAAAAGGTGTTGGACTCAGCTCCGGACATCATTGTACTACCTGAATATTGCGATAGATTTGCTGATTACAGCACCAACCAGTACATAGAATATATTGAAAATAAAGGATCAATAACAGAATTTTTTTCAAGTATTGCAAAAGAGCATAAACTCCAGATTACTTATCCAGGACTTAGAAAACTTGACTCTGACAAGCAGTATCCTTATAGAAACTGTATAAGGATGTTTGATGAAACTGGCGATATTTCTCACATATATGATAAGAATCATGTCATTATTGAGGAGAATCTATCAAAAATCGGATATGGAACTAATGCGTCGGTATATGTTACGAAAGATATGAAAATTGTTTTTGGTATATGTTTCGATTTAAATTTTGATAGCTTACTTGCAAAATACAAGATATTTGAACCTGATCTTTTTATATTCAGCTCCTACTATCATGGCGGATTAAAGCAAGATCAGTGGGCTTATACCCTTAGATGCCATATGGCAAGCGCTATATCAGGAAATACTGGAAGGATAATCAATCCTTTTGGCCAGATTATTGCCTCAACAACCAATTATTATGATTATGTGACTGCAGAAGTCAATCTTGATTGTAAAGTAGTTCATTTAGATTACAATATGGAGAAAATACAACAAGCGAAAAGGAAATACAAGAAAAAACTTACAGTACATGATCCAGGTAATGTCGGTACTGTATTACTTACATGTGAGTCAGAAGAAAAAAGCATTAATGAAATTATAAGAGAATTCGAAATTGAAACATACGATGAATACTTAAAAAGATCAATTGAATACAGAAATAAACATATAAATGGATAAATAGGAGGTTTTTTATGGGAAATCAAGTAAAAATAGCTGTTATAGGAGCAGGCGGTATAGCTAATTCTGTGCATCTGCCAAGCTTAGCGGAAATTAAAGACTGTAAAATCGTCGCAGTATGCGATCTGGTCGAGGAAAAAGCGAAAAGAGCTGCAGATAAATACAATATCCCGAAAACATATGTTTTAATGAGCGAGATGCTTGAAAAAGAAGAAATCGACGGAGTATTCTGTCTGGTACAGCCAGACCTGCTTTACAGAGTAGCATATGACTGCCTTTTAGCTGGAAAAGACATATTTATGGAAAAGCCAGCAGGATTGAACTCTTACCAGGCAGAATCGCTTGCCAGACAATCTGCTTCAGTGAAAAAACTGATACAGGTGGGAATGAACAGGCGTTATGTACCTTTGGTGCAATACGTCTTTGAAAAAGTGAAAAAAACAACTGTAATTAACCATGTTGATGGCTGTTTTATTAAGCATACGGATATAGCTTCCATATGGCATTATACAGATGCGTTTTCCTGCGATATAGTACATGCAGCAGATCTTGTCAGATATCTTGCAGGAGCTGAAGTGACTGATGCAGCAAGCGTTATTGCTAGAAACAACAGCCCAGTTGATAATTCATGGAGCTGCATTATGAGATTTGAAAATGGAGTAACTGGAACATTAAGAGGCAATTATCAGACAGCAGCAAGAATACATAATTTTGAAATCCATGGAGCAGATGCAAGCGCATACATAAACCTTGGATTTCCTGGAACTAAAGGATGTGATGCTACAATTATTTATGCATCAGGCGTTAATATCTATTCACAAGCTGCTGCTGGAGCTTCTGTATCCAATATCGAACACATAGATGGTATAGAGTTATGCAAAGGCAATGATTCATTATATTCTCACTATGGCTATAAGCAGGAAGACCAGGCATTTATTGAGTATCTTAAGAATGGCACAAAACCTATCTGTCTGATTAATGATGCTGCAAAATCCATGCGATTAGTAGAACTGCTTGTTGAAAACAGAATAAACGCTTAAGGATCTGTCAACATAAAATATATTAAACAATAAAGGGAGCAAAAGCTCCCTTTTTATGTGTAACAAACACAAGGTACTATTTTTTATTCCCATTATGGCATTAATATACCTCCATTAGGGGAAATTGTCTGTCCTGTAACATATTTCGCATTGATAAGATATTCCATGCAGTCAGCTATATCTTCTACTTCACCAATTTGGCCAAGAGGAATTGCAGTTTTTAAAACTTCAACCGCTTTCTGGTCTGCTTGTCTAAGCATATCTGTCCAAATCATTCCAGGAGCAATACAATTGACTCTGATATTCTTAGGTCCGAACTCAACTGCCAGTCCTCTAGTAAATCCAATAACACCGCTTTTTGCCGCACAGTAGTCAGCTTGTTCAGCAACCCCCATCATACCGCCTATAGACGCTATATTAATAATATTACCTTCATTTTTATCCACCATATATGGTAAAGTCACATGCGTCATATGAAGATAACTCATTAAATTAACATTAACTAATTTTGTATATTCTGCTGGCGTAATTTTTAAAAAGCTTTTGTTATTATCAATACCGGCATTATTTACGAGCACATCAATCTTGCTTCCAAAAGTTTTGACTGTTTCTTCGATAAGTCTTTTACATGTATCATAATCAGACACATCTCCTTGTATAGCTAATCCTTTTACTTTATAGTTTTTCTCAATCTCATCAATAAGAGCTAAAGTCCCTTCCCTGCTTCTGTCACTAACAAAGTTAACCACAATGTTATACCCCATTGAAGCAAGTTTCTTAACCATTGCTTTTCCTAACCCTCTTGAACCTCCTGTTACTATTGCTGTCTTGTTCATATTATTTACCAACCTTTCATATATTTCATTAAATCATATAATATGAAAAGAGTATAACCTCTTTTCTGGGTTTAGTCTGTTGCAATTGCAACATTATTATGAATAAATTATGAACTTTTTGAATATAGAAATATGAATATATAAACTATATAATTAATGGTATTTCTATATGTGCTAATTTATCAATGAACATACAACAACATATTGTATAAATTAAAAAAATGAAATATTTTTCATATGTTCCATATTGACAATTTATCACCTTGTAATATACTAACAGTATATTAAATTCAAAAGGGGGATTTAAAAATGTTCAAGCTAAAAGAAAATGGCACAAAAGTGTCAACAGAAATTTTAGCAGGCCTGACAACATTCGTTACAATGGCCTACATTATCGCTGTAAACCCGGGAATATTATCGCAAGCAGGTATGGAATGGGGAGCTGTTTTCCTAGCAACCATTATTGCAGCTATAATCGGTACTTTGATAATGGGTCTCGTTGCCAATGTTCCATATGCTCAGGCTCCTGGAATGGGATTAAATGCTTTATTCGTATTTACAGTTGTATTTACTTATGGGTTTTCATGGCAGCATGCATTATCCATGGTTTTCATCTGCGGACTGATAAACATACTCATTACAGTAACTAAAATTCGTAAACACATAATTAAAGCCATACCAAAAAGTCTTCAGAATGCTATAGGTGGAGGCATAGGAATATTCATAGCTTATGTCGGACTGCTCAATATCGGCGTCATTAATTTTGGTGCTGGAGTACCTTCTATGTCAGTAATAAATACAAGCGGATTATATGTATTCTTCATAGGATTAGTTCTTACGATTATACTTCTTCTGCTGAAGGTAAAAGGCGCGATCCTTATCGGTATAATAGCATCAACTCTTATAGGAATACCTATGGGTGTTACAACTGCTGCAAATCCAGTAAGTTTCTCTGATGCAATCAGTGTGTTACCGACTACATTCGGAGTCATATTTACAAAAGCAGGCTTAGGCTCATTGTTTGCTGATGTTACAAGGCTGCCAATAGTTCTTCTTACAATTTTCGCATTCAGCTTATCTGACACATTCGATACAATAGGCACATTCATTGGAACAGGTCGTCAGACAGGAATATTCAGCGAAGAAGATGAAAAAGCAATGGAATCCAGTTCAGGATTTAAATCAAAAATGGACAAAGCTCTTTTCGCAGACGCTACTGCAACATCAATCGGTGCAATATTCGGAACATCTAATACTACAACTTATGTAGAAAGCGCAGCTGGTATAGCTGTAGGCGGACGTACAGGGCTTGTAAGCGTAGTAGTTGCAATATGCTTTGCTATAAGCGCATTCTTTGCATCATTTATAAGCGCGATACCGTCAGCAGCTACAGCTCCTGCTCTTGTCATTGTAGGAATAATGATGCTTTCATCCTTTAAGGAAATTAATTGGGCTGATCTTGAAGAAGCAATCCCAGCTTTCTTTACCGGAATATTCATGGCTCTTGTATATTCTATTACTTCAGGTATTGCTATGGGTTTCATATTCTACCTTATAGTCAAAATATGCAAGAAACAAGCTAAAGATGTCTCCCCTGTTTTATGGGTAGCGACAGCTCTGTTTATTCTGAACTTTGTATTTCAAGCAATAATCTAAAAAAATTATCTGACAGAAAGAACCGTTTAACAGAACGGTTCTTTTTTTATTCATTAAAATATAGTTTTATGTTAGACTAATTTAATGAATACTATAAGGATTAGTAATTTAAAAATAAACCTAATAAATCATGCAAGTATAGATGTTAAAACAGAATTAATTTCTCTTGTATCCAAAAGACTGGACATACCGCTGTCAAAAATCCTTAGCATAAAAATTATTAAAAAAGCCATTGATGATAAGGATTCTGATAATATATGTTTCAGGTACACTGTGGATGCGACACTTGCCACAGATGTTTCGTACAATATTAAACACAAAGATAAAGACATCACCTTACCTGATAAATCACTTTATTCTCCAGTTGTCATTAAAGCAAGAAAAAAATGTGTAAGACCTGTAGTAGTCGGTTCTGGTCCAGCCGGCTTATTTTGCGCGTTAACACTTGCTGAGGCAGGATTATGTCCCATTATAATAGAAAAAGGAATGGAAATTGAAAAAAGAGACTTCTATGTAAAACATTTTTTTGAGAATGGGATATTAAACGAAAACACAAATATACAGTTCGGAGAAGGTGGAGCAGGAACATATTCAGATGGGAAACTTAAAGTAGGGATGATGAATCCAATAAAATTCAAGGTACTCAGCGAGTTTGTAAAATCCGGAGCCGAACCAGAGATTTTATATCTCGAAAAACCACATATTGGTACGGATAAATTGAAATTAATATTATTAAGATTAAGAAGATATATTGAGTCATTAGGCGGTGAATACAGGTTTAGTACTCGAATGGATAAGCTGTTATTTATGAATGATCGCATTGAAGGCATTATGGTCGAAAACAAAAATGACTTTTATGAAATACTCACTGATACTGTCATTCTTGCAACTGGACACAGCGCAAGAGACACATTCAGCTATCTTCATTCAATAGGAATCCCTATGAAAAGCAAATCCTTCGGTATAGGACTCAGGATAGAACATCCACAGGAATATATTAATAAGATAAGATTCAAAAAACATAGTAATAATCATGAAATTACTCCAGCTGATTATCATCTTGTTACTCATCTGAACACAAAAAGAAGCGTTTATTCCTTTTGCATGTGTCCAGGAGGTTATGTAATATCTGCAACATCAGAAGAAGAATGTGTTGTTACAAATGGAATGAGTTTAAATTCCAGAAATGGTGATAATGCAAATTCAGCACTACTGGTATCTGTAACAGAATCCGATTTCAAATCACAGCATCCTCTGGCAGGGATGGAATATCAAAAAAGTATAGAAAAACTAGCATATGAAGCGGCTGGAAAAAATTATTCTGCTGGCATACAAAAACTTGAGGATTTCATGTGCAATAGAAATAGTAATTCTTTATCGGGTACACTTCCAACATATAAACCTTCTACTGTTTTTCTGAAATGTGATGATTACCTTCCTGATTACATAACAAATTCTATACGGCTTGCTATTTATGATATGGACAATTGGCTAAATGGATTTTATTATCCTGATGCTCTTCTTACAGGACCAGAAACACGTTCTACTTCTCCTGTTAGGATGTTACGTGATGATTATATGCAGTGCGTATCAAAAAAAGGACTTTTTTTCTGTGGCGAAGGTTCAGGATATACTGGTGGAATACTTAGTTCTGCTACTGATGGTATTAATTGCGCTAACAGTATACTCAAACTTACATACAATTGAGCTAATATCTCATGAATAAACATACAGCGCTTTAATGTATATTGTTGATTTTAGTTTGTATTGTAGTAAAATGAGATTGGTACTTGCATTAACAGCGAGTATAGTGAGGAGTATGATTTGAGGATAATTGTAATAGGAGACGGAAAAGTCGGAAGCACACTGATTGAACGTTTATCCAAAGAAGATCATGATATAGTAGTTGTAGACACTAATCCTAAAGTAATAGAAAATGCAGTAAATTCATATGATGTAATGGGTGTAGTAGGCAATGGAGCCAGTTATACCATTTTAAAAGAAGCCGAAGCAGATAAGGCAGATATTATTATTGCTGCAACAAATTCAGACGAACTGAATATACTTGCATGCCTAGTTGCAAAGAAAATCGGAGCAAAACATACAATTGCGAGAGTAAGAAGCCCTGAATATTCAAAACAACTTTTGTTTTTAAAAAATGAATTAGGTTTATCTATGGTAATAAATCCTGAATATGAGACTGCAGCGGAAATTTACAGGATATTGCGTTTCCCTTCAGCTATAAAACTTGATGTATTCTGCAAGGGTAAAGTCGAGATGGCTGAAGTACAGATAGGCGATAACAGCATTCTGGATAATGTAAGGCTAATTGATCTTTATGATAAAATAAAGGTCAAGGTAATAATCGGAGCTGTTCAAAGGGGAGAAGACGTATTTATACCAAAGGGGAATTTCGTAATTAAGAATAACGACATCATTCATATCACCGCTTCCCACAGGGATTTATCAGAATTCTTAAAAGTTTTAGGTATATATAAAGAAAAGCTTAAGAATATAATGATTATAGGTGGAGGTAAAATCGCATATTATCTTGCCACCATGCTTTCTGAAACAAATATGAATGTTGCAATCGTTGAAATAGATGAAAAGCGTTGCATAGAACTTTCTGAAACACTTCCCAAGGCACGAATCGTATATGGTAACGGTACAGATCAAATGCTTTTGGCTGAGGAAGGAATATATGATGCTGATGCTGTTATTCCTCTTATGGGAATTGATGAAGAAAATATTATCCTCTCGCTATATGCAAATAAACAGAATGTACCGAAGACAATTACAAAAATTAATAATTCATCCCTGGTCGAACTTCTAGGGACAATTAATACAGGAAGCATTGTTTCTCCAAGAAAAGTAACAGCAGACAGAATTGTAAGGTATGCAAGAGCCTTGCAAAACTCTGAAGGGAGCATGGTAAATACTCTTTACAGAATCGTAAATAATAGAGCAGAAGCTTTAGAATTTTTAATAACAGATAACAGTCTGCCTGTACTTCATACTCCTCTTAAGGATTTGAAATTCAAACAGAATATCCTAGTAGCCTGCATAATACGCAATAACAAACTTATATATCCTGTTGGTAAAGATACAATAGAAGTAGGCGATAATGTTATTATAATATCGCCAGCTGAACAGTACATTAAAGAATTCCAGGATATAATGGAGTAAATGGCTTATGAATTTTAAAATGGTTTTCCACATACTGGGAAAGGTATTATATATCACAGCCATACTGATGTTATTACCTTTGATTGTAGCATTTATATATGGAGAAAAAGACACTTATATAGGATTTGTAATTCCTATATTAATTTTATTTGCTGCTGGTATACCGCTTGAGATATTCAAACCTAAAAATACTTTGATTTTTGCAAAAGAAGGTTTGATAACTGTGGCATTAGCATGGATTGTGACCAGTTTGATTGGTGCGCTTCCCTTCTATATATCCGGTTATATACCTTCCTTTTTGGACAGCCTCTTCGAAACTGTGTCCGGTTTTACAACTACAGGAGCTTCTATTCTTGCAAATGTCGAAATAATGCCTTATTCATTATTGTTTTGGAGAAGTTTCACTCACTGGATTGGAGGCATGGGGGTATTAGTATTCATACTGGCTGTCATTCCGAAAACAGATATGAGCATGATGCATCTTTTAAGAGCTGAAGCACCTGGACCTGTTATAGGAAAGCTAGTTGCAAAAATGAGGCTTTCTGCAAGGATTCTATATGGCATTTATATATTGATGACTATATTATTGATTATATTCCTTGTCGCAGGGAGAATGCCATTCTTTGACAGCATCGTGACAAGTTTCGCAACTGCAGGTACCGGGGGATTTGGTATTAAGAATAATAGCATAGCTTTCTATAACAGCGCATACATTGATATTGTACTTAGTGTATTTATGATTCTGTTTGGAGTAAATTTCAACATATACTATCTTATACTATTGAAAAATTTCAAACGAGCTTTTAGCAATGAAGAATTGAAATGGTACTTAGGGATTATTGCTATAGCTTGTATCACTATGGCGATTAATATCAGCTCATTATATCCGAATTTTTTAGAATCTCTAAGGTATAGCTTTTTCCAAGTCTCATCGATTATAACAACAACTGGATTCTCGACTGCAGATTTTAATTTATGGCCTAGTTTTTCAAAAACCTTGATGCTGTTACTTATGGTCATAGGTGCAAGCGCTGGTTCTACCGGTGGTGGTATAAAAGTAAGCAGAGTAATTATACTGTTCAAGAGCGTTAAAAATTCAATAAAAAGTATGATAAATCCACGTTCAGTAACTTCTATAAACCTAAGCGGTGAAATAATTGATTCCAAGACTGAGAAAGGAGTTTTAAATTACTTTTCTCTATACATGCTAATTGCTGTTACATCTGTTGTAATACTATCATTTGACCAATATGATGGGATAACCAACATATCAGCTGTGCTTGCTACATTGAACAATGTAGGCCCAGGATTAAGAGCAGCAGGTCCTTTAAATAATTATTCAGGATTTTCAGAAATATCTAAAATCACACTTATCCTCAATATGTTAATAGGTAGATTAGAAATCTATCCGATACTTGTGCTCTTCTCTCCATTTACCTGGAAACGAAGATGAATAATGTTATATTTTATTGAATTCTATTATAAATCTGTTAAAATAAAAATATGTTAGGATAATTTACATGTGATAACGGGGGTATCTTATGAATTGTTCAAAATGTGGTTCACTACTTAAAGAAAATGCTAAATTTTGCCCAGGTTGCGGTTCACCAGTTTCGATGACACAAGGCAATTCCAGCACTTGCGCAAGTTGCGGTACAACACTTATACCAGGTGCGAAATTCTGCCCAAGCTGTGGAAAACCAATTACACCAAAGCAATCAAATATATGTTCAAAATGCAATAATTTGCTGATTCCAGGAGCAAAGTTCTGCGCATTCTGCGGTACTTTTTCAGCACCTGCTTCAAATAATTGTCCAAGATGCAACAATGTGATCAAAGAAGGTATGAAATTCTGTGGGGTATGTGGAGCATCATTAAACTCGCAAGTTAATGTATGCAGACAATGCGGGCAGCCATTAAGCCCTAACACAAAATTTTGCGGCAAGTGCGGTACGCCTGTTAATATGCCATAAATGAAAAGGAGAATAGAAATGAATTGTAAAAACTGTGGTGCACCATTAACAAATCAGGATAGATTCTGCCAGAATTGCGGAGCACAGTTAACCTCTCAACAGCAGATGCCTCCTGCATTCAACAATCAGGCATATGCTCAGATGCCTATGCAACCAAAAAAGAAAAGGACAGGACTTAAAGTTTTTTTAGTTTTATTACTTGTCATTGCTTTAGGGGTAACAGCTATAATAATTTTTAAGCCTAATATTAATTTTAAATTGTTTGGTCCTAAAAATCTTGGCGTGAAATATACACAAGCAGATTATCAAAGCGCTGTAGCTAAAACTGGTATAGATATTAATTTCAACGGCATGACTGTTCAGCAGCTTGAAGAATTTAAAGACGATAATAAGAATCAGGATTTAAGCATAGCAGATTACAACTGGGAATTTTCAAATTACGAACAACGCACTTTTACACTGACACCCTCGGAAGCAACTGCACTGCTCAATGAAATCGCTCCAAACTTTTTCTGGTTTGAAGATATCCAGGTAAAGGTAAACCCTGATGGAACAATGGAAGGCTCCAGCACTCTTAAAGTTGACAAGATTCTAGATGAGTTATTCTATGACCTTAAAGACCAGATACCTTCAGAAATATCCTCTTTACTGCCTGGTAATGTAAATATCTACAGTTCTGGAACTGTTAATATTACGAATAATCAGTTGAGCGGAAATCCTGAGGTATTTAAAGTAGGACCTGTCAATCTTCCACAGCAGTACATGAATGATGAAAGTATAGATGTTATGAACAGTGTTTTTTCCAGAATATATACAGTTATACCTGGATTTGAGATATACTCGTTAGGAAGCGACTCAAATGGAAATTTCGTATTTGATGGACTAATACCGCAGACAGTCAATGTGACACCAAAATACTGATGAGATATATGATTATAAATGGGGAAAAGAAAAAAATTCCTCCTTTTCCCCATCATAAGTACTATGTGTATTGCTCAAGAAAATTCTTTTTAGCCAGAAGTATTCTTGACCATATGACAATGAATCGTTTCATAACAATAAAGGAATTGATAAACGGATGGAGATACAAGACTTTCATACCAAGGGTGTTGTTAATTGATCCTACTTCTTCGTGTAATTTGAAATGCAAAGGATGCTGGGCATCTGATTATAGCAAACAGGATCATCTTTCATATGAAAAACTAGATGATATAGTAACTCAAGCTAGAAAAATCGGAATTGGGGATATCCTCATGACTGGCGGAGAACCGCTAATGAGAAAAAAAGATATAATAAGACTTTGCGAAAAACACAGAAAAACTACATTTGCAGCATTTACCAATGCCACAATGATTGATGAAGAGTTTGCAGATGAAATGGTCCGTCTTGGTAATTTAAATATGTTTTTGAGTATTGAAGGGACAAAAGAAGAGACTGATTTCAGAAGAGGACCAGGTGTTTATGATAAGGTTATTAATGCAATGGATATCCTTAAAAGCAGAGATATAGGATTCGCATTTTCAACTTGTTATCACAGCAAGAATTATCAGACTATAGCATCTGATGAGTTTCTTGATTATATGAGAGAGAAAGGATGCTGGTTCGGTTGGTTATTTAATTATGTCCCTGTTGGCAGCGATGCAGATCTTGAACTTGCTTGCAGTGCTGACCAAAGAGCATATGTGCAACAAAAAATTTCTGAATACTGCAGAAAACACCAATATACAATTGTGGATTTCTGGAACAACGGGCATCTTGCATTCGGTTGTCTTGCAGCAGGAAATGGATTTATACATATAAACTCTAAGGGTGATGTCGAACCTTGCGCTTTTTGTCACTATTCAGATTCTAATATTCATGAAACTTCACTTTTAGATGCATTAAAATCCCCTTTCTTTACTGCTTTTCGTAAAGCTCAACCTTTCTCATCTAATCCTTTGAGAGCTTGCCCTATGGTTGATGTACCTGAAAAAATCATAAAAGTCGTAAAAGAAGGAAATGCTCATTCCACACATTACAATTGTCCTGAATCTGCACAAACACTTGCCGATAAAAATATGTATAGAGCTGAACAATGGAAAATAAAAGCGGACGAATTATTTAAAAAAATGCCTTTATACAACCAAAAGAATTTTCCAATATTCTTGAAATATCATAGTTTCAAAAAAAGATTATCCGATGAAAGAAGAAATCAAAGGGATGTTTGATTATTCAAAAATCATAAATAACAGTAACTATCCATGGGTTATTTTTATTCATGGTTTCGGAGGAAGCAGTGTCACTTGGAAAGGACAGATTGATGCATATTCTAAATATTTTAACCTGCTTCTTTTAAATCTTCATAGTGATTCAACAAAAACATATGTGCTAGATATAAAATCCATTTGTGAAAATATTCATGCTTCATTGGAGAATGAGAAAATAAAAGAAGCCTTCTTCGTGAGCATGTCTTCTGGTTCTTTAGTTGCTCTTGCTTATGCGTCATATTATCCTGAAACTGTTAAAGCGATGATAATGGCAGGTGGAATGATACAATTTAATTCATTTACAAGAACATTGCTTTTCTTTGCGAGAAAATTAAAAAAAGTAATTCCATATCTCACATTATATAAATTTTTTGCCCATATAATTATGCCTGGCAAGAATCATAAAAAATCTAGAGAGATTTTTGTTCGTGAATCTGACAAGCTTGGTCATGTGGAATTTGCAAAATGGGTTGATTTACTCCCTTTGCTCATTGACAATCAAGAAGTTTTAGAAAAAATCAATACACAAAAAATCCCTATTCCTTTTGTGTATATTATGGGCATCCAGGATCATCTTTTTAAGAACCCTATACTGAAGGATGTATCATTGCTGAAAGATGCGAAAGTCATCCTAATTAAAGACTGCGGCCATGTCTGCACCATTGAAAAAGCTGAAGAATTTAATAAATTATCAACTGAGTACTTGTTAGACTATTTGAAGATGAATTTCGAAATTAAGAAACAACAATAAAATATAAGGAGAATACAGGATGAATAACTTGATATTCTGCACTAAAAAAAACAATGATCTGATAAAAGCCTTAAAATACAGCGGATATAATCCTGTTATTTGCAGGAATATTTCAGAAGCTTTTAACAAAGCAGAAGACGAGTCAGCAATCCTTTTTTTTTCTGACAGTTACCCTTCAGCTTCTTTTAAACTGACACCATCAATAATCAAAGAAATTAAAAGAAGAAAACTCAAGGCCTATATTGAATATCCTTTATCTATTAATGATAAATTAACAGAGGATCCAAAAACTATAAAGTATGAAAGAGCAATTATCCAGAATGATTTTTTTAACAACAATCCTGCAAAGTACAGCATATGCTATATTAACGGATGCTGGTACAGGTCCTTCGAAGGTTTGTCTGATGCTTGTATTAGCATTGCTAAAGTTGCAGGATATGATTCATTAGCTTATAACATGCCCAAAGATGCAATACCCATATTGGGTTATCTCAATGGTGACATGGACCTGCTTGTCTGCTCTACCTGCCTGTCATGTTTTATAAAAGGCAGATACTCTCCATATTTAAGATGGAAAGGCATTTGGGAAGGCATATTAATGCATTTAGGATTAAAAATTAATTTAGCTTGGAAACCGGACATTACACTTATGCATGAAAAAGATGCGCATGTTACTAAAAATGATTATTTATCAGCATTTAAAAAAAATTGCATATGGTCTTACAGTAATATGGTTACTAAAACAGATACCAATGCATTCATACTTGAGGGTTTCCAGTCAGATATATCTTATGACGGCAGACAATTCTTAAGATTATCCAACAGAGGCGACTGTAATCTAGAAAGTGCTATGCAGTTAGGATTATATGCTGATTACATAAAAAATCCAGAGATATTAAAAACAGCTAAAAATATAGCTACAAATATATTTACGCATCCTTATTTTACAAATACTGATCCAGAGTCTATGTTTTATGGTCTTACAAACTGGTACGAGAAAGGTAAAGTATTTTACGGAGACGACAATGCAAGAGTACTGCTGTCAGCAATGGTACTGAGAAATACCCTAAACTGTAAAGATTGGGATGACTATATTCTAAAGTGTGTTTTCGGAAATCTCAGAACAGCAGGCAAACTTGGATTCAGAAGAATGCGTCTTGATGACGGGAAATCAGAGAAAAATACATGGCAAGATTATTATAATGAGGATTTTATACATCTTTCACCTCATTATCAATCCTATCTGTGGGCCATATACTTATGGGTATATATGATGACAGGAGTGGAAGAGCTTTATACAAAGTCAGTCACAGCAATCAAGATAACTATGAATGATTTTCCTAATAAATTGATATGGACAAACAGCCTTACTGCAGAAATATCCAGGATGATACTGCCTTTAAGCATTTTATATAAAATTACAAAGAAGCAAGAACATCGTAAATGGCTGGAAGAAGCAGTATGTGGAATTCTCGAATACCAGCAAGAATGTGGTGCAATACGTGATGGATTCAAGGATATAAGCAAAGGCAGGTATCCTCCTCCAAAAACCAATGAAGACTACGGAACAAATGAAGCTTCGCTTATACAGAATGATTCCGATCCGGCTACAGATCTTTTATACACAACAAATTGGGCTTTTTTAGGGTTACATGAAGCTTCTTTAGTCCTTAATGATAAAAAAGTAAATAAAGCATGTGAACTTTTGGCTTCCTTTTTGACAAAAATACAGGTCAAGACAAATAAACAACCTTATCTTAACGGAGTTTGGATGAGAGGTTTTGATTACTCAAAATGGGAATATTACAGTTCAGCTGCGGATATTGGATGGGGCGCAGCCTGTGTGGAGAGCGGATGGTGTAATGCATGGATATCTACAGTCCTTTACTTAAGAGCATTGAAAAAACCTGTTTTCACAGGCTTTTTTGACAAAGATTTTTCTGATAAAGCAAAAGCAATTTACAAACAAATGATAACAGATAGACTGTAAATAAGACTTACAAGTAATTTAGTATTCGTTCTGTAATCTCATTTGTCGTCAAATCACCGCCGATATCTTTTGTAAGATATCGATTATTAAGTGTTTTTTCCACCGCAAAATCAATTTTTTCCGCTACATCATCGAGTTTGAATGAATACGATAACATCATGGATACTGAAAGAATTGTAGCTATAGGATTAGCTAGATTCTTACCAGCGATATCTGGAGCAGAACCATGAATAGGTTCATATAATCCTCTTTTTGCAATACCTAATGAAGCAGATGGAAGCATACCTATAGAGCCTGTAAGCTGTGATGCTTCATCTGATAATATATCGCCAAACATATTTGAAGCAACAATCACATCAAACTGTTTAGGGTTTCTTATAAGCTGCATAGCAGCATTATCTACAAGCATATCGTTGTATTCAACCAACGGAAACTGCATAGATAGGTTATGCATTACCTCCCTCCATAGCCTAGAACTTTCTAAAACATTGGCTTTATCTATACTGGTAACCTTTCTTCTTCTTTTCATAGCATATTCAAACGCAACTCGCCCTATTCTCTCTATTTCCATCTCATTATATGTTTCTGTATCGAAAGCTTCTATACCATATTCTGTCTGATTTCTTCCCCTCTTCCCGAAATATATACCTCCGGTCAGTTCACGAACAATCACAATATCAATTTTATCTGCATCTTTTAAAAGACATCTATCTTTTAGCGCTTCGTACATTCTGACCGGGCGTATATTAGCAAAAAGCTCTAATTCTTTTCTCAGACCAAGTAATGCTCTCTCAGGTCTTAGGTGTCCTGGCAAATTATCCCACTTGGGCCCCCCTACAGCTCCTAAAAGAATGCTGTCACATTCAAGAGCGTTTTTTACAGTGTCATCAGGAAGGGGTACCCCATATTTATCTATTGCAACACCTCCTGCACATAAATCCTCATATTCTGCAAAATAACCGCTGTTATATAAAGCTTTATTCAAAACATTCACAGCACATTCCACTATCTCAGGACCAATACCATCACCTTTTACTAAACCTATCTTAAGTTTCATATCTATCCTCTTTCTGAATACTATAAAATTTATTTTTTTTATCAGTCACCAAGCATACCTTTGTTAACTGCTTCTATCAATCCGCCTGCTTCAATAATTTGTCTTATAAAATCTGGAAATAGCTGTATTTTGTATTCTTTATCCTGTGTATGATTGTATATGACTCCTTTTTCAAAGTCAGCTTCCACATCATCTGCTTCTTTAATATCTTCTGCAGCCTCCGCACACTCAATAATCGGCAGTCCGATATTAATTGCATTCCGATAAAATATCCTAGCAAAATCTTTAGCAATAACCAGTGCAATGCCGCTTTCCTTTATTGCTATAGGAGCATGCTCTCTTGAAGATCCGCATCCGAAATTTTTACCTGCAACCATAATATCACCTTTTTTTACGCGGCTAGCGAATGTCTTGTCGAGATCCTCCATGCAATGGGATGCTAGCTGTTGCCTATCTGTAGTGTTAAGATATCTAGCCGGTATTATTACATCTGTATCAACATTATTTCCATACTTAATAACTTTTCCTCTTGCTGACATTTCTATTCTCCTCTCATTAAATCATATGGATGAGCTATTTTGCCTGATATAGCACTTGCTGCTGCAACCTGAGGACTTGCCAGATATACCTCAGATTCAGGATGTCCCATCCTGCCGACGAAGTTTCTGTTTGTTGTTGCTACTGCTTTTTCACCTTTTGCTAAAATCCCCATGTGTCCTCCAAGACACGGTCCACATGTTGGAGTAGAAACTGCGCACCCTGCATTTATGAATATTTTCAAAAGACCTAATTCCATTGCTTCCAAATATATCTTCTGGGTCGCAGGTATTATAATTGCTCTTACTCCTTTTGCAACTTTCCTGTCTTTCATTATATCCGCTGCTACAATCAAGTCTGACAACCTTCCATTAGTACAAGAGCCTATTACAACCTGATCAATCTTAATATCCGGCATATTATCAAATGTTCTTGCATTTTCCGGCAAATGAGGAAAAGCTACTGTAGATTTAATAGCGCTTAAGTCTATTTCATAGTATTCATCATACTTTGCATGTTCATCCGCTTTATATATGACAGGCTTACCAGCACCGGCTTTTGCTAGATATTCCATTGTAATAGCATCAACTTCAAATATGCCATTTTTTGCACCTGCCTCAATAGCCATATTTGCCATACAGAGCCTATCATCAATAGTAAGGTTTTTTAGTCCAGGGCCTTTGAATTCCATTGATTTATACAAAGCTCCTGATACGCCTATCATTCCGATTATATGAAGTATGACATCCTTGCCTGAGACATACTCATTAAGCTTGCCTGTAAGGTTGAAGCTTATAGCAGAAGGCACTTTGAACCATGCTTTTCCTGAAGCCATAGCGCATGCCATATCTGTTGAACCCACTCCTGTGGAAAATGCTCCTAATGCTCCATACGTGCATGTGTGAGAATCTGCTCCGATAATGACATCACCTGATGTAACAAGTCCTTTTTCGGGAAGCAGTGCATGCTCGACTCCCATATCTCCAGTGTCATAAAAATTACTTATCTGGTTTTCTTCTGCAAAAGTCCTGCACAATTTACATTGCTGTGCAGCCTGAATATCTTTATTTGGTGCAAAATGATCCATTACAAGAGCAATTTTCTCCTTATCAAAAACATTTTTACTCTTTATTTTTCTAAACTCATTTATTGCTACCGGTGCAGTAATATCATTACCTAAAACCATATCTACTTTAGAAAGTATAAGCTGGCTTGGGTACACATATTCCAACCCTGCATGTACCGCTAGAATTTTCTGCGTCATTGTCATTGCTTTCATTTATCCGCCTCCACTATTCATTCATCGCAAGCTTATATTCAATGGAATCTACTAAAGCTATAAGGCTTGCTTCTATTATATCGTTTGATACCCCAATTGTTGACCAGCTTCGTTTTTCGTCTGCTGTCTCTATAAGGACCCTGACCTTTGCTGCAGTAGTACTATTCTCTTCAAGAACACGGACTTTGTAATCTGTAAGTTGTATATCCTTTATAGCCGGATAAAATACTGTAAGAGATTTTCTTAATGCAAGGTCCAGTGCATTGACAGGTCCATTTCCCATAACTGCAGTTATCTCTTCTTTTCCTTCAACTTCAACTTTTATAGTTGCTGAAGCAGGCATCCCGCCTACAGGAACAGGAAACTCACCCATAGTCTTATATAGCACAAGATTAAAATGTGGCTTATAAATCCCCATAATCCTCTTTACCAGCAGTTCAAACGATGCATCTGCCGCTTCGAAATGATACCCGTAATGCTCCATTTCCTTCAGTTTTTCCAGTATAAGAGCTACTTCTTTTGAGTCTTTTGTCAAATTAGGAACTATCGAAGAAACTTTAGCTATAAGCGTGCTTCTGCCGGCAACCTCGCTCATTAAAAATTTCCTTTTATTTCCTACAGATTCAGGATCGATATGCTCAAAACTGCTGTGAACCTTAAGTACTCCGTCAATATGCATACCGCCTTTGTGTGCAAATGCGGATTTGCCTACATAGGGTTTGTTATTGTCTATCTGAGTATTGGATATATCTGCAATTCTTCTGGTTACTGAATACAACTGCGTAATATCACCGTTACAGTCATAACCCATCTTTAGTTTGAGATTCGGTAAAATAATTGAAAGATCAGCATTCCCACATCTTTCTCCTATTCCAATAAAAGTGCCTTGTACCTGTACAGCGCCTGCATCTACAGAAATCATGCTGTTAGCAACAGCACATCCAGAATCGTTATGACAGTGTATTGCAACTTTTGCTTCTGAAAATGATGACACAACTGTTTTTGTCAGTGCTTCAACCTCATTAGGCATGCTGCCACCATTTGTATCGCACAAAGTCAGCACATCCGCTCCACCTTTAATTGCATGCTTCAAAACATTCATCGCATATGAAGCGTCTGACTTATAACCGTCGAAAAAATGTTCTGCATCAAAAATAACATATTTACCTAAGGATTTCAGATAAGATATAGTCTTTTCAACAATTATTAAATTTTCCTCTAAAGTTATATTTAATACCTTCTTTACATGCAAATCCCATGTTTTCCCAAATATCACAAGAGTATCTACTCCTGAATCAACAAGTGCTTTTACATTCCTGTCATCTTTTGGATGAACTCCATTTCTGCATGTGCTTCCGAATGCACATAATTTTGAGTGTTTTAAATCCAGCATTGTGGCTTTTTGAAAGAATTCCATATCTTTCGGATTAGATCCTGGATTTCCCGCTTCTATATAGTCTATTCCAAAAGAATCCAATGCCTTTACAATATTTAATTTATCGCTTACAGAAAAAGATATGCCTTCTCCTTGAGCACCGTCCCTTAAAGTGGAATCTAAAATCTCTATTCTTCTTCTAGACATAAAAAAGTCCTCCATTATCTCGTCTCCAGTATTTTATTGATACCATTTATGTAAGCCATTATGCTTGATTCAATTATATTTGTTGATAAACCCCTGCCTGTAACAATAACATCCTTAGATTGCAGTTTTACGGTTACTTCTCCTAATGCGTCATTTCCATCAGATACTGAATGTATCGAGTAATTTATCAGCTTCTCGCAAATATTTCCTGTAAGGTTATTTATTGCATTGTACGCAGCATTTATAGGGCCATCACCTAAAGATACTCCTTCGATAATGTTATTTTCTTTGGATAATTTAATTATGCAAGCAGAAGTTGAGTTTTTTGCCGTATGGATATCGAAATGTTCTAATTTATATGTCCCTACAAATCTTTCCTTATTATTTATTATTGCCTCAAGGTCACTGTCAGTAATGTTTTTCTTTTTATCTGAAAGCTCCTTGACCTTGTCATAGTAATGAGCAAGCTCATCTGCATTGAAATCATATCCCATATTCATAAGTCTGTCCGCAATTGCATGTTTACCCGAGTGCCTACCAATAACAAGCTTGTTCTCCATTATTCCAAGATCCTCTGCTTTCATTATTTCATATGTTTCCCTTGCAGAAAGAACGCCATGCTGATGTATCCCTGATTCATGAGCAAAGGCATTAGCTCCCACAATAGGTTTGTTTATTGGCGCAGTCTGACCTATTATGTTATACACTAATTTGCTTGTTCTGCTTATCTGTTTAGTATCTATATTAGTATATGCCCCAAACAAGGCTCTTCTAGTCCTTAAAGCCATAACTATTTCTTCAAGCGCAGCATTACCTGCTCTTTCGCCAAGGCCATTTATTGTACATTCAACCTGTAAAGCTCCTGCCTTCACGCCCGCTAGCGAATTTGCTACAGCCATGCCAAGATCATTATGACAGTGCACTGATACTATTACATCCTCTATTCTGTCTACATTGTTAAACAGATATCTGATTGTTTCATTCATTTCCTCAGGTACCACATATCCAACCGTATCAGGCACATTTATTACTGTTGCACCTGCTTTAATAGCTGTATTAAATGCTTTTACCAAGAATTCTTTTTCACTTCTCATTGCATCCTCTGCCGAAAATTCCACATCAGAACAATATTTTTTAGCATATCTGACTGCGTAATCTATATTCATAAGCACTTTATCTGGAGACATCTTCAGTTTATGTTCCATATGAATAGGCGAAGTCGCTAAAAAAGTATGTATTCTAGGACTTACAGCATCCTTTATTGAATACCATGCTGCATCAATATCTTTTTCAACCGCCCTGCAAAGTGCTGCGACTTGTGACTCCTTTATAGTCTTTGCAATTTTTTCCACAGCCGCAAAAGCTCCTTCAGAACTTATAGGGAATCCTGCCTCAATACAGTCGACTCCCATTAATTCGAGTTGTTTTGCAATTTCAATCTTTTCTTCTGTATTCATACTACACTGGGGAGCTTGCTCTCCATCACGCAGTGTTGTATCAAATATCCTTATATGTTTTTCCATAATATCCTCTCTTAACGGATTATTGCACCTTTATCTGCTGATGAGACGCTTTTTGCATATCTTGCGATATATCCTTTAAGATTATCTTTTCTTTTTATTGTCATTGTTTTCTTTCTTTGTTCCATTACATCTGTTGCAACTTCCAGATCCAATCTATTATTTGGTATGTCGATTGATATATAGTCACCATTTATCACATATGCTATAGGCCCTTTGCTCGCTGCTTCCTCTGAAACATGCCCTATAGCAGCACCTCTAGTAGCACCGGAAAAACGGCCATCGGTTATAAGAGCGACATGCTTATCCAACCCCATACCTGCAATTGCTGAAGTAGGATTCAACATCTCCCTCATACCTGGCCCTCCCGCAGGACCTTCATACCTAATAACAACCACATCACCTTTTTCAATCTTACCGCTGTATATCGCTTCACATGCATCTTCTTCACAATCATAAACCTTAGCAGGACCTCTGTGTTTCATCATTTCCGAAGCTACTGCACTTCTTTTAACAACCGCACCGCACGGAGCCAAAGAACCGAAAAGTACTGCAATACCGCCTTTATCTGAATAGGGTTCATCTATTGGACGTATTACCTCAGCAGTGGTGATGTATGGGCGATATTCCATAAGATTCTCTTTCATTTTTTTAGTAGTGCATGTCATAACATCTGTATTTATAAGTCCTTTTTTATTCAACTCGGACATTATCTTATACACTCCCCCAGCAGCATCCAAATCCTGCATATGATAAGGTCCAGCAGGTACTAGCTTGCATAAATTTGGAGTCTTTTCACTTATTTTATTTACGATGCTTAAATCAAGACATACTTCAGCTTCATTTGCAATTGCCATAAGATGCAGAATCGAATTCGTCGAACATCCCAGTGCCATATCGACAGTCAGAGCATTTATGAAAGCTTTTTCAGTCATAATATCCCTTGGTCGGATATTTTTATGAAGAATATGCATTATCATCTCACCTGCTGTTTTTGCTAACACCAGCCGTTTTGAATATACAGCAGGTACAGTGCCATTACCAGCTAATGCCATACCTAATGCCTCACATAAACAGTTCATAGAGTTAGCAGTGAACATTCCCGAACATGAACCGCATGTCGGACAACAGCACTGTTCTATTCTAAGCAGTTCTTCTTCATTAATAGTTTTGTTCATATATGCTCCGACAGCTTCAAATGCACTATTGAGATCCAGGTTTGTGCTACCATCATTAAAAGAAAGCATAGGTCCTCCTGAAATGAAGATGCTAGGTACATTTATCCTTGCCGCTGCCATAAGCATTGCAGGGACTATCTTGTCGCAATTAGGTATGAAAACTAGTGCATCAAAAGCATGTGCCATTGCCATACATTCAATGGAGTCTGCAATTACTTCACGTGATGACAGCGAATATTTCATACCAACATGTCCCATAGCAAGCCCATCACAGACTCCTATTACATTAAATTCCATAGGAGTACCCTGAGCTGATAAAACCCCATCCTTTACTGCCCTGGCAATATCTTTAAGATGAATATGACCTGGCACTACTTCGTTATATGAATTTACAATACCTATCAATGGTTTAGCAATTTGGCTGTCTGTATATCCCATTGCTTTTAGAAGAGATCTTTTTGGACTGGCTTCAGTTCCTTTTTTTATTTTATCGCTGTTCATCATTTCTTCCTGCCTTTATTTCTTCCAGCTCATTTTTTCACGAAGATCTGCTCCGACCTTTTCCGATAAATGCTCGCTTTGCATGCGTCTCATTGCAAGGAATGAAGGCCTGTTGGCTTGATTCTCGAGGATCCACTTAGTAGCGAATGTCCCATCCTGTATTTCTGTCAGTATTTTCTTCATTTCTTTTTTGACCTCATCAGTTATAAGTCTCTTACCAGAAACATAATCTCCATATTCTGCTGTATCAGAGATTGAATATCTCATAAAGGAAATCCCTTGTGCGACAACAAGATCAATTATGAGTTTCATTTCATGTATGCATTCAAAATATGCGCTTTCTGGCTGGTATCCTGCTTCCACTAATGTGTCAAATCCTGCTTTCATTAGTGCTGTAACTCCTCCGCACAATACTGCCTGTTCACCGAATAAATCTGTTTCTGTTTCTTCCTTGAATGTTGTTTCAAGTATTCCCGCTCTTGCACCACCTATTCCTTTAGCATATGCAAGCGCTAATTTTTTCGCGTTCATTGAATAATCCTGATATACGGCTATAAGGCATGGAACTCCTTTACCTTCTTCATACTGGCTTCTTACAGTATGTCCTGGGCCTTTAGGCGCAATCATAATCACATCAATGTCTGTCCTTGGAACTATCTGATTGAAGTGAATATTGAATCCATGGGCAAATGCAAGCGCAGATCCAGTTTTCAGATTATCCTTGATGTCTTTTTTGTACAATGCTGCTTGAAGCTCATCGTTAACAAGCACCATTGTTATATCAGCTTGTTTTACTGCTTCTGAAGTAAGCATGACTTTCAAGCCTGCTTGCTCAGCTTTTTTTATGGATTTTGAGCCTTCGTATAAGCCTACAACAACATTAACTCCGCTTTCTTTCAAGTTCAAAGCATGAGCATGCCCCTGACTGCCATATCCTATCACTGCTACTGTCTTGTTCTTTAAAAGTGAAAGATCACAATCCTTCTCATAATACATTACTGCCATTTTTTTATCTCCTTTTTTTATTCATAATCAGTATCATCAGCCATTGTTCCCCGTTTCACAGCTAATGCTCCTGCTCTGCACATTTCCAATATACCGAACTGTGATACAAATTTTATAAAAGCATCAAGTTTATCAGATTCGCCTGTCACTTCAACAGTCAGTGAGTCCAGATTAAAGTCCACTACTCTTCCTCTGAAAATATTTACTGATTCTACAATCTCACCTCTTGTCTTCTTAGTGACTTTGATTTTTAACAAAAGATGCTCTCTTAAAACTGTTTTTTCAGGTCTTAGAAGTTCAATTTTTTTTACATCATGAAGTTTGGCAAGCTGCTTTTCTATCTGTTCCTGTACTGCTTCATCTCCTCTTGCAATTATAGTCATCCTAGAGAATGAAGGATCTTCTGTAACAGCTACATTCAGACTGTCTATGTTGAAATTCCTTCTAGAAAACAATCCGGATATCCTTGTAAGAACCCCAGCATGATTAGATACCAAAACGCTTAATATAAACTGTCCTTTTTTCATCTTAATCTTATGCTCCTCGTTTATCTTGTTATTATATTGTCTATTGATCCTCCTGGAGGTATCATAGGCAGTACTTTCTCATCTTTGCTTATTGAACAGTCTATCACCACAGGGCCTTGTGCTTTAAAAGCCTCATCTAGTGCCTCTTTTAGCATTTTTATATCCATAACCCTATATCCTGTCGCACCAAAAGCTTCAGCTATTTTTACAAAATCAGTTTTTCTGTTAAGTGTTGTCTGTGAGTATCTTTGGTCATAAAATGTATTCTGCCACTGACGTACCATGCCAAGTACTCCATTATTAAAAATTATTATGACTAAAGGCAGATTGTTTGTTACCGCTGTCGCCATCTCATTCAGATTCATACCAAAGGAACCATCTCCAGTAAAAAGTACTGTTTTTTTACACCCAGATGCAAAACATCCTCCTATAGCAGCTCCCATTCCGAATCCCATTGTGCCTAATCCACCGGATGTAAGATATGTACGTGGTTTTTTGAATTTATAATACTGAGCTACCCACATCTGATGCTGGCCGACATCTGTCGCTACTACAGTATCTGCATTAGTGTATTCCATTACTTTTTCAATAATATCCTTTGGATGCATTACTCCATCTTTTACAAAATGTATACCTTCTTGTATCCTCATTTGCTGTATCTTATCCATCCACTGGGTATGAGTCTGTTTTTCCAGTTTAGCTAAAAGCAATGTAAGAACTGATTTAATATCCCCGATAAGACCAAAATATGCCGAGATGTTTTTATCTATCTCGGCAGGGTCAATGTCTATATGAATAACTTTTGCATTTTGAGTATATCTAGACTTATTGCCTGTAGCACGATCAGAAAAACGTACTCCTGCTGCAATTATGAGATCGGCTTCAGAATTAGCTTTTGTAGACGCATATCTCCCATGCATACCTGTCATTCCAAGCCAATATGGATTATCAGCTGAAACTGCTGACAGTCCCATCATAGAAAAACCAATAGGGGAATCTATTTTTTCAGCTAGTTTTGCTATTTCTTCACCGGCTTGTGATATAACAACTCCTCCTCCGCAGTAAATATACGGACGTTCTGCTTCTAAAATTAATCTAGCCACCTGTTCAATCTGCTTATCTGTAACAGAACACTGCCTGCTGTTTTTTTGAACTTTTTTGCTTTCAAACTCACATACAGCAGTTTGTACATCTTTTGGGACATCAATTAGAACTGGTCCTGGTCTTCCTGATTGAGCAATCATAAATGCTTCCCTTATAACATCAGCAAGCTCATTTACATCCTTGACGATATAGTTATGCTTTGTTATCGGCATTGTTATTCCTGTAATATCCACTTCCTGAAAACTGTCTTTACCTAATAAAGGTAAAGCGACATTTCCAGTTATCGCAATAAGAGGCGAAGAATCAAGATAAGCATTAGCAATACCGGTTACTAGATTTGTTGCTCCTGGACCGGAAGTTGCTATTACTACACCTGCTTTTCCTGTAACTCTTGCATATGCATCAGCAGCATGAGCCGCACCTTGTTCATGAGCGCTTATTATATGTCTTATCCTGCTTGAATTCTTGTAAAGCTCATCGTAGATATTTAATACTGCTCCTCCGGGATATCCGAATACAGTATCACATCCTTGCTCTATAAGCGTTTCGATAATTACTTTAGTTCCTGTCGCTTTCATTACTACCTCCTGATTGTAAAAAAAATCCTACAGTTTTTTTATTCTGTAGGATTGTCATTTTTGCTTTTATTTCCGGTTATGCGGTTTGTCTTATCCGATTAAGCTTATATGATCCACCTACAGTATTACGTATAATAAGTACTATGACGATGCCTAGCAGTGCTACGACTGTTAGTGCTAATACTAGGTTGTTAATGATGATTACGGATAAATCCGACATGCACAGCTCCTTGAATTTATTTTTACCAACTTTACCATGCATAAATCTATATGTCAATATTTTTTTTAAAATTTGCATAAAATATTTTTTTAATTTCATAATTTACTGCTATTACACGTTATTAACGCCTCTTTTTGGCTTATAGAATGAAATTTTTTATTTTCAATCTTTCATTTTGCTGTGAACTACATCGGCAATTGAATTACCGAGCATCAAGTGCGCGCGGCTTATGCCGCGTAGGTCTTGTGGTGCGTCCATGACACCCTTACTGCTATCCTTTCGGATTACACAGCTACTTTTATCATTGTTACTTTTTTAAATCCAGAAACAGGCATATCCACACTGTTGCCTGAAATAGCGGCATCTGCGGCCTCATAGACAACGATAACCCTTGCTTCTCCGTCTGCCGGCAGATACACATGGATCTGCTTTATGGCGTCAATATCTTGAAAAATCCTGTTTTTCAAGTAAAGATAGCTGCTACTGATACCATACGCGGACAGCATATATTCCTTAAGGGATTTTGGAAGCGAGAGGCGTATCAGATCTGTCCCCTGCTTATGCATGATCCCATTCTGCATATACGAGATACGGATGCCTGTCTTCTTGTATCTTGGCGGTTGCGGATTATCTATCCCTCCTTTCTTTTGAAGCATATAGACTGATTTCCATGATTTGTCCAGAAGCTTGCAGATCTCCTGTGCTGTCTGTGAAGGCAGCGACTTATACCATATGTCATCTTTGTGTGCGGCTTTTTGATAATACCAGTCAGGATACTTGCAAAACCCCAGTTCCTTGTAGTTATGCCTCTCATAGTTGCAGACATTCCAGAGTTTGGATGCAGCATAGCACATATGGCCAATAATGTTCGACGAAGCATCATCAATTCTTAATGAGGTCTCATGTGACAACAGCATAAGTGTGCCTCCTGTTAGTATGATCACCTTCCCCAATGTCTCTGGTATGCCGTGTAGGTTCTTCTAGAAATGCCTCAATCTCAGCTGATAAAACCTTCCTTTGATACTTGGCAGGCCATACCACATGGCAGTTAATGTTGTAGACGCAGGTCCTTGTGTGAATAAGATTTTCTTTCATATATGTAGTATAACAGAAAGCAGTATACAATTCAATACAATAACGAACATTTATTCGATTTATTGTTTACCATATAAATCACAGCGCTTTCATCTCGGCAATTGAATAACCGAGGATTCCCGCTTTAATATCCTAAATATTGATTATATCAAGAATTCCCTTTACAAAAATTATATTTGAAAGCTGTAACTATTGCTTCGTATATCAACCTTTATGTATTCATTATCGGTATTATCATTTTGTTCAAAGTAAAGCCTGCTCGTAAGATTCGCAGTCGCACACGAATGATTCGGTATTATCTGTACTATATCTCCTATTCTAAACTCCTCTTGTTTTGCATGTATTATCCCGACTTCTTCACTTAATGAAGTGATAATGGCTTTAGGATGCTTTTTGACATATCCATAACCACTTATAGCTGCATTTCCATGTGCTCCTTTATCCAGACCCAGACATTTTGCTCCTGCATCAATGATGAATATACCTTTTTCCGGATTGGATATAACACAAGCAGATACATATAACGCGCATTCTTCTTCACTAGCTGAACCTAATATCATCTGTATATAATCATTAAAAACATAGTTACCAGGATGAAATACATTAATTAAATCGCTTTCAACAGATAATTTTACGGTAGGCGTACTTCCACTAGTGATATATACAGATTCAATTCCATATTTTCGAACTTCCATTTCTGCTTTTTTGAGGCTTTCGCATTCATCATTAGCAACTTCAGCAACCTGATCTTTAGTCTTCTGGTAGACATGTCCAGGATGTGTTGAGAACCCTAGAAAACGTATATTTGACTTCTTTGTTATATACTCAGCTAATTTGGCAGCTTTATATGGATCAAGTCCGAATCTGTGTAATCCGCTGTCTACAATTACTGTCATACCAAAACATATCCCGCTTTTTCTTGCAAGATCCTGAGTAATATCTACGCATTCATATGAATCTGATCTTAGAATCATATTACAGTGCTGTGCAATTTTGCTTAGAATTTTGATATTATCGATATTGATTACTGGGTATGCATACATAATGTTCTTTGTATTGATGGTATATGCGGCAATGCATTCTTCAATAGTTCCACACAAAAAACCGAAACATCCTGTGTTTAGCTGTATTTTAGCGATTTCTGTACTCTTGTGTGTCTTCATCATGGGCATCAACAGCTTCGAGTTCTTATTCATAAGAGCCTGCATAGATGATATGTTGTTAGTAAGCACAGTCTTGTTAATTAATGTTACTGGAGTATTCATATATAAGTTCCTCTTAAAACAATTAAAGTAATTCTAGCATAAAATTTTATAATATAAATCTAATTCAGTTAAAAGTATGAATTATTTCAATATATTTCTATTAGAACTGCATAAAACAACAAAAGGATGGAAAAACCTATCCTTTTATCATTTAATCTGAGTTACTTTACAGTATGTTGAGAAAACTTATTATTTAAGCAGTCTGAATTTTCCAATTACAGGCAGCTCTCTTGCTCTTCCCTTTGCGGCGTTTACTATACCAACTACCATAAGGTATATGACTACTACTGAACCGGCAAATGCTATTATTCCTAAAAGTATAAGGAAGAAAAGCATTCTTCCAAGAAGAAGATTCAGTATGCCCATAATTATGTAGAAGGCTACTTCGATTATTGCAAGTATCAAGCCTTGATTTGAATGATACCTAGTAAACTTAGACTTTGGGAAACAAAGAATAGGAATAAGAACTAAAAGCCCCAAATATGCGACAATTGAAATACGTTTAAACATCGCTATATCTTCAGGATCAAATTCGCTTGTAGTATCTGGAGTCTTATTCAATTTTTCAAAAGTCTCCTTCGCTCCAGGTTGAGGCCCTACATTTGGCATAGCTGCAAAAGGCGCAGGGTTTACTCCTGGTGCCGAAGCTGATGCCGGCGTTCCGCATGTTGGACAGAATTTAACACCAGGTTCAACCTTTGTCCCACAATTTTTACAAATAACAGCTTGCGGTACGGTTGTTGCTCCGCATGTCGGGCAGAATTTCGCTCCTTCTTCTAAAGAAGCTCCGCAATTTTTGCAGTTATTTACGTTTTTAGCAGGCTGTTCAACAGTTTTTTCCGGTTCAACTGCTTCATTAACAACTGGTTTGACTTCCTCAACTGCTGTACCGCAACCTGCACAGAATTTCGCATTGTCTTCCAGTTCATTGCCACAATTTATACATTTCATAATGTGCTACCCCTCTCTATATATGTATTGTATACCATAATATAATATCACAAAATAATATTTATACGCAATAATCTGTATAAATAAATAAAAAAATGATTTTACATAAAAATTAGCGAATAGGGTGTAAAATAGCATCATAATCAGGGTAAATATACCATTTCCCATATATTTTCAACATATCAACTGCCATGGTATAGGATTGTTCCTGCCCGGATCCTCTAAGCACTACATGCAGATTTACTGTTATTATATCTTTTACTGAGGATTTTGGTATTCGCCATATATCATATAATTGTTTCTTGTGTAAATTGATTTCTTCTTTTGACCAGTATTCCTTAACTTTTATAGTATATCTTACACGAAACCGTTCTCCATATCGGTCATAGTTATATGCGTAATCTTCATCAAATTTTGTTTTGAAATCTTCGTATCTAATATCGTCAATAATGCTTTTTTCAGTAAATAACCTCTCTACCTGTGGAGGAAATGCTGACATGAAATCTTCAGTAATATTCTTCTGCACGCCTCTAAAGTATAAATCAAGTGATTGCTCAATACTGCCAAAAGAACTTATTATGACAATCAGTAAACAAATTAATGTTATTATTGAAAATAAGGTTATTATCGCATTCTTATTAACCTGAATAGGTTTCTTAATGACAGGAACTTCAAGCTTAACTTCTAGCTTTTGACCGCATTCCTCACAATATCTAGAACCAAAACTATTCTTCATCCCGCAACTTTTACATAAACGAGCCATTTTACCTCCAGCACAATTACATCTATATTCTATATGCATCAAAAATTAATATCAATATCTGAGTGAATATACTGTGTTTTTACCAGTTGCTTATTGACAGAAAAGCTATTTGCGATGTAAAATAAAAAAAACCGTATGGGGTGAAGAATGGCAATAAAACACATATTTGTAACTGGCGGCGTCGTATCCGGATTAGGTAAGGGGATAACAGCCGCTTCTTTAGGTAGGCTCCTTAAGACAATGGGATATAAGGTAGCACTTCAAAAATTTGATCCTTATATTAACGTAGATCCTGGTATTATGAGCCCATATCAGCATGGGGAGGTTTATCTTACTGAAGACGGAATAGATACAGATTTGGATTTAGGCCATTATGAAAGATTTATTGATGAAGACCTTGATTATCTTAGCAGTTTTACTGCTGGAAAGATATATGACACCATTCGAAAAAGAGAATATTCAGGTGCCTATGGCGGTGGAACAATACAGGTAATCCCTCATATCACAAATGAAATTAAAAGCCTTATATATAAAAATGCCGAGCAAAAAGGAGTGCAAGTCGCCATTACGGAAATTGGTGGGACTGTGGGTGATATAGAATCACAACCATTTTTAGAAGCCATACGGCAGGTAGGACTGGAAAAAGGTCACGAAAATGTTTTATATGTCCATGTAACTCTTCTTCCCTATCTAAAAGTATCAGATGAACTGAAAACAAAACCTACACAACATTCAGTAAAAGAGCTTAGAAGTTTAGGCATACAACCGGATATTATCGTATGCAGGTCTGAAAGGCATGTTACAAAACAGATAAAAGACAAAATCGCTCTTTTTTGTGATGTTGACCCAGCTTGTGTAATTGAGAATATAGATGCTTCAAGCATATATGAAATTCCTGTTCTTCTTGCAAACGAGGGGTTTGCTGACATTGCAGTGAAAAAATTAAATCTTAAAAAACGCAATCTTGACTTATCAGAATGGAATAAGATAATTTATGAGCTTAATAATCCTCAAAAAAATGTACGGATAGCTCTTGTCGGACAATATGTAGCTTTTCATGAAGCATACTTATCTGTCTGTGAAGCATTAAAGCATGGCGGTTTCTATAACCATTCATCAATAGATATAAAGTGGATAGACCCTTCTTTAATTAATGATAATAATATTAATGAATTTTTTGAAGGAATTAATGGAGTACTGGTGCCTGCAGGTTTTGGAGACAAAGGAATAGAAGGTATGATAAAATCTGCAGAATATGCTAGATTGAACAATATCCCATATGTAGGTTTATGCTTGGGCATGCAGACTGCTATTATTGAATTTGCAAGAAATGTGTGCGGAATTACTTATGCGCATAGCCAGGAATTTATAACAGATACAAAACAAAATGTAGTAATGTTAAGTAAAGGTGAGGGACGTGTTGGCGGTTATCTTTGCGAACCAGTCAAAAATTCCAAATTAAGTGAGATATATGGCAGTTCAAAACCATTTTCTGAAAGACATAAGCATAAATACGAGATTAATAACAATTTTACAGATATAATGGAACAGAAAGGCCTGAAAGTTAGCGGCATGCATAAAGATTTAATTGATGTTATGGAGCTTGAAGGACATCCCTTCTATATACTAGCTCAGTATCAACCGGAATTTAAGTCACGTCCAACAAACCCACATCCTCTAATGAAAGCTTTCGTAGCTGCAGCCATTAATTTTATGGAAAAGGAAAATAATGAATACGGACAGTAATATAGAAAAAAAACTAAAAAACAAAAAGCTGCTAACCAATATAATACTATTTGCTGCTTTCCCATTAATCTGCTTAATATTCGCGCTGATCGGAAAGTGGTTGATTTTTGGTATTGTTCTTGCAGTATACTTAGTAATCTTCATATATATTAAACTTGAAAATATACGTCTTATACAGACAGGATATTATGATAAAAAAGGTGAGTTTCAAAAAGCTTTACTGCCTGCTTATAAAGCATATAAAATGAAGCACTCTACTGTTGATACAGCTAACATTTTTATTTATATGCTCCTTAAAGCGGGTAAATATGAAAAAGCTATAGAGATTACCAATGAAAATCGGAATCGCTATATGAGTGAGGATCAGTTAATTGCCTTTTCCTCAAATGAAGCATTAGCCTTGTGGAAACTAGGAAAGATAAATGAGTCGATTGGAATTTTTGAGAAAATAACTGAAAAATTTGAATCTACAAATATTTACGTATCATATGGGACTGTACTGACTTTCTCAAACGATCTGAATAAAGCTCTCGAATTAAATAAAAAAGCTTATCAGTACAATTCCAGCAGTAAAGGAATAAAGGATAATCTAGCATATACATATTATTTGATAGGTGATATTGACAGAGCAAAAAGAATGTATGATGAACTTCTTGATGAACCTTTGAATTTCCCTGAAGCTTATTACAATGCTGCTCTGGTTTCCAATTCGCAAGGTCAGTATGATGAAGCAGTAAGGCTTTTCAAGCAGGCTTTATCAAAACAATTTACCGGATTGACTGCTGTTACAAAAGAAGAAATAAATAACAAAATAAATTATCTAAATAGAGGCCAGGGCGGAATGCTATAATCAGGTTCACAAGAGAATTTCATAATCTCTCTTGTCACAGGGTGAGTAAATTCAAGATAATATGCGAACAATGCAATATGCCCTTTAGGTCCATTTCCATATTTCATATCACCATAAATAGGATTACCGGTGTTGGATAGCTGTACCCTTATCTGGTGGTGACGTCCTGTATGAAGATCAATATCCAGTAATGAATATCCACCGGATGTCTTCAATACTGTATAGCTTAATTTTGCATACTTTGCATCTGAATTCCTTTTATCTGTTATATATGAAGTCTTCTTCCCTTCATCCTTATACATCCAGTGTTCCAATATGCCTGCCGTACTACTCATCCTGCCAAGTACAACAGCCCGATATTTTTTAATTATTTTATTATTCCTTATTTCCTCGCTCAGTCTAGATGCTGCCTTAGATGTTTTGGCAAACACCATAACACCACCTACCGGCCTGTCTAGTCTGTGCACAAGCCCGACATAAACATTCCCAGGCTTATCATATTTTATTTTTATATAATCTTTGACTTGAGTAAGAAGGTCATAATCATTAGATGCATCCTTCATTACAGGCTGATCAGCTTTTTTTTCCACTACAATTATATGATTATCCTCAAATAGAATGTTCAAATACTCTCCCATCTTGCAGTATATCCGCAAGGTAATATAATAGCGTTATCCGACTGTTTTAAGCCTAGTTCATAAGACATTGTTTTTCCTGGAAATTTCTTCTCAATAGTAAGTTTTAAAATATTCTCTACTGATGTCATAGATATATCAGATGCATAAGAATTTATCATAAAAGCTATTGGTTTGTCACTTAAGACATTGGTACATAAATCAGCAAGAAAATACAAGCTGTCTTCAACTTGCCACATTTCCCCTTTTGGCCCTCTTCCATATGAAGGCGGATCCATTATGACTATGTCGTATTTATTATTCCTATTTATTTCCCTTTTAACAAATTTCACTACATCATCCACTATATATCTTATCTTTGTATCAGATAGTCCTGATAAATGAGCGTTTTCTTTTGCTCTTGAGACCATGCCTTTAGATGCGTCTACATGGCATACTGAAGCGCCTGCATACGAGCATGCGACAGTTGCTCCTCCTGTATACGCAAAAAGATTTAAGACATTCACCTGCCCGTTTCTCTTTATATTTTCTTTTTGTATCTTATCTATAAGGAAATCCCAGTTATATGCTTGTTCAGGGAAAAGGCCGGTATGTTTAAACCCAGTAGGCTCTACATAAAATTTTAATTTTTTGTAACTGATCTGCCATCTGTGGGGAACAGGCTTTTTCCATTGCCAGCTTCCTCCTCCAGTATTGGAACGGTTGTAAATGCCGTCAGGATTAACTTTGCTTATTTTTGGATATGGCCAAATGCACTGAGGATCAGGTCTTCTTAATATATATGTTCCCCATCTTTCTGTTTTATCGCCATTACCTGTCTCTATTAATTCATAATCTTTCCATTCATCTGATATACAAATCATTTGATTACCTCTATCTGTTTATTTTATATTAACTGCTTTGTTATGTAAAGTTTTGAAAATAATCCTTAAAAATTATCACTTATACTTCATATAATATATTTTTATGTTATACTCATGTTTGTTTGGAGGTTTCATATGGATTCACGTACACGAGTGATAAATGTTCTTAAGCATAAGAGTATAGACAGGTTCCCACGGACACTTTGGTTATTACCGAATGTAAAGGTTTTTAGAAAAGAACAGCATGATGAATTATTTAGAAATATGGATTTCGATATCGCTAATCCTGATTTAGGATTTTCAAAAAGCCGATATGAAAAAGGCATCCAATACATGATGCCAGAATACACAGATGAGTTCGGATGTACTTTCGAGGTAGCTGAACAAGGAGTCGTCGGTGAAGTTAAAAAAGCTATATTTTCTGATATTAACAATATAGACAGATATATCATGCCATATGAAATACTGGAAAGTTTCAATAAGGATTATGTTAATCGTCAGTGTGCTGTATCAGACAAATTCATGCTTGCTAACACCCATATACGCCCATTTGAACGAGCCCAATTTATGAGAGGTACTGAAGAACTTTTCATAGATTTGGCAACAGAAGAACCTAAGATAAAGAAGCTGCTTTCCAGACTTCATCATTTTTATATGAAAGAACTAGAAATGGTTACAAGAACTGATGTTGATGGTTTTTCTTTTATGGATGATTGGGGTACACAGATCTCCCTTCTAATAAATCCGGAAATCTGGAGGGAATGGTTTAAACCGATGTATAAGGATTATTGTGATCTTGCTCACTCAAGAGGCAAATATGTATTCTTCCATTCTGATGGTTTTATTGAACAGATTTATCCTGATCTTATTGAGATTGGCGTTGATGCTATTAACTCACAGCTATTTTGTATGGATATCGAGAAACTTGTAGATTTATATGGTGACAAGATCTGTTTCTGGGGAGAAATCGACAGACAATACATATTGCCTTTCGGCACTACTGAGGATGTAAAAAAAGCTGTTGACAGGGTTGCTGATGCAATTATCAGAAAAAACAAAAAAAGAACCGGTGCATTTGCACAGTGCGAGTGGAATGCATTTGATCCTTATGATAATATGATAACCGTTTTCAAACATTGGGATACTAAATAATCAGTATTCAATACCTTTTCTAGCTGCAATGCTGTGTTCAAAAGGATGTTTTATACACTTAATTTCAGATACATAGTCTGCTATTTCAATAATTTTATTTGAAGCATTTCTCCCGCTTAGGAGTATTTCCATATGAAGAGGTTTAGATTTTAGAAAATCTATAAGAGTATCCTCTTCAATCACACCTAAAGATACTGCTCCAATTATTTCATCCAAAATCAGCATGTCATAATCCAATGGTTCTTTCATTACCATTTCCTTAACAGAATTAAAAGCCTGTTTATGTTCTTTTGAATATAGCGATTTTTCTTCATCATCCATGTTATAATAAAATTTCCTGAAACTGCATATCCTGTTTACATTTATGTTACCGATTTTCCTTAAAACATTAAGTTCTCCGCTCTCATAACCTTTTTGAAACTGAACAAAATATACCTTCATACCCTGCCCTGCAGCTCTTATAGCAGCGCCTACGCATGCTGTTGTCTTTCCTTTTCCGTCTCCTGTATAAACCTGTATAAGACCTTTCATGCTTTCCTCCTACTGCTCATTTGTAACCAGAGTATCATCTACTATCTCTTCTTCAAGTTCTATATCAAAGTATTCGTTAAATATCCTCATTATTGCAGGAACCGTGTAGGATCCCCATACTCCTTTTTCAATTATTACACATGCAGCAATTTCAGGTACATCTGCAGGTGCATATGCAATGGAAAGACCGTTTGAAGAGGAATCAATTTCATAACCAGTTTCTGCGGTTCCAGTTTTTGCCGCTACTTGCATTGGATATTTCGCAAATATCCTGCTTGCAGTACCTTCTTTTGCAACTAGTTTCATGGCTTCTCGTACTGTAATATCAGTCTGTTGCGATAGACCTATATCTGTATATGATTTATCGCCCTCATAAAGAGTATTTCCTTCTGCATCTACGATCTTCAATATCACATGAGGATTATATTTTTTTCCCGATGTTGCAAGAGTTGCGGTGTAGCTTGCTATCTGTATAGGTGTGAAATTATTGTATAACTGGCCTATAGCAGATTGGGCTGTATCAGCAATCCACCAAGATTCATTGAATGTCTGCATCTTGTATTCCTTGCTGCTTATAATACCTCTGCTTTCATTGGGAAGATCAATTCCTGTCTTCACTCCAAGTCCGAATGCCCTTGCCCATGTGTCAATCGTATCTATTCCCGTTTCCACTCCTAAAAGATTGAAGAAAATATTGCAGGACT
This sequence comes from Firmicutes bacterium ADurb.Bin146, assembly GCA_002070475.1. Classification (GTDB taxonomy): domain Bacteria; phylum Bacillota; class Clostridia; order DUPQ01; family DUPQ01; genus DUPQ01. The sequence continues at coordinate 47,081 of MWDI01000028.1, forward strand.
GTTCAATTGCCTTAATGACCCCTATTTTCCCATGCCAGTTTAAACATGTAAAATTATGCCCTCCGATATCAGTCTTCATCTTACACTCTATTAAAGTATCCTTAGTAATAGCACCGCTTTCAAGTCCAGCAATTGCAACTATCGGCTTAAATATGGAACCTGGAGTGTATAATGCCTGAATCGCTCTGTTAAACATAGGTGTATTAACTTCATCAGTAATAGCTTCAAGCCTTTTATTAACTGATTCCTCATCATTATTAATAAACCATGAAGGATCAAAATATTTGTTATTTGCACATACCAGTAATTCGCCTGAGTCAACATCAATCACTATTGCCACAGCAGCATTTGCATCTCCGAAATTTTTCGTACCATCTGCTTTTGATATTATCTCCTCAATTGTGACATCAAGAGCATCAAGTGATGCTTTCTGTAATTTAATATCAATAGTCAGATATATATCATTTCCATTTACAGGTTTTTTACCTTCAATAACAGACAGAACTTTTCCTGACACATCTGTTTCTACTATTGCATATCCATCCTCTCCTCGCAAATAATCCTCACAGTACTGCTCTATACCCATTTTTCCAATCATAGAGTCCACTTTGAGAGTCTCGTCCTGTGACATTTCATTATCAGATACCAATCCGACATATCCTACTATATGCGCTGCAAAAACCGCATCTTCTGTATAAGCTCTCAGATAACTCTTCCTTACATTCACACCTCCGAGCTTGTGACTGTTTTCTGTAATATATGCAACAGTGTCTAAAGATACATCGGTTGCTATTTCTATATATCCTGAAATATAATCCGGCCTCATTTTTAATATCTCATATCTAAAGGTTATAATCTTATAAGCGTCAAGATCAGAATATTTATTGTCTAGGTAAAAATACTTTCGAAGATATTTGAAAAATTCATTTGCATCATATTGGACGGCTGTTTCAGAACGAGCAAAAAGATCATTTCTAGTCTGCCAATTCAGAAGGTCCTGTTTTGTCCAATTTTTATTAAAAACAAATGTCTCGTATTCTTGATTATACTCCAATACTGATGTTAAGCTTTTTAAAAAATTCTCATTATTAGATGTTAAAAGATCATAAAGACAGAGTAAAGCAGGATTAAGGTTTTCACTTGCTGTAAATGCTTTAGTAAGATATACATTTTGGCATTCACGATTATATGCAAGAAGCACTCCATTTCGATCATAAATATTACCTCTTGATGCTTTTATCTCATATCTTCTTTCTATGCGTATTACAGATTGACTGATATAAAGTTTACCATCTATTATTTGAAGCTTGTAGAGTTTTCCTAAGAAAAGTATCATGATTAGGAGCATGATTAATGCTAAAATGAAATATCTATTCTTAAGAAATTTTGTTATTCCGTCCATATAACAACCTATTACTCCTTTTTCCGTACGAATTAAATATTAAAAACATTATTGTAGTAATCAATCCTATTATCAATGCAGTATAAACAGAAGAAAACCCTATATCTATGATAAAAATCTTGAATCCTCTGAAAAAATCTTTTACGCCTACAGACAGCATTATAGTATACATTCTAGAGATAAATGATGTGACAAATCCTGTTATGGTGAGTATTAATACATTCTCCTTTTTGAACCTTCTGCCGACAGCTATTGAAAGCAATCCTCTCAGAAAAAGCAGAATTGTCATAGGTCCAAGAAATCTGCAATATAGCATGTCATATATAAAGCCAGTTGCAGCTGATACTATCATTATCTGATTATCTTTTTTCCCCATGGAAAGCATAAGCATAAGGATTAAAAGAATATCAGGGTAAGCCATGCCTATTGAAAACCATTTTGATATAAATGGTTCAAGTATAAGATTAGCTAAGATTAAAAGATATGCATACCATTTATAGTTGTACATCTTATTCCAGTTTCTCCATCATAATGAATACTGTATTTATAGAATTAAAATCCACATAAGGTTCTAAAACACCATATCTTTCATTGGTAATTTCATCATAAAAAATCTGTGTTATAACACCAACTAGTATACCCTTAGGATATATTCCACCTAAACCGCTTGTTTCTACGACATCACCTACAACAAGCTCTACATTGTCTGAAACATTCTCAATAAGGCACAATCCTTTTTCCTTATATCTTATGTCACCTTTTATGTTGACATGCCCACCATTGTCTTTTGATATCCAACCGCTTATTCCTGCATTCTCATCAATTATTGGGATAATGACTGAAGTAGTATAAGTAACTGAATATACTCTGCCGTAAAGAGCATTGTTTGCTGCTACAACTGGCATATCCAATGTTACCTTGTCCCTAGTACCTATGTCTATCTTATACCTGTAAACGAAATTTCCAGGATCAGAACCCATTATATTACTTCCTATAATATCATAACCGTCAAAAATTTCCTTTAGATGCAGTGCTTCTCTTAAAAGTTGATTTTCATCCTTAAGAAAAGACAAACCTGCGTTTTGTTCACGAAGGTCTTCATTTTCAGCCTTTAGTATTTCATTTTCTTCCAATAAATCTTGATATTGCTTTTTTGTAAATCTTTTCTCCGTGAAGTAATCGTCCGCCTTTTTAATTCCTTTTTGAACCCAGGTTATTGGTATTGTAACAATATTCCTTATAATATTCACGCCGCTGAATCGATTTATTGATAGTACAGCTACTACAATAAATACCGCGATTATCAGTATTATCTGGAATTTTCTGTTTTTCAGAAGTTTCAAGCCTCACTCCTTATACCTTGGTTATACCTTTAAAAAAGTCTAATTTGTCCAGCATCTTACCAGCTCCCAATGCTACACATTCAAGCGGTTTATCTGCAACTCTTACAGGTATATTGCCAGTCTTTTCACTTAAATATCTGTCTAAACCAGATATCAGGGCTCCGCCTCCGCTCAATACTATACCGTTTGCCATTACATCCGCAGCAAGTTCAGGCGGTGTCAGCTCTAGCGTCGCTCTTATGGCTTCAAGTATCTCTATTATTACCGGATGCATAGCTTCAGCAATTTCATCAGAACTCACAGTAAGATTTACAGGCAGGCCTTGGTCAGCATTACGTCCTCTTATCACCATTGTCTTTGGCTCATCGAAAGGCACTACATTACCGATATTTATCTTTAAATCCTCCGCAGTTCTTGCACCTATAATTACCCTGTATTTCTTTTTTATATACTGTGTTATAAGCTCATCAAATGTATCACCAGCAGAACGTAGAGTTCTGCTGTTAACAATATTACCCATTGATATTACTGCAACTTCTGTTGTTCCGCCCCCGATGTCTATTATCATGTTGCCAGTCGGTTCAAAAACCGGAAGCCCTGCTCCTACAGCAGCCATAAGGCTTTCTTCTGGGTCAAAAATTTCTTTTGCTCCAGCTTCAAGACCTGCTTCTATAACGGCTTTCCTTTCAACTTTGGTTACTCCTGCAGGAACACAAATTATCATTGAAGGCTTTGATAGTAATGCCCGTCCAATTGCTTTTTTTATAAATTCCTTAAGCATTCCAAGTGTCCCCTGATAATCCGCAATAACACCATCCTTTAATGGCTTAACTGTAATAATATTCTGGGGAGTCCTTCCTAACATGGCTCTTGCATCATTGCCTACTGCAACAACCTTTCTTGTTTTGGATTCCATAGCGACAACAGATGGCTCCCGTAATATAATTCCTTTGTTTCTTTCATATATCAAAGTATTAGCTGTACCCAAGTCAATACCTATATCTCTGCCGAATAATGACATATTATCTCTTCCTTTCCATTTAGTACATTATAGCATGCTTTTACTTAGAAAACTAAAATAATTTAGATCGGATATTATGAGATGATCTCTTAATTCCATACCAAGCAGGATGCCTGCCTTTTTTAATCTTTTGGTGAGCAGAATATCATTTTCGCTAGGACTTACATCACCAGATGGGTGATTATGCACAACAATAAAGCTATGAGAACAGGACTTGATGACTTCAGTGAATATATCTCTTGGATGCACAATAGAACTGTCAAGAGTTCCTATGGATATTATAGATTCACTTATAAGGTTCATCCTGACATCAAAACATAATATCCAACATTTTTCTTTATTCAGGCCGTTTGCTTTTGGCATCATATATTTTGCAACCTGTTCTGGATGGATAAGCTTTAATTTGATATCTTTTACTGAATTAAGTCTGTTAGCTAGTTCCAGACTGGCTTTAATTTGAATAGCTTTTACTCTCCCGATACCCTTATGCTTCATTATCTGTTGAATCCCTGCTGTAGATAGTCCTTTAAGCCCTCCACCTAATTTTTTGTCGTTAAGCAGATTTCTAGCTAAATCTATAGCATTTTTACCGCAAGATCCGCTTTTTATAATTATTGCTAAAAGTTCGGTGTCTGAAAGAGCTTCTGCTCCTTTTGACATAAGACGTTCATAAGGACGCTCATCATAAGGCAGCTCCTTCATTATAAAATCACTCATATCATTTTTTTTATGACGCTGTACACTGCCGACAATGGAAGCCCCATTACATTATAATAACACCCATTTATGCTTTTTATGAATTTTGATGCAAGCCCCTGAACAGCATATCCCCCTGCTTTATCATACGGTTCATCGCTTGCTATATACTCTGTAATTTCATTTTCATCAAGCATATTAAACTCCACGTCAGTCTCTACTGTAAAAGTCTTTTCAAAGCCATTTTTGCTCACAAGGCAAACACCTGATATGACAGTATGATGCTTTTTGCTGAGCAATTGCATCATTTGCTTTGCCTCTTTCTGATTTAAAGGTTTTCCGAGTATCTTACCATCAATAAGTACAATCGTATCCACTCCAAGAACTAAATCATCAAAACCTGCTTTATTTTGCACGCTTAAAGCTTTATTTTTGGCAAGCTCCATAACTATTAACTTCGGGTTATCACTATAAAAAACAGATTCATCTGTGTCAGGCTGTATAATTTTGAATGGTATACCAGCTTTTTCTAAAATTTCTTTTCTTCTTGGTGAAGTCGAAGCCAATATCAGTTGCGTCATATATAACCTCCATAATGACATTTTATACCATATATTTGCAAAAAGCAATCATATCATACTGTCTGCCTGGCTCATCATTTCCTTTGCTTTTATTTTCCTACCATCTGATCCTTTTATTTTAAGAGCAAACATGAAACTGATACCGCCAAAAAGAATTTTTGAGTAGTATGTTAAAAGTCTCCATATCAAAATAACAGGCAAAGCCGGAGAGTAAACAAAAAAAGGTGCAATAAGTAAAATAGCAAATCCTTCCGCGCCTCCTGCAGTTCCAGGAGTAGGCACATAAGACATGATTATTAGGCAGATACATGTGCAAACAAGTAAAGGCAATGCATTCGCATAAGTTCCTTCAATAGCTCTTAACATAAAAACAGGAACCATATAAATACATAATAATTCAATCATTTGAAAGATTATTGCAAATACCCAAAACCATGGCCTTGTCTTAAAAATTCTGACACCTTCTTTAAAACTTGCTAGCGATTCGTATACTGTCTTCTCGATTTTTTCGTGTTTCTTTGGAAAAAAACGTTTTATTAAAGACATAATTAACTGTACAGTCTTATTTGCAAGCTTTCCTTTGCCCAAGAATGCCAGATATACTCCTACTATAGAAGAACATATAATTACTGCAGGTATAAATATCGCATAGAAATGCGGAACATGCACCAAAAGATAATTTCTCAACAATAAAAAGCCTATTATGGATAGGAATAATTCTGAAATCTGATATATGAACGAGCGTATTATAGCTAGTGATGCAGCAGTCCCAGCATCGAGCCCTTTTTTAGTGAGGACATAAACAAGAGCCGGTTGTCCTCCTGAGGAAAAAGGTGTTACTGCACTAATAAACTCGTGAGACATTAGAGCCAAAAGATTACCTCCTGGATCTTTTTGCCTTCCTATCATTCCTTTTTTTATTACTCTCATTGCAAAAGAACCTATCAGCCACATTGCGACAACACATAAGAATGCTATAAGTATGTATTCATATTCAATAGATTTCAATATTTTTATAGCTTCATCTGATGATTGATTTGTAAACATAATGGCAGCTAATATACCGCCTACAGCTAATGCAATAAGAAGATTAATTATTACTTTCTTCATCTAGTCTCCAACTTGTCGATATTTACACCTTCAACCGTCACATCGATAGAATCCACAACAATATCCAGTTCTCTTTCTAGTACAGAAGCAATAGCCTTCTGTATTTCTGATGCTATTTGAGGAATAACGATGTTATAGTTAATATCAATAGAAATTTCAACTGATTTCAATTTTCCGGTATCAGTTATCTTAATAGCTTTTTTCTTCTTTGTTAGTCTCACAGTATCAAAAAGAGCTACCGCTTGAGCAATTTTTACAATAATTACGCTTTCCGCTATATCAGTACCGGAATTATTTATCATCTTTAGAACTCCGCATGCTTCGGGACTCTCGGGAACGGTATGACATCCCTTATATTACCCATTCCGGTCATATACATAATCATCCTTTCAAATCCTAAACCAAATCCGGCATGCTTTACGGTTCCATATTTTCTTGTATCAAGATACCACCAATAATCTTCTTCTTTAAGGCCCATTTCCCTCATCCTGTTAACAAGGACATCATATCTTTCTTCTCTTTGGCTGCCACCAATTATCTCACCAACTCCCGGTACTAAAAGATCCATCGCTCTAACAGTCTTGTTGTCTTCATTTACCTTCATATAGAAAGCTTTTATGTCTTTAGGATAGTCAGTAACAAAAACAGGCTTTTTAAAATACTGTTCCGTAAGATATCTTTCGTGCTCAGTTTGCAGGTCGCAACCCCATTCTACTATATTGTCAAATTTTACATTGCTATCTTTTAAAACTTTAATAGCTTCAGTATATGTGACATGAGCGAATTTTGAATCTGTAACAATCTTGAGTTTATCAAACAAACCTGGTTCAATAAATTTCTCAAAGAATTCCATTTCATATGGGCATCTTTCCATAACATAATTTATTATGTATTTTATCATCTGTTCAGCAGTTTCCATGTCATCATTAAGATCTGCAAAGGCCATTTCTGGCTCAATCATCCAAAACTCTGACGCATGCCTTGCAGTATTAGAATTTTCTGCTCTGAATGTCGGACCAAATGTATATACATTTTTAAATGCCATGCAGTATGTTTCAACAGACAGCTGACCGCTTACTGTAAGATTAGTCTGTTTTCCGAAAAAATCTTTAGAATAATCTACTTCGCATCCCGACTTGGCAATCCGGTCAAGATCAAGAGTAGTTACCTGGAACATTTCTCCTGCTCCTTCACAGTCGGATGAAGTAATTATAGGAGTGTGGACATATATGAACCCTCTGTCCTGGAAGAAAGTGTGTATAGCTTGAGCAAGGACGGAACGCACTTTGAACACAGCAAAGAAAGTATTGCTTCTAGGACGAAGATGAGCGACAGTACGAAGATACTCGAATGAATGTCTTTTCTTCTGTAAAGGGTAATCAGGAGAGCTTACTCCGCATATATCTATATTTCCTGCTTTTACCTCAAAAGGCTGTTTAGAGCCGGGTGTCAGTATAAGCTTGCCTTGAACTGAAATACTTGAAGCTATAGGGAGTTTCTCAACATCAGAAAAATTATTTATAATTCCATTTTCGAACACTATCTGAATATTTTTAAAACAGGTACCATCATTAAGTTCTATAAAACCGAAATCCTTTGAACTCCTGATAGTTCTGACCCATCCTTCTATTGTAATACCCTTACCCTCATAATCCAGAGGATTGTCATATAGCTTCTGTACACTTGTTTTCATTTTTTAATCCCTTCCTGTAACCATTTAAAAATCATTATACCAAACGCATAATGTATTTAAAATATAAACAAGCAATAAAAGTAGAACAGGCTTAAAAAGCCATGGTGAACTCTATAGCCTTATTAATCCAAATTCAATCCGTTTAGATAATCCCTTAACTTTATTACTTCCTCTTTTGTAAGAGTAATGCCTTTTCCTGCTTTTTCTCTTTCAGGAGCCCAGTCTCTAATATCAAGTTTTGGTTCTCTGTTGTTCCAGCTTATCATATTAACCTGTCTTGTCCAACCTGTTTGAGCTTCAGAGATAACTCCTATTTCTTCTTTAACTTCATAAGTAATATCTGGCATTTCTATTCTCCTTTGCGATATTTACGTTAATTGTATCAGCACGAAGCTGTTTTTTCAATAAAAGATTGTTTATATAGAGTTTTATGATAGAATTCATCTATTGTACTTATGAAAGGAAGATTAACATGATTAAAGCTATAATTACAATGGAAAATGAAAAGAGTATGACTTTGGAGCTTTATCCAAAAAACGCTCCGATTACAGTGAATAATTTTATAAGCCTTGCTAAAAAAGGATTTTACGACGGCCTTATTTTCCACAGGGTAATTAATGGATTCATGATACAGGGAGGAGATCCGACAGGTTCAGGGACAGGAGGTCCTGGATATAATATAAAAGGCGAGTTTTCAGCAAATAAAGTGCCAAATCCGACCGTGCATGAAAGGGGTGTTATATCTATGGCAAGGTCATCAGATTATAATTCTGCCGGTTCACAGTTCTTTATAATGCACAAAGACGCTCCTCATCTTGACGGGCAGTATGCCGCATTTGGAAAAATAATTGAAGGAATAGAGACTGTTGATGATATAGCCTCACAAAGGACTAACTATAATGATAAACCCATTATTAATCAGAAAATCAAGAAAATAGAAATAATAGAGCAGTTATAATATACGTTTCCCTTTAACATAGACAGCATGCATATTGATGTCTTCATCAAAAACAATTACATCGGCTTCCTTGCCCTTATCAAGTGAGCCGGTCTGTTTATCTATACCCATAATTCTTGCTGGGGTTATTGATGACATTTTGATTATATCAACTAATGGTAATCCTGCTTTTAGTGATGTTCTGATTAGCATGTCAAAAGTAGCAATTGAACCTCCAAATGCTGACCGGTCTGTAAGCTTTGCCACTCCGTCTTCAATCATAATATCTTCACGAAGAAGTGTTCCGTTTGGAGCATTTATACCTGCAAATCCCAGACAGTCGGTTATGATGGCGGTTTTATCCGGGCCTTTAAATTTATAAACCATCTGTATAAGCCCTTCAGGAAGATGATGGCCATCACAGATTATCTCCACATCCATATCTTCAATTAGATAAGCAGCTTCAATAACTCCTAAAATACGGTACCCTTTATCTCTTTTGATTGATGAACAGCAGGAATAAAGATGTGTTATGAGGGAAAATCCCCATTCATATGCTTTCTTAACCTGTTCATAATTAGCGTCACTATGTCCTACTGCTGCCAAAATACCCTTCTTCTTTAATTCTAGAGCAAATTGCTCTGTTCCTTCAAGTTCGCATGCTGAAGACCATCTTCTGATATCATCTGTCATGTTGAGAATCTTAATATACTCTTTTGCTACAGGTATTCTAAGATGCTTCTTTTGTTGAGCACCTTTTTGCGCATCAGAAAAATATGGGCCTTCAAAGTGCAGCCCTCTCATTGTCGCACCTTTGTAACTTTTTTGGATTGCTTTTCTATATAATATAATTGCATTTTCCATTATTTCGAATGTAGAGGAGGAAATTGTCGGGTATAAGCTGGTCGTGCCATGAAGAGCATGTGTTTCACATGGTATAATAAAGGAATCCTCGTTACCTATTCCAAAATCATATCCTCCTCCACCATGATTATGTATGTCTATAAATCCAGGTGAAATATACTTGCCATTAGCATCAAAAACGCTATCAGCATTTAAAAGAATTTCTTTTTTGGGATTCTTTACAGAAATCTGAGAAATAATTCCGTCATTGATTTCTACAAACCCTTCCTCAGTTATGTTATCTTTCAGTATCAGTTTCCCATTCCAAATTACAGTCCGCATAAAATCACCATCCTTTGTTTATTATATTATTTAACCGTTGAATAAACAACCTCATAAGGTATAATTAAATAAGATATAAGGAAGGAACATGATATGAAATCTGCAGCACAATTATATACCTTAAGAGAATTTACCCAGAATGAATCAGATTATTACCAGACATGCGTTAAAGTAAAAAACATAGGATATTCCTCTGTACAGTTATCGGGAGCAGGCCCCATGGCACCGGAAACAGTAAGAAGCATAAGTGAAGATCTGGATCTTTATGTTACAGCTACCCATATCCCTCACTCCATGTTTATTAATGAACTAGATAAGGTCATTAGCAATCATCATATCATGGGATGTAAATATGTAGGATTAGGCGCAATGCCTAAAGAGTATCTTGAAAGCGTAAAAAAGCTTAATGAATTTATAATGACTTATTCTGACATTTCTGAAAAACTAAAAAAGGAAGGTCTGCAATTCATATATCACAACCATAATTTTGAATTCTATAAATTTGATGGTAAAACAATTATGGATATACTGTTTGAAAATACGCCTTCATGTTTCTTTTTCGAGCTTGACACATACTGGATACAAGCAGGCGGTGCAAATCCTGAAGACTGGATAAGAAAAGTAAAAGACAGATGCGAGTACATTCACTTTAAGGACATGGGAATAAACAGCGAGTTTAAAACCGCCTTTACCCCTATTGGTAAAGGTAATCTGAGTTGGAAATCAATAATAGAAGCTTGCAGGTATTCTAATGTTATGTATGCCGCCGTAGAGCAGGATACATGTGAGGGTTCTCCATTTGATGCTTTAAAAGCTTCATACGAATATCTTGCATCAATAGGAGTCAGATAAGAGGATTATATGGAAAAAGTAAGATTTGGGATAATTGGATATGGAAATATAGCAAACACGCACTTAGGATTTTTCGATAAAAATGAGATACCCAATGCTGTTGTGACAGCTATTTTTGACACAGATAAAGCTAAAACTGATAAAGCAAGAGATAAGTATAAAGATAGTATAGAAATATTCGATAATGAGGATTTATTCTTTGCATCCAAACTTTTCGATGCGATTCTTATATGCACTCCTCACTACTATCACCCATATTATGCTATAAAGGGATTTGAAAATAATCTTCATGTTCTGTGCGAAAAACCTGCAGGAGTGTATACTAAACAGGTACGCGAAATGAATATAGCTTATAAAAAACATGAAAACTTGGTATTCTCCATGATGTATAACCAAAGGACAAACCCTTTATATAAAAAACTTCGTGAAATAATACAAAGTGGTGAATATGGCCATATCACCCGGTGCGTGTGGATAATAACCAACTGGTTCCGGTCTCAAAGATATTATGACTCCGGCGGCTGGAGGGCGACATGGGCTCATGAAGGTGGAGGAGTTCTTTTAAACCAGGATCCACATCAGCTGGATTTGTGGCAATGGATCTGCGGTATGCCTAAAAGAGTAAGAGCTTTTCTTGCTTTCGGGAAATATCATGATATCGAAGTTGAAGACGATGTAACAGCATATGTGGAATATGAAAATGGCGCGACTGGTGTATTTATAACAACTACAGGAGAAGCTCCTGGGACGAATCGTTTTGAAATTTCACTAGATAAAGGCAAGATTGTTGTAGAAGATGATAAAATAAAAGCTTACAAACTTAAAGAAAGTCTAAGTCGATACATAAAAGAATCTGATAAACCTTTTACTGCACCTGAATACGATGTTATCAATTACCAAATAGATGAACCTAATTTGCAACATAAAGGCATATTGATTAATTTTGTTAATGCAATACTGTATAATGAGCCTCTAATTGCTCCAGGATTGGAAGGGATATATGGGTTAACCATATCAAATGCTATGCACTTATCTGCGTGGACCGATGCATGGGTAGATATCCCATTCGATGAGGAATTGTTCCTTACATATCTTAACAAAAGAATATCCGAATCAGGAAATGTGAAAAAAGAAACTAAAACAATAGAAGCGGATATGTCAAAATCCTTTTAGTTTAGCTTTTTAATCCATGTATATCTGTTAATTTTAATTGCAGCTACAATACATTTTAGTATCTGGTCACTTTTTAAAAACATAAAAACAATTAATGGAGATGCTTTAAAATAAAATGCAGCAATTAATGAGGATGGAATTACGAAAAGCCACATAAAAATTATATCATTCTTAAGAACAAACGCGGTATCGCCTCCTCCTCGTACTATTCCGGTCAGTCCTGCCATCTCATATGATGTGCCGATAACCGTTACAGAAAGTATAGTTAAAAATCCCAATGCCAGATACTTAGCTTGTGGGGATATAACATACCATCCCACTACCACATCCTTAACAAGGAATAGGGTAAATCCAGTAATTATACCGATTAATATGTATATCAGCTGTAAAGTAACAGTATATGGTTTTATACTTTCAGTCCTTCGTTCTCCAATAATCTTTGAGATTATAACTGCAGAAGCATTAGCGCTTCCATATGAAATAACTGAAAGTATCTGGAATAGAGTTGTCGCAATACTGTTTGCAGTTATAGCAGATTGCCCCATATGGCCTAATATTGCCGTTTGCGCAGCCATTGCAATACCCCATATGCCATTTGATAAGAATACAGGAAGACCCTTCTTTATAAATGCTTCCAAAAGCGGGAAATCAGTATATAAAAAATCACTTATTTTTAATCGGATAGTCTCATCATAAAAAAATATAAATATGATCACGAATATCATTTCTGCTGCCCTTGATATAAGTGTCGCATATGCCGCTCCCTTTATTCCCATTGGTTTGAATCCTGCTTTCCCGAATATCATCATATAATTAAGCGTAATATTAGTGAAAAGCGTAAAAATCGAAACATAGAAACCAATTTTAGCTTTTTCTACACTCCTTAAGGCTATTAGAAGCGTTGTCGTTATTGCGAACATAGGATATGAAAAACAAATTATCTTTATATATTCCACACCATTAGCAACAACATGAGATTCATTAGAAAGTATTCCCAATATCTGATATGGAAAAACAAACACGGCTATCCCCAGTACAAAAGAAATTAAAAGAGCAGATTTTAAGGATATGGAGCTAATTTTTCTTACTGTATCCATATCCTTGCCTCCCCATGCTCTTGAACCGAAAACAAGAGCTCCGTCTGCTATTCCCACTACCAACATCTGAAGCAGAAATTGTATCTGGTTTACTAATGCTACTGCTGATAGCGCATCTTCAGAAAATCTGCCTAGCATGACACTGTCCGCCATATTCACTGAAAATATGATAAGGTTCTGAAGAGCCAGTATCGTTGTCAGGCTGAAAAATGATTTATAGAATGATTTGTCTTTAACAATTAAATTGCTTTTTAACATATGTATATTATTATACTTCATAAGAATTCTAAAAAAACAATTTTGTCACTTCATTAATACAAAACTGAAATGTATCATATTAAATAGTATTAAATATATAGAAAAAGAGGGAACAAAATGATTGATTACAAGTACATTGGAAAAAGAATAAAAGAGAAAAGGAAATCACTTAATCTCACACAACTTGAACTATCAGAAATCTCGCAGATATCTCCAGCATATATAAGCAGGATTGAAGCTGGACTGCAAAATGTAACACTGGATACTCTTGAAAAAGTCGCATTATCGATAGGTGAAGATCCTATTTATTTGATTACAGGTATAAAGTATGATGAAGATAATTGTATAAAACATATATTCAACAATGCTTCTTCTGAGTTTATATATCTTTTTGAATTGGCTTTATTGGAACTGAAACGACAAGGAATTCTAAATATCCAGTCTTGAAACAAGTTCTGCGGGTATTTCAATTTCCATCTCAATACTATCCTCGGTATCGGTTTTTGAAAGAATCTTTGCATTGGAATACAAAAATGATAGAAGCTTGCCATTCGTATAATCCACTTTAAGTTTCAAGCAGACATTCTTGTTTTTAGCTGCATCATCCATAAGGTCTAGTAAAGATTCGATGCCTTCATTTGTAAGACAGGAAATATACGCTCTTGGATATGAAGTCATATTAAGAAATGGTTCTTTTTCCGATTCTATTTTATCCATTTTATTAACTACTTCAATAACCGGGATATGACCTGCACCTATACTTTTCAAAATAGAATATACTTCATTCATCTGCATGTTTGCATCCTTACTGGAACCGTCTATTACATGCAGTATGCAATCAGCAAATCTTATCTCATCAAGAGTAGATTTGAATGCTTCTACTAGTTTGACAGGAAGTTTAGATATAAATCCTACTGTATCAATAAGCATAGCGCTGACATTTGATTTGAGTTTCAAGCTTCTTGCTGAAGGATCCAAAGTGGCAAAGAGCATATCTTCAACAATTACACTGCTTTGCGTGAGTGTATTAAGAAGAGTGGATTTGCCTGCATTAGTATATCCCGCAATTGCAAATGTAAAATAACTTTTCCTGGATTTATTTTCACGAAGAAGACTCCTTCTTTTATCAACTTTATCCAACTGCTCTTTAAGATAACTCATTCTTCGTCTAATATGTCTTCTGTCTGTTTCAAGTTTGCTCTCTCCTGGGCCTCTAGTACCTATACCTCCGCCAAGTCTTGAGAGCATCTGACCTTTTCCAGTTAATCTTGGATATAGATACCCAAGCATAGCCAATTCAACTTGCAGCTTACCTTCAATAGTAAAAGCTCTTTTTGCAAATATATCAAGAATCACTGATGTCCTGTCTAGTACTTTGACATTGAGTTCTGCTTCTATATTGCTTTGTTGTGAATATGTTAGTTCATCATCAAAAACTACTGCATCCGCTTGATATTGCGAACATGCATGCAACAGTTCAGTAATCTTACCTTTTCCGATATAGTACGCAGAATCAGGTTCATCCTTGTTTTGAACAAATGAAGCAACACAAATGCCTCCTGCAGCGGATATTAAAGATGCCAGTTCCTCCATGAGAGGTTTTGAATAACCAGAATTAAGCCCTACTGCGATTATTCTCTCCTGTTTTTGTTCGGTCATATTAGGTTCATCATTTTTTATTGCATATGAATCCTTAAGAAGCCTCATAAATGCCATTGTTAAGGTGAGTGTTTTGTATGGCCCGAATATAAGAGGATTATGTTCATTATCCAAACAAGCACAATACATCATATTCATTTTACCATCTTCTTTAATGCTAACTGCGGCTATAGCACAAATCGAGGATTTATTTAAAGATTCAATATCGACAGATGAAAGGATTGCACTGCCTGAAGGATGCGTATGTATGAGTCTCATTCCTTTTACAGGTTCATAGTCAGTTTTTACCAGTGTTGAATCTCCTATTGCCACCATAGTAACCTTATCTCTTTTATCTATGTATACTGCAATCTCTCTTTTTGAATGCAAGGAGACATAACACATTTTATCCAGAGTCTCTTGTGAACAATAACAACCTGAATCATCGTAATCATCATATATGCTTAAAAGCATATCAAGCATGCTTTTTTTTAAGCCTTCGGTATTTCCTGTTACCTTTTTTTCCATTATTCTCCCGCTACGCTTATTTTAGAAATATACAAAGATGGCGAACCTATATTTCCATTGGTACCGAATGTAAGATCGTCTCCTGTCATTAATACATCATTCAGAAGTTCAAAATAATTACCTGATACAGTCACCTGCCTGAAATATTTCTCTTTTGTTCCGTTTTTAACTGTATACCCTTTTGCAGGAAGTGAAAAGTCTCCGCTTATATCATTAAACCCCGAATGCAGAGCTGAAACTTCTGTTATAACAATTCCATCACCCATCTGATTCAAAAGCTCGTTAAATGATTTGTCTCCTTTTGTAAAATACAGATTTGTAGGCGCTACACCAATATTGCTTTTGTATGAACGGCTGGCATTTCCGGTACTTTCTGTATTATCTATCTTTGCTGTCTTCATATTGTGTAGATAGGTTTTAAGAACCCCTTCTTTAATTACTTCTTTATATCTGGTTGCAACGCCTTCCCCGTCAAAGGATGATGTTCCGGATTGTCCAGGCAAGAAAGGATCGTCAACTATTGTAACTGCTTGTGAAGCGACTTTTTTACCTAGCTTTCCTTTTAAAAATGACATTCCTTTCTGAACCGCTCTTGCTGAGAAGCAAGAGTTGACTGCTGATAGTATATCAGAAGATACTGTATTGAGTATTATAGTTTTATATGTGCCTGATGCAATAGGTTTTGCTCCCATATACGAAATAGCTTTCTCTACAGCTTCCTTAGCCAGATTTTCAGGCTTGAAATCAGAAAAATTATTCTCAAAGCAAAAAGAAAATCCATCACTTAAGTCTTCACCGTCCTGCGCAAGGGCTTCCATGTAGCAGTATATGGAATTTCCTTTATCAGTAAGTTCCAGTCCTTTGGTATTAACTAGTGCTGATTTACCTGAAGAAGATCCGAAAAAGCAGTATGGGCAGGATTTTATTCTGCTGTCCATTGATTTAGCAATACTCTCCATATCCTTTGCAAACTGAATTTTTTCTTCTACTGTCACTTTATCCAGTTCAGGGAAGTAATTATTAGTTTTTACATATTCTTTTGATCCTTCAAATATCTTATCTTGATCAGGGTTATCATTAATCATTGCATTCTGCATTGCTTCCCTTAACAGTATCTCTATTGAATCATCAGCAAGTTTTTCGGTATATGAATATCCCATTTTGTTTTCATATACTCCTCTGAACCCCATACCTTTGCTGTCAGTAACCTTATAACTGTCTATTTGCTGTTCATATATTTTTACTTCAAAGCTTTCATTCTCATTTGTAAGGATTTCCATATCTGTAAATCCCATTTTTTTCCCTTGTTCGAAAAGTTTGGAAATTAGATGTTTCATAATATTATCTTCCTCCTACTGTTATTTTTGAAACTCTTAATGCAGGTTGACCGACATTCGTAGGTATGGAACCGCTTATTGAACCGCACATACCCTGTGCGCATGCAAGATTGTCTGCCACCATATCGATATTCATTAGTATTTCCGAGCCTTTTCCAATAAGAGTAGCTCCTCTGACTGGTTCCGAGATCTTCCCGTTTCTTATCATGTAACCTTCAACAACTGCAAAATTAAACTCGCCTGTTCCTGGATTGACAGAACCTCCACCCATCTGCTTTGCATATAGCCCGTAATCTGTCGAACTGATTATATCTTCTTTCTTGTTTTTTCCATTATCAATATATGTATTTGTCATCCTGGACGTTGGAGCGAATCTGTAATTCTGTCTTCTTGAAGAGCCTGTAGAAACCATTCCCATCTTCTTGCCATTGAGAGTATCTACAAGGTAACTTTTTAATATACCGTTTTCGATAAGAATATTCTTTCTAGTCGGAGTACCTTCATCATCTATATTCAAACTACCCCACTCATTGAGTAAAGTACCGTCATCAATAGCTGTAACGCAATCAGCTGCAATCTTCTGGCCTAGTTTACCGCTAAAAACAGAATTACCTTTTGCTACGGATGTTGCTTCAAGACTATGTCCGCATGCTTCATGGAATATGACTCCGCCAAATCCGTTATCTATAACCACAGGATATGATCCTGCTTTGCAATAACCTGCATATGCCATTTTTTTTGCGGTTTCTGCTGTATTTCTCGAAATATTCTCAATATCGAGTGATTTTATGAATTCGAACCCTTTATGCGCTCCTGGTCCTGAAAAGCCAGTCTGCATCTCGTTATTATGTTCTGCTACAGCAGAAATATAAAATCTTGTATACACTCTTTTGTCTTGTTTCAGTAATCCTTCAGTATTAGCTATTAGTATATTCTGAATTTTATCCATCTGCATTATAGAAGCCTGTCTTATGCATTGGTCATAGCTAATAACGGTTTCATATGCTCTTTTTAAATATTCGAGTTTTTCTTTTTTTTCAACCGTATCCGGCATTATCTTGATAATGTTTCGGTTATTTACGTCACTTTTAACAAGATTAATAGAGATATCCTTTTTTGCAGACTCCATGGCTGCAGCAGCTTTTAAAGCTGTTTTTATCATTTCTTCCTTTATAAAACTGTTTGTGTATACATATACGCAGTTCAAATCCTTTATAACCCTTATTCCTATACCGAAATCCCTTCCGGATTGTGTAGATTCAACCTGTCTGTCCACATAATTAATACTGCTTGCTACTGTATCATCCAAAAATATTTCTGCAAAATCCGCTCCTTTGCTTACTGCGGCCGTAAGTACGTCATAAATTGTATTTTTATCAAGCATGTGTGTACCTTCCTTAAAATAATAAATCAATTATACACGATATCTATCTTTTTTATCATTAATTTTACATTTTATAGTCATTCAATGCTTTATAAGCTTAATATTTATAACACTTATTGAATTTGCTTTTCTTATCTGCTAATATAAGCAGAAGAGAGCAATTGTGAAGAAGATATTACCGATACTATTATCATTCTTAATATTGTACACACTCCCCTTAGCTGTCAATAGTGCACCGGTGGGAGTTTTATACGAACAAGGCAGCGTATATGACGGAGGTCAGATTTATTTTATATACGTAAATATTAAAGAAGGAGATACCATAAAGGATTCATTTTATCTTTCTCTATTCAAAGGCAATTATTTTTCAGCGCTCCCTTTATCACAGTTGAAAGCTGATTTGAATGACCAATGGGTTTCTCATGCTGATAAAAATAACATTCCAGCCAACACTCTTTTATATTCAAAACATCTTTCCTACCCCGAATCTGCAGTAATCGATGAAAGTTTTTCCATCAGTCAGAGTGTAATATATGCGGTTGCTAATTTATTTAATATACCTAATATCAAGATAACATCAACAGCTTATCTTGATAACCGTACAGTGCTTTCGCCTAATATTGCTAATGAAGATAATCATGCTCAATATGACAAAAACACCAATACCCTTATACTAAATTACACATATGACATAACTGAAAAAATAGTTTATGTAAGTCAGTCAGGGACTACTAATGAATATCTTCAAAAAACATATAACTCGGTACAATTCAAAACTGTATGCATGCTTGTGGAACTTGACTCAACTGCTATTTATACACCTACTCCTACACCTTCACCAACATCCACACCTACACCTGCCCCAACCTCTACTCCTACTCCTACTCCTACACCTATGCCTACTGTCTCAACTTCTCCTATTGCTACACCACAGCCTTCACCTTCTCATTCAGCGATTCCTACTGCTACTGATACTCCTTCTTCACCTCCAAGCCCTAAGCCCAGCCAGACGGTAACTGTTCCTGATACACCGAGCCGTGAGCAGAAAAAATACGATGACATATGGACTTATGTCATACTTCAATCCCTTATTATTTTAATAATTTTAATTATAATACTCTCTACAAGACGCAGAAAACGTTAGTCATTCTTGTTCCATATCCAGCCATTGTTCGTATAACAATTCCAAACGTTCACTTACAATATTTTTCTTTTCCATAAGTTTTAACAGCTTTTCATAATCAGTAACAGCTTTCTCAATATCAGTTTTTATTGTATCCAGCTCATATTCCAGAAGTTTTATGTCCTGTTCTAATGTTCTTTTTATTAAATCGGATTTTCTTTTTTCTTTTTTTCCTTCAAAAGGCTTTTTAATTACCGGTTTTGATATTTTGTCCTGCTGAATAAGAGCCTGTTTCTTTGTAAGATAATAGTCATAATTTCCCTCATAGACATTAAATGATCCGTCTTCTATTTCAAATATTCTTTGTGCAAATTTGTTTATGAAGTGTCTGTCATGAGATATGAAAATTATACTTCCTCCAAACATGGATAATGCGTCTTCAATTTCTTCCCTTGCAGAAATATCAAGATGATTAGTTGGTTCATCTAGAATAAGAAGATTTACTCCCTGCTGCATTTCCAATAGCAGCCTGAGTCGGCTTTTTTCACCGCCTGATAGGCTTTCAATTTTCTTAAATACATCCTCATCAGAAAAAAGAAATTTGCCTAATAAATTTCTAGCTGATTGCAGTGTAAAATCCAGCTGGCTGCAGACCAGTTCCAGCACGGTTAATTTCTCATCCGGAAAAGTTACATTCTGTTCAAGATATGCATATTTGACGCTTTTAGGCCTTTTTACAACACCACTGTCTGCCTCTATCTGTCCTGTTATAATTTTAATCAGTGTACTTTTACCAGCTCCATTTGGACCAATAAGGGCAATTTTATCACCGCTTCGCATAATAAAGGAAACATCTTGAAATAAAACTCTGTCATTGAAAGTTTTTTCAATGCTTTTAACATAAAAAATTTCTTTTGAGACTTTCTCCTCTTCTTGGAAAGTAATCTTGAGTTCTTTTTCAGACACAGGCTTATCATATATGTCCATACGTTCAATTCTTTTTTCAAGATTCTTCGCTTTCTTAATAGCTATTTCTGTTCCATAATTACGCATCTTTAAAGCTGTCTCACGTAATCTGCCAATCTCTCTTTCCTGTCTTTCAAATAGCTTAAGATGTCTTTCCTGTTCTTCAATCCTTTGTATAAGATATGCGGAGTAATTACCGCGATATTCATTTATATAGCCATCTTGTAAATAAAGAACTTTCATTGCTGTATTATCAATGAAATACCTGTCATGAGATATGTAAAAAACAATACCTTTGAAATCATTTATGTATTTTTCAAGCCATTCGCATGCGACAGAGTCTAGATGATTTGTCGGTTCGTCAAGAAGCAGTATATCAGGGTTCATCAACAGCACTTTGGCAAGCATTATCATAGTAAGTTCGCCTCCGCTCAACTTCGATGCTTGATTGGTAATAACATCATCAGGAATGCCAAGACCTTTTGCTACTTTATTAAATTTCTCATTAAGGCTGTAACCCTCTAAGAATTCAAACTTTTCATTTAATTCGCTATAGCTGCGTATTAGGCTGGAATCATGCGGATTTACTGCCATGAGTTCATGAATTGCTATCATTTCATGCTCTATCTGTTTTATATCATTGAATGCCTCTTCAATTACATTTTTTGCTGTCTTGTTTCCAAAATCTGAATAAAGTTGCTGAAGATACCCGATCTTCAAACCCTTTTCTACATATACATTTCCATTATCATATTCTAATCCGTTAGCGATTATATTGAAAATTGTGGTTTTGCCTGTTCCATTACGTCCTATCAAAGCAACTTTTTCATTTGCATTCAAATCAAAACTGACATCCTTAAGGACGTCATATCCTCCGTAACTCTTGCTTACATTGCTAAATGTTATAACAGCCATCTGTTCCTCCTAACCAATTATACATGAAAAAAACGGCTTGTTAAGGATTCCTTAGCAAATCGGATAGATATTATATTACAAATTGTCAGGAATTCTTCATTATCGTCGTTTCGACAATATTAGCCACATGCTCACAAGCATCACAACATTTTTCAAGATTCTCATAAATCGATTTCCAGACCAGTTTCTCAACAGAATCAGCATCAGATACAAAAAGCTCGTTCATCGTTTTCACAAAAAGCCGATCTCCTTCTTCTTCCAGATCATTTACTTCGATTATGAGGCTCTTTATTGTCTTACTTCTAGAAAAATTATGAAACTCTTGGAAGGTCTGTTTTAAAGCTTCACAGCATCTTTTTATTATATCAGCAAATTCAATTGTTCCTTTTCTGATTGACTTCACATTATACATGTGCATCATTATAAGCACATCTTCAATTGTATCTGTCACATCATCAATTTCCTGTGAAAGATTAATAATATCCTCTCTATCAATAGGAGTAATAAATTCCTTTATAAGCTTATTTACCATATTATGTTTTTGCACATCTGCTTCATGCTCAATATCATGCATGCTCTTTAGCATGGCTTCAGCTTTCTTTGGATCAAAACTATGAACTATATCACATAGCAGTTCAGCAGCCTTACAATTGTATTCAACCAATTCTACAAACTTTTGATAATAGTTATACTCATTTTTTTTAAACATTACTTCCTCCTAGAATAAATATAAAAACAACTTTGTCATAAGGTATCCTATCAATCCGCATCCAGGAAATGTGAATATCCATGTCAGCACCATTTCCTTTGCAACTCCCCAGTTCACATTCCTTAACCTTTTTGCTGCTCCAACGCCCATAATGGCAGTCGTCTTTGTATGTGTTGTGCTGACAGGTATCCCAGTCAAAGAAGATATCAACAAACACCCTGCAGCTGCCAAATCAGCGGAGAATCCCTGATATTTTTCCAAATTAACCATGCTCATGCCTACTGTTTTCATAATACGGTACCCGCCTACAGATGTTCCTAAACCCATCACAGCTGAACATAAAATCATCATCCACAATGGGAACACCAAGGATTCTGTTGACTTGATACCTTGCGAAAGATAAATTCCGAGAATATAAACGCCCATAAACTTCTGTCCATCCTGAGCTCCATGCATGAAAGCCATAAGCGCAGCACTTCCAATCTGTGCTGATTGGAAAAAATTTGCTGTCTTTCTCTTATTTGCTTTTCTAAATATTAATTCTACTAACTTAACAGTAAAATACCCCATTATAAAGCCTAAAATAGTTGAAAAGAAAAGTCCATATACGACTTTCATAATTTCAGTACCGTTTATTGAGGAAAAACTATCATTCACGGCTATTCCTGCGCCAGAGATACCAGCAACCAGAGCATGGCTTTCACTTGTCGGAATACCGAATATCCATGCAGCTACTGCCCATATGACTATTGCGCAGAGACCTGCACATAATGCTGCTAAAGCTGTTTTATAATCTTCACCGAAATCCACCATGTTAAAAATAGTCTGGGCAACAGTTGAATTTATGAGAGTCATTACTAATACGCCTAAAAAATTAAAAACTGCGGCCATTAATACTGCCATTTTTGGACTAATTGAACGGGTAGAAACACATGTAGCTATAGCATTTGGAGCATCTGTCCATCCGTTAACAAGAATAACTGCCAAAGTAAGAAGAGAAGTGACCATTAACAATGGATTACTGCTTAAGTTTGAAAGATATGTATTAAATTCTATCAGCATAGTAAAAATTCGCTTTCTTTCGATAATTGTAGCATTACAACGATTAGAATTCAATCATCCTTAAGTTGTTTCTTTCGAAGATATTTGTCAATTTTACTGACAAGATCATCTGGTATTTTTTTTTCAACAGGAAACATATATGCATTAACTACTCTGTTTGAAAACTGTGCAATAAACCGTGTCGTATTTTCAAGGCTTTTTGCTGATATTGGTTCCAGCACATCATTTCTTGTATGACAGGAAACAGCTCCTGGCGCACCATACCTTACAAAATTTACTGCAGGTATTCCTTTGTCTGCAAATGGTATGCAGTCAGAAGAATATATATCATGCCTCAAACTCATCGGATGTCCTACCTCTTTGTACATATACTCTATCATGTGGCATAGCTTATCTTCTGCAATAACAATTGCCGTATCCCTTCCGATAACCGGACCTGCGAGATCCACATTAATGCACAACCTTATCTGCTTAAGTTCTTCTTCGTGATCCTTGACATAGTACTTGCTTCCGAAAAGCCCTCTTTCTTCGGAACCGCACCATATAAATCTAACAGTCCTTAAAGGAGGATTTTTAACAAAGTATCTTAATAACTCCAAAAGTATAGCAGAACCTGATGCATTATCATACATACCTTTACTGAACACGACTGAGTCGTAATGAGCAGTATATACTATTACTTCATCAGGATATTTCGTTCCAATTACCTGTGTCAGTATATTACCTGAATCGCCTTCCTCTTCTTTTTGTTCAAGAGTAATTCGGGCTTTTACAGGGCTTGCTTTTATTATCTTTACAGCATCCTTCATCCTTATGCACACACCGGGTATCTGTCCGTAATCAGTATGCCCTTTTCTCAACATCCTTTCATCCAGATCTGTTTTTTTCGGGTCATCGAAATAATCTCCGCTTGGAGCTATGAAACCAGCTACTTTAGCTTTTGCAAGTCTTTCATACACTTCATACCCCATTGAAGATACCATTACTATTTTTCCCTCGACTCCTATAAGGTCAATATCCTCAGCAGATTCCACATAAACAAAATCTGCTTCTATTCCATCTTTTGCACTATTACCGCTATATCCATAACCTTTTGCTTCTATTTCCATATATATCGGTTCTGTTATCTCCAGCTTTACCTTTATAATTTCATAACATGGCACTTTAAATGCTTCAAAAGAAGGTTCAAGACCGATATCTCTTATTTCATCAGCTATAACTTTTGCACCTTTTTGCTCACCTTCAGTAGTTGAAAGCCTTATGTAGTTCATTTTTTTAAGTGTGTCGTAGATTCTTTTCCCTTTGATATCCATTATTTACTCCTTAATTCTATTTTCACCATACTTTATCTATATGCTTTAACTGTATTAAAAAATACATAAATAACTGCAGTCAGTATCCCATTTCATAAAGGCAGTCCTGTATTATGGATGTTATATTATCCTCAGCTCCCCAGTCAAACCTTATTAATGCGCCTGTTCCTCCTCCGGATCCGATAGCTGAAACAAAAACATCCTCTCCTTTTGAAAATAGAGTGAGTGTAAGGCTGGCTCTGCTGCTGTTTCTCATATAGTACTTGTCATAAACCCGGACAATCAGTTTGCAATCCCCATATGAATCTTCTGATTCGTCAACAAGGTTCATAGAAAATGCACTGTTTAAAATATAAGCATTCAGTTGTTCTGATATTTTGGCTATATCCCCTTTTATTGTCTTTTCAAATTTAGACATGACAACCTCCAAATATAGATGCCATTTTTTATTTTACCATAAAAAAACGGTAATACCAGTAAATAATTCATTTTAGTACTACCGCTATAATTGGAGCGGGTGACGGGAATCGGACCCGCACAGCCAGCTTGGGAAGCTGGAACTCTGCCATTGAGCTACACCCGCTTATATGAAGATTCTACATTTTTCTTGACTTTTGTCAACATGAAACCTCTGTATTAACCGCATTATCTGTGCTTTCCTTATACATTCTATTCCACTTTATAAGACCTACGATATTTATATAAAGAAAAGGTATATTCTGCAACACTAAAGTCATTTGCGAAGTATCAGAACTAAGAGTGCTTATCCAAATTCCAGAAAATATAATGCTGTAAGCTATCCAGAAATACCATTGCTCCTTTATTCTTCTTGCAGACAGGAACCCTGCAGCTACCGAAGTAAAAGTCCCTAATGCATTTATATAAGGCAAATCGGAATTAAGAAGTTTTAGTATATAACCATATCCTGCAGTAACAACAACACCTGCTATTGCTAAAATAATTATTATTTTTTTCGTTATTTTGAATATTTGAACTCCGGGATTTTTACGGCTGGCTCTTATCCATTTTATTGCTGAATATGCATAGACAGGTAAAAGATAAAATACAGCAAGTATAGTCTCCCCTATAAACTTGTTATGATATGAAACATATGCATATAGCATTACCTGTGCAACATATAGGACATAGCTGTATTTATTAGCTTTCATATTTAGAATACCAGCAGTAATTCCGATTATTGAAACAAGAAAGGACACCCAGTATGCTTTGAAAACTATACCGGATATAACAATCAGTGTGATTGAAAGTGCATAGAATATAATATCTGTTTTTGTCCAGTTCTTAAACATAATCTCCTTATTTGATAATAAATTCAATTAATGATTTTGCATTAAGAAATATTACCAATGCTCCTACCAGCGCCATTAAGGGTTTCATAGGAACTCTTCTGCATAAAAAAGCTCCAAATGGTGCAGCAATTATACCTCCTATTACCAGGCCTGTAATAGCATAAACGCTTTCACCAAGCCCTAAAAATGAAATAAACATTATAGATTCAGCCATAGTCACAAAAAATTCTGCAGCATTTACGGTTCCGATAGTATATCGCGGTTCAACTCCGGATGCTATAAGAGTCGATGTGACGACAGGACCCCATCCGCCTCCTCCAACCGCATCCAAAACACCTCCTCCAAGCCCTAACGGGTATATCCAGCCTCCCAAGTGCTTAGGTTTCTGTTTTTTGAATATCTTAACTATAATTACTACTCCCATAGCTATAAGATAAGCGTTAATATATGGTTTTATAGCTCCGCCTTCAAAGTTAGATAGCAGATAAGCTCCTATTGCCCCTCCGATAATACCTGGTATAAGAAGCTTTATGAACATAGTTTTATCCACATTTTTTAATTTCCAGTGGGAAAATCCAGATACAGAAGTAGTAAAAAGCTCTGCGATGTGAACACTTGCTGAAGCTATTGCCGGTGAGACACCGAAAGTCAGAAGGAAGGAATTACAAGAAACTCCATATGCCATACCAAGAGTACCATCAATAACTTGTGCAAAAAAACCAACAAGTATGAAAATCCAAATATTTGACGGTATCTCTAAAAAGAATTGTTTAATATTATCTAATATCCCCATAAAATCAATGCGCAGTCACCTGCTCAACTTTCTTTCTAATTATATCTATAGCATCTTCATTATTTTTTAAGACTTGGTCGCATTCAATATCTGTTGTACATTCGTCTCCAAGCCAAAATACCAGTATATTGTCATTCTTTGTAACAAGCTTTATGGTTTCTATATCATATCTGGTCAAATCGGATGCTGTGACAATAAGTATAAGGCCGGTATCCAGCAGTATATTGGCAGCTTCAGCAAGCCTTCTAATGTTCTCTCCAGACCTGTTTTCTTTTTCTCCTGGAGGATTTATATCAGCATTCAATCCATATATGACGCTTCCAATACCAAGATAATAAACATTCTTGCCTTCATCAAAAAGTGTTCTTTCCAATGCTTTTGCAAAAAGTTTCTTGTTTGTGTCCTTAGCGCCTGTAAGTATAATCAAAGCGGGATTCTGGTTATGTTTATCGCTTCTTTCTGTACTTGTAACATATCCATGCTCCCATTTTCCTTCTCTTAACATGATTTTTGCTTTTTCATAGCGGTGAATATTCTCTATCGTTTCTGTAAATATACCGCCTCCCGAAATTTCATATTCATCTACTATTACAAATCTTCCTGTTGAAGACATTGAAGCTACATTGTCAAATGCACAAAGTTTTGAAGTGGAAATAATGCAGTCAGCCACATCATGCCTATCAATAAAATCTTTTTCAGTTTTAAGCAAAGTTGAAGCATCCATTACACTTATTATATTTTCCAGATAGCATTCGGCTTTCATGGTGCCTGTCTTCAGATAATATCTCTTATCTTTTACCATAGGCTTCTTTCCAAGCCAAAAAAGACTCACTTTCATATGTTTACCCATCAACGGAGCCATTTCATCAGCTTTTACGCACAATTCTCCTCTTTTTACATAAATCTGTTCAGTCATAGTGAATCCAGTAGCAAATCCTGCGCTTGCTTTCCCTGTACTTTCATGCTCACTCATTGGTTCTATCTTTTTTACATGTGTTTTTTTACCTGATGGATAGAATATTACTTCATCAGATTGTTTCAGTTGTCCGCTTTCCACAGTACCGGCAATTATCCTTCTGTCATCATTGTCATTCGTGAATTTATATACATCCTGTACTGGCATTCTAAAAGGAAGTGAATCTAAAGGTTTTGTGGCTTCAAATTTATCAAGCATATGTAAAACTGTATCATCCTTATACCATGGCATATTGCTGCTTTTATTTGCAATATTGTCACCTTCCATCCCGCTAACTGGTATGAATCCTTGTGCCTTTATTCCTATCTGATTAAGGAAAGCATCATATTCAGTTACAATTTTCAAATAAACTTGCTCGTTGTATGAAACATTGTCCATCTTATTCACAAGAACGCATATCTGTTTTATACCCAGCATAGAAAGCATATATCCATGTCTTTTAGAATTTTCCTTTATACCTTCAGCAGCATCAATAACTAAAAGCGCCGCGTCTGCTCTCGATGCTCCAGTAATCATATTTTTTAAAAATTCAATGTGTCCAGGAGCGTCAATGATAATGTACTTTCTTTTTTCAGTCTTAAAAAAGCTTCTTGCTGTATCTATTGTAATACCTTGTGATCTTTCATCTTTTAAAGCATCGAGCAGAAAAGCATATTCGAAAGGTCTAGCATTTTTTCTGCAAAGCTGTTTAATCTGTTCAAGTTTTCCTTCAGGAAGAGATCCGGTATCAGCTAAAAGCCGTCCGATTATTGTGCTTTTCCCATGATCCACATGTCCTACAATGACTATATTCATATGCTCATTATTAATATTAATCATATCACATATACCCATTCTTCCTTAGTTCTTCAAGTCCTCCACCATCTTCTTTGTCCTGGTCCCTACCTGATCTTTCCGCAATATTTGCAAATTTACCGGTTCGTAGTTCCTCTATTATTTCATCAATATTCTTAGCTGATGATTCAACCGGTTTGGTACATGGATAGCATCCTAAAGAACGGTATCTGGTTCCATTGCCTTGATCAAAATACAAAGAAACAACAGGAACTTTCTCTCTTTTTATATATTCCCAAATATCTAGTTCTGTCCAGTCCAAAAGAGGGTGTATCCTTAAATGAGTTCCTGGAGCAAAATCAGTTTTATACTGGCCCCAGAATTCCGGAGGCTGGTCTGATATATCCCAATCATTGTGAGTATCTCTTGGAGAAAAATATCTTTCTTTTGAACGGCTTCCTTCTTCATCTGCTCTAACTCCGACTATAACGCCTGTATATGGTTCAGTATAGGAATCTTTCACATATTTTTCCAGCTTATGATCCAGCCTATAACGAGGCCATTCACCGGATAATGTGTTTTTCAATGCCTCTGTCTTTAAATTTCTGCAACATTCTATTCTTGTACAGTTACCATCTGGGAATGTCCTTTTTTCTTCCAGTGCCAAAGCATTCTCTCCATAAACCATGTCTAGGTTCCATTCTAATGCCAACCTGTTACGGTATTCGACCATTGAAGGTATTTTATAGTGGGTATCTATGTGTACAAGAGGAAAAGGTACATGGCCATAAAAAGCTTTTCGTGCAAGACATAAAAGCACTGTGCTGTCCTTTCCTATTGACCACAGCATGCACAAGTTCTTAAAACAACTGTATGCCTCTCTAATTATATGAATGCTTTTTGCCTCCAGCCTGTCAAGATGATCCATTACATTACTCCTTGTATGTATTCCAATAATTTGTCAGCACATGCCATAATGTCATACTTATCAGTATCTAAAATAAGGTCATAATCTTGAGGTTCTTCAAATGGCGAATCAATTCCTGTATATCCCTTTATCTCGCCTTTTAAAGCTTTCTCATAAAGACCTTTTGGATCTCTTTTTATACAAGTATCCAGACTGGCTTTGACATAAACCATTATCAGATGTTCAACTTTGCTTCTTATAAGTTTTCTCATGTCCTCTAAAGGAGTTATAGCGCTGACTAAAACAATAACCCCGCAGTCCTCAAATAATGCCGCTACTTCAGCCAGCCTTCTTATATTTTCAGCTCTGTCTTCTTCAGAAAATTCAAGATCCGAACACAATCCATGACGAACATTATCACCATCCAGCAGATATGCCATTCTTCCTGAATCTATAAGTTTCTTTTCAATAAAAGAAGCTATAGTGGATTTCCCGCTGGCAGAAAGACCAGTAAACCAGATAACAAATCCTCTGCTTCTTGTCTTATCTAGTCTATATTCTTTATCCAGCTTCTGATGCCATACGATATTGCTCATTTATACATCCTCCACATATGCCAAATGTGATTGTATATGCACTATATATCTTTGTCAAACAAAACAAGATTATTGTTTTTTCATGTTGCATATGCTGTATCTTTGTTGTAAAGTACAGTTTGAAACAAGGAGGCTTTTATGCTTGTAACAGTTATTGGAAGAGGCCATTCAGGCACGAGGGCGATATCACAGACTTTAAGTGAAAGTAAAATATATATGGGAGAACCGTTGAATAAATCTTGGGATTTAATACCGCCTCAAGATATGTATGAGGCATGCAGAGTTTTTGCAAGATATGTTAAATATCTTGGAAATATGAAATGGGATTTTTCAAAAGTCTTAACAATGGATCCAGATCCTGATTTTATAAAACTTATAGAAAGCTATCTTTTTTCTGTGCTATCTTCAAATTCTGAAAAAAAAGGCTGGAAAATTCCTGAAACGACATTAGTGTATCCCTGGATACAAAAAATGTTCCCTGATGCATATTATATTCACTGGGTACGCGATCCAAGAGACTGCATATTAAGCGGGCACATGACCGATGATCTTAATGATTTTGGTATTGAATATGACAAAAGCGATGATGTACGTAAAAATCGTGCTATAAGCTGGTACTATCAAAGAGAGCTTGTAAGAAGTACGCCAGCAGCAAAAAGACAGATTAATATCAGATTTGAAGATATGGTTTTCGAACAAAACAAGACAATTGAAAGACTTGAACAGTTTTTAAATATACCAATTGCAAAAATTCCCATGCGTACCGATTCTGTAGGCAGATATCTTACTGATAATGAAATCCATATGTATGATTTCTTTAAAAATGACATGTTAGAATGCGGTTATAAATTCTAATACAAATCTGAATCAAATAAATTAAACAATACACCACCCGTAGCTTGCGCAGGCTGCGGATATTTTAATAAATAACACAAAGTTGGAGCAACATCCTCAAGATTAGCAGGCCTGTCAACTATCTGACCCTTCTTTACATTTTTTCCTGACAATATACACAAGCATCTTATGTCACCTGTAGCAGTCTTTGCACTGGGAATCTGGCATGCATGCACACCTCCGATATATCCTCCGGTTGTGTTGCCGGATAATCCATATACCACATCTCCTACTCTTTCAGTTCCAAGCCCTATAAATCCTGCTTGTTTCTTTTCAACAGCAAAGGCTAAATAGCATTCATTCTTCTCATTCCAATGATATCTTTGAAGGATATCAATTATCTCATTAACTGTTTTATCATAATCTTCAGGTTCCACAATACCTTCGGGTTCTCTTCCCTTTAGATTTATGTATATATTTCCACACCCAACCGGAAAAGCTTTAGTATTTTTCCAATCAACTTTCCTGTCACGCCAGTAAATATGTTTATTATCAGGTGCTGGAAGATATTTTAAAAATCCTTCTTTTTCAAAGTAATCATGTACAAGAACCGTCCTGTTAAACCCGACAGCTCCATGATCCCCTACAATCATAAATACAGTGTTTTCACCAATGACATTCTCATATAACCAACCGATAAATTCATCTAGCATGTCATATGCCTTCTCATATGCATACAAAGCAGTCTTAGCTTGTTCATCTGTCGATTGCTGTACGCCTTCAAATACTCCCCTGTACATGTGATTGACCGTATCTGTATATCCTTGAACAAATGCCATAATTTCAACAGGATCATTTTTCATCGCATCTGTAATTATCTTTTTAAACCATTCGTTCTTGAAATGTATGAGCTCAAAAGCAGTATCAATATCACCTTCTTTAATAAAAAAGTGACCATAGCTGTTAGATGAGCATATTTCATTTATATTATTAACTCTTTTTGCAAAACTGTATGGGGATAAAGCATTGAACATGTTTACAGACGAAGTTATAAATACCATGAATCCGCCTTGTTCATTAACTTTAATTGCTTTAATCCTGAACCTGTAAATACCTTGCCCGTTATCATCTTTTAATGTTCTTGAAATAACATCAGACCATCCACCCATAGGTATCTCGTAATATTTGGAATTATCCATATCCTGTTCATTAAAAGAAATTCTTATACCATTGTCATAAATGTTCATAATCCAGTAAAAAGGCTCAATATTAAATGGATTTTCCAAATTATTCTTTTTTTCGACATAAAGCCTATAATATCCCTTATCCGTCTTTTCATAACTGCTCTTTTTGAGTTTTATCTGCGGTTGATATTTCCCCGAGGCAGGTATATTTTCAGAAATGCTTGTGGAATAAGCAGGAGGTAAATCTAAGTTAAAAAGATATAGCTGTTCAGAAATCTCTTTCTCCATATACATTGTCTGTTCTGTTTTAAGAGCTCTTTGGTCAGCTACGCTTCCTATGCCCCCTATCTGATGAACAAGTTCGGATTTTGCAGGCCCTGACACGCAGAAGTCAGCAATGAGTGATTTCTTACCGATTTTTGCTGCTGATTCCCAGAATCTTTCAGCATTTAAGTAATCACCATGATATGCGCTTACAAATTTATCAGGATATTCTCCTTCTAAAAGTATATTCTCATCAGTAATACCATGCATATGCGGGCTTGATCCAGTCTGAATGGTCGCCCAACAGGTTGCTGATATTGAAGGATATGCAGGACGACAGTCAGTAAGCAGGCATCCTTCATTGATTGCTTTTTTTAGATTTGGTAATCTGCCTTTTCGTATCTGCTCTTGTATATATGAAGTGACTCCCCCGTCTACTCCAAGCATAAATAATTCTGGTTTTTTAATCATAACTTTTCCCTTGCACAATATATATATTTATTATACTTGATTAAATGTGAAAAAGGTAACTAATATCACTTATATATTATGCATATATTTACCAAATAAGCCTTTTTGATGTTGATTTTTAAGCCTGCTAATATATAATTCATATATTAGTAATCTTTCAATCGAAAGGGAGAATCAGATGATCAGATTAGGAGTAAACTCAGTACTTTTCAAACATTACACATTTGGCCAGGCTGCTGAAGCTATTGCCAAATGCGGTTATGATGGTGTGGAGATATCTGCCATACCGGGAATGTGCGAGCATCTTCAGGTTGAAAACTGGAGAGCTCAGAAAAAGGAGATTAAAGCAATCCTAGAAGCGACAGGACTTACCATTTTGTCTTCAGAAGTCGCATCAAGGGACAAGAAAAGAATGAAAAAAGCACTTGAAGCAGCGGAATATTTCAACATTCCTGTTTTAAATGTTGGCCCAGGAGGAAAATCCGGTAATGAAGAAGATTTAATAGAGACTGCTAAAAGCTTATCGGAGCTTGCTAAAATGGCAGAAAAATATGGAGTTATAATCTGTTGCAAAGCCCATGTAGGTGCTTCAATGTACAACACGGAAACTACATTAAGGGTCATGGAAATGATTGATAGCCCAAATTTCGGGATAGACATGGATCCTTCCCACATTTACAGGGCTTCTGAACTTCCCGAAGATGCGATTGCTGCAGTGCTGCCAAGAATGAAGCATATACATATACGTGACTGCAAAGGTCCAGGACCAAGTCCGGGAACTCCGGCTATGCAGACTTGCGGCAGAGGAGATATAAATCTATTCGGTTATATATCACAAATGGTAAAAGCAGGTTATGACGGTCCCGTTAACCTTGAAGTTATCGGTCCTGAGCAGGATATGGTAGAAGCTACCAGAATAGCTGCTGAAAGTTATGGATATATGAATGCATGCCTCAAGATACTCAATGCACGATAATATAAATGAAATTAAATGTAAACTATAATAACATATAAGGAGAAATACAAATGGCAAAAAAACCAAATCTATTGTTTTTCGGAATTGACAGTTTAAGAAGAGACCATATGAGCCTGTATGGGTACAATAAGCTTACGACTCCACACATACAGGAATATCTGAAAAAAGGTACTGTATTTAACAGCTGCTTCTCGCCGCACATACCAACTACACCAGGTTATGCAAATATGCTTACCGGTTTTGACTGCTTCGGTACAGATATAGTCGCTTTAAGGCACAAAGGCGATATAGCCCCAAACGTAATGACGCTTGCAGAAATTTTATCAAAAAACGGTTATACCTCAACAAATATCGGATTTAAAAATGTATCGGGAAGAGGTTTTGATAAATATATCGATTATGAAGGTTGGAATTCCGATTCTACAGACGGAAGAGCACATAAAGCTGAGAATATGAATAAAGTCGCTATCCCGGAACTAGAAAGGCTTGCTGCACAAGAACAACCATTCTTCCTGTTTTTAAGACACATGGACCCTCATTCCCCATATCGTCCGCCAGCACCATTCGACAAGATGTTTTATCAGAAAAATGAATTTGATCCTGATAATCACTCATTAGATCCTGTAATGTCATTCAAACCTTTCTGTGACTATTTTGCAACATGGTTCCCTGAAGGATGTACGGATAAGGACTATATAATCGCTCAGTATGATGGCGAAATTGCATATATGGATTCCTGTATAAGAGTCATTCTTCAAAAGCTTCATGATTTGAATCTTGAAAATGACACTCTTGTTGTATTTACTTCTGACCATGGAGAGACGCTTTATGATCATGACTGCTACTTTGATCATCACAGCCTTTATGATCCTAATCTTGTCGTACCTCTTGCTTTCAGATTTCCAGGAAGAATACCTGAAGGAGTAACAGTGGATGATGCATGCAGGCTTCAAGATGTTACGCCGACAGTCCTTGATATACTTGGAATTAACACTGATATTGATTTTGATGGCAGAAGCCTTCTTCCTTTGGCATTGGGTAATCCTTTACCAAAACAGGACGAATTCTACATCACAGAATGCACATGGATGAGAAAACATGGTTGGAGAACACCTAAGTGGAAATATATTAAAGCATTGGAACCAGATTTCCATTATAAACCTGAAGTTGAACTTTATGATTTGGAAAATGATCCTCTTGAATATACTAATGTTGCTGAACTTAGAAAAGATATTGTCATGATGTTTGACAAGAAGATGAATGATTTCATACAGAAACGTGAAAAGCAGGTTAACAGGACAAATCCTATGTATACAAATCTCAACTGGCACGGATTAAACTTAGGCCGCGGATTTTTATCTTCCGATGAAGCATATAACTCCATGCATATAGGCTCACCAGGAGCAGCAGCTAAGTTACAGCAGAAATAGGAGGCTTGTGATGTTAAGAACAGCTGTAATAGGCATGGGGCCTATCGGCAATAATCATGCGACAGCTTATAAAAACTGCAAACAGGCAGAGCTTGTTGCAGTATGCGATATTATTAAGGACCGTGCTGATAAGGCAAAAGCAAAGTATAATGTAGCTGCATATTACAACGCAGAGGAAATGCTGAAAGCAGAAAAGCCAGATATAGTAAGTGTTGCTACGGGAGGATTCGAATACAGTTCAGATCATTACCTTCCAACTATTCAAGCACTCAACGCAGGATGCCACGTTCTTACCGAAAAACCTATATCCAACAATTTAAA
This sequence comes from Firmicutes bacterium ADurb.Bin146, assembly GCA_002070475.1. Classification (GTDB taxonomy): domain Bacteria; phylum Bacillota; class Clostridia; order DUPQ01; family DUPQ01; genus DUPQ01. The sequence goes on from MWDI01000028.1 coordinate 82,240, forward strand.
GCACGGTCAGGAAATGGTTGACCTGGCAAAAAAGCTTGGACTTTGTTTTGCGGTGGATTTGAATCACAGATTCACTCCTGCTGCAAGAACAGCTAAAAAATGGCAGACTGATGGCTTGATAGGCAATTTGCTTTTCCTGAACATGGCTTTATGGATAGGCAGATTTCAACCACACTTTGATACAGAATATTACCATCTTAAAGCGCTTAATCCTCATTCATGCGATATATTGAGATATTTCGGAGGAGATGTGGAACAAGTTCATTGTTTTGCAATGAAAGCTCCTGGAAGAGAAATATGGTCTACAGCATCTATTAATATGAAATTCGTAAACGGAGCAGTGGGACACCTGACTAGTTCTTATGATATTGAAAGAGGTCATCCAATGGAAAGGTGTGAAGTCGCAGGAACAAAAGGAAGGCTTATCTTTGAAGATATGTGGAGGGAAGCAACACTCTTCCCTGCTGGTAATTTCGAAAAAAGAGTATATACAAATCCTGTCTTTGGAGGTTTCAGGGATTTTTATGATACTTTCGAAGATAGAATCCATACCTTCGTACAAGAAGTGTCTGAGAATGTAAAACCTGAGAATATTGATGGTTCTGGAAAAGACGGGCTTGAAGCTAGCAGGATAATACATGCAGCCATACAATCATTAAAAACAAATAAACCGGTTATCGTAGCTGATGTTACAGAATAGGAGAAAAAAATGGCAATTAAAATCGGAATAGTAGGAATGGGCGGGATAGGTAATACTCATGCAAAATGCTACATTGCAGATCCGCTTGCAGAACTAATCGCTGTATGCGATGTAATAAAAGAAAAAGCTGATAAAGCAGCAAAAGAATATAATGTTGAAGCTTTCTATACATTAAAAGAAATGATGAAAGCCCATCCAGAACTTGATCTTGTTGATGTTACCACATCTGGTTTTGATAATGGTTCTTGGCATTATGAACCTGTTATGCAAGCTTTAGATGAGGGTTTTAATGTATTTGTAGAAAAACCCATATCCAATAATCATGATGAAGCTCGTGAGATGGTAATTACAGCTCAAAAGAAAAACCTTTACTTAGGATGCAATCTGAATCACGGATTCACAGGTCCTGCTGATAAAGCAAGGGAACTTATTTCACAAGGGAAAATTGGAGAACCTGTATATATATTACACAAAGTCGGATTCAATGGCAGTGATATGTCTTACAAAGCTCCATCCGTTGGAGGACCGATGAAAAGATTTGAAGGCCCTTATTCCCATGCATACGCATTCTTGTCTCATCCATTCTCGCTTATGAGGAGTTTCGGAGGAGATATTACGCATGTGCAGGCATTTTTCGATAAACCAGGTATTCGTCACAGTGCAAATGACCTTATGTGGTCAATAAACGGCATAAATGTAAAATATCAGAATGGGTCGATAGGATATCTTCTTTCACAAAGAGGAGATGCGATATTCGGTCTTGGAGGATGGTGGAGTTTTGAAATGGCGGGCACAAAAGGAACATTCTGCATAGAAAACTGCGTAGAAAAACTCTATTACTGGGATGGTTCTCAACCTGCTTCCATGGGAACTATGCAACCTGAAATATTTGAATTTGGAACAAAAGATTTCGGTACCACATTCAACAATCGACTGCATGCTTTTTTAGAAGACATGACCAATAAAATTCCTGCTGAACACATTCGTGGTTCTGGAAGAGATGCGCTTGCCACACTGGAATATACGGTGGCTGCAATACAATCTTTTGAAGAAGGCGGTGCGCTTGTTCGTCCTCGTGCATTACCTCCGCTACATGGCACTCCAGGTTTTGTTGTTTGATGAAAAAACCTAATATACTGCTGTATCTAGCAGATCAGCATCGATATGACTGTGTAGGCTGCTCGCATCAACGGGCAGTTTATACGCCTAATATAGACAAAATAGCACAACAAGGTGTTGTTTTTGAAAATGCATATTGTCCTACACCTGTATGCGCGCCTGCCAGGCAATCTTTTATGAATGGAATGCGTGCAGAATCAATAGGAGCATTATGGAACTTCGGGTTTATTGAAACTAAAACTGTCCAACCTTCAGACTGGAATATAGTTAAAGAGCTCAAAGACAAAGGTTATAATAATATTTTCGTAGGCAAATGGGATGTATCACAAGTATCCCCTATCGAGTATGGATTTGATACAGTTCATTCTGCAAAAGAATATAACAGCTATTTTAATAGTAAATATCCTCAAGTAAAGTATATTAACAGCTGGTTTGGGGAAATGAATCCTATACCATATAATGACAGCCGCACAAAGTATTATGCTGATAAGACATGTGAAGAGATTGACAGGTTAAAAAGAGAAAATTCACCTTGGTTCATATGGATTGATGGGGTAGATCCTCATCTTCCGTGCAGGCCTAGCAAGGAATTTTATGAGATGTATGATCCTTCCAAAATACCACCTTTTGGAGGATTTGCAGATGATTTTAAAAACAAGCCTTACATTCAAAAACAACAGGTTTTAAACTGGAAGCTAGAAAACATGAAATGGGAAGACTGGACAGAAACCGTAAGATGTTACTATGCGATGATTACCCAGATGGACCATTCATTCGGTTTGATTCTCGATAAGCTTAAAGAATCAAAAATGTATGATGACACTATAATTATCTACACATCTGATCATGGTGATATGTGCGGATCGCATGGTATGATAGATAAACATTATGTCATGTATGATGATGTTTTAAGAGTACCTATGATTATACGATATCCCTATCTTACAGCAGGAAGAAGCCACAATAATAACGAAAAAACTTTTGTTTATAATGCTTTAGACATACCTCAGACTATATGTGACATTTGCGAAATCCCTGCTAATCCTGATTCTCATGGAAGATCATTGAAAAATATTCTTTCAGGGAAAGAACCGGACAAAACACAATTTTCAGACTATACGGTATCCTGTTCAAATGGACAGCAGTTCGGAAGCTTTACGCAAAGAAGTATTCGCAACAACAAGCACAAGTACATATGGAATCTTACTGATATAGACGAATTCTATGATCTTACGAATGACCCATATGAGCTTGATAACAGAATAAATGATGTGATGTACAAAGGTATAATAAAAAATTTAAGAAAACAAATGAAAATGGAACTTGTTAGATGTAAAGATCCTTTTGTTAAAAGCGGATGGCTAAACCGTACATTAGATGATGATGTCAAGCTGTAGAACACCGATACAGTAAAATTTCTAAATTTAAATGGCAAAACAAAAAAAGCTGTTGACAGCTTTTTTGATTAGCTTGATTTATTTATTATTCTAAATAGAATACTTGTCGCATTAATGGTTGCGCTTTTGTGACAGGATCCATTTCCATTATCATTACATCCTTCATGTACTCGTTCCATTTATCAACTATAGGGCTTTTTGCTTGTACTTTTGCTGCGTAATCTACACCAAATTCACACTCGTAATAACCGAACAAATCACCATTGTTATACCATATCGTATAATTTCTGATTCCTGCTTTCTTTAAAAGGTCTGACAATTCCGGCCATATAGCATCATGTCTTCTTATATACTCATTCAGCATTCCTTCTTTAACTTTTGCTCGCCATGCATATCTTTCCATAATATCCCCCATTAAATTCTTAATTGTTCAACTATATCCAAAAGGACTTCATCTGCAATACCATTCGGAACCTGGCAAGTCGCTGCATTCATATGCCCTCCTCCGCCGTGTTTTTTACATATAACAGAAAGGTCCTTATTTGAACTGCGATTAATGATAGATTTGCCTACTGTGAAAACAGTGTTTCTTTTTTTAAGTCCCCACATTTCATGAATTGACACTGTCGCTTCTGGAAACAGCGTATATACATAGAATCTATTACCTGCATATATGGGATCTTGATTCTTAAGATGAAGTATTACCACATCATCAATAACTTGAGCGCAGTGTATTAACTGATCACAAAAAAGCTTTTCATGTCGCTTGTACATATCAACTCTTTCCTGCACATCAGGATGACGCAATACTTCTTCAATCGTATGGTTGGAGCAATAATCTATAAGCATCATCATAAGGTCATAATTGGAAACTCTGAAATTTTTGAATCTGCCTAACCCTGTTCTTGCATCCATTACATAGCTTAATAGAACCCAGCCTTGAGGATTTACTATATCTTCTTTTGTATATTGGGCAGAATCGGATTTGTCCACCGCTTTTAGTATTTCTTCGGATATTTTAAGCCTTTCTTTACCGCCGAAATATTCATATACTACTCTTGCAGTGGATGCAGCATCAGGTTTATTAATGTAATTGACATATTTCATTTCCTTTTCCGATATGTGATGGTCAAAAGCTATATGTACTCCAGGCTGATATGGCACATTCGTTGTAATATCTTTATCCGTGACATCTACCATTCCATCCTGCATATCTTTTGGATGAACAAAAAGTATCTCTTCAAGCATGTCAAGCTCTTTTAGAATCATTGCGCATACTAATCCGTCAAAATCTGACCTCGTTATTAACCTGTATTTGCTCACAAACTACCTCCGGTGACTTACCAATACAGTTATTCTAAATGCAGTTGATTAAAAATTCAATAGTCATAACTTATTTTTTTAAAGCAAATCCCTGAGCGCTGAAATACATCAATACCCCTTCATTGTCCATTTCATAATATACATATGTCAGATATACCCTTATTTCATCTGTAACATCAAATACCATATCCGACTTATCTTCATCGTCTTTAATACTCATTATCCACTCGGTTACATCATATGCTTTTTCATCAATTGTTATCTCGAACTGCTGGCTGCTTATCTGGTCAACATAATAATAATGGTCATAGTCAGATATATCTAAAGAGTTATAGCTGTTATTTTTATTCAGATGTATGAGTTTATATGAGTCCAAATTCCCATAAGTATCAAACATGTCAAATCCGAATAAGGAATAGAAAGTTACCTCCTCATTTATATATTCCGGCGCTTTATCCTCGTATAAAAGATAACTGTAACAGCTGGATATTACTTGTTTATCCTCATCAGAAATATCTTTATTTGGCTTCAGTTGCCCTTCAGATAGCATATTATTTCTTTCGAGTACTTTTTCTAATCTATTTGTCTGCTCGTAAACAGGTATGTCAATTACATTCAACGGGCCGAATGTTGACAAAAAAACCAATATAGCGAGCCCAGTTATGACATGTTTGACTAGATTTCCTTTCTTTATCAATGTAAGTATTATAAAAGCAAGAGCTGTAACATTTAAAAGTATGGATATCCATCTTGCTGTAGTAAGACCATATGCATTCACTCTGATATATATAGCTATAGCCTGTGATGTAAGTATAGGAAACATAAAACATCCTCCAAAGTTCCTAAAAAATCTGACAGCTCTGTTTTCGTAACTGCCAAGTGTAAGATAAAAGAAAATGAAGAATAAAGAAGCGAGCGAAGCAAATATATTTATCTGGCCTTGAGGCATTTCTATAGTTATAAGGATTTTTATAAGGTATGCATACAATACCGCCAGCAGTAGCGTATATATGGGCAGACCTACATAAAGAACAAGTACCTTGAATATCTTAGGTAATACTATCTTATCCGTCTTTTCCGGAAGCATCGCAATAAACAAATTGTAACAGATTATGATATAAGCCAAAAGTGCTGTAATTATAATCCATTTATCAAAATCAACCAGTTCCACAACAAGAAAATCCAGCGCTACTATACATAAGCTTATTCCTCCGAAAAACAGTGAGGCAACTATAAATGTAAAAAATCCCGCCTTTATTATTTGTGGAAATACCATATCTTTATTTTCCGCATCATACATTAAATACAGTGATACAAGCAAAAAACAGATAATAAGCCCTAAATATCCCATGAACACATAATTTGATTCAAAAATATCCTTTATAAGGAAATAACACGGAACTGCTAAAACTGCTGAAACTATCCTTTGTATCATATCAGCTTTTTTGGAATATCCATATTTTATGCTCATCAGCTGAAGCATTACAGATAATATCACTGAAAAACCTACAGCAAACGTCATAAGCAATATCGTATCCTCTGTAAAATCAAATACAATCTGTAATGTCATAAGTATGAATAAGATAATACTTCCATAAAACGATATAACAAACTTTGACATAGCTTCTTTTACATTTTTCATTATGAATTCTAAAATTTTCATAATACACCCCTTTCAACAACTAAACTTAAATTGAAATTACCTGAATTTTACCATCATCATACTTTTTCTATGTAATTTGACTTTTTTAAAATCTAAAAGTTTCCTCATTGTGTTGTCTTGATAACGCAATACCGAATAAAGCGTATCGGTATCGCTATTATTGATTAATCTGACAGTATGCTCATCTAACCATTCCTCTTTCACATCAGCATAAGTGAGTCCGTACCCGAACCTGTAAACAGGCTTTCCCTCAAAAAATCTATAAGTTATCCCTTTCATTGAATAATCCTCGAAGTTAGGAAGGTCTGATGTGTTTTTATAGAATGTTACAGGAAGCCTTCCACTCGGAGACTTCTTTCCGAATAAGATATCAGCTAGAGCTATGCCTCCAAGCGCACCTGGATAGAAACACTGTATAACTGCATTAGCTTTTTCATCAGGCATAGAAAGATCCACACAACTTCCTGATATATTTATAAAAATTATAGGTTTGTCTTTTTTTAAAATTTCATTAAATAATTTTTGCTGTATTTCAGGCATTTCAATTGATTCTCGGTCTCCTTTAAATCCTCTATGAAGCGATTCCTCACCTTCTATTGAGGGATTAATACCCATACACATTATTATAATATCACTATGCTCTGCCGCTATTAATGCTTCCCTTAAAGGATGTTCAGAATATCTCGAAGTAGATTCATCCTCTGTAGGATGACATCCTCTTGCATAAATGACATTTCCTTTGCACTCTTTTTTAATGCCTCTTAAGAATGTATAATGATCATCTGGTGTTCCGTTATAGTTTGACAGCAAAACCGACAAATCATCTGCATTGGGTCCTATCACTGCTAAGTTGATATTCCTTGATAACGGAAGAATACCATCATTCTTAAGCATCACAATACTTTGATGCGCCATCTCAAGATTGAGTTTTTTGTGTTTTTTACAGCATATCTTTGAGTAAGGTATATTGTTATACAGGCAATCCTCATCAAACATGCCTAATCTAAAACGCGTATAAAACAACCTTTCTGCTGATTTTGTTATATCTTCTTCTGATAGAAGCCCATCTTTCACAGCAGCATTCAGCCATTTATATGTATCACCACAATTAAGGTCGCATCCGCTTTTCACAGCAAGTGCTGCGCTCTGTGTCTCATTTTCAGTTACTTTATGATATTTATGAAAATCGCATATAGCGCCGCAGTCAGAAACCACATATCCGGAAAATCCGAATTGCTTTCTTAAAATCTTATCCAAAAGAAATGAACTTCCGCAACATGGCTCACCATATACCCTGTTATATGCCCCCATTATTGCAGAAGGGTCAGCGTGCTTTATGCAGTATTCAAAAGCATAAAGATATGTTTCATATAAATCCTGCTCCGTAACTTCTGCATTAAAACTATGTCTTTGGGATTCAGGTCCGCTATGAACTGCATAATGCTTTAATGTACAGTCAACTTTTCTGTATTTTTTGTCATAACCTTGCATGCCTTTAACATATGCTGTACCCATTTTTGCTGTAAGCAAAGGATCTTCACCGTATGTTTCATGACCTCTGCCCCATCTCGGATCCCGGAATATATTGATGTTCGGTGACCAGCATGTCAAGCCTTGATATATTTCAGTACCATTGAATTTCTTGTACTGGTTGTATTTAGCCCTAACCTCATCTGATATAGCTATACCGACTTTCTCCATAAGTTTGTCATTAAATGATGCTGCCATAGCTATTGACTGTGGAAATACTGTTGCAGTCCCGCTTCTTGCTACTCCGTGTAGTGATTCATTCCACCAGTTATAAGCTGGTATGCCTAGTCTTTCTATTGCAGGTGATTCATACTGCATCTGTGATATTTTTTCATGTAAAGTCATTTTACTGACAAGTTCTACAGCTCTTTTAAAAAAATCCATTAATTTCTCCAAAACCAATAATTTTAACTATTCATATTTTACTTATGTTTTAACTATTTATATTTTTCTAATTTTTATAACTATATATACTGTCTCCACAATTAATAATGTTATTGCTACTGATGCGGCTATAATAACTGATGGGTACGCTGAATTAAATCCTAAGACGGATATATGCTTTATAATTATTCCGGTATAAGCCCATATAAAAACTAAAATATATGGTATATCCTTATTTATTATTGCAGTAAATCCTCCAATTAGTAATCCTGAAGTTATAATGGCTATAGTCCAGAATACTTCACTTAATCCAAATCTGTCCCATCCCGCTTCTACCAAATATGCAGTTACATTTGCAATTGTTGCAACAGTAATCCATCCGTAATATATAGAAAAAGGCAGTCTGAGAAAAGTTTTGTCTTTAACAGTCAGATCAGCTTTAACAAGAACTGAATTAATCAGTATAAGACTGATAAGTATTATCAACATTAGTACAAGGCTTAATTCTAATGCCTTGTAGTGCCATGCGAAAATCCATGCGGCATTAGTGACTGATGATATTATAAAAAGCGTTCCGACCCTATAATATAAAGGAGTATCCAAAACCGCTTTTTTTTGAAATATCCCAAATTGATAAAGGCAGTATAATGCTAAGAGCAAATAAATTACTCCCCATATAGAAAAAGTCACTCCTGATGGAGCAAAAAGATTAGGATATGAATCTGAAACTTCTCCTGTCGTAATATTATTAATTGGAATTATGTTGGCAATCGCATTAATAATCACCATAACAACGAACGACACAGCTACAGTCATTTTAAATGCCAAAGAATACTTTTTTGTGTTTGTCTCCATTCTTTATTCCTCCGATTAAGTATATTTTATATCAAAACAGATTAATAATATACTTTTTTTATTAATACTGGTATATTTTATGTAGAAGATACCGCTATGGTGACTTTGTCACTTTTTTTCATAAGCCAAGTGATATCATATACTTGATAATTAATTAACAGGAGGTAAGCAGATGCAAAAAAAAGTAGTAATAATCGGAGGTGTTGCAGGTGGAGCAAGCGCGGCTACACGATTAAGACGTCTTGATGAACAAGCGAAAATCACAATAATAGAAAAAGGTGAATATATTTCTTATGCAAATTGCGGGCTTCCATACCATATAGGCAACGTAATCAAACAGAGAAGCTCTTTATTGCTTTTAACTCCTGAAGTAATGAAACAGAAATATAATATTGATGTATTTATAAAACAAGAAGTAATACGCATTGATAGAACTAATAAAAAGATAACTATTATGAAATCTGATAAAAGCGAATATCAGATGGATTATGATAAGCTTATAATATCAACAGGTTCATCCCCCATAAAACCTTTAATACCTGGAATAGATTCTAATAGGATAATGACATTGTGGTCAGTTCCCGATACAGACCGTATAAAAGCATACATATCAGATAAGAAAGTGAAATCCGCAGTCGTTGTAGGTGGAGGCTTTATCGGTTTAGAAATGGCTGAAAATTTAAAAGCAATCGGCTTGAATGTGACTATTGTGGAAATGTTAAATCAGGTTATGACACCCCTTGATTATGAGATGGCACAATTAATCCATGAGAACATCGAACAAAGCGGCGTACGCCTTATCCTTAATAACGGTGTATCTTCATTTTCAGAGAAAGGAACCGGTATAAATGTATGTCTTAAAGATGGAGAAGAACTGTATACCGATTTAGTGCTGTTATCAATAGGAGTGCGCCCAAACTCTGATATTGCTAAAGCAGCAGGACTATCTTTAAATGCTAAAGGCGGTATTGTTACAGACAATCATATGAAGACAGAAGATGATGACATATATGCTGTTGGCGATGTTATAGAAGTCGAGGATTTTATTGATAAGACTAAAACAATGATACCTCTTGCAGGACCGGCAAACAAACAAGGCAGAATCGCTGCAGATAATATTGCAGGCATAAATTCTGTTTATGCAGGAACTCAAGGCACATCTATTGTGCGCATATTTGACCTTATTGCCGCAAATACCGGTTACAATGAGAAATACATGACAAGAAAAGGATTTGTTAAAGGTAAAGATTATGAGACTATTATAGTCACACAGAATTCTCATGCAGGATATTATCCCGGAGCGCTTCCGCTTACTATAAAACTCATATTCTCAAAAGATGGTTCAAAAATTTACGGCGCTCAGATAGTAGGCCGTGATGGAGTAGACAAGAGAATAGATACCATTTCAACTGCAATGAGATTAAATGCAAGCGTGTATGATCTCAAGAATCTTGAATTTGCATATGCACCTCCTTTCTCTTCAGCAAAGGATCCTGTCAATATGGCTGGATTCGTAGCAGAAAACCTTATTAAGGGTCTTGTAACTTTTACTGATTGGGACGCGATAGAAAAGAATCCGGATATGCTGTTACTAGATATAAGGGAAGAAGCGGAAAGAATGGCTTTTTCATTACCGAATACAGTAAATATCCCACTAGGGCAACTTCGTGATAGGATTGATGAACTCGATAAGAACAGACATATATTAATTTTCTGCACTATTGGAGTCAGATCATATAATGCGTTAAGATTGTTAAAAGAAAAAGGTTTTACAAAAGTTTCAGTTTATCCAGCAGGAACACGTTTTTATATATCAACACACTACAAGGAGTTTCAAATGGAAGATCATGCATCATATTTCGTATCAGACAGCGGTCGTCAGGGAGACGACAAAGCAATGGCGTCAATAAGCCTGGACTGTTCCGGATTGCAGTGTCCCGGACCCATAATGAAGGTTTTTGAAACACTGAAGACCATGGCACCAGGTCAGACTTTAGAAGTCACAGCATCTGACCCTGGTTTTGCTAGAGATATATCCGCTTGGTGCAGACGTACTGGAAATACTTTAGTTTCAAATGATAAGGTAGGTGCGACATATGTCGCAGTAGTTAAAAAAGGAGGAGGTTCTGTACCGGTTCCTGCACAAATTGGAAATGACGGAAAGACAATCATTGTGTTTGACGGTGACTTGGACAAAGTAATCGCATCCTTCATAATTGCTAATGGTGCCGCAGCAATGGGAAGACATGTAACAATGTTCTTTACCTTCTGGGGATTAAATGTACTTAGAAAATCCAAAAAACAAAAAGTAAAGAAATCTTTTATAGAAACCATGTTTGGCATGATGATGCCAAGAGGAATCAACAAACTCCAACTTTCCAAAATGAATATGGGAGGTATGGGAGCTATTATGATAAAAAAAGTTATGAAAGATAAGAATGTAGATTCTCTTGAGGAACTTGTAAGAAAAGCTATAAAGGCAGGAGTTAAAATTGTTGCCTGCACGATGAGTATGGATATAATGGGAATCAAAGAAGAGGAACTCATTGAAGGTGTAGAGCTTGGCGGAGTAGGAGCATATCTTGCAGATGCTGAGGAGTCCAATGTAAATCTGTTTATTTAAATAAATTTTTCCAATATCACATTTAAAAGACTGTCAGTTATATTTACAGGCAGTCTTTTTTTTCTGCTTATTCTTTCCTTTCCTATGGTATAATCGATGTATAGTTCTATTTTTCATATAAGACGGAGGTTTTGATGAATAAAATGGAAAGCTTGTTTCCCGTATGGGATCAGCTTACTCAAGAGCAGAAACAGTTTTTAAATAATTCAGTTACAAAGAAGGATGTTCAAAAAAGCACTGTTCTTCACAGAGGTGACGAGGATTGTGATGGTTTATACATAGTCGAATCCGGACAGTTACGAGCATATATTATCTCAGATGAAGGAAAAGAACTTACATTATACAGATTATTTGAAATGGATATGTGCCTGTTCTCTGCATCCTGTATGTTATCTAATATCCAATTTGAAGTTATTATAGAAGCAGAAAAAGATACAGCAATATGGATAATACCTGTTCTTGCATATCAGAAGCTAATGAATACAAATAATGCTGTTGCAAATTATACTAACCAGCTAATGGCTTCAAGATTCACTGACGTCATGTGGCTGATGGATCAGATTCTTTTTAAAGGCATGGACTCCCGTCTTGCCTCCTTCCTGTTATATGAAAGCAACATAGAAGAAAGCAATGAACTTATAATAACACATGAAAAAATAGCCAACCACATTGGTACAGCTAGAGAAGTTGTGACAAGAATGCTTAAATATTTCCAAGGAGAGAATATGGTCAGGCTTTCCAGAGGCAGTATAGTCATAACCGACAGAAAAAAATTATCTGATTTATGATACAAATATTATTGTAAAAAGCTTTTTTAAGGCTTCTATAGCTTTTTGGGTCTCAATACCAGCATAATTAATAATAAATTGATGTTCAAGCTTATGATATTCCAAAAAAGATTCTCTGTTAAAACAGTACCTGGATACTGTTGAGATTCTTATCCCTTCTTTTTCCGCTTTATCAATCACATCCTCATCTTTACTATCAGTTTTTATTTTCAAAAGAAAATGAAGCCCTGAATCAGATTCCAGTATCTCACACTTTGAAGAAGCAGAGCTGGTCTTTATAAAATTTATTATCGCGTCTCTTTTTATTCGATATATATTTTTCATTCTGTAAATGTGTTTTTCAAAATATCCGCGGGATATGAAAAGCGCCAGTGTTTTTTGTTCCAATGACGCGACCGTGCTTGTATAATAATACAATTCATTTCTGAACCTCGACATTAATTCAGAAGGAAGTACCATATATGCTATCCTTATAGATGGTGATATGGTTTTAGAAAATGTATTAATGTATATTACCTTGCCTATTTCATCTATGCTTTTTAAAGAAGGAATAGGTTTTCCGTACATCCTGAACTCTGAATCATAGTCATCTTCAATAATATATCTGTCTTTATTTTCATACGCCCACTTTAACAGTTCATATCTTCGTGCCACAGGCATTATCACGCCTGTAGGAAAGTGATGAGAAGGAGTTATATGTACTATATCAGCTTCAGTTTTTTTCAAATACCCTACATCTATACCCTGCTCATCCATAGGTATATGTACACAAATAGCTTTATTGCTTTTATATATGAGGTAAGGTTTTGGATATCCAGGATTTTCAGTGGCATATATCTTGTCATTACCAAGCAGTTGGATCAAGAGATTATATAAATATTCAGTACCAGAACCGACTATTATTTCATCTTCATCTACATCTAGTCCTCGAAAATAGTACAGATGGTCTGATATAGCGTATCTAAGTTCATGAATTCCTTCCAATGGAGCGCTTTTCAAAATATCTCTTCCAGAATCCTCTGATAAGACTTCCCTTATAAGTTTACTCCATACAGTTATCGGAAATCCCTGAATATCAATCCTGTTTGATACAAAATCTGCAAAATATCCTCTTGTTGTTACTGGATTTTCTTTTTTTTCTTCCTTTTTCAGTTTTATAATACTTGTTGTCCTGCTTATATCAGAAACAAAGTAACCTTTTTTTTCAACTGTATATATATACCCTTCTGCATTCAGCTGATTATAAGCATTTTCTACAGTAATCACAGAAATCTGCATGTGTCTAGCCATAAGCCTTTTTGAAGGAAGCTTGTCACCTTTTTTTATCTTGCTTGTTGAGATATCTTTTTTTATTAAGGAGTACAGCTGTTCATACAAAGGAGTTTTTATTGTGTTATTCAGGTTATATGTAAGCATTGAATCTCCTATCTGGTCTTATCATTTTCTATCATTTTGATTATATCATTATATTCAATTATATCATATTCTATTAATGTAATATAAATAAAGGAGATATTTATGCAAAAAACAAGATATGAACTTAATAAGGAATTAGCACAGATGCTTAAAGGCGGAGTTATTATGGATGTAACAAGCTCAGAACAGGCGAAAATTGCTGAGGAAGCGGGAGCCTGCGCAGTAATGGCTTTGGAAAGAATTCCAGCTGATATACGTGCAGCTGGAGGAGTATCCAGAATGAGCGATCCTAAAATGATTAAAGAAATACAGAATGCTGTATCAATACCAGTTATGGCAAAGTGCAGGATAGGCCACTTCGTAGAAGCTCAGATACTTGAAGCAATAGAAATAGACTATATTGATGAATCTGAAGTCCTCTCACCTGCTGATGATGTATATCATATAGACAAGACAAATTTCAAAGTACCATTTGTATGTGGTGCAAAAGATATTTCCGAAGCTTTAAGAAGAGTTTCTGAGGGAGCCTCTATGATAAGGACCAAAGGCGAACCGGGTACAGGAGATATAATTCAGGCTGTAAGGCACCTAAGGATGATTACGCGTTCAATATGTATAATTGCATCCATGAAACAAGATGAGCTTTTTGATGAAGCAAAAAAACTTATGGTGCCATACGACCTACTTCTTTATGTTCATAATAACAGAAAACTGCCAGTAGTTAATTTTGCAGCTGGCGGTGTAGCTACTCCTGCAGATGCTGCACTTATGATGCAGCTCGGAGCAGAAGGAGTTTTTGTTGGTTCAGGAATATTTAAATCCGGTGATCCTAAAAAACGTGCAAGAGCAATAGTCCAGGCAGTTACAAACTATAACGATGCTGAAAAATTAGCTTATCTTTCCGAAGATTTAGGTCAAGCAATGATAGGAATAAATGAACAGGAGATACAGCTTTTAATGGCAGAAAGAGGAAAATAGATGAATATAGGGGTACTTGCTCTGCAAGGGTCATTTGCCGAGCACATAAAAATGCTTAATGATATGGGCATAAAAACAGTTGAATTAAGAAACAAGAATGATTTGCAAAAACATCCTATTGACGGGCTTGTGCTTCCCGGCGGTGAAAGCACGGTTCAAGGAAAGCTTTTAAAAGAATTATGCATGATGGATCTCTTAAAGGAATCCATACAAAACGGTCTTCCTGTCCTAGCAACTTGCTCAGGGTTAATATTACTTGCAAAAAAGATTTCCAATGGCGACACTCCACATCTAGCTACTATGCCTATAAGCATAAAACGAAATGGATATGGAAGACAGATATCCAGTTTCCATACCGAAGCGGATTTTAAGGGTATAGGCATCGTACCTATGACTTTTATCAGAGCTCCATATGTTGAAAGCATATCAGATGATGTTGAAATCCTTGCAACAGTAAATGGTTTGATTGTCGCAGTCAGTTATGGTAATCAGATAGGTTTAACCTTTCACCCTGAACTTAATAATGACTATAGGATATACAGGATGTTCATAGATATGACGGAATCAAGGATAAAAAAGATTACATCATATAAGATAATAACATCATCATTTGCTTTGAAGTCGCAACCTGCAAACAGCCCGTAAAATTATTTATATTTTTATTGACACTGTACTATAGTTTATATATATTCAAGTTGTAATTGTGATCTTAAATAATTTAAACGCTTTTAGTCCGAAAAAACATAGATAAGGGGGTAGAATTATGTTTTGTACTAATTGTGGTAAGCAGATACCGGATGGTTCAAAATTCTGCACAAATTGTGGCGCTACTTTGGGTAATACCCAACCGCCAATTCAAAACCAGCAACAATTCCAACAGCCTTACCAGCAGCCATATCAACAGCCCTTCAATGCTCCTAATCCGCCTCCATACAGGCCCAAAAAGAGCAAAGGCGGTGTAATTGCTGTAGTGGTAATCCTTGTAGTCGCATTGATTGGAGCCGGGATTTTCCTAGGCCCGAAGATAATTGATTTTTTCAAGCCTTCACAGACTCCAGGAAGATCAGCTTCAATAGGATTCACTCAACAGAATGTATCTGTAGAAGCGACTGCAACTGTGGATAACAATGGAGGCGTAGTAGCCTTGCCTTCAAATAGCGTGCTGTCAGGAAGTTTTGTAACTATTCCTGCTGCAGCTGTTGACCAGCAGGTAAATGTATCTGTCGGTACTGTGACAGGC
This sequence comes from Firmicutes bacterium ADurb.Bin146, assembly GCA_002070475.1. GTDB lineage: Bacteria > Bacillota > Clostridia > DUPQ01 > DUPQ01 > DUPQ01. The sequence goes on from MWDI01000028.1 coordinate 98,256, forward strand.
ACATTCACTAATGCTCCAGAATCAATCTCTCAAACCGCACTTCATCTGGATTTAGGTGGTTATGAGGATCTTACACAGCCTATCCTGATTACTTTCCAGTATGCCCAAAATTCTATAGAAGCTGAAAGGATACCTGTTGGCCTCTACATTGATGAAACTGGAAAACTAACACAGATGATGACACACAGCATAGACAAGGAAGCAGGACAGTTTACTGTCATGACATTCCATGCAAGCACATTCACTTATTATATACTTGATGATATTGAATCCTATCCTGGTTCATATGCCACAAATTTCTTACCAAGCAAAGATGGTTTTGCTGAAGTAAACTCCGGTTCCAGCATATTCTCAAGCGGTGAGTGTTATGGCATGAGCACATTCGCAAAATGGTATTATCTTAACAAAAAGACGTCCGCATCAGATGCTTTATACGATTTATTCAGAACACCTCAGATGGGAGTTTCTCCCTCAGGAGATATAATTACGCCTCAGGACGTTATTGCTACAAAAGCATTCCAATATACTACAAAAGAATCTTCAATATTGTGGGATACTGAGAGGATGTTCTCAAGTTATGTTGAAAAGGATGAAAATGGTAATATTACCGGTTACAGAATGGACAACTCTGTATCGGTACGTTGCATAATGGATGCGATTTACTTCTGGGAAGAACCTGTCGAAGTAGGTATTTATGGATCAGCAGGCCATTCAGTACTTGCTTATGGATATGAAAAAACTGCAGATAAGATAACTATTAAGATATATGATCCTAACTTTCCTGGAGATAACACCCAAAAAATAGTATATGATATTGCAACCAAAACTATTTCCACACCTTCCTATGATGCAGGTTTTCTTGACACAAGACTTACAACTACAGGATATGGGACATTTACCAGTGTAAACGAGTATGAGAAAATATTAGAGGACGCAAAGAATAATTTTGCAGGTACTATTGCTGACCTTGAAGTTACTGACCCTGCAAACGGATTTACTGTGGAGACCGGGACATATATCATATCCGGCACATTGGATACTTTAAATATGATGGGAGAGCAAGTCGGTGACATGGTGGAGATTATATCCGATAAAGGACAAGTTTTCCGCCAGAATCTCACAAAGAATGGAACCTCTCCTTCTACTTATGCTGTGGAAGTTCCATTGAAGAGCGGTGAGAACAGCTTTTTGATAAGTATTATATACAACGATGAAAATGGTAATGAGCACTTCATGTCACATGACCTTTATGGATGGTTTATTATTAATTCCACAGTACCTACAAATGCGATTTATATTACTTTAACCTGGGATAGTCAACCGGATGTAGATTTGTATGTAACCAATCCAAACGGCGAGACTGCATACTGGGATTCCAAATACACTTCCGACGGAGGTTTCTTAGATATTGATGATACTTCCAGCTATGGTCCAGAGCACTACACTCTTCAAGCCTCGGATTCTGTTCTTTGGGGTCAAGCATATACTGTTCGCCTGCATTACTATGACGGCAATGGACCTACAAGTTATAATGTTATAGTTACTGAAAACGAAGGCACAAATTATGAAAGGACTTCTTACTATAGCGGCATCATATCTATTGACGGGTATGAGATAGATGATTATTACAATAATGATACGCCAGGAAGTTCAGGTGGCGACTGGGTTGATATATGTACAATCGTACCGCTTAGAGACGAAGATTAACGAGGAAAAAATGAAAGAAATACTTAAAACGATTTTAGCAGTCATAATAGCAGCAGTTCTAAGCTTGATATTTTTCATTGCAGTTAATGAATTGTTTACATCAACCCCAATAGATATGAGCCTTTCAGCACTATCCTGGCTTTTGTATGGAATATTTCTTGTGCTTTCATTTGTTATGACTTACCTGACAAAGAAAAAACATAAAATGTTTGCTTGGTCATTCATGATAGCATCTTTGATAGGTTTGACAGTATTCCATATAATACTCATATCAGTAAAGTTCTATTATTAATATACTGTTGTTTTTTTCAAAATCTTGCAAGACACGCACTTTAAATCCTAAGTGCGTGTCTTTTATAATACTTTAATATTTAAATATTATTTAAATATCTGTAATCGTTTCCTCTGGAATTTAACTTTTCACTTTACTGGATAACTATTTTGTTTACAAATCATTGACAATACACCTTGTTGTAGTGTAAAATCAAACCTAATTATCACTTGGTGATAAATACTTAAGATGGATATATTACGGGGGAAATCCATATTAATCATTATTTATTGATAAAACAAAGCAGTACCAAGTATTTTGGAGGTAGTAATGGATATTTTTCAAAAGTGCTATAAGTTTGCTACAGCAGATGAAATACGTGAAATAGGTATATACCCATATTTTCATGCTCTTCAATCCAGACAGGATACAGAAGTCATTATGGAAGGCAAACGAAAAATAATGCTCGGCTCTAATAATTATTTAGGGCTTACGACTAATCCGGATGTAATAAAAGCCGGACTTGACGCAATAGAAAGATATGGGACTGGTTGTTCAGGATCAAGATTTCTAAACGGTACATTACAGCTTCATCTGGAACTGGAAAATGAACTTGCTGAATTTCTCAACCAAGAATCCGCTCTTGTATTCTCAACAGGATTTCAAACAAATCTAGGTATAATATCCGCTATAGCCGGGCACAATGACTATCTAATATGTGACAAGGAAAATCATGCATCGATATATGACGGTTGTAAATTATCATATGGCACGCTGCTTAGATACCGTCATAATGATATGAAAGATTTGGAAAACCAGTTAAAGAAAGTGCCTGAAACATCTGGCGCGTTAATTATTACAGACGGAGTGTTTTCGATGGGTGGAGATATTGCGAATCTTCCTCAAATCGTAGATCTTGCAAAAAAATATGGAGCAAGAGTAATGGTAGACGATTCTCATGGATTAGGTGTTATAGGAGAGAAAGGCAGAGGTACTGCTAGTTACTATAAACTGGAAAAAGAAGTGGATATATACATGGGTACATTTTCTAAATCGCTTGCAAGCTTAGGAGGCTTCATGGCAGCTGATGAAAAAATCATAGATTACGTCCGTCATAGTTCCAGACCTTTTATTTTCTCGGCATCCATGACGCCATCTAGCTGTGCTGTCGCATTAACCGCTCTTAGACATCTGAAGGCTCATCCTGAACTTCCCAAAAGACTCACAGATATATCATCCTATTTTAGAAGAAAACTTAAGGAAGAAGGTATAAAGACACGTGATTCCATGACTCCTATTATACCTATTTATACTTATGAAATGATTACTACACTTACGATAGCAAAGGAGCTATATGATGAAGGTGTATATGTAAACTGCTCTCTACCCCCTGCAACAGCTCCTAACGAATGCTTATTAAGGACAAGTCTAATGGCTACTCATACAGAGGCGCTGATTGATGAGGCAGTTATGATTATTAAAAAAGTTTTGGAAAGGCATAATCTGTAATGGATACAAAGACAGCTGTAATAACAGGCGCAAGCAGCGGTATAGGTCTTGCAACTGCATTAAAGTTAATTAGTAAAGGTTATTTGGTATATAATCTGAGTCGAAGGGATTTCATTAATGAAAAAATTAGGCACATTAGCTGTGATGTGTCGTTGTCAGAGTCTGTTAATAAGGCACTCAGACAGGTTTATGATGAATGCGGTAGGATAGATGTTCTTATCACAAGCGCAGGTATTGGAGTTGCGGGAGCTGTAGAGTTCATTTCTTTGGACGATGCAAAAAAACAGATTGATGTGAATTTATTCGGAACTATCAATACCGTAAAAGCAGTTATCCCATACATGAGAGAAAAAAAAGCTGGAAATATTATTTGCATATCTTCTGTAGCAGCAGCCATTCCAATCCCCTTTCAGACATATTATTCCGTTTCAAAAGCTGCAATAAATGCTTTTGTATCAGCTCTGTCTCACGAAGTGCGTCCTTTCAACATTTCAATAAGTTCCGTTATGCCAGGTGATATCAAAACAGGATTTACAGCATCAAGAAAAACTGACCTTACTGGCGATGATATTTATAGCGGTAGAATCAAAAAATCCATTTCCATAATGGAAAATGACGAGATTAACGGTATGTCTGCGGATATAGCTGCAAATTTTATCGCAAAGCTTGTTGATAAGAAAAAGCTGAAACCGTTATATACGGTTGGTATGAAATACCGACTTTTTGTTTTATTGTCTAAACTGCTCCCTCAAAAAGCAGTAAGCGCAATAGTGTCATCTTTATATGCTAAATGATAAGCTATTCTGAGTAAATGCAATATCCATTCTTGTTATTAACTTTGACCTTGTACATTGCTGTATCAGCATGTCTTAGCAAGTCCTCAATATCCTCTCCATTATCAGGAAAAATACAGAAACCTATGCTTGCAGTAATATATATTTCCGTTCCTGCTTTCGGTATCTTCTTATTTATGCTTTCCAATATTACCTCCCCTGTCCTATGTAAAAAATCAGCATTACTATCATTAGGAAACATAGCTACAAATTCATCTCCACCTATCCTGCATATGATGGATTTTTCAGGAAGTACTTTTACAAGCCTTTTCGCAATTACATCCAGCACATTATCCCCTACATCATGCCCATATGTGTCATTTATATTCTTGTAATTATCTATATCTACATATGCTAATACAAGACTGGATTCTGCCTTCTTTGCTTTTTCAATCATTGCATTACATAAAGTCTTATAGTATGCCCTGTTTGGCAGTCCAGTCAAAGGGTCATGAGAAGCGGCATGCTGCACAATTTTTTCAGATATCTTACGGCTAGTAATATCATATATTTGAATAACCCACCCGATAGGTTCCTCATCCGGCCTTCTTAATACATTAAAGGAAATCTCATGGCATGCATAGCTTCCCATATAATCAAAATCTGTTTCGATAACAGTCTCCTGCTGTTCTTTAAATGCATGAATACATTCAGGGATGTGATTCATCTTGTCGACAAATAATGTGCCAATAATATTTTGTGATTTCAAATCCAGCATTTTTCTTGCAGCATTATTAATATCCAAAAATCTTCCGTGAAGATCCAAGACTATAATGCCTATCTTTATATTATCCAGTATCATGCTTCGTGCAATCGGGATGACATTAAAAAGTTTATATCGGAAAATATTATAGAAGATAGCTATAGAGGATAAACTAAATACTATAGGGGTAGGGTCAACACGAAAAGGAACAATCCGAGTAATATATACCAAGTTTGCAACTACTGGAAAAGCTACAGCCAGCAGTAAAAGTTTCAGCTGATTTTGATATATGGTTATTTTATCCTTAATGGCTTGTAATAGTACAACACAGTTAATTAGCACTATCAGATAATTGAACGTGGCCATAATATAGAACAAAGGCCCAAAATCTTTGGAGATAGTGAAAAAAGAACCAGTTGTGTTTAAAGTAACATTTTGACGGAATAAGAATGATATATCATCGATCCAAATCAAAATATTCATAATAATTGGAAAACTAAACAGTACTGGATACAGCCATTTCTTTTTCAGAATTTTATTACCTGTAAATCTTAGTGACATAAGAAGATATGAACATGTTATGCATAGTATAGGTATGTACTGGATATTTGCCCACATAAGTTTCGTTTTCAAGGTTAATGCAGACATCTCCAACCCTTGAGCAATAATCCAGAATAATGCCAAAATCAAAGTTGCTAGAAAATATCGGCCTCCTAGTATGTTCGTATTTTTGAAAACATAAACAATCAAAAACAATATTATAGCTGAAAGCACTATGGTTACCCATAAGTATGGTACGAAAGTATAAATAATAGCTGTCACCTTTTACCCTTCTTGCACCTTTTCATCTTGCATATTACCTATTTTATGTAAATTATAGCACTATATTTAATTAAATCAATCAGTTAATATATTTTTAGATAAATTCATTTCGCCATCTGTCCCAGAAAATGGCTTGACCTCTTTTAGATACTAACTTACCGACATCATGATTATCGGCTCCTTGCTTTTTCATGGTTTCAACAATCTCGCATGCTTCAATAAAACCTTCAACAACTGCTATGTCATGATCGGATAATTCTCTTACTGTAGTAAATAATCCGTTTGCACCATCTCTTACTGCAGAAAAAACAAAATCCATTGCAAGCTCTTTGTCAAGCAGGCTGTGATATATCTCGCACATCCGCCATATGAATGGGACCGCACAGTTTTTTGATATTATCAAAGGATCAAGTTTTGGTGATACTGAAGGGTCAAACCAAGTAATTCCTAAAGTTTCTAAGCTCTTTAAATGCTTATAAATCATACCTTCCGAGTGAAGAGACCTTTTACTCGCTCCAACATCCGAATACACGATATCCATATACGGTATAACAAAGTCCTCCCACATGTCTGCAGATATCAATGCAGCACAGTCATCGCACATATAAGATGTGTTTTTGTAATCTGAACCATTTGCATCACAGTGAAACTTCTTAAACTGAGTTATACTTATGGAAAGCATTCTTAAAAATTCCTTCAATAAGTCCGGTTCATCATAAAGATCATAATACAGTTTAAGATCCATCATGGTATAAGCGGTGGTAATAGGACCTTCATAACCGTAGCTGAATCCAATCTTTCTGTTATCCATGGCTTTTGACATCTTATCCTTGTATTCAAGATAATATGGCGCAAGACCCTGCTTTGAAAAATCAATTTCATTACACAGTATTTTTATCCATTCAGCATATGTTCTGTCACTTCTTTTGTAGTTTACTTCTCCATTTCCTTCAGGAAAAACCAGTTCAACTCCTAAACCATCAATATGCCCATACGAAATGGGAGGTGTTGCAGGATTAAGTTTTCTAAGTTTATCATGCATAGGAAATCTGCTGTAAAACCTTTCAAAATTTTCTTTGGAATACAACTTTAATGATGCTTTATAGTTAGTAAACAAATCATTTAACGTAACATCAGCAAGTTCTGCCATAGTATAGTATGACATATTCACATACCATACAAATTCTGATTTATCTTTCAATGTTGTATAATCAGGCTTGTTCATATGCGCACCTCAATTATTCGTATATCTTTCTATAATCAGCAAGATCATCATAGTCGAAATGTTTTTTAATAAATGCTATAAGTTCATTGTGAGCTAGTTTTGCTTCGGGCATACCATACAATATCTGGAATCCATGCCACATCTTGTCCCAGACGGACAAGACCACCTCAACATCATTCTTTTTAGCTATTTCATAAAGAAGCATTGAATCATCATAAAGTATTTCATACTCACCCAATTGCAACATTAAAGGCGGGAAGTTCATGTAATTTCCATATATAGGCGATATATAGGGATTACAGACATCATGGTCCCCTATATAATTATTACGTATCTTCTCGTCTATATCATATCTTAATAAAGCTTCAACTTTAATATTTCTCTCCCTACTGTCTAATGTGCCTGTCATATCTCCTACCGGGCACATCGGACATACGCATCCAGGAAGAGGCATATCATTATCTTTTAAGTATAGTGTAAGCGCTAGTATAAGCGTGCCCCCGGCACTTTCTCCCAATAATGCTATATCTTTACTTAAATATCCCATATCCAGAAGTTTACTGTACATAGCAATACAGTCATCTAAAGGTGCAGGAAATGCATGCTCAGGTGCCAGCCTGTAATCGCAGCTTACAGCATTAAAGCCTGCACGAAGACAGAATTCCGTTATGAATTTCCTGGATACTACTATGCTTCCTGTAGTAAATCCGCCGCCATGCACATACATAATTATTTTCTCTTTTGGCGCTTTGGGAACCTTTACCATTTCCATTACACAGTTATCCAAAGGAATACATTCCAGTTCGACTTTCCTGCTTATATTCTGCATTCTTGCAAGATTTTCAGAATCCTGTCTTACACGCGTATAATCTGTCGTGCTATTATAAGGCTGTATTATATTTTTTAATGACTTGTACAATAATTTTGATACTCTGCTTTGCATATTCACCTCTTCTTGAATTGTATAGCTTGTTATAGCATAACTATATCATAAATCAATTATGATTGTAATCTTTCAAAAAAGAAAGAAGTGAAGGTATATCCATCGGTCTGGCAAAATAAAAACCCTGGACAAGACCGCTATCAATCTGATCGATCATATCAAGCAGTTCCTTAGTCTCCACACCTTCAATCAAAGTTATCTTATTTAAAGTTTCCATCATATGAAGGATATCTTTAAGAATTGATGGAGATGCCGTCAAAAGAGACTGGTCAATCTTGATTAGTGAAAATGGCAACTCAATCGCTTGAGTTATATTTGCATATCCTGTTCCGAAATCATCAAGAGCAAATCTAAACCCCATTGATATGTACTCATTCATGCAATCACGAAGATTTTCTTTTGAAGAAGCTGCAACAGTCTCTGTCACTTCAAAGTAAATCCTTTCCGGTTCAGTGATATTCTCATTAATATAATCAGTAAGTTTCTTGGGCATCCTGTTGCTCACAAATTCAGCAGCCGATAAATTAATGCAAATGAACTGCATTCCTAATTTTTCATATGGTTTATACTCAATTATAAATTCGTTGACTTTTCTGACCACTATCTGGTCAAGTTTCTGCATATGCCCATTTTTTTCGGCTATATGCAAGAACTCAGAAGGCAGCAAAAGACCGTATTTCGAATGATTTAAACGAACAAGAGCTTCCAAACCTACAAATTTTCTTTCTTTTAAAGAGTATATTGGCTGAAAATACATGCATAACAAGTCTTTTTCAAATAAGGCTTCATGTAATGCGGCTTCTACTTCTAAAAGGTATGAAAACTCTTCAATATCGCATTCATTAATCATGCTTAAAGGATTCTTTTCCTTATTTCTTACAGCATGGGAAAGAGCAATGTCCATAGTGCTTGCAAGATTATCTAGTCCGAAATCCAATACATCCTGTTTTGTTATGCTGCATACGGCAAAAGAAGGTATTATCTGGCTTGAATCAATATTCCATGGCTGGTTGAATCTTTGGTTTATTCTGCTTTTTACAGACTCATGCTCTTTTTCCTCAAGTGTTATCACTACAAATCTTGTATCTGTAGTACGGAAAACCCATACTTTGCTGCTGTCCCCTTTCAAAAATTCTGCAATACTGGATAAAAGCATATTACTGCTTTTAATACCGAATATCCTGTTTATATATGGCATGTTATATAAATCAACAGAAATCAAATAAAGCTTGGATTTTTCCATAATCAGTTCGTTTAAACATTGTATAAAAGCATTATAGTTAAGTGTTTTTGTCCTGTAATCCACCATATCTCTAGGATTTTGAAGCATAAAATACATTACGCTTACTGCAATTCCCACAACTGTGCCAAGTATCAAAAGGTTAGGATATATAAGTTGGACAATAATCGCTACTATGACAAGACTAACAAACCACACGGCTGATATGAGCTGATTACGTTGTATTGCTTTTTTATGTTTTAAAAGATAAATGACAATAATCAAAAGATAAAATGTGCTGATAACATGCAACCCTTTGAAAAAAGGACCATATAAATATCCTTGCACAGGGTCAATGTAAAAAATAATTCCAGTGAACGGATTAATGAATATAATAGCTATTAGTGCTACAGCTCCTGCAAATATTGATATCAGTATTTTTTTCAAGCTCATTGACCAAAGCTTACCAGAAAGTGATATTATATAAAATAGAGCTATTATCGGAAACACCATTTGCATTGAATAGAATAAAGTATTCAGTAAGTAATTCAGCCAGAAAGGAAGTGATAAGACATGTTCAATCGTTATAGCCGTAATAACATCAAGAGTAAGATCGCAGATGGTAAAAACAAGCAATGCTCCAAACAGCTTGTTCTGCATGCTTGGAAAGAAATGGCTTCTTAAAAAACTTATAAAAATGATGATGACACATATGATAGCGCAGATTTCATATTCAATAATATAGTTCATCTGACTTCTCCTTGATAAGCTGTTGTTTACTGCGTTTACACTGTTAACCACTAATACATGTTATTATGAATAATAAAACAATCAATATGAATTTTACCATTCAAAACTGAATAATGAATTGTCAGGATAAACAACTGTTATCCTATAAATGCATTATAATACCTATAACAATGCAAGTCTACTGTCTTTTAACTTTTCTTTTACAGTTAAAAATCAATATATCCTAAAAAATCCCCATATTTATCGTGGTTATTTAAGATGTGCTGATGCAAATAGTTGTGCAGTAAAATACTATTTTTTAACTTTTCCCAATTTATTTTTAATATCTTTTAATGGAGCATATTTCAAACCCAAGTCCATGCCAAGCATCTTCCCTATATCGCATATGACATCGCTGTAATGCGTGAACATATACAGGTTCTGCTC
>MWDI01000029.1 GCA_002070475.1 Firmicutes bacterium ADurb.Bin146
TATCTGCCCCAGATTCGGAACTGGAGAAGGCAAAGGCGTTATACTGCAGTCAGTCAGAGGACACGATGTCTTTATTATATGTGATGCTTTTAATTATGGAGTAACCTTCGAGATGTATGGAATGCAGGTGCCGATGAGTCCGGATGATCATTTTGCTGATTTGAAAAGACTTATTGCTGCAACAAACGGCAAGGCAAGAAGGATAACTGTTATCATGCCGATGCTTTATGAAGGCAGGCAGCATAAGAGAAAGTATCGCGAATCCCTAGACTGTGCTATTGCATTACAGGAACTTGTAGATATGGGAGTGGATAATATAATCACTTTCGATGCTCATGATCCAAGAATTCAAAATGCTATACCTTTAAATGGTTTTGAATCCGTACCAGTTGCATATCAGATGTTAAAAAGGCTTACAAATACTTTTCCTGATATTATATTCGATAAAGAACACACTATGGTGATATCCCCTGATGAAGGCGGAATGAACAGGGCAATCGCCTTTGCATCCATGATAGGGTTGGACCTTGGGATGTTTTATAAAAGAAGAGATTATTCCATCGTCGAACATGGCAGAAACCCTATAGTATCACATGAGTTCCTTGGAGATAATGTAGAAGGTAAAGACGTGATAGTTGTGGAAGATATTATCGCATCTGGTGAATCCGCACTGGATATCTTCTATCAGCTTACAGAAAAGAAAGCTAAAAGGATCTTTATGTGCTGTTCTTTCGGTTTATTCTGCAATGGTCTAGAAGCATTTGACAAAGCTTATGAACAGGGAGCGGTCACTGCTGTTCTTACTACTAATCTTGTATATAGAAGCCCTGAATTACTAAAGAGAGATTGGTTCAAGGAAGTGGATATGTCAAAATACATGTCTTTCATAATTGACACACTACACCATGACTCATCAATGTCAGATCTTCTCAATCCTGTTGACAGGATAGATAAGCTTTTGGAAAAGGTAAAACAAAGACAGATAGAAGAAGGTCTGATTAAATAGATTGGTCTGTTTAAGCGCATAGTATATAAGTAAAATATAAATAAAAAACCATGAAATAACAGCGCATAAGCGCTGTTTTTTACTAATTATTCAATTTATCATATATGCTGTTGTTAACACATTTAGAGAGTATTATTCTTCGTTTAAAGAACTCTTCTTATCCTTTCGACCGCTTCAATAGTGTTATCTCTGCTTCCAAAGGACGTAAGTCTGAAATAACCTTCTCCATTCATTCCAAAACCGCTCCCAGGTGTTCCAACAACACTTGTTTTATTTAACAGCAAGTCGAAAAATTCCCAGGATTTCATATTACTAGGGCAGTTCATCCATATATACGGGGAGTTTGTCCCACCAGTGTGATATATTCCTTTTTCCTTAAGAAGAGCAGAAATAAGCTTGGCATTATCAAGATAATACTTTATATTCTTTTTGCACTGTTCCATCCCTTCGTCAGTAAATACGGCTTCTGCGGCTCTTTGTATAACATAAGATACCCCGTTAAGTTTGGTACTCTGTCTTCTTACCCACATATCATGTAAAGAAAACCTTTCAAGCATCAGGTCCTTCTTTATAACAGTGTAAGCGCATCTTGTGCCGGTAAATCCTGCAAGCTTGGAGAAGCTGCAGAACTCTATGGCGCATTTTTCTGCTCCTTCAATTTCAAAAATGCTTCTTGGAAGCGTATCATTGGTTATAAATGCTTCATATGCCGCATCAAAAAGTATTACAGCCTTATTATCCAAAGCATAATCTACCCATTTTCTAAGCTGCTCTTTTGAATACACGCTTCCACAGGGATTATTTGGGGAACAAAGATATATCATATCTGCGTGTCTTCCGTCAGGCATAGCGAGGAAATTGTTTTCTTTGTTTGCGTCTGCAAAAATAATTTTCCTTCCATCCATTACATTTGTATCCATATATACAGGATATACAGGATCAGGTATCATTACCATGTTATCTCTCGAGAAAATTTCAGTGATATTGCCGACATCGCTTTTTGCTCCGTCTGATACGAATATCTCACTTATATCAACATTCACATTTCTCTTTCTGTAATGTTCAGAAATCTTTTCTCTTAAAAAATCATAACCCTGGTCTGGAGCATATCCTCTGAAGGTGTCCGCTTTTCCCATTTCATCAGATGCTTCCTTTAATGCTTCCACAACCTTTTCTGGCAATGGCAGTGTCACATCGCCTATTCCGAGGCTTATGACTTTCTTATCCGGATTTGCTTTTTTGTATGCTGCAACTTTTGTCGCTATATCCTTAAAAAGATAACTCTGTTTAAGATTACTGTAATTCTCATTTACTCTTGCCATATGATTCTCCTTCTTCTTCAGTTATATATTAATCTCAGTATCAAAGACATGGACAGCTTCGCCTTTCATAATAACTCTGCCATCATCAAGATAAGTAATTTCAAGAACTCCTCCTCTTAAGATTACAGATACTTTTTGATTGATATCACTGATACCATTTAGTACTGCTGCTACAACAACTGCACATGCTCCTGTCCCGCATGCCATTGTCTCTCCTGAACCTCTTTCGTATACCCTCATTTTCAAAGTGTTTTTATCTATCACTTCTACAAACTCAGTATTTATCCTGTCTGGAAATATGGGATGCTTTTCAAAATCCGGACCTATTTTATCCAGATCCAGCAGGTCCAGAGATTTATCAAGATTCGTCTTATTAACTTTATCAGTCATAAATATGACACAGTGAGGGTTTCCCATGGATACACAGGTCACATTATATCTCTTACCCGATACATAAAGAGGCTTGTTTATATACATTTCTTCCTTACTGGAATCATCATAAGCCATGGGTATTTCACAACGTTTCAGATAAGCAATACCCATATCCACTTCTGCAGAATCCACCAGTCCTTCTTTATCAAGAAAGAGTTTCAGATGTTTAATACCGCTTTTTGTCTCTATATCCAGATTTAACTTATCTGTAAGCTTATTATCATATACATATTTTGCAACACATCTGATAGCATTTCCGCACATTGAGCCTTCTGAGCCGTCTGCGTTAAACATCCTCATATAAAAGTCTGCATTTTTTGAAGGCTGTATAAGAACCAGCCCGTCTGATCCTATTCCAATATGTCTGTCGCTTAGTTTTACTGCCAGCGAAGACGGATCCTCAATATTACAATCCATACAATTCACATATATATAGTCATTTCCAGCTCCGTGCATTTTGGTAAATTTCATAATACGCCTTCCTTCGATTTATTATACATAAAAATCACAGCCTGGTAAATATATGAAATTCCCTTAATATTTGCAATGAAACAAGTTATAATGAAAAGAGGAGGTTTTATGAAAACCCTGCTTGAACTGTACTGGATATTTTTCAAAGTAGGCCTTTTCACTTTTGGAGGAGGCTATACTATGCTGCCTATTCTTCAAAAGGAATTTGTGGAGAAAAAGAAGTGGCTTGATACGGAAAATATAATCGACTACTATACTTTGAGCCAGTGCACTCCAGGTATAATTGCTGTCAATGTCTCCACATACATAGGCTTCAAAAAGAAAAGTTATCTTGGAGGAATATTCAGCGCACTTGGGGTAATAACCCCTTCAATTATCATTATTTCTATAATTGCAACTATTCTGACTAATTTTTTACATATAGAAGCCGTTGGACATGCCTTTGCAGGAATAAGGGTAGCTGTTGCAGCTCTTGTCATAGTAACAATACTTGATATGTATAAAAAATCCGTCATTGACTGGCTTTGCATTATTCTATACATTGCATCATTTATTCTATCTGTACTTACTTCCATTTCACCTGTTTTCATAGTTTTAGGCTCCGCTATAACAGGGCTTGTTCTCGGAACCAGGATGCAGGAAAGAAAAGAGAGGAAAAAATGATATATCTCGAGCTATTCTGGGAATTTTTTAAGACAGGCCTTTTCTCCATAGGAGGAGGTCTGGCGACAATTCCTTTTCTTTATGATATTGGCAAGAGATACGACTGGCTGGACACATCAATAATCCCAGATATGATTGCTGTATCAGAATCCACCCCAGGGCCGATAGGAATCAATATGGCGACTTACACCGGCTACATGGCTGCAAAACTTCCCGGAGCATTGATCGCATCTTTAGCAATAATTCTTCCTTCTGTAATCATAGTTCTTGTGATATCCAGGCTTCTTTCCTCCTTCAGCCAGGATAAGAGAGTGTTGAATGCAATGTACGGATTAAGGCCTGCTTCTCTCGGCCTTATAACTGCTGCAGCTTTTGCTGTTCTTAATGTTTCTGTAATAACATATGATACATTTATTGAATCAGGCAATATTCTTGATATAATTGATTTAAAGGCTTTTGTATTGTTCGTTTGTCTTCTGGTTATAAGAATTTTCTTCAAAAGAATTCATCCGATATTATTTATAGTCTTTGCAGGGGTAGTTGGGATAATATTCAAGTTTTAAAGGGGGGCTTCATGACTGACATTTTTAGAATTATCTTTTCAGCTCTTTCACCTGTTGCTGCACTCATTATACTGCTACTGGTAATTGACAGACACGACAAGGAGCCTGCAAAGCTCCTCATCTTTCAGTTTATTGCTGGGTGTCTTATTAGTATTCCGGCAATATTCATTGAGGGTCTTCTGGAACGTTTCAATATATTTTCTGGAACTATTATTGGTATAGCATATACTTCATTCATAGTTGCCGGACTTACAGAGGAATCTTTAAAAAGAGCATCTGTATACATCGTTTCCTATCACAAGCCTGCCTACAATGAGAAACTGGATGGAATTATATACTGCGCTTTCACATCTCTTGGTTTTGCAGCAGTAGAAAATATAATGTATATAATAAACTTTGAAGCTGAAAATCCTTCAATAGCACTTTATAGAGGGATTTTCTCTGTACCAGGTCATATGCTCTTTGCAGTAACTATGGGATATTACATATCATTATCCAAATTCGCTCCTACTTTTGCTCTCATGAGAAGCTACAAGATCAAGTCTTTACTGTATCCCGTTCTTCTCCATGGCACATTTAACTTTATACTTTCTTTGAATATCCACTGGCTTTTCGCTTTTGTTCCTTTTGTAATCTTCTTGTGGATATTTAATATAAAGAAATTAAGGACATTCTCAAAGGAAAGCCGCTATTACAAGAATCTGTATGACAGTAATAATTATAACAACAGGAATTGATAACTTATTTTTACATAACAAAAAAAGCATCAGACTGTAATACGATGCTTTCTTTTTTTTATAGATATTCTTAACCTTTTACGGATGTAATATACTTAATAAGGTTTTCGCTTCCTGCTAATTCAACGAAGTTTTCGTCTGGAGCATTGTACTGAACCGTTATAAGCTCATATCCGTCTTCAAGAACGCCTTCCCACCAGTGGATGCATTCGTTCTTCTTCATCTTGTTCTGTCTGATAAATTTCTTTAAATCATCCAGCTTGTCGCATCTTCTTACTATTGTAGCAAAAATTTCTGCGTATTTGGAATTTTCAACGGGCATCTTAACCTTGCCTGCAGCTATATCAGCTAATGTTTTATCTAAATTCTTTACCGCCAATACATAATGCTCTTTTTTGTTTGCCATGTATAGATCCTCCTGTTCGTGTTAACCTTAGTTAATTATATCTACTTTGGTCAATTATGTCTATAAAAATATTCCATAAATTTTAGTACCTCTATTTGTATGATTTATACAGTTAGTTGCATTTTGAGTACCCGCATGACCTGCAAATCACACATCCGCCATCACTTTCCAGCATAGCGCCGCATTCAGGGCAAGGCCTGCTCTCAGAATTTTTCTCTTCTTTTTTTACAGGTGTTTTTGCTGACGGTTCACCGTAGTGCAGATAAGGAATAGTTTTCTTGACTTCCTCTTTGAGTTCTCCATTCATTTTGGCGACTTTTTCAATCATTCTGCCGATTGCATCCGGGCAGGATAATATACCTAAATCCTTATGCCTGATAGTTGAGGGGCACCTTATACCTTTCAGCTGGTCTATTATTTCCTTTGTGTCAATACCAGACCTTAGTGCAATAGATACCAGCCTTGCTGTCGCTTCTGACTGCGAAGGGCATCCTCCTGCTCTGCCGGTATTCGTGAATATTTCGCATATTTCGCCGTTTTCATCATAATTAACAGTTATATACAGATTCCCACAGCCTGTCTTGAATTTTTCTGTCAGTCCTGTCGTAATTCTCGGTCTTGGTTTTGGTATCACCGCAGAAGCTAATGGAGAAGGCCCCTTAACCTGCTGTTTCGGAACGCTCAGTACCTGTAAGTCCCTGCTGCCGTCCCTGTACAGGGTAACACCTTTGCATCCCATAGCATATGCCTGCATGAATACTGCTTTTACATCATCCAATGTGGCTTCATTTCTCAGATTTACTGTTTTTGAAACGGCATTGTCAACATGTTCCTGAAAAACAGCCTGCATACGCACATGCCATGAAGGATCTATATCATGGCTGGTAACAAAAACTTCCTTAACATCCTCAGGTATAACTGTCATATGGCTTATGGTGCCTTTTTTTGCTATATCCCTCATAAGTTCATCGCTAAAGAATCCTCTTTCCCTTGCTATAGCTTCAAATACAGGATTTACTTCAGTCATTTCGGTATTATCCATTACATTACGTATATATGATATTGCAAAAGCAGGTTCGATTCCGCTCGACACGCCTGCTATTATGCTAAGAGTACCAGTAGGGGCTATTGTAGTCGTTGTGGCATTTCTCACTTTTATATCTTTTGCAGGATATATGCTTTTGTCATATGCTGGAAATACTCCTTTAATTTCAGCAAGGCTCATTGAGGCTTTTTTAGATTCCTCATTTATGAATTTCATTACCTCATATCCAAGATCCAGAGCTTCCTCACTGTTGTATGGAATCCCCATTGCATATAGGCTGTCTGCCCATCCCATGACCCCTAGTCCTATCTTTCTGGTGGCTTTTGAGTTTTTTGCTATTTTCTCATTCGGATAAGTATTTACATCAATTACATTATCCAGAAAATGAACGGCTTTTACGACACATCTTCCAAGTTTGTCATAATCAAATCCGCTCTTATCAGCTTTGAGCATTGTGTACAGGTTAATAGAACCTAAATTACATGATTCGTACGGAAGCAGAGGCTGTTCGCCACAAGGATTAGTGCTTTCGATTTCACCTAATCCGGGCACAGTGTTTTCTTTATTTATCCTGTCAAGAAAAACTATTCCTGGTTCCCCATTCAGCCATGCGTGCTGCACAATCATGTCAAAAACGTTTTTCGCGCTTTCAATTCCTACTGCTTTTTTTGTGGAAGGGTCAATGAGCTCGTATGTGTTGTCATGTTCCACTGCTTCCATGAATTGTTCAGTCAGGCCTACGCTTATATTAAAATTATTAAGTTCTGTACTGTTCTCTTTGCATGTTATGAAATCTTTTATATCAGGATGGTCCACTCTGAGTATGCCCATATTGGCTCCTCTTCTGGTTCCTCCCTGTTTTACTGCTTCTGTCGCAGTATTGAAAACCTTCATAAAGCTGATTGGCCCTGATGCTATTCCTCCTGTGGAACTGACTGCAGCTCCCTTCTGTCTTATTCTGGAAAAACTGAAGCCTGTGCCACCACCGCTTTTATGTATCAGAGCTGCATTCTTCACTGTCTCGAAAATAGCTTCCATCGAGTCATCGATAGGCAGCACAAAACAAGCTGCCAGCTGGCCTAGAGACCTCCCTGCATTCATCAATGTGGGGGAATTCGGCAGGAATTCCAGATTCACCATCATGTCATAGAAATCCTTTTCTGTTTTCTCTATATCTTCCTTGCCTAGAAATTCAGAGTCAGCAGATGCTATTGTCTTTGCGACTCTTTTGAACATATCATCACAAGATTCTATGATATTGCTCTCTGAGTCCCTTTTAAGGTACCTTCTCTCCAGTACTTTTTTTGAATTTTCTGTAAGCATAACTACTCCCCCATAAAACTATATTTTGTATCACTAATACATATGATGTACTAGATATTGTATCACTGTGAGAATCTCTGTCAACGGATTTGACTAAATTCTCAAATAAAATTTTTATGTGCGGATTTTGTATAATTATAGTAATTTATTTTTTCTATGATATAATTTATTTACAAATTGAAAGAAGGAAATGCAATGGAAGTCAGACATAAATCCGCTATACCGATATATCTAGGTGGTGCAGTATGGATACTGTACAGTCTGATTTTCCCAATGTATAAACTTACGCATGTTATAATCGCCGCTATATTATTCGTTGCTGTTTTTCTTTTAAGCAGAAAATTCTTCCCTGACAGGATTGAAATAGTGGAAGATCCAATAAAATATACCGGTGCAAAAGATGTAGACCAGGCAATATCTGAGGGAAACAGATATCTTGAGCAGATGAAGAAAGCCAATGACATTATACAAAACACCGTTATCTCAGAAAAAATAGACAAGCTTGGTGATGTCACAAAAAAGATATTCGCATATATATCCGAAAAACCTGAAAAACTTAAGGATATACGCAGACTCATTACATATTTCCTTCCCACAACAATCAAACTTTTAAACTCATATGCAAGAGCTGAAGCCCAGGACAATGATGGAGAGAATATTAGACAGATAAAGAATGATATTGAGGGTGCAATGGACGGGATTATAGGTTCCTTCCAGAAGTACCTTGATAATCTGTACGCTGATGAAGCTATGGATATAGATGCTGAAATAACTGTCTTTGACAGCATGTTGAAAGCAGAAAATTTAAAATAACTGAAAGGATAAATGCAATGAGCGAAATAACATTAACAGAGAAAGATAGGGAACTTGCAACTTCATATGGACAGAAGCTGGATATAAAAAGCAGTGCTTCTATTCTGCAATATGGCGCAGATGCGCAAAGAAAGATAACAAGCTTCTCGGATGCTACTTTAGAGAAAGTCCGTTCCAGGGAACTTGGAGAAATTGGGGATATGATCGGCAATCTCATGGCACAGCTGAAAGACTTCACTGCTGACCAGGAAACCGGCAACTTGTTAGAAAGGCTGTTTAAAAAAACAAAAAGGTATATAGATGTTTTAAAAGCACGTTATGCCAAAGCTGAAGCAAATGTAAATAAGATTGTAGCAGTACTGGAAGATCACCAGGTTGTGCTGCTCAAAGATATAACAATGCTGGACAAAATGTATGAGATGAACCTTGATTACATTAAAGAACTCGCATTATACATAGAAGGCGGCAGAGCAAAACTTAATGAGCTTAAAGAAACAAAACTTGTTGAATTAAGGGACAAGGCTAAGGAATCAAAGCTTCCTGAAGACGCTCAAGCGGCAAATGATTTTGCTAATATGCTGGACAGAGTCGAAAAAAAGATATATGACCTGGAGATAACAAGAAATATCGCAGTCCAGATGGCACCTCAAATAAGACTCATACAGAACAATAACAATCTTCTGACAGAAAAGATTCAGACCACCCTTATAAACACAATCCCTCTTTGGAAGAACCAGATGGTGCTTTCATTAAGCATCACACACTCCCAGAATGCTATGAAAGCTCAGCGTGCCGTAACTGACATGACAAATGAACTGCTTCTTAAGAATGCAGAAAGCCTGAAACAAGGCAGCATTGACATAGCCAAGGAATCTGAAAGAGGCATAGTAGACATTGAGACACTGAGAACAACCAATGAAAGTCTCATAAATACTCTTGATGAGATACTTCGAATCCAAGAGGAAGGAAAAGCCAAGAGGAAAGAAGCAGAAACAGAACTTAACAGGATAGAGGAACAGCTCAAGAACAAGCTGCTTGAGTTTAAGAACTGATGAAATTTAAGGAAAACAGACCACTTGCATGGATATTGGCTGTAATCGCAATAATCGCTTCGGTGCTTATAAGCGGGCATGTGTCTCTTTCTTCACAGAGAAGAAACATCATGAACTCTTTCTACGACACCATGGATGCTGACCTGAACACAAAATCATCATATGCTGATAATCTTTCCGGAGTAGCTTCAAGATATATTGACCGCAACAGCGAATATATTGTTAGCATGGAAGAAGCCAGGGATATGCTCTTAAATGCCAAGACACCTAGGGAAAAATACCTTGCGTCTGTAAGCATAACCAATGCTGCAGCGGCTCTTTATGATGTGTTAGGAACTATGAGTCTCAATGAGACTGATGAAAGACTGAGACGAAGCAATTATGCTGACATAGTCGCCATAGATGATATTCTGAAAAGAACCTCTTTCAATAAGGATGCTGAGAAATTCAATAATGAGTTAAACATTTTTCCAGCTAATGTTATAGCATCAATAACCGGCATTAACGAAGCGGAGTATTTCCGATGAACTTATATGCTGTTTTCCCGTTTAATTGATATGATGAAAAAGATTGTGGCATTTATTACCTTAATATTACTTTTAGTCTGCAATGCAGTATATGCTGCAGATATCCCTGCACCTTCTTCTGCTTTTTATGTGAATGATACTGCTAATGTAATTTCTGAACAGACAGAAAAGATTATAATCGATAAAAATGCTGCTCTCTATGAAAAAACCGGAGCCCAGATAGTAGTTGTGACTGTGGAGTATACTGATACTGCATCAATCGCTGATTATGCATATGAGCTTTTTAATGAATACGGTATAGGTTCAAGCGGAAAAAATAACGGGTTATTACTTCTTCTTTCTATTGGTGACGACGATTATTATGCTCTTCAGGGTTCAGGTCTGGAAAGAACTTTGTCAAGCGGCACGCTTTCCTACCTTTTATATGAATATCTTGAACCATACTTTGCTCAACAGGAATATGATGCTGGAGTCTTAAGCGTTTTCAATGCTTTTTATGACGAGATGCTGGCAATATATGATACTACAATAGATTATGAAGAACCGATTCCTGATGAATATGAATACTACTATCCTGAGGAATATTACTATAATCCGGAACCGACAATTACGATTTTCGATGTGTTCAGGACATTTTTCATCATTGTAGTAATTATAGCCGTGCTTTCATCCATATTCGGAGCAAGGAAAAGTACCAGAAGCTCTTCTTCATATACCAGATCAAATACAAGCAGCATATGGCCTATAATCGGCGCAATAAATCTTATGAATATGGGTAAGAATATCAGCAACTCAGTCAGAAGTAATACGACTTCATTCAATAATAACCATAACACCATTAACAGAAGTAGTTCAAGCTTTCGTGGAAGCTCTTCTTTCGGAGGCGGTTCCTCATTCGGAGGAAGGTCAGGCGGTTTTCATAGCGGTGGAGGCGGGATGTCAAGAGGAGGAGGAGCTGGAAGGGGCGGCAGATGACCCTAGTTGCCTACTCCATAGCTCATTTTTTAACAGATGCGGTCTGTGCAGGACTTATTTTTTCCAATCCTGACATGATACCATATATTCTTATGTATGATCTTCTTGCCTTTTCTACTCAGCCTATTACTGGTATTATGGCAGATACAATACAAAAATATAGATATATTGCAATAGGCGGAGGGTTACTAACATCTTTAGGAGCCCTTTTCTTTCTTCCGGTCCCAATAAGGATATGCATGCTCGGTATAGGCAACAGCCTGTTTCATGTAGGTGGAGGAGCAGCTGTACTGAAAGGCTCATCATCAAAGGCAGCTCCTTTAGGTATATTCGTCGCACCAGGAAGCATGGGGCTATTATTTGGAACACTTTTTCCTTCTATAGCAATTTACGCAGCAGTTGCTTTAACTTTAATATCTTTAAGCCTTATATGGTTAAAGGAATACAAAGTTAAAGAAGCATCTGAGTCTATACCAATATTTAAACATGATAAAAAGATAATGGCTTTTGTTATTATAATAATCATTCTGGTGTCCATTGCCGTCCGTTCCATGGCTTCATATTCTATGTCCTTTCCATGGAAGGATACATTACTTTTGTCAATTATTACTGGTATTATGATTATGGCAGGAAAGGCTGCAGGAGGATTCCTTCTGGATAAGTTCAAATCCATACCTGTAGTTATTGCAGCCATACTGATTCCCGGTCCTATGATAGCTTTCTTATCATCTTATGCCGCACCTTCGCTTATAGGGCTGTTTCTAATCAACTGCTCTATGCCTCTTACCCTGTATATGCTTTATCGGATGATCCCTGATTATCCGGGGTTTGCTTTCGGGCTTGCCGCATCTTTTTTGTTTCCCGGGATGCTTATCGGTCTTGGAGTTAATCTGACAGGCTTTCTTATACTTCTAGTCTTTGTGCTCAATGCAGTATTTATGTATATAGCAGTTAAAATAATGAAGAAAGGAAATATAACAATATGAACATGATAATCTGTGATGTAGTAACTCCTTTTTATGTTTACCCGATACTGTTTCTGCCTTATATTCTAGCAGGGCTGGTTCTTGTAGCAGTAGCAATTCTGTTATACAGGTATTTGAAAAAAAGAAAAAAGAAAGATACCGATAATACAAATAACCGATAATGGAGATATTTTATGCTCTCTTGCTAACCCTCATATTTGAAGGACTGGTTTTCCTGCTTTTTAGATTCAAGAACAAGGATTTCTGGATTTTGTTTTTTCTTGTCAATGTTCTGACAAACCTTTCAATAAACCTTATACTTTTATCATCATCTTTCTTCTTATCATATACCGCTCTGATTATTCTTCTCTATATACTAGAGGTTTCTGTCATATTTATTGAATACTTCTTCTATACAAAAAAAGAAGGAAAGTCCTTCAGGCTTTTCTTAAGCACTTTCCTTGCAAATTTACTTTCCTATTCTTTGGGATTATTAATCTTTGGTCACATCTGAGTTCTTTTTGCCGTTTTTCCTGAATGCTCTTGATAAAATCAGTATTGATCCGTATATTACCAAAAGCGCAACGAATACTCCAAGCATACCGAAAAGAACCACCTGAGGCGTCTGTAAAAAATTATCTATATCTATATGTATCTTCATTTCATGCCTCCGCTATATGAGTTTTTCGACCAGGGCTATCATTACGCCACCGGCAACAACTGATGCGATCTGTCCTGCCACATTGGCGCCAGCCGCATGCATTAATAAGAAATTGGTCGGATCTTCCTTCAGACCCATTTTATGTATTACTCTGGATGACATCGGAAATGCAGATATTCCTGCTGCTCCTACCATAGGATTTATTTTCTTTTTACTGAACAGGTTGAGGAATTTAGCAAACAGTACGCCACCGATTGTATCAAACACGAAAGCTACAAGTCCTAACAGAATGATTATGAGGGTATCTACTTTTACAAAAAGATCGAATCTCATCTTGGATGCTATTGTTATTCCTAAAAGAATGGTTATTAGATTTGCAAGTTCTTTTTGAGCAGAATCAGACAATATCCTCAGAACCTTGCATTCCCTCAAAAGATTACCAAACATTAAGAATCCGACTAATGCTACAGATCTTGGTGCTAATATTCCGACTATAGCAGTAGTTACTATAGGGAACAGTATC